>DATATE010000172.1:0-75590 GCA_036268955.1 Pseudonocardiaceae bacterium
CTCGACCCGGCCACCGCCGTAGTGCGATTGAAGTAGTGCGATTGAGGTAGTGCGGTCGAAGCTCAGTCGAAGGCGATCGAGCGGACCAGCTTGGCACCGACGGTGCCGCCGATCGAGCCGAGCACCTCGGCGTCCACCGAGCGGTCGACGCGCAGCAGCATGATCGCGTCCGCGCCGCCGGTGGTCTGGCTGAGCTGAGCCGCCTCGATGTTCACCCCGGCCTCGCCGAGCAGGGTGCCGACGGTGCCCATCACGCCCGGCCGGTCCGGGTATTCCAGCAGCAGCGCGTTGCCCTCGGCCCGCAGGTCGAAGTGCCGGCCGTTGACCTCGACCAGCTTCTCCACCCCGTCGAGGCCGGTCAGGGTGCCGGACACGCTCAGCACGGTCCCGTCGGCCAGCACCACCCTGATGCTGACCAGGCTGCGGTAGTTGACGCTCTCCGGCTCCTTGGTCAGCTCGACGGTGACGCCGAGGTCCTCGGCGAGCTTCGGCGCGTTGACGAAGGTGACCTGCTCGTCGACGATGCCGCTGAACACCCCGCGCAGCGCGGCGAGCGGCAGCACCGTGACGTCCTCGTTGGACAGCTCACCGCGCACCGTGACGGTCACCGAGGCGGGTGCCTTGCTGTTCAGCGCGGCGAGCACGGTGCCGAGCTTCTGGGTCAGCGGCAGGTACGGCCGGACCTCCTCACCGACGACGCCGCCGCTCTGCACGTTCACCGCGTCCGGCACGAAGTCGCCGGCCAGCGCGAGCAGCACGGAGCGGGCCACATCGGTGCCGGCCCGGTCCTGCGCCTCACTGGTCGACGCGCCGAGGTGCGGGGTGACGACCACGTTGGCCAGCTCGAACAGCGGGCTGGAGGTGGTCGGCTCGGTGGCGAACACGTCGATGCCGGCGCCGCCGACCTTGCCTTCGCGCACCGCGTCGGCGAGGGCCTGCTCGTCGATGAGGCCACCGCGCGCGTCGTTGACGATGATCACGCCCGGCTTGACCTTGGCCAGTTGGTCGGCGCCGATGAGGCCCTTGGTCTCCGGGGTCTTGGGCAGGTGGATGGAGATGGTGTCGGCCCTGGCCAGCAGTTCGTCAAGGGTGACAAGTTCGATGCCCAGCTGCGCGGCGCGGGCCGCGGAGACGTACGGGTCGTAGGCGATGAGGTCCATGCCGAAGGCGGCAAGGCGCTGCGCGAGCAGCTGACCGATCTTGCCGAGGCCGACGATGCCGGCGGTCTTGCCGTTGAGTTCCACCCCGTTGAAGGAACTGCGCTTCCACTCCCCGCCGCGCAGGCTGGCGTCGGCGGCCGGGATGCGCCGGGCGACGGCGAGCAGCAGCGCGGCCGCGTGCTCGGCGGCGGAGACGATGTTGGAGGTGGGCGCGTTGACCACCATCACGCCACGCGCGGTGGCGGCCGGTACCTCGACGTTGTCGAGGCCGACCCCGGCGCGGGCGACCACCTTGAGCTGGTTGGTCGCGGCGAACACCTCGGCATCGACCTTGGTCGCCGAACGCACGACGAGCGCGTCGGCCTCGGCGACCGCGGACAGCAGCGCGGGCCGGTCGGTGCCGTCGACGTGCCGGATCTCCACGGAGTCACCGAGGAGGTCGAGCACGGAGGGGGCAAGCTTCTCAGCCAGCAGGACGACTGGGCGGCGCGAACTGGTCACGGCGGCGACTCCGAGTGCGGAAGAGGTGAGGAGCGCGAGACACGGCCAGCGGTCTACGCGCTGACCGGCCACAACTTTGTGTCCGGACCACGAGCATTCTATCCCGCTGATGTGATGTCTTTCGCAAGTGGTTCACCTAGCGGAAACACGCACGGAACATCTCGATCACCCGCGCGTGGCCCGCGAGTGGTTTCGGCGACCTGCCGGTGTCGAGCGATCCTCAAGCGCCGCAACACATTACCGGCTCCAGTTCGGACTCACCACGGCTCGTCGAACTCGCCGTCCTTGGCGCCCGCGACGAACGCATCCCACTCCGCGGGAGTGAAGACCAGCACGGTGTCGTTGGGCCCGGTGTACTTGGAATTGCGCATCGCGACATAGGTGACACCGTCGGTGTGCGGGACAAATGCGACTTCGACGTACTCGCCTTCGTCGTCATCGGGGTCACCGGCGCGCTGCCATTCCGCGTTCGTCAGGTCGAGCTTGCCGCGGACGTGCGCCTTGTCGTCGTAGATCGGCGCGCTGGCCGCGGTTTCGGTGGCGTCGACAGATTCGTCGCTCATCGAATTACCCCCGGTATTGGGACATTTGGTCAGGTGCGCACAGCACGATACGCACCCGCGCGTAAACCCAGCGCAGCAGCCTCGACCGGCTCGGACGCCGCCGCCTACCCGAAGCGTCGACACGCCGCGGCACTCCCCGACAACCCCGGATCCAGATCAACACCCACTAAAATTGAATCTCGGGGGTCCCCGACGACGGGAAGGGACGACTCGCGGAAGGGGTTGTGGCAACCCGCTCCGCGTGTCGTCCTCTGCCGGACATCGGACCGCCCGCGCGGACATCTCGCGGGCGGTCCGGTCCTGCGATGGCTGTGCCGTTTTCAGGCCCGTACCGTTCAGGCCCGTGCCGTCTTCAGACCCGTGCCGCCGTTCAGGCTCGTGCCGTTCAGGGCCCGTGCCGTTCAGGTCGTTCAGGGCCGTTCAGGCGATGGCCGTGCCTGGACTGTTCGGCCAACTCCTGCCGCGCCGTTCGACTCGACGAGGACGTTATTCGACGAAGATGTCGACCGAGGGCCGCATCTGCGCGCAGACCCGCAGCACGTCGTGGATCAGGTGGCCCTCGAAACCCTGGAACGGCGTGGTGTCCACCGGAGCCTCGGCATCGATCGCCGGGTAGGCCCGCTGGGTGAGCAGGTAGTCGAACCTCGGTGCCCACTTGCGGGAGCCGAGGCGCGCGGTGATCGAGCAGTTGTCCACCATGTGCGCGACGCCCCGTGCGTGCATGTACGGGTTGAGCGAGTCGACGGCCTCGATCACCGACTCGTTGGCGATCTCCGAGTACGGGTGGCCGAATTCGAGCATCGCGTCGACCTGGGCGACCATCACGCCGAGGAAGATGCCGGCGGTGAACGGGTCGAGCGGGATCTCGTCCTCGACGCGGTCGGCGCGGACCTTCTGGCCGACCAGCCACATGTTGGCCTGGTCGATCTTGCCCATCGGGAAGCGCTTGGACCGCTTGCCGGCCAGCACGACGCCACGGATCTCGTTGCCGGAGCGGACCTCTTCGTAGATCTCGTGGACCAGTTCGAGGCCGACCGGGTACGCGGCGGAGTACGCCTCGGCGAAGATCTTCTTGCCCTCGGCGTCGAGCAGGTTGTAGACGCCGTCCAACCCGTTCTTGGAGATCGTCCTGGAGATCGGGCCGGTCACCGACTCGACCGAGTGCTGGAAGGCCTTCTCGTCACTCATGCCGAGGTCGCGGTAGCGCCGGTAGAGGCTCTCCACGATGCCGTGCACACCGCCGAGCAGGATGGCGCGCTCCCCGGAGATGTCCGAGAGGTACTCCGAACGCAGCGTGGTCTGGAACGTGTACGGCGCACCGAGGCCGACCGACCAGCCCAGCGCCCGCTCGGTCGCCCTGCCGGTGACGTCCTGGTGCACGGCGAAACTGTCGTTGATACCGGCGCCGTTGGTCTTCGCTCCCTGCAGGTACAGCGCGCGTACCGAGGCGCCCATTCCCTTGGGGCACACCGCGATCACGTCGATGTTCGTCGGGAACGCCTTGCCCTCGTCGGTGAGGTAGCCGAGCAGGAAGCCGTGCGAGAGACCGAGCGTGGTGCCCGGCTTGAGCGCGGCGAAGATCTGCTCGTGCAGCTGCGCCTGGGCGGCGTCGGAGATCAGCAGCAACACCATGTCGGAATTGCCGATGACCTCGAACATCTCGCCGAGGGTGCCGTCCTCCTCGGTGAAACCGGCTGCCACGGCCGCCGTCCGGGAGCCCGAGTCGGCGCGGAGGCCGACCGTCACCCGGACGGCGCCGCCGAGGGAGTCGCGCAGGTTCTGGGCCTGCGCGGAGGCCTGCGGGCCCCAGCCGATGACGCCGATCTGGGAAACGCCCTCGAAAGCACGCGGCAGCCGGTCGAACAGGTCCCGACCACCCCGGACGATCGCTTCGGTGCGGTCACCGACCTTGATGTACTCCTTGTCGAAGACCTCGGTGGTGAAGTCGAGTCCCCCGGTGGTTGACGCTTGCGTTGACACGAATCTCTCCAGTTCGGCGTTCGGACGTGGGGTCGGTCAGGCGGTTTCGGTGATCGGGCGGTCCACCCAGGACATCAGGCCACGCAGCTTCTTGCCGACGACCTCGATCTGGTGCTGCTCGCCCTCATGGCGCAGTTTGGTGAAGTTCGGCCGACCGTTGTCGTCCTCCTCCACCCATTCGGTGGCGAAGCGGCCGTCCTGGATCTCGTCGAGCACCTTGCGCATCTCCGCCTTGACCGCGGGCGAGACGATGCGCGGGCCGCGGGTGAGGTCACCGTATTCGGCGGTGTCGCTGCAGGAGTAGCGCTGCCGGGCGATGCCGCCTTCGTAGATCAGGTCGACGATGAGCTTGAGCTCGTGCAGGACCTCGAAGTAGGCGATCTCGGGCTGGTAGCCGGCCTCGACGAGGGTCTCGAATCCGGCCTGGATCAGCGCGGAGGTACCGCCGCAGAGCACGGCCTGCTCACCGAAGAGGTCGGTCTCGGTCTCCTCGGTGAAGGTCGTCTTGATGACGCCGGCCCGCGTGCCGCCGATGCCCTTGGCATAGGAAAGGCCCAGCGCCAGCGCGTTGCCGGTGGCGTCCTGCTCGACCGCGACCAGGTCCGGTACACCCTTGCCGTCGACGAACTGGCGACGCACCAGGTGCCCCGGTCCCTTGGGGGCGACGAGCACGACGTCGACGCCCTCGGGCGCGGTGATGTAGCCGTAGCGGATGTTGAAGCCGTGGCTGAAGAACAGCGCGTCACCAGGCTTGAGGTTGGGCGCGACGTCGCTGGCGTAGAGCTTGCGCTGCACGGTGTCCGGGGCCTGGATGGAGATCAGGTCGGCCTCGGCGACGGCCTCGGCCGGGGTGAGCACCCGCAGGCCCTGCTCCTCGGCCTTGGCCCTGGACTTCGAACCCTCCGGCAGGCCGATCCGGACGTCGACGCCGGAATCGCGCAGGCTCAGCGCATGCGCGTGACCCTGGCTGCCGTAGCCGAGCACAGCGACCTTGCGACCCTGAATGATGCCGAGGTCGGCGTCATCATCGTAGAAAATCTCGGCACTCATAGGACTTCCGAACTTCCTTTCAGCAAAACGTCAACAGGCAAAGATTCACGTCGCGAGATCAGCGGACCGCGGTCGCGGTGATCGAGCGAGGTCCCCGGCCGACTGCGACCATGCCGGACTGGACCATCTCGCGCACCCCGAACGGTTCGAGTATGCGCACGAACGCGTCGAGCTTGTCAGCGGTCCCGGTGGCCTCGATCGTGAGCGACTCCGGGGACACATCGACCACTTTGGCCCGAAACAGTTGTACGGTTTCCAGGACCTGCGTGCGCACCGTGCCATCTGCACGTACTTTAACAAGGAGCAGTTCGCGCTGGACCGCTGTCGACGGTTCGAGCTCGACTATCTTGATCACGTTCACCAGCTTGTTGAGCTGCTTGGTGACCTGCTCCAGCGGTTGTTCGTCCACCGACACCACAATGGTCATCCGGGAGACATCCGGGTTCTCGGTCGGGCCGACCGCGAGCGACTCGATGTTGAAGCCGCGCCGGGAGAACAGACCGGAAACCCTGGCCAGGACACCGGGCTTGTTCTCGGTCAGCACGCTCAAGGTGTGCTTGCTCATGCGATCGGTCCACCTGTCGTGCCGGTGCTGAGCGACCGCTCAGCACATCCTGTCCGGCCACTCATCGCGGTCGCCGCACCCTTGGTCGAGGTTGGAGATGTCATCACACATCGTCCTCGTCAAACAGTGGGCGAATACCTCGAGCGGCCATGATCTCGTCGTTGCCGGTGCCGGAGGCGACCATCGGCCAGACCTGGGCGTCCTTGCCGACCACGAAGTCGATCACGACGGGGCGGTCGTTGATCTCCTGCGCCTTCTTGATCGTCGCGTCGACATCCTCTTTGGACTCACAACGCAGCCCGACGCAGCCGAGTGCCTCGGCGAGCAGCTTGAAGTCCGGGATGCGGTGTTTGTGCGTGCCGAGGTCGGTTGCCGAGTAGCGGCCCTCGTAGAACAGGTTCTGCCACTGCCGAACCATGCCGAGGTTGCCGTTGTTCATGATGGCGACCTTGATCGGCGCGCCCTCGATGGCGCAGGTGGCCAGTTCCTGGTTGGTCATCTGGAAGCAGCCGTCGCCGTCGATCGCCCACACCTCGGTGTCCGGCAGCCCGAACTTGGCACCCATCGCGGCCGGCACCGCGAAACCCATGGTGCCGAGGCCACCGGAGTTGATCCAGCTGCGCGGCCGTTCGTAGTGCACGAACTGCGCGGCCCACATCTGGTGCTGGCCGACGCCCGCCGTGTACACCGCCTCCGGGCCGGCCAGCGCACCGATCCGCTCGATCACGTACTGCGGGGACAGGGTGCCGTCGGCCGGCCATTCGTAGCCGAGCGGGAAGGTGTCCCGCCAGCCGACGAGTTGCTGCCACCAGGGCGTCAGGTCGGCCGAACCGGTCTCCCGCTCGCCGGTCACCGCGGTGATCAGCTCGGTGAGGATCTCCTTGCAGTCACCGACAATCGGCACGTCCGCGTGCCGGTTCTTGGAGATCTCGGCGGGGTCGATGTCGGCGTGCACGATCTTCGCGTCCGGGGCGAAGGAGGCCAGCTGGCCGGTGACCCGGTCGTCGAACCGGGCGCCGAGCGCCACGAGCAGGTCGGCGCGCTGCATGGCGGCGACCGCGGCGACCGCGCCGTGCATGCCGGGCATGCCGAGGTGCTGGGGGTGCGAGTCGGGGAAGGCGCCCTTGGCCATCAGGGTGGTGACCACCGGGATACCGGTCAGCTCGACCAGTTCCCGCAACTGCGCGGTGGCGTTGGCCTTGAGCACGCCGCCGCCGACGTAGAACACCGGGCGGTGCGCGGCGCAGATGAGTTTGGCGGCCTCGCGGACCTGCTTGCCGTGCGGGCGGGTCGTCGGCCGGTAACCGGGCAGGTGCACTTCCGGTGGCCAGGAGAACGAGGTGTTCGCCTGGAGCACGTCCTTGGGAATGTCCACCAGTACCGGGCCGGGGCGACCGGTCGAGGCGAGGTGGAAGGCCTCCGCGATCGCCCTCGGGATCTCGGCGGGGTCGGTGACCAGGAAACTGTGCTTGGTGACCGGCATGGTGATACCGCAGATGTCGGCTTCCTGGAAGCCGTCGGTGCCGATCAGCGGCCGGGCCACCTGGCCGGTGATGGCGACGATCGGGACGGAGTCCATGTAGGCGTCGGCGAGGGGGGTGACGAGGTTGGTGGCACCGGGGCCCGAGGTGGCGATGCACACCCCGACCTTGCCGGTGGCCTGCGCGTACCCGGTTGCCGCGTGGCCGGCGCCCTGCTCGTGACGGACCAGCACGTGCCGAACCTTGGTCGAGTCGAGGAGCGCGTCGTAGGCCGGCATGATCGTGCCGCCGGGGATGCCGAACGCGACCTCGCAGCCAACCGACTCGAGCGACCGGACGAGCGAGGCAGCTCCGGTTACCCCGACCGGCGCGCCGACGGGCGGCGCGGGCTTGGGCCGGGGATGCTGCGGCGGGTGCGGTGCTCCGGGCGGCGGAGCGGGTCGCGGCGTTGCGGTGGTCATCGGTTCGCCTCGCGTTGGAGTTCTGCGCCGGTGGGGGCGAACCCCCGGCACGGTTGGAAGTGATCCGGGCAACAAAAAACCCCCGTCGACCATGGCGGTCATACGAGGGTGGCGCGTCGACGGTGGAGTACTTCAGACGTCGGCGCGCCCGCGAAGTACGAGAATGTTGGTTGTCGACACAAGCCAGACGTTAATGCGAACGGCCGGTCGGCGTCAACCTGGCGGGATGCCACTCTCGCATGATGGACGCACGATCGGGTGAGAGTGGCCCGGCCCACCAGCCGTAACGACGCGGTGCGACCATCAGTGTGTGGTGGAAAACATCCCTCGGCGGTTGGTGTTCCGGGTTCCGGGCATTTCCCAGATCGGCGTGTTCTTCGCGTTCCTGAGCGCGTCGGTCGTGGCACTGGCCGGTTCAAAGCTGTTGTTGCTGGTCTACCTCGTCCCGATCGGCCTCGGCATCTGGCTGTGGCGCTCCCGCACGGTGGTCGACACCGAGCGGATCGTGGTTCGCCGCGTGTTCACCTCGCGGGTGATCGACTGGTCGACGCTGGCCGGTCTGCGGATCGGGGAACACAAGTGGGTCCGGGCGGTCCTCGCCGACGGCCGGGAGGTACTGCTGCCCTCGGTCCGCACCCGGCACCTCCCGGTGCTGGCCATGTTCAGTGGCGGTCGCCTCGCCGACCCGACCGAACCTCAGCCGTCCGACACCTCCCAAGCCTCCGAGACCTCCGACCTCGACGACTCGGGCATCTCGGATGTCCCGGATATCTCGGACGCGGCCGCCATTTCCGACGCGGCCGTTCCCCAGGAAGACGCGGCCACTCCGCAGGAAGCCGCCCAGCCGGAGAAGCCTGCGGAGGCCGGACACGACGAGGCGCCGGCCCCACCCGTCACGGTCGCGGGCGAGACCGGCGCCACGGTCTGACCTCTCAGGCCAGCCTCTCACCTGAATTGATCAGTGCCGAATTGATCAGGACCGAATTGATCGACGCTGACCGGCGGGCCGGATATCAGCCGGTATAGGAAACGCTGAATCCATTTCCACCGGAGTTCGGCGCGCTCGGCGTCGAGTAGGTGACACCATTCTGGACGAGCAGGATCTCGTCGGCACTCTTCAGCGCGGGGCTTTTACCGTTGACCGTGAGGCCGCTGAAACTGAAAGTCTTGAAATGCGCGATCTTCGCGATCGAGCCGCCGACTTCCGGTGCTTCCTGGATGTACTCGACCGAACCACCGGAACCACGGTAGGTCTTGGACGAGGAGTAGGACTTCCCGGTGGTGTTGTCGGTGAGCTTGATGCTCCAGGTCGTGCCGCTGACCTTCGACACCGAACCGGTGAACGAGTCGCCGGGGTGCACGGTGATGTTGGTGATCACGGTCTCGGCGGCCGGCAGGATCTCCCACCAGGCGTCGTAGTGCGCCGCACCGGAGTAGTAGTCGGACTCGGTACCGGTCTGGATCAGGTTGGAGTTGCCGTCGCCGTCGATGCCGACCCAGGCCGAGGAATAGGTCGCGCCGCTGCTTGAGGAGACCGACGGCACCTTCCAGGTGGCGGTCGCGCTGGTGTAGCCACCGCCCGTTTCGGCATAGCCCGACCAGTTGCTGGACTGCTGGGTGTTGTGGCCGTGGCTGATCACGCGGTCCGGACCGTTGCCGGGCGCACTCGGGGTGGCCGCGCCCGCGGCCGGGGCTAACGCGAGGACGACGCCGGTGGCAAGACCGGCGACGGCGATGACTCGCAGGGATTTGATACCCATCGGGGTATCCTTTCTGTGTCCAATTGACTCGCGTTCACGAGACAATCGCAGGGGGACGGGAGCGGCGACCGGACCTTCGCAAATAAGAACCGTCGTCGCGGGGTGAATTTTGCGTCGAGTAATGACGCAGAACAAGGATAGTGGCGAATATCCGCCGATCGTCGTAGGCCATTCAGCCCAATTCGGTTAAACGGTGCCCATCAGACAAGATACGTTGACAAGTAAAATTAATAATGTGAACAAGGGCGTCACAATTGCCTCGACAGGAGGCGGCTGAGCGGTCGCCGGCAACCTCGTACGCGACCGCCGCCGAGGGTCCCCGCCACCGCCAGGGCGCCGGTCGGCCGGCAACGGCGGAGTAACGTGGTGCGCACCCCGTCGACCTCGGCGCCCACCAGGTGCCGGCACAGCTGACCACCCGACCGGCGGCCGTCGACGCAATGCCGTCGCGCTGCCACCGGCACCCGTATTGACATTTGGAGGGGCCGTGCCCGCGCTCCGCTCCCGTACCACCACTCACGGCCGCAACGCGGCCGGTGCACGCGCACTGTGGCGCGCTACCGGGATGACCGACAGTGACTTCGGCAAACCGATCGTGGCGATCGCGAACTCCTACACTCAGTTCGTGCCGGGCCACGTACACCTGCGCGACCTCGGCGAACTCGTCGCCGACGCGATCGCCGAGGCAGGCGGCGTCGGACGGGAGTTCCACACCATCGCGGTCGACGACGGGATCGCGATGGGGCATAGCGGGATGCTGTACTCGCTGCCCTCCCGTGAGATCATCGCCGATTCGGTCGAGTACATGGTCAACGCGCACCAGGCCGACGCGCTGGTGTGCATCTCCAACTGCGACAAGATCACTCCCGGCATGCTCAACGCCGCGATGCGGCTGAACATCCCGACGGTGTTCGTGTCCGGTGGTCCGATGGAGGCCGGCAAGGCGGTCGTCGTGGACGGCGTCGCGCAGGCCCCGACCGACCTGATCACCGCGATCTCCGCGTCGGCCAGTCCGCTTGTCGACGACGACGGTCTGACCATTGTGGAACGCTCGGCCTGCCCGACCTGCGGTTCCTGTTCGGGCATGTTCACCGCGAACTCGATGAACTGCCTCACCGAGGCACTCGGCCTCGCCCTGCCTGGCAACGGCTCGACGCTGGCCACCCACGCCGCCCGCCGCGACCTGTTCCTCCGCGCCGGCAAGACGGTCGTCGACCTGGCCCGGCGCTACTACGCCGAGGACGACGAGTCGGTCCTGCCGCGCTCGATCGCCAACCAGAAGGCCTTCGACAACGCGATGGCGCTGGACATGGCCATGGGCGGGTCGACGAACACCGTGCTGCACATCCTCGCGGCGGCACGGGAGGGCGAGGTCGACTTCCCGCTGGAGACGATCGACGCGATCAGCCGCCGGGTGCCCTGCCTGTCCAAGGTCGCACCGAACTCCGACTACCACATGGAGGACGTGCACCGGGCCGGCGGAATCCCCGCCATCCTCGGCGAACTGGACAGGGCCGGCCTGCTGCACCGCGACGTGCACTCGGTGCACAGCCCCTCGCTGGAGCAGTGGCTGTCGGACTGGGACGTCCGCGGCGGCAAGGCGACCACCGAGGCGATCGAGTTGTACCACGCGGCGCCGGGCGGGGTGCGCACCACAAAGGCGTTCTCCACCAGCAACCGCTGGTCGAGCCTGGACACCGACGCCGACGGCGGCTGCATCCGCGACGCCGAGCACGCCTACAGCCCCGAGGGCGGGCTGATGGTGCTGAAGGGCAACCTCGCCGAGGACGGCGCGGTCATCAAGGCGGCCGGTGTCGACGAGTCGATCTGGCAGTTCACCGGGCCCGCGCGGGTGCTGGAGAGCCAGGAACAGGCGGTGTCGGCGATCCTGAGCAAGCAGGTCCAGCCCGGTGATGTGCTGGTCATCCGCTACGAGGGGCCGGCAGGCGGTCCGGGGATGCAGGAGATGCTGCACCCGACCGCGTTCCTCAAGGGCGCCGGCCTCGGCAAGGTCTGCGCGCTGATCACCGACGGCCGCTTCTCCGGCGGCTCCTCGGGCCTGTCGGTCGGCCACATCTCCCCCGAGGCCGCGGCCGGCGGCACCATCGGCCTCGTGCGGGACGGCGACCAGATCCGCATCGACGTGCACGCCCGCGTGCTCGAACTGCTCGTCGACGCCGACGTCCTCGCCGAGCGGCGGGCCAAGATGGACGCCAGCGAGCGCCCCTGGCAGCCCGTCGACCGCCAGCGCACGGTAACGGCGGCACTGCGTGCCTACGCCAGGATGGCCACCTCGGCCTCCACCGGCGCCGTCCGGGACGTCGACAAGTAGGTCATCGCCGACGACGATCCGCTCACCACTCGCCGACCGGTGATCACGATCGCCGATCCGATCATCCGCTTCCACAACCTGATCACGGTCGCGCAGACCGACCTCGTCGAGGCGGGTCGAGCCGAGCAAGCCTGGCAACAGGCGCAGGGCACGTTTGCCGCGCGCATCCTCGGACCGCACTTCGAGGCGCGTGCCCGGCACTGGCTGAGCCGGCACGCCGCCGACGAGATCCGGGCCGGCAGCAGCACTGTCGCGGCCGCCGTCGTCAACGACCGCAGCGGCAAGGCCAAACAGAAGATCGACGTGCTCGGGCTGGACCGGACCTCCAACCGAGCCAGCATCGCGCTGGTCGGCGAGGCCAAGGCCACGGTGGCTCGGCGCACCGTTGCCGACCTCGATCGGCTCGACCAGATCAGGGCGCTGCTGGCCGCGCAGGGCCACGACACCGACGGCGCGCGCATCGCGCTGTTCGCGACCGAGGGTTTCCATCAGGACGTGATCGACACCGCGCGACGACGCGGGGACGTGCTGCTGGCCGATCTGAACACGATCTTCGGTGCGCAACCCGTTGTAGTACCGCGTTAGCCGTGAGTTCGCAGGAGGAGCAGGACGCCGACCGACGCGGCGGCGCCGATGATCAGGAAGATGAAGCCGTTGAGGACCGGGTGCCGGTACCAGGGAGTCGGGCGGTCGAGGGAGACCCGGCCGGGGCCGGTGAAAAGCACGGCGAAGGCCGCGCCGGCGAGGATGAGCTGGAACTGGTAGCCGTTCGCGGCGAAGAAACCGAGCGGCCATTTGAGCACGATCACGTTGGAGACCAACGCGAGCAGCGCGCCGGCGGCGACCGGGGTGAACAGGCCGAGGACGAGCATGGCGCCGCCGACGAGTTCGACGCCGCCGCCGACCCAGGCCATGATCGTCGGGTAGTGGTAGCCGGCGGTCTGCAGGAACTTGCCGAAGGAGTCGACGCCGGTGCCGTGGAACAGGCCGAAGAGGTGTTGCAGGCCGTACACGGCGAAGGTGCCGCCGATGACGATGCGCAACACGAGGAGACCGAAATCGGCGCCGCCGTGCCAGTCCGACGCCGACCGGCGCGCGGACCCGTAGGAGTCGTCGTCAAGACCGGTGCCGGCCGGCCGGTTGAACGTGGACAGCACCGAGGTGGTGTCCTGGTCCCCGAGGCCGGGCTGATCACCGTGGTCGGACCGTCCGCCGAAAGCGGACTGCCCGCTGTAACCGGACGGGTCGCCGTAGCCGGACTCGGCGAAGAGGTTCACCGGGTCCTGGCCCTCGGCGTCGTAGTTGCTCCCGGCATGCTCGGCGGAGCTACCGGAGTCAAAGGGGCCGCCCGGCTCGTGAGTACTCACGGTGCGCACCGTACGTGATGCGTATCACCCGCGCGACACTCTTCGGCCGGCGATTTGCGCACGGGAGGGCCGATGATGGCGAATGCAGTGCTCCCCGGCCGGATCGGCCGGGGTGCGAGCTTGATCACTCACCGCCGGACACGCCGGACAACGGTCGAAACGACGCGGGTCAATAATCGCCGTCGACGAGGTTACGCGGCTGCTTCCCCTCGGCGAACCGGGCGATCTCGGCCGCCGCGATCCGCCAGGCACGGTCCTCGGATCCACGACAGCTGCCGCCGACGTGCGGGGTGAGGAACAGGCCCTTGGCCGTCCAGAGTGGATGATTCGCCGGCAGCGGCTCCGGGTCGGTGACGTCCAGCGCGGCCAGCAGCCTGCCACTGTTGAGTTCGGTGACCAGCGCGTCGGTGTCCACGACCGGGCCGCGAGCGGCGTTGACCAGCACCGCGCCGTCGGCCATCCGGGCCAGGAACGCCGCATCGACCAAGCCGGTGGTTTCGGTGGTCAGCGGGACCATCAGCACGACCGCGTCGAACTCGCCGAGCAGCTCGGGGAGTTCGTCGATGCCGTGCACGCCCTCGCGCGCATGCCGGCCGACCAGGGTCGCGGTGGCGTCGAAGGGCAGCAGCCGACGGGTCAGCTGCTCACCGAGGTCGCCCGCGCCGACGATGAGCACCCGCTTGCCCTGCAGGGTGTCCGTGCTGTGCTGATCCCAGTGGTGCGCGCGATGGAGGTCGGCGAAGCCGCCGAACTCGCGGTAGAGGTAGAGCAGCGCGCCGACCACCCATTCCGCGGTGCTGCCGCCGTGCGCGCCCCGGCAGATGGACAGCAGCATGTGTTCGGGCAGCTTGCCGACCCACCGCTCGGCACCGGCCGAGAGGAGCTGGACGTACTCCAGCTCGGGCAGGTCGTCGAGCAGGGCGAGCACCTCGCCGGTGGAGAGGAAACCGGGCACCAGCACCGTGGCCTTGGCTCCGTCGGCGGGCAGCGGCTGACCGGGCCGGTAGCGCACCGCGTGCACGTTGTCGATGCCGGCCAGCGCGGTCAGCCCTGCCTCGCTCGGAACAAGAACAGTGATGGTCACGAAGGCTAGATTAGGCACCGCTCACTCGACGTTCACGCCGGGCCGCCTAGGGTGGTTGACGTGTCAGCACCACGTCGAGCCGAGTCAACCGCCAGGTCACCCCGGCCCACCCGGCGGTTGCTGACCGGTCTGGTCACACTCGGCGCGGCGGCCGTACTCGTGTCCGGCTGCGCGAACTTCTCCAGCGAAGCGGCCCCGCAGAGCTGGCAGCCCGCGCCGACGCTGGCCCCCGAGCCCGCCCCGCAGCCGCAACTGCCCGGCGAGGGCAGCGGAACGGGCGGCCAGGGCAACGGCGCCGGCAGCGGCACCACCCAGAACCCGGCGACGGTCCCGCCGCCGAACGGATGCACCGACTTCCACCAGGAAGTGATCGCGACCTGCCTCGG
Source organism: Pseudonocardiaceae bacterium (assembly GCA_036268955.1). Lineage (GTDB taxonomy): Bacteria > Actinomycetota > Actinomycetes > Mycobacteriales > Pseudonocardiaceae > CAJCJE01. The sequence continues at coordinate 14,691 of DATATE010000172.1, forward strand.
CCCGGTGTCGGCGGTCGCGGCGCTGCCGGGCACCGATCAGAACCCGGTCGGGCTGGCCGCCGAGCGGACCAGCGGGCAGATCGTCCGGGTGCAGCATGGTCAGCAGCCCGTCGTGGTGGCGACCCTCGCGGTGGACACGACCGGGGGTGGCGGGTTGACCGGGCTGGCGCTGTCCCCGACCTACGCCCAGGACCAGTTGATCTTCGCCTACATCACGACGCCGACCGACAACCGGATCGTGCGGATCGCCCCCGGTGACACGCCGAAGCCGATCCTGACCGGGATTCCGCGCGGCAGCACGGACAACCAGGGCGAGATCGCGCTCGACCACAAGGGCGCGCTGCTCGTCGTCACCGGTGACGCCGGGAACCCGCAGGCCGCGAAGGACCCGAACTCGTTGGCGGGCAAGGTACTGCGGATCGACGTGAACGGCGCGCCCGCGCCGGGCAATCCGAATCCGGGTTCGGCGATCGTGGCGTCCGGGTTGACCGATCCGGGCGGGGTGTGCAGTTCGGCGGACGGTTCCCGAGCCTGGGTCACCGACCGGGAGACCAACCAGGACGTGCTCTACAAGCTCCAGGTCGGCCAACCGCTCGGCTCGCCGGCCTGGGCCTGGCCGGACCGACCGGGGGTCGCGGGCTGTGTCGCGTTCCCGACCTCGGTGATGATCGCCACCTCGATCGCGGGCAATGTGCAGAGCCTGTCGCTGAACTCCGACGGCTCCTTCGCGGGCGCGCCGCAGGTCGCGTTGAGCGGCGCGGCGGGCTACGGCAGGCTCGGCGGCCTCGACCTGATCAACGCCAACGGCGCGATCGCCGGCACGGTGAACAAGGACGGCGGCACGCCGGTGTCCAGCGACGACCGGGTGGTGCTGATCTTCGGCGCGTCCGGCCCCGGCGGCGGCCAGGACTGACCTCGATACTCCCGGCGACCGGAACGGCTCCGGTCGCCGGGAGGCCGGCGTTCCCGCCCTGGCTCAGAGTTCCCTGCCAGTGCTCAGAGTTTCCTGGTCAGGACTTTGGTCAGGGCTTCCTGGTCAGGACTATTTTGGTCAGGGCTTCTTGGTCAGGGACAGCAGGGCGAACACGCCACCGATCACCGGCCGGGCCTGGAAACCGACCTGCCGGCCGGAGATCGTGTCGTACCAGTCCGAGAACGGCACCCGTGAGGTGGACGTGTTGGCGAAGTCGTACACGTCCTCGATGAGGTGCTGGCTGATCTCCTTGTTGTTGTGCTGCCAGGCCGCCGTCCACAGCTGCCAGTCGGTCTTGGTGTAGGAATGCCGCAGGTCGAGCGGTACGCCGTACTGGTTTTCGTGCGCGAGGTACCAGGCGGCCTCCTGTGCGGCCACGGCCGAGGTGACCAGGCCGGTGCCCAGCAGCGTGTCCGGGTAGCCGTTGTACTTCAGGCTCCAGGTGTCCGGCTGGTCGTAGGCGAGCTTGAGGTTGGTGTTGGTCGTGTCCTCGGCCTTGACCGCCCACTGCGCGATGTAGTCCTGCGCGGTGCTCAGGTAGTTCTTGGCGTCGGCGGAATTGCCGGCGGCGGTGGAGATCTGGCTCATCGCGCCGAGTCCGATGATGCCCTTCAGCGCCAGGTTCACGCTGTGCGCGATGAACCCGGTGAAGTCGTCGGTCTGGTTCTGGTAGCCCGGATCGAGCGCGTTGGCGACAAGATAGTCCGCCCAGCCCTTGAGGACCGGGTAGTGCAGCAAGGCGAAGGCGCTGGCCTGTGCCGCCGGAATGCGCGCGATGTAGCCGGCGGACATGATGAGCATGTTCGCCGACTCCTCGACCGGCATGGGTTCGGTGTTGCCGGGGTTGAGGCCGCTGGCGTTCGGATAGCTGGAGCCGAGGTCGTGTTCGGCGTAGACCTGGTTCCAACCGCCGTTCTCGGCGAAGTCCAGCAGCGGCGCGAGCAGCAGCCCGAGATAGCCGGGGTCGAGGTAGAGGAAGGCGGGCGAACCGGGATAGGTCACGTCCACCGTGGACACGTTGCCGTCGCTGGAGATCTCCTTGAGGAAGGCCCACGGCTGACCGTCGCGTACCGCGAGTTCGGTCGCGCCGTACGCCTGGCGCAGCGCCAGTGTGCACAGTGCCGCGTACTTGGCACCGCCCGCCGCCGTGGCCTCGCTCTTGATCCTGGCGTCCAGCGCGGTGGCCCGCGCGGTCGCCGCGGTGACGTCGCCGTGGAAGAACGCGACCATGTCCTCCCAGGTCTGCCAGTAGGAGGTCCACAGCGGGGCGAGGTCGGTGCCGAGATAGCTGACCGCCGGGTTGCGGATGTGCCCGATGGACACCACGAACGGCGCGCTCGCGGCCTTCACGGTGCCGAGTTCGAGGTTGAGGCCCAGCACCGGCCAGCGGTCGTTGACCGCGCGGGGCATGTCCGGGTCGACGACGTTGCCGAGTACGCCCGAACCGACCGCGGAGCCGCGCACGATCTGGTCCTCGCCGATCTCCCAGGTCAGACCGGACCGGTCCGGGGTACTCCAGACGACAGTGCCCCAGGTGGCCATGTCGCCGTTCTCGGCAAGCACCTGCGGGGTCGCCGGGGTGATCGACAGCGAGCGCACCGAGGAGCTGTCCTCGGCGGCCCAGGTCACCGGGGTGCTCACGTCGTTGGCCGACCATTCACCGGAGATGTCGAGGTACAGGCCGACCTGGTGGGCCTTGCCGTCGGCGCTGGCCGCTACGACGGACACATAGGACAGTGGCATGGACTGGCGGCGGATGTCACCGGGCTCGACCGGGGACAGGAAGGTGACCACCAGCTCGACCCCGCCGCCGGTGAGGGTGAACACCGATTTCGTGGTCGTCACGGTCAGGTTGGTCTGGGTCATGGCCTGCAGGGCCGGCTGGTTGGTCAGCGTCGGGATGCCCATGAACACATACGAGGTGCCGTCGATCCTGGCGATGCCGCTCATCGCGGTGACGTGGCCGGTCCAGAAGGTCGCCCAGGAGCCGGGCAGGGTGTCCGCGGCCAGCCAGGAACTCAGGTACGGCGATCGCACCGCGAGCGGGGTCGCCGGTGGCCGGATCGGGTCGAACGTCGAGGCGATCAGCGGCCCCGCCGCACCCGAGAGCCTGGCCGACCCAGTCGCGGCCGAGGCGGTTGTGGCAAGGATGGGCAGCGCGGCAAGGGAAAGGCCGGCGGCCCCGGACAGCTTCAGCAGCTCGCGCCGGGAAAGCCCGGTACTGATGAGCGGGTTGTGGTTGTGACCAGCGGAGTCCTGACGTGATTCACGCATCGACACCCTCCAGTGTCCCTAGGTGATTCGACGAGCCCGACTGAGATAGGTCTGCAGCAACACCACGACGGCGAGGAACGCGCCGTTGACCGCGGCCGAGGCGGACGAGCCGTACTGCGAGATGTACTGGCCGATCAGGTTCTGGATGACCGCGAGCAACAGCACCCCGGCCACCGTGCCGAGCACCGAGCCCGCGCCGCCGGACAGCAGCGTGCCGCCGATGACGGTGACCGCGATCGCGGTCAGCTCGTAGCCGACGCCGATCGAGGTGACACCGGAACCGAGCTGGGAGGCGTTGAGCATGCCGGCGACCCCGGCGAGCACCGCGGACAGCACGTACACCGAGACCTTGGTGCGCCGCACCGCGACGCCCATCAGCGTGGCCGCGTTCTCGTTGCCGCCGATGGCGAACACGTTGTGCCCGAAGCGGGTTCTTGCCAACAGGATGCCGCCGAGCACGAAGAACACCGCGACGGTGATGATCGCCGGCCAGGTGCCCTGGCCGAGCTTGTTGAACAGCGACCCGGCCGGCACCACGTAGGTGGTCTGGCCCTCGTGGCTGATCGCCTGCAACAGGCCGCGGGCGCCGAGCATGCCGGCCAGGGTGACGATGAACGGCGCCATCCCGGCCCACGCGACCATCAGGCCCTGCGCGAGCCCGATCAGCGCGGCCACCGCGATCGGCAGCGCGATGGCGAGCAGGAAACCGCCGTGCGAGGCGCCATAGGCGGCCAGTACACCGCCGAGGGCGAACATCGAGCCGACGGACAGGTCGATGCCGCCGGAGATGATGACGAAGGTCATGCCGAGCGCGAGCAGGGCCGGGTAGGCGTTGCCGGCCAGGATGCTGGTGAGGTTCGCGCCGGAGGCGAAGCCCGGCGAGACGATCGAGGCGATCACCACGACCAGCACGAGTACCGCGATGGCGCCCTGGTTCTGGATTCGCGAGAGCAGCCGTTCCCGGCGGGTCGGTGCGATGACGGCGGGCGGGGCCGGGGGTTCCGGCGTCGTGGTCGTCACCGACTGGGTGGTGGTCATCGCGTGCTCCTCATCGCCCGCTTCATCGCCCGCCTCACCGGCCGCTTCGATCCCGCGCCGCGTACACCGCGAGGCAGATGATCACCGCTTCGGCGATCTGCGCGTAGGAGTTCGGCACGTCATGCTGGATGAGCGTGGCCGACAACAGCTGCATGAACAGCGCGCCTGCCACCGTGCCGAGCACCCTGATCCGGCCGCCGGTCAACGGGGTCCCGCCCACGACGACGGCGGTGATCGCGGCGAGTTCGATGTTCAGGCCCTGGTTGGCCGGATCGGCCTCGGCGCCGTGCCCGACCAGCAGCACCCCGGCCAGCGCGGCGAGTACGCCGGAGATGACGTACACCGACAGCAGCACCCGCCGCACCGGAAGGCCGGCCAGCACGCTGGCCGCCCGGTTGTCGCCGACCGCGACGAGCTGCCGGCCGAAGGTGGAGCGGCGCACCACGAACAGCACCAGCAGCACGACGACGATCGCGGCGATCGCCATGATCGGCACCCCGAACACACCGTTGAGGCCGATCGCGCCGAGCACCGGATCGTCGACCGGTTTGGCCTGGTTGCCGTTGAAGATCACCGCGACTCCGCGCAGGCCGATCATCATCGCCAGGGTGGCCACGATCGGCTGCACCTTGGCGAGGGCGACCATCAGCCCGTTGACCGCGCCGGCCAGCGCGCCGCCGACGGCGCACACCACGATCGCGATATAGGCGCTATAGCCGAGATAGAGCGGAATCAGCGAGGCGGCCAGCGCGATCACCGCGCCGACCGACAGGTCGACCCCTTCGGTCGCGATGACCAGCGCCATGCCGAGCGAGACGAACAAGGTCGGCACCAGCTGGAAGACCTGCACCCGCAGATCGCCTACGGCGAGGAAGGCGGGATTGAGCGCGGTGTCCACAACGACCAGCAGCACGATCGCCGCGTACACGCCGTAGTCGCGCAGCCAGGACAGCACTCGGGCGCGGTCGACCCCGCTGCCGATGGTCCCGATATCGCTACTGATCGCGCTCACCTCCCTCGGTTCGCGAGCCATCGCTCGACAAGCCCTCGCTCGACGAGTCCTCGGTCCGGACGCCCTCGGTCCGGACGCCCTCGGTCCGGAAGTCCTCGGCTCGGAGGAAGTCCTTGGCCGCGACGGCTTCCTCGGTGGCCGGCTCGACCGCCGCATGCCTTCCGGTGCTCTGCTGTCCAGCGGCCCGCTCTCCGGCTGTCCGCTCTCCGGCTGCCTGCCTTCCGGCTGCCGCCGCGGCGTCCTCGGGTAGTGGTTCGCTGGCCAGTGCGTGCAACAACTCCGGTTCGCTGACCTGCGCTCCGGCCAGTTCGGTGACCGGCGCGCCGTCGCGCAGGACCAGCACCCGGTCGGATCCCTCGATGAGTTCCTCCAGTTCGGAGGAGATCAGCAGCACGCCGAGACCCTCCTGCGCGAACTCGTCGATCAGCTTCTGCACCTCGGCCTTGGCGCCGACGTCGATACCGCGCGTCGGCTCGTCCAACAGCAGCACCTTGGGATGCAGGCACAACCAGCGGGCGAGCAGCACCTTCTGCTGGTTTCCACCGGAAAGCTCGGCGACCTTCTGGTCCGGGCTGGCGGCCTTGATCCGCAGCCGGTCCATGAAGTAGTCGACGATCTCGTTCTGCTTGCCGGTGGACGCCAGCCCGAACCTCGACAGCCTGGGCAGCGCGGCCAGCACGATGTTCTGCCGCACGGACAGGCTCGGAATCAGGCCCTCGGCCTTGCGGTCCTCCGGCAGCATGACCACCCCGGCACGCACCGCCTCCGCCGAGGTGCCCCGACGCAAACGCTTGCCGGACACGGTGACCGTGCCACTGTCGCGACGCAGCCCACCCGCGATGGCCTTCGCGGTCTCGCTGCGTCCCGATCCGAGCAGCCCACCGAGGCCCAGCACCTCGCCGGGCCGGATGGCCAGCGAGACGCCGTGCAGCTTGGGCCGCACGGTCAGGTCCTCGGCGACGAGCACGGGTTCGGTGTCCTGCGTGTTGTCGTGTTCGCCGAACGCGGTCACGCCTTGACGGCGCAGCAGCGAGACGTCGCGGCCGAGCATCAGCGACACCAGCCGCAGCCGGTCCAGCTCGGCCAGCTCGCCGGTGTGCACGACAGCTCCGTCGCGCAGCACGGTCACGTCGTCGCAGATGGTGTACAGCTCGTCGAGCCGGTGGCTGACGTAGAGCACCGCGATGCCGGCCGAACGCAGTCGCCGGATCACGCCGAAGAGGGTCAGCACCTCGCGGCGTTCCAAGGAGGAGGTGGGTTCGTCCATGATGACCACCCGCGCGTCGAGCTGGATCGCGCGGGCGATCGCCACCATCTGCTGCGCGCCGAGGCCGAGCGATCCCAACGGCCGGGCCACTCCCGAGACGCCGATGTCCACGCCGTAGTCGCGGAGGATCTCCGCAGCCAGGGTGTTCATCCGCCGAACGTCGACGAGACGCGCGAAGCGCCGGGGTTCCCGACCGAGGAAGAGGTTCCTGGCCACGCTCATCAGCGGGACCAGGTTCACCTCCTGGTAGATCGTGGAGATCCCGGCGCGCTGCGCCTCGACCGGGGTGGCAAAGGAAACATCCTCGCCGGCCAGCCGGATCCGCCCCCGGTCCGGCCGGTACACCCCGGTGATCACCTTGATCAGGGTCGATTTCCCGGCCCCGTTCTCGCCTACGAGAGCGTGCACCCGCCCCGGCCGCAAGGCCAGCGAAGCCTCACGCAGCGCGTGCACACCGGGGAAGGACTTGCCTACTCCGGCGACATCGAGCAGCGCGTCCGGGACGGGCACCGTGGCGGACATCAGTAGACGGACCCGTTGGTCAGCGACGCCGACGCGTTGGCCTTGGTGTAATGGTGGTCGACAATGGTGATCTTGGTGGAGGCACCCTTCGTCGAGTAGAAGTTCCGCAGCGCCTGGAAGGCCAGCGGCCCGAACCGGGGGTTGGTCTCCACGTCGGCGACCATCGCACCGGAGGCGACGTCCTGCACGCACTGCTGGGTGCCGTCGATGGAGACGATCTTGATGTCGGTGCCCGGCGTCTTGCCGGCGGCCTTGATCGCCTGGATCGCGCCGAGCGCCATCTCGTCGTTCTCCGCGAAGACGGCGTTGATGCTCGGGTCGCTCTGTAGCAGCTGCTCCATCACGTTCTGGCCGTCGGTCTCGTCGAAGTTCGCGGTCTGCTGCGCGATGACCTTCATACCGGGCTTCGACTTGATCTCGGCCGTGAAACCGTTGGTGCGGTCGGTGGTGACGTCGTTGCCCGAGCTGCCGAGCAGAATCGCGATGTTGGCCGTGTTGTTGGTCGCGCCGGCGAGGTCGTCGGCGGCGATCTGCGCCTGGTGGTAGAAGTCGGAGCCGAGGAAGCCGATGAAGTCCTGGCAGGGGGTGCCGGTCGCGGTGCGGTCGATGGTGAGCACCGGGATGTGCTTCTGCTTGGCCTCGTCCAGTGCCGGCTTGAGGCCGTCGGAGTTCTCCGGCGCGACGATCAACACCTGCGCGCCCTGCGCGATCATTTCCTCGATCTGCGAGTTCTGCGCGTTCACATCGGCATTGGCGTTGCGCTGGATGAGATGGATGCCCTCCTTGCTGGCCTCCTGGGTGATCGAGTTCGTCTCGGTCGACCGGAACGGGTTGCTGGTGGACTCCGACTGCGAGAAGCCGACGGTGACCTTGCTCAGGTCCAGCTTCGGCGCACCATAGGACTGGTAGTCGCAGGTCGGACCGCCGGAGCTGGACGCGACCTGTTGCTGGGCCCCGGAGGAGTTGGTCGAGTCACCGCCGCCCGAGGACTGTGCCTTCGTGCACGCCGTGGTGACCAATGCCAGTGCCACGATCGCCGATACGGCCGCGATTCGCCCTACCCGACGAGAATTCATCCGGGCCCTCCTTTCGCCCAGGCGCAGCCATTGCACCTGGCAAAGATTCCCCACCGACTGGTGGTTTAATTTTTTTGTCTACCTGGTTCAATTTATTTGTTTACCGGATCAACGTTGAGCGCCAACGGTACTTTCCCGAATTTCCAGGGAAAAAGTGGTTTGAATATCCTGGGGCGGAAACTGTTCCGCGCTGGTTACCCTGCGGTGCAGCAGATCGACCGCGGTGCGCGCGATGGCGAGCTTGTTCGGCGCGACGGTGGTCAGCGACGGCAGGCTGTAGGCGCTCTCCTCGGTGTTGTCGAACCCGACGATCGCGATGTCCTGCGGGGTGCGCAGCCCACGGTCGGCGGCCGCGCGCAAGGCGCCGAAGGCGAGTAAATCGTTGAAGCAGAACACCGCGTCCGGCGGTTGCGGCAGCGAGAGCAGTTGCGCCATGGCCTCGGCGCCGTCCCTGCGGTGGTAGGTCATCGCCGGCACCACGAACTCCGGCCGAGGCTCGATCTCCGCGGCCGCCAGCGCCTTGCGGTACCCCTCGAGCCGCAAGGCCGCCGTGCCACGGTGCGGGTTCTGGCCGATGACCGCGATTCTCTTTCGGCCGATCGCGATCAGATGCGCGACCGCGGTCTGTGCGGCCAACACGTTGTCGATGGCAACATGATCAATAGCCAGTTCGACACTGTGCTCACCGAGCATCACCATGGCTATATTCGGCGCCAATTCGGCGAAGTCAGCGGTTTGCAGCGCTTCCGGGCTGAGAATGGTGCCGTCGACGATATGCGGACCCAACGCGGCCAGCGTCGAGCGTTCCCGGTCGCGCACGCCGAGGGTCTGCTCGATCAGTACGTTCCAGTCCCGTTCCTGGGCGGCGGTGATGACGAGCCCGGCGAGTTCCCCGAAGTACGGAATGCTCAGTTCCGGCACCACGAGCGCGATGAACCCGGTGCGGCCACGGCGCAGGTTGCGGGCGCCGATGTTCGGCCGGTACCCGGTCGCGGACATGGCCTCCAGCACCCGGCGCCGGTTCTCCGGTTTGACGAAGGCGTAGCCGTTGACGACGTTGGACACCGTCTTGGCGGATACGCCGGCCAACGAGGCAACGTCCTTGAGTGTTGCCACTCACCCTCCCCACACGTCATCGTGTAATGGCCATCACAGCCCAACAAGACCAGATTTTTACCACGTTGTGCCAACGATGTAAATATTCCAGGTCTGACCGGACCGACCTCGGCCGACCAGCACCGACGAGCCACTGACCTGAGGAAATACCCCTGCGGTAGGGCAGATCCCCACCGCAGGACTCCAGCGAGCCGGATTCCGGGTACGGCACAATCCGGACAGTCTCGACCGCATGACGAGCACCGCGCGCACCGCCGCCGCGCTGGCCGGTCTCGGCCTGACCGCGGCCCCCTGACACCCGCCCTCCCGTCGTCAGCAGCAGCACTCACCCCGTCTCCGTCGTCTCCGTCGTCTCCATCGCCCCCGTCGCGGCGCTCGCCTGGGGTGCCTGCCAGAGCGGTTCGGGCACCCTCGATCCCCGACAGCAGTGCGCGACCACGCGGGTCCCGTTGAACTACACCGACCCGGCGCGGCTGCCGACCGCCGTGCTCGACGAGTACGACCTGATCGGTTTCGATCCGCGCGGGGTCGGCGCGAGCAGTCCGGTGACCTGCGATCTGCCCCCGGCCGAGCAGGACCTGCTGGAATGGCCGGGTCCTGGCGGGGACATCTCGGCGAACGTGGCCATGTCGAAGGCGGCGGCCTACGCGGCGAACGGCTGTCCGAACTCGACATTGGCCGAACGGGGCTGGCTGGCCAATCACGCGATCGGCGTCGTCGACCGTTTCCCCGATTTCGCCGCGCCTTCTGCCCGGCCGAACAGACCGCCGACCCGCCTGCCGGAAAAGGCGCCACCCCGGCACCCGGCTTGCCAACCAATGCCCACTGAGCAATAGTCCTTGCACGGCAACATTTCCACCCGCGCCCAGACCCCCGCCCATCCCAGGGGGATGCGGCCCTGCTCCAGCCTATCGGTGATATGGCTTGGGACCAAGCGGGATCGGGCGGGTTGTGGACAGCTGCGGTCGATGTGGACAAGTTGGGGGTTCTGGGTCAAACCGGTGGGCGGCGGCTGATCTTCGCGGTACTATCCGCGCTTTTCGCCTACGTCGTGGTACGTACGCGAAAAACCGACGCGCACCGGATTCCGCTCGCCGGTAATGGTGTGGTTCGCTCTGCGCATGGTTGATGAGCGCAGTGCCGACGGCGGTCCGACGACGGCCGGCACGAACGAGAAAACAACTGGCGGGACGCCGAGCGGCCTGCGACAGGGGGCGATCGCCGCCCTGCGTTACGGGGCGATGCTGTTCGGCGCCCTGGTGATCGTGCAGATCTATCTGGCAGGCTCGGGCATCTTCGCGGCGACGGGGCCTGTCAAGCTCGCTTCGAGCCTCGATCCGCATCGAGTGCTGGGCAACGTGCTGGCAGTGGTTGCGCTGTTGGTCCTGATCGCGGCAATTGTGGCCAGGCCGGGGCGCCGGAGCCTGATCACCGCGATCGTGATGTTCGTGTTGACCGGCATCGAGGGCCTGGTCGCCGGGTGGGGCAGCACCTCGCCCTACCTCGGTGCGCTGCACCCGGTGATCGCGGTGGTCATCCTCGGTCTCGCGGTCGCGCTACCGCTGTGGACACCCAAGCGGCTGCCTTCGGTCTGACCGCGACACCGGCGGATACCGCTCGCTTCGACCGACGTGCCCATCGATCGAAGCGAGCGCGGCCGGTCGGTACGGTGGGCGCGGCACTGGTGGCGAGCACGGGAGGCAGTCCAATGTCGCAGTCCGAAGCCGAGCAGCGCGCGCAGCTGGCGTCGATGAGCCCGGCCGAGCGCACGGCGCTGATGGTCGAGCGGATCAAGTCGATGCCGGCGGCGCCCTACACCGAGGGCAAGTACGTGCTGCGGATCATCGAGGTGCCCGGCCGGGTCAGCGGAGCACCGAGGGCGACGCCGATCGCGGTCATGCAGCTGAACGACGGGCGCTACCTCTGCGCGCCCAACCGACGCCGCGACTGGGTGCGCAACCTGCTCGCCGCCGGCAGCTGCACGCTCGCCGCCGACGAACCGAAGTACCGGGTCACGCTCGTGGACAGCGCCGAAGGCTCGCCGGTGCTGTCCAGCTACTTGAGCCAGCTCAGCCGGGTCAGCGAGGAATGGCCGTTCCCCGGCGACGCGTCGCTTGCCGAGATCGCCGAACACGCCGACACCACCGCGGTGCTCCGGATCGACCCGCTGTAGCCCCTCGGACAGACTTCCGGTCCGGGGCATCGGATGTCCCGGACCGGAAGGAAAACAGGCGCGCGGTTACCGCGCGGCGCAGCGTTCGAGGACCAGTTCCCGGACCCGCTTGGCGTCGGCCTGTCCCTTGGTCTTGCGCATCACCGCGCCGACGACCGCGCCGGCCGCGTTGAGCTTGCCGCTGCGGATCTTCTCGGCGATGTCCGGCTGGTCGGCCAGGGCCTCGTCGACGGCGGCCAGCAGAGCCGAGTCGTCGGAGACGACCTGCAGGCCACGGGCGGCGATGACCTCGTCCGGTTCGCCCTCGCCGGCGAGTATCCCGTCGATGACCTGGCGGGCCAGGTTGGCGGTGAGCTTGCCTTCGGAGATCAGCACGATGACCCTGGCCAACTGGGCCGGGCTGATCGGCAGCTCGGTCAGTTCGACGCCTCGGGTGTTGGCCTGCTGGGTCAGGTAGGCGACCCACCAGGACCGTGCGTCGTCGGCTGGCGCACCCGCGTCCACTGTGGACGCGATGAGGTCGAGCGCGCCCGCGTTGACAAGGTCGCGGAACTCCTCGTCGGAGAGGTCCCACTCGACCTTCAAGCGGTTGTTGCGCTCCCAGGGCAGTTCCGGCAGCGTGGCACGCAGTTGCTCGACCCACTCGCGGGACGGCGCGATCGGGACGAGGTCCGGCTCGGGGAAGTAGCGGTAGTCCTCGGCGGTCTCCTTGATCCGACCGGACCGGGTGGACTGGCTGACTTCCTCGTAGTGCCGGGTCTCCTGCAGGATCGTGCCGCCGCTGGCCAGCACCGCGCCCTGCCGGCACATCTCGAACCGGACGGCCCGCTCGACGCTGCGCAGCGAGTTCACGTTCTTCGTCTCAGTCCTGGTGCCGAACTCCTTGGCGTCCTTGGCCATCAGCGAGACGTTCGCGTCGCAGCGCAGGGAGCCCTGATCCATCCGGACATCGGAGACGTTCAGTGCCCGCAACAGCTCGCGCAGCGCGGAAACGTAGGCCCGCGCCACCTCCGGCGCCCGCGCGCCGGCCCCGACGATCGGCTTGGTGACGATCTCGATCAGCGGCACACCGGCCCGGTTGTAGTCCAGCAGCGAGTACTCCGCACCGTGGATGCGGCCGGCCGAACCACCGACGTGCAGGGACTTGCCGGTGTCCTCCTCCATGTGCGCGCGCTCGATGTCGACCCGGAACACCGAGCCGTCGTCGAGCAGCACGTCCAGCCAGCCGTTGAAGGCGATCGGCTCGTCGTACTGGGAGGTTTGGAAGTTCTTCGGCATATCCGGGTAGAAGTAGTTCTTCCGCGCGAATCGGCACCACTGGGCGATCTCGCAGTTGAGCGCGAGACCGATCCGGATCGCGGACTCGATCGCGACCGCGTTGACCACCGGCAGCGCGCCGGGCAGGCCGAGGCAGATCGGGCAGACCTGGGTGTTCTGTTCGGCACCGAAGGTCGTCGTGCAGCCACAGAACATCTTGGTCTTGGTGTTGAGTTCGGTGTGTACCTCAAGACCGAGGACCGGATCGAAGCGTTCCAGGACCTCGTCGTAGGCCATCAGATCGGCCACTGCGGTCATTGCGCGTCGTCCCCCTTACGCAGCCCGCGGATCACCAGCGCGCCGCCGGTGAGCACGGCCAGAATGTTGACGATCGCGTTGGCCAGCGCGAGGAAGTCGCGCTTGCCCTTGGCCTCACGGAGTTCCTTCACCGCACCGGCCGCGCCGAAGGCGAGACCGACCAGCCCGGCAACGCCACGCGCCTTCTTGATCGTGCTCATGCTTTCACTGCCTCCAGTTCGGGAATCCGGTTGATCAGCGGGCCACCGTCGGCGGCGTCGCGGGCCACCTCGTACGCGGCGGCCACCCGATACATGCGATGGTCCTGCAACGCGGGGGCCATGATCTGCAGGCCGACCGGCAGGCCGTCATCGGCGGAAAGGCCGCTCGGCACGCTCATCGCGGGCACCCCGGCCAGGCTGGCCGGCACGGTGCACAGGTCGGCGAGGTACATCGACATCGGGTTGCCGATCCGCTCACCGATCTTGAACGCGGTGGTCGGCGTGGTCGGCGAGATCAGCACGTCGACGCCGGTGAACGCGGCGTCGAAGTCCCGCTTGATCAGCGTGCGGACCTTCTGCGCCTGGCCGTAGTAGGCGTCGTAGTAGCCCGACGACAGCGCGTAGGTGCCGATCATGATGCGCCGTTTCACCTCAGCACCGAACCCGGCCTCCCTGGTCGCGGACATGACCTCTTCCGCGCTGGCGCCGTTGACCTGCACCCGAAGGCCGTAGCGCATCGCGTCGAACCGGGCCAGGTTCGAGGAGCACTCGCTCGGCGCGATCAGGTAGTACGCCGGCAGGGCGTAGCCGAAGTGCGGGCAGGACACCTCGACGACCTCGGCGCCCAGCGCGGTCAACTGCGCGACAGCGGCGGCGAAGGAGGCCTCGACCCCCGGCTCGTAGCCCTCACCGGAGAACTCCCGGACCACCCCGACCCGGACCCCGGCCAGATCGCCGCTCATGCCCTGCCTTGCGGCTTCGACGACCGGCGGCACCGGGGCGTCGATGGAGGTGGAGTCCATCACATCGTGTCCACCGATGACCTCGTGCAGCAGCGCCGCGTCGAGCACGGTGCGGGCACAGGGTCCTGCTTGATCAAGGGAGGAGGAAAACGCAACAAGACCGTAACGGGAGACCCCGCCGTAGGTGGGCTTCACGCCGACGGTGCCGGTGACCGAGCCGGGTTGCCGGATCGAGCCGCCGGTGTCGGTGCCGATGGCCAGCGGGGCCTCGAACGCGGCCAGCGCGGCGGCCGAGCCACCACCGGAACCACCCGGAACCCGCTGGGCGTCCCACGGGTTGTGGGTCGGGCCGTACGCGGAGTTCTCGGTGGAGGAGCCCATCGCGAACTCGTCCATGTTGGTCTTGCCCAGGATCGGGATGCCGGCCTTGTACAGGCGGGCGGTCACGGTCGCGTCGTAGGGCGGAACCCAGTTCTCCAGCATGCGGGAGCCGACGGTGGTCGGGATTCCCTCGGTGGTGACCACGTCCTTCAGCGCGAGTGGCACCCCGGCCAGCGGCGAAGCGGGCGGGCGGCCGGCCGCGACGTCCGCGTCGACGGCCCGTGCCACCTCGCGGGCCTTCTCGGCCGCGACGTGCAGGAAGGCGTGTACCGCGCCGTCGACCGCGGCGATCCGGTCGAGGTGGGCGTCGGTGACCTCGACCGAGGACACCTCGCCGGCCTGGATCTTCGCCGCCAGCTCAGCGGCGGTGAAGCGCGTCAGGTCACTCATCGGTGTCCTCCGTTCGGTCCGGGCACCGATGAGACACAAGCGCGCTGTGTCCGCGTTGTGTCTCTGATTCGCTCGCTACGCTCGCTCATTGTTCCTCCCCCAGGATCCTCGGCACCCGGAATCGGCCGTCTTCCTCGGCCGGCGCGCCGGACAGCGCCTGTTCCTGGGTCAGGCAGGGCCGGACCACGTCCTCGCGGAACACGTTGGTCAGCGGCACCGCGTGCGAGGTCGGCGGGATGTCGTCGGCGGCGACCTCACCGACCGTGGCCACCGACTGCAGGATGACGTCCAGCTGGCCGGCGAACAGGTCCAGCTCATCCTCGGTCACGGCCAGCCTGGCCAGTTTCGCAAGGTGTGCGACGTCGCCGCGCGAGATAGTGCGCCCCTCAGAGGCGCTCCCCCCGCTGGGGGTCGGCAAGGACACTAGAACTCCCGAGTTACTGCGATCGTGTTCATTGGTCGTCGATCCGCGTTCGTGGTTGCCCAGCTCGCCCTGCCCAGCCCGTTCACTCCTCCGAGCTGTTCATAGTGCCGACACCCACAGCGTGACCTGGCAAGTCTATGGTGGTCCGGGTTTCGAATTCGACCGGGTTACTCCGGCGACCCGCTGGGAGCGCGTGTCCCGCCAGACGGACAAGCACTGCCGGCGGCGCCGTTGTCTGCCACAATCGGCGCCCGGAAAAGTCGGTGCCCACGACAAGCCGCACGGTTACCGATAGGCGGCACTGTGCATTATGGGCAACGAAGGCGACGAGCACGATGAAGCGCGGACGGCAAGGTTCCGCACGCGAAACAGGAGGCTTTCATCAGTTGTCCTTTCTGATCCGGGTCCAGCTCCCGGACAGCCCCGGCTCACTCGGCGCGGTGGCTACCGCGCTGGGTGGTATCGGAGCCGACATCCTGAGTGTGGATGTCGTCGAGCGCGGCTCCGGTATGGCGGTGGATGACCTCGTGGTGGAACTGCCCTCCGGTCGCCTGCCCGACGTACTGATCACCGCTGCCGAGTCCGTCGAAGGCGTCGAGGTCGACGCGGTTCGCCCCTACGCGGGCGTGCTGGACACCCATCGCGAGTTGGAACTGGTCGAGGAGGTCGCCGAGGACCCACGCAAGGGTCTGACGATCTTCACCGAGGGCGTGCCCAAGATCGTCCGCGCCGGTTGGGCGCTGGCACTGCGGGTCGACGCGAAGGGTGTGCACCGGGTCGCGGCGAGCAGCGCGGCGCCCGAGGCGATCACCAACGACGTGCCGTGGATGCCGTTGGCGCGGGCCACCGTGCTCGACGGCGAGGAGGACTGGGTGCCGCAGACCTGGCAGGAGCTGGGTACCGAACTCGCCGCGACCCCGCTGGGCAAACCGGACCAGGCCCTGCTGGTCGGCCGCCCCGGCGGGCCGATGTTCCGCGCCGCAGAGGTCGCCCGCCTCGCCCACCTCGCCGGCATCATCACCGTCGTCCTCGACGGCTGAAGCGGTCCCTGACCGGCGGACGGCGGGTCGGCTAGATCAGAGACCGGGTCTGCAGGCTGGGCACCACTCAGCCGTGCGCACCCAGTTCACGGGCGGCGCGGACCAGGTCGAGGTTGCCGTCGGCGGGGCTGCCGTCGGGGAGTACCAGGACGTCTTCGAGGCCGATCCTGGTGTCGAGGCCGCTGCGGGCCGCTTCGAGCAGGACCGGCCAGGCGCCGCCCTCCTCGCCGTGCGCGAGCAGCGGCACGTTCACCCAGGCCAGCGCGTCCAGCAGGCGGGCGAGTTCGGTCAGGCTGGCCAGCGGATCGGTGTCCTGCACCTCGACGAGGACCCGGACGGCACTGGGCGGCAGGCCGGCGTCGCGCAGTAGCTTGGCCGCGTCGAGGTGGAAGACACCCAGCTCGATGCCGATCCCGGCCTCCGTCAGCGCCGCACAGGCCCGTGACCAGCCGTCCTCGTGCACGTTGACCGAGGCGAAGTCCGGTCGGCCCGCGGCGAGGCCGGCCCAGCCGGCCAGTAGGTCGATGCGCGCCTCGGTGTCCGGTTGAATCCACGCCCCGGTGCTCACCCCGATGTCGACGCCCGGCGCGACGGAGCGCAGTTGGGCCACGGTGGCCGCGATCTGCGGCCCGGCCAGCGCTTCGGCTCCGGTGACGTCTCTGGGGTGCAGGTGCACCGAGGTGATGCCGAGTTCGGCGAGCGCGGCCACCTCCTCGGCGAGTTCGCCGGGGGTGACCGGAAGCGCGGGATGGGCCTCGGGCCGCCGGGCACCGTTGGGGCAGCACTGCAGCATCCCGATCAGCTCATCGGATCGGTGTCGCTCGGGTCGGGATCGTGCGCGTCCGGATCATGCGGATCGGTCATTCGTCGGCCTCCTCGGTCTCGCCGTCACCGATCGCGGCCACCTGGAGCGCCGCGTCCGGTCCCGAGGCGAGCAGTACCCGGAAACCGTCCTCGTCAAGCACGGGCACCTTCAGCTGCACCGCCTTGTCGTACTTCGAGCCGGGCGCCTCGCCGACGACCACGAACGAGGTCTTCTTGGACACCGAGGACACCGCCTTCCCGCCGCGCGAGGTGATCGCCTCCTTGGCCTCGTCGCGGGAAAAACCGGGCAGCGTGCCGGTCACCACGATGGAAAGGCCGACCAGCGTACGTGGGGTGGAGTTGTCACGCTCCTCGATCATCCGCAGCCCGGCGGCCCGCCACTTGCGCAGCACCTCCCGATGCCAGTCGACCTCGAACCATTCGCGCACCGCGCCTGCGATGGTCGGGCCGACACCGTCCACGCCGGCCAGTTCCTCCTCGGTGGCCTCCTCGATCGCGTCCATCGAGCCGAGTTCCCGTGCCAACGCCTGCGCGGCGGTCGGCCCGACGTGCCGGATGGACAGTGCGACCAGAACCCTCCACAACGGACGATCCAGAGCCACCTCCAGGTTGGTGAGCAGCTTGCGGGCGTTCGCCGACAGCTCACCTGCCTTGGTACGGAACAGTTCCACCGTGGACAGCCGCTCGGCGTCGAGGTCGAAGAGGTCGCCCTCGTCCTGTAGGACCCCGGAGGTCAGCAACGCGGCGGCGGCCTCGTACCCGAGCACCTCGATGTCGAAGGCACCCCGGCCGCCGAGATGGAACAGCCGCTCCCGCAGTTGCGCCGGGCAGCCGCGCGCGTTGGGACAGCGGATGTCCACATCGCCCTCCTTCTCCCTGCGCAGTACCGTGCCGCACTCCGGGCAGACCACCGGCATCACGAAGGCGCGCTCCTCGCCGGTGCGCGCGTCCACCACCGGGCCGAGTACCTCGGGGATCACGTCACCGGCCTTGCGGATCACCACCCGGTCGCCGATCAGCACGCCCTTGCGGAGGACCTCGTCGGCGTTGTGCAGGGTGGCCATCGCGACCGTCGAGCCGGCGATCTTGACCGGTTCCATCACCGCGAACGGGGTGACCCGGCCGGTGCGGCCGACGTTGACCTGGATGTCCAGCAGCTTCGTCGTCGCCTCTTCCGGCGGGTACTTGTAGGCGATCGCCCAGCGCGGTGCCCGCGAGGTGCTGCCGAGTCGGCGTTGCAGCGCCACCTCGTCGACCTTGACGACGAGACCGTCGATCTCGTGTTCGGCGTCATGCCGATGTTCACCCCAATAGGCGACACGGTCGATGACCTCCTGGATGGTGTCGACGACCTTGGTGTGCGTCGAGACCGGCAGGCCCCAGGCCTGTAGCGCGCGGTAGCTGTCGGACTGGCGGGCCGGTTCGAACCCCTCGCGTCTGCCGAGGCCGTGGCAGATCAGCCGCAGCGGCCGGGACGCGGTGATCCGAGGGTCCTTCTGCCGCAGCGACCCGGCCGCTGTGTTGCGCGGATTGGCATACGGCGCCTTGCCCGCCTCGACGAGGGCGGCGTTGAGCTTGGTGAAGTCCTCGACGACGAAGAACACCTCGCCGCGCACCTCGACCAGCGCGGGCACCGGAAACTCCTCGGTGCCCCGCAGTTGGGTCGGCACGTCGGGCATGGTGCGCAGGTTGAGCGTGACGTCCTCGCCGGTCCGCCCGTCGCCACGGGTCAGGCCCCTGGTGAGCTTGCCGTTCTCGTAGAGCAGATTGATGGCGAGGCCGTCGATCTTGAGTTCGCACAGGTAGTGGCCTTCGTTGCCGACCTCCTTGTGCACCCGGTCGGCCCAGGCGATCAGCTCCTCGGTGCTGAACGCGTTGTCCAGGCTGAGCATCCGTTCGAGATGCTCGTGCGCGGTGAACTCGGTGGAGAAGGTGCCGCCGACGCGCTGGGTCGGCGAATCCGGGGTGACCAGTGAGGGATGCGCGTCCTCGATCGCCTGCAGTTCGCGCAGCAGCGTGTCGAACTCGCCGTCGGTGATCGTCGGCGAGTCGAGAATGTAGTAGCGGAACTGATGCCCGCGCAGTTCCTCGGCGAGCGCGCCGTGGCGTTCACGGATCTCGGCGGGCACGTCCTCCGCACCCTCGGCCGGCGCGGCGGCCGCGTCCCTTGCCGCCGACTCACGGGCGAGGTCGTCATCGTCCTTGCTGGTCACGGTGCCACAGTATCGAGGACCCCGGACGTTTCACATCAGCCACCGGTGCCTGTCAGGCCGCCCGCTGTAAGTAGATGTGTGACAATGTAGTCCAAGAGTCGCATCAGAGCCATCAGACTCATCGGCTACTCGCCGAGCGTCGGATTCGTCCTGACCGTGATCGTTGATGCTGTCGACAAGGCTGGTATCACGACGTGGAAGACCAGCGGGATCGATCTACGCAACTACTTGGAAGGGACTGATGGACAATGACCGATCGCGCAAGTCGAGCTCGACGGGATGCCATCCGCGCCGAGTATGCCGAAGAAGAAGCCCAAGCAGCCGAAGCAGAAGCCATCGAGAACGAACAGGCCGTGGTTTCTGTCCGAGTTCCGTCATCGCTTGCCGAAGCCCTCAAGGCGAGAGCAGCGTCTGAGCACATCCCGACATCGGCGTTGGTTCGGCGCATCCTGATCCAGGCCGTGGACAACCCCCAACCATCGGCGCTGACAGTGGACCAGGTCGAGGAGATTGCTCGCCGGGTGTTCCGCGAATCGGCCTAGCAATCGTGCGGTCGGCCGAGCGCCGTCGTCAGTCAGCCGCCCGGTCGGAATCCGCGTCAGAGCCTGCTTCGGCGAGGTGGTGGACGAGGTCACGGAGGTCGATGAGGGAGATCGCGTTCTGCGGTTTCCGCACGGCCGTCTCGACGCGGCGCAGCCGCTCGCCGGCCAGTCGCTCGCCGAGGGTGGCGTCCAGCGGGAGGAAGGTCAGCGCGGACCGGCTCGGCGCATCCAGCTCGGCCAGTTCGGGGTGGTAGACGGCGACGTCGACGACGGCCTCGGTGTCGTCGATCTGAGCCACGACCAGGACGTCGGCGAGGCTGATGCGGTGGCCGGCGAGGTTGACCGTGACCTCGCGCGGGTCGGGGACCGGGGGTACCGAGTCGTGGTACTCCCAGATCGGGTCCTCCTCGGGCGCCGCGGCCTTCCAGGCGTCGGTGTAGGGCCGCAGGTTCGGGTCCTCCTGGCCGCTGATCACCAGTGCGTAGATCGCCCGCTGCCCGCGCTCCAGCGAGAAGTGCAGGTCGGGATGGAGGTCGGCGACCAGCTCGCAGAGTTCGTTCTCGACCCGGCCGGGTTCGCGGTCGCCGAGGGCGGAGCTGACGGTGGGCAGCAGTTGCGCCCAGCGCAGCCAGAACCGCTGGGCCGCCGACGTGATCGCATCGGCACCAGCAGCGCCGGCCGAGCCCGGATCCGGTGTGTCCGATCGGGCCGCGCGACGTCGAAACCATGCCATGGCGCCAGGTTACTGGCCGCGACCCCAGGATTCCGGCGGTTCGTGGAAGGCGGCGCCGAGTTCGCGGGTGAGCGTCAGGGCTCGCCGCGCCCAGTCGACGGTGGCGCCCGCAAGGCCGCAGCAGGGGGTGGGCACGGCCCGTTCGGCGAGCAGGGTGCGCGGGAAACCGAGGCGGTCGACGAGTTCGAGGGCGGGTTTGGCCGCCTCGTGCAGGGTCAGCGGGGTGGCCGGATCGAGGCCGGGGACAAGGCCGAGCAGCAGCACGGTGCCGGCGTCCCAGGCCTCGCCGAGCGCGTCGGAGACGGCGGCCGGGCCCTTCACGAGGAGGGTCGCGTCCAGTGAGAGGGCGTCCGCGCCCGCCTCGCGCAGCAGCGCGATCGGCGGCCGGGCGGCGCAGCAGTGCACGATGACGTCGTTTCCGCTGGCGGCGCGGGCCGCTTCGATGACCGTGCTGAGCAGTTCGACGGCCTCGTGCGAGCCGACCGCGGCCACGGTGCCGAACCCGGACGGGGTGGGCAGCCGGCCGGCGAGCACGGTCGGCAGGGTCGGTTCGTCGAGCTGGACGAGGACCGGGGCGCCGGTCCGCGCGGCCACCTCGGCGATGTGCGCGGTGAGGCCTTCGGCAAGCGACTGGCCGAACTCGCGCAGCGCGCCGGCATCGGTGAGGACCCGATGGCCCCGGACGAGTTCGATGTCCGCCGTCAGCGTCCACGGCCCGGCGACCTGGACCTTGACCGCGTTCGGCCGTCCGCCAGCATGGTCGGCGGCCTCCTGGAGGGCGTCGAGGTCGCGTCGCATGAGTTCGACCGCGCGGCGCTGGTCGGCGCCGGGATGCGCGGTGACCCGGTAGCCGGAGGGCACCACCTCGAAGGGCAGGTCGACCAGTAGCGCGGCGGTCCTGCCGAGCAGGTCGGCACCGAGGCCGCGTGCGGGCAGTTCCGGCAGGTAGGGCAGCTCGGGCAGTTCGCCGTAGACGAGGCGGGCGGTCTCGGTCGGATCGACACCGGGCATCGAGCCGATCGCGGTGGCCACTCCCGGCGACCACGGCGACGACACGGACTCGGCCGCCCGCGCGGCGGCAAGGGCGGCGGCTTCGTCGGGGGAAAGGTCATCGGGCGGCAGCAGGCTCTGTGACACGTGCACTGCCTACCACCCGCGCCCGATCAGCGCCCCGCCAGGTCGAGGGCGGCTCGACTGTTATGTCAACTGGCAATGGTCTAGACCCATTGACCAGTGTGATTCAGAGCACATAGCGTCGGGTTTCGCCTGTCGACCGCTTCCGCGCCCGAGCGGCCCCGGTCACCCGGAGTTGGCTCCGCAAAAGACGAAACGCACCAGAGAGACCGGTCCGCAGACGGCCCATCCGGTATCCGAAGGAAGTGGGTTTCGATCATGTCTTCCCGAGCACGCGGAACAACCGGCAGAACCCGACT
Organism: Pseudonocardiaceae bacterium; assembly: GCA_036268955.1. GTDB lineage: Bacteria > Actinomycetota > Actinomycetes > Mycobacteriales > Pseudonocardiaceae > CAJCJE01. The sequence goes on from DATATE010000172.1 coordinate 36,641, forward strand.
GCTGGTCGTCCTCTCCGCCGGCATCGCCGCCATCGGCGCCCTGATCGCCCCGACCGCCTCGGCGGCGACCGCCGCAGGTCCCGCGATCAGCCCCGGCAACCTGCCGGCCTGCCAACACTTCTACACCGGTCCGATCCCCACCCGGCCGATCGTCGGCGGCACCGACCCCGGCACGCTCGCCCCACCGGTCGACGTGAGCAACCGGCTGCCCGCGCCGACCGGGGTCAGCGGCACCCTCAACGCCGACGGCACGGTGACCTTCACCTTCAACCGGGTGCCCGGCGCCGTCGCCTACCGGGCCTTCCGCAACGGCCAGGCGCTGCAGTGGATCGACGACTGGGGCCAGCCGAGCTTCCTGGTCACCGACTCCGCGCCCTGCCAGAACGCCAACTACCAGGTGTACGCGATGAGCGAGGACAACACCGATCCGAGCGCGATCGGACAGATCTCCACCGCCTACCGGGTCGGCTCCGACGACCGGCTCGCGCCGTACTCGATCCCCTCGGGGACCCAGTTCACCTACACCGTCACCTCCTACAACGACGGCGGCCAGACCGCGCTCGGCTACAACGCGGGCCTCGGTTTCTGCGCGGTCGACGCGCGCTACATCCCGTGGGGCACCCGGTTCACCGTGCCCGGCTACGGCTCCTGCTACGCCGCCGACATCGGCGACTGGATCGAGGGCGACATCGTGGACGTCTGGTTGCCCGGCGGTGAGGCGAACAACTGGGGAGTCCAACAGCAGACCATCACCATCAACTAGCGCGGGCGATCCACCGACCCGAAGGCGACGCCGAGTTGGTCGTCCCACCAGCGACGGCTACGACTTCTCGGGCTCGCTCTGGGCGGACGGCCCGAGCGCGGCCTCGCGCAGGGTCGGCTGGAACAGCTCGACCGGGTTGCCGGACGGGTCGTCGAGCAGGATCTGTTTGCCGCCGACGCCGTTGACGATGTCGTTGCGGAATCGCACCCCGGCCTTGCGCAGCGTCTCGACGGTGGCGTCCAGATCGGTGACTTCCAGGGAGAACCGGTTCCAGCCGCCGGGCTCGGGCACCCGCCCGTCCGGCATGGCCTGACCACCACCCTGGCCACCGCCGAGTGCGCTGAGCACGAGCCGGAGGTCCCCACGGGAGAGCATCGCGAAGCTCGGCGCCGGGTGCACCTCCAGGCGGAAGCCAAGGTGCTCGCAGTAGAACGCGATGGCGACCTCGACATCGTCGACGATGTAGCGAACGCTGACCGTGGCCATAGTTATCGAACGTAGCCGTTTCGCAGCGATACGGCAACGTCTCATAGTTGCCTAGGCTGGCCCCATGACAGCGGACGACACGGTGGACCCCAGGATCCAACGCTCCCGGCAGGTGATCCGACGGGCCGCGGTGCAGGAACTCGGCGAGAAGGGCTACGGGGCGTTCACCATCGAGTCAGTGGCCGCCCGTGCCGGGGTGAGCAAGTCGACGATCTACCGTCACTGGAGGGACAAACTCGCCCTGATCGTCGACGCGTTCGAACTCTTCCACGAACAACTGGTCCCCACGACCGATACCGATCCGCCCCGCGAACGTGTCGCGCGGCTGGTGCGGCACGTCGCCGAGATCATCGCCGACTCGATCTTCTCCCGCTGCATCCCGGCACTCATCGAGGGCGCCGAACGTGATCAGCGACTGCGCGAATTCCATCACCGCTACAACGCGGCCCGACGCCAGGAACTGGAGGACGTACTCGCCGACGGGGTCGCCGGCGGGCACCTCCGGGCCGGCCTTGATCCGGAACTCGCCGCCCTCGAACTGCTCGGGCCGATCTTCTACCGCCGACTGATGTCCGGCGAACCGCTGCCGCCCGACCGCGTCGAGGAACTGGTCGAGTCGGTCCTCGGGCCCGCGCCGAACTGAGGCGGCAGGCGGGAAGGGCCAACTGGTCCGCACCACCAACTGGCCTGGTCGGGTAGCGTGGCCTGGACCATTTCCGCCGGGCCAGGTGTCTCGCGGACAGATCGGCGGAGGAATGACTCCGCGCGCACGTTTAGGGAGCTGCGGGATGCCCATCAAGCACTTGCGCATCGACAATCGGCTGGTCCATGGCCAGGTCACGGTCGCATGGGTCGGTTATGTCGGCGTCGACCACATCATCGTGGCCAACGACGAGGTGGCCAACGACGAGTTGCAGCGGTTGCTGCTGCCGCAGGCCGCTCGTGGCGTCCGCACCTCCGTGGTGTCCGTCGCGGACGCGATCAAGCACTGCCTCTCCCCCGAGACGGCCGGCGAGAACATCATGATCCTGGCCAAGTGGTGCGCGGACGCGCTGGAACTGGTGGAGGGCGGCGTGCGGCCCGAGGTCATCAACGTCGGCAACCAGGCGCCCAAACCGGGCACCAAGTTCACCATGGTCACCCGGTCCATCTCGGTGACCCCGGAGGACGCGGTGGCCTATCGGAAGATGGCCGAGATCGTCGGCGGGCTGACCAGCCAGATGATGCCCAAGGACAAGCCGGCCGACTTCCTCAAGCTGATGGAGAAGAAGAAGATTTAAGGTGCGGCCGGATCGCGGTGTGCCTGCGTGCGGCGCACCGCGAACCTTGGCGCGCGCCAGCGGATCCACCTCGTCCACACAGGACATTGCAACCGGTGCGATCCGCCGGGGGCCGCTGGTCGTTGATCCGTGAACGACCAGCACCCAGGCCGCCGCGACCGCCCATTGCCGTAGCCGTACCGTTATTTCCCCGTCGAGCCGACAACGGCGTGACGCCACTGCCGACCCCGGTCCGGTATCGACACTGGTCCAGGCAGCAGTCTTCCAGCGACAATCTCCGAACTCTGCGCTGCCAATAATTAACGGACTGTATATGACATACCGGTAACTTCTAACTTAGAACGCTTGACTGACCAGGGCTCGATGTTAGTCTGCCGTGAGATCTAGATCACTGGTCTAGTCCAAATTGAAAAGCCAACTACCAGCCATCGCGATTCTCCGAAAGCCGGGGCTGACATGCTCATCGCGTTGCTGCTCACTGTGTGGGCGATATTCTGCATCTTCGACAATCTCGGGCCGTATCTGATCTATGCCTCGCGGCCACTCATCGCCGGAACAGTGGCTGGTCTGCTGGTCGGCAACGTCACTCTCGGCATGGCCATCGGCGCAACGCTCGAGTTCGCCGCCCTTGGCTCCTACACCTACGGTGGCGCGAGCACCCCGGACTGGCCGACCGGCGCGATCATCGCGGTCGCGCTGGCCAACGTGTCCGGCGCGCCCACCGCGCAGGCGATCTCGCTCGGGGTCACCTTCGGCCTTGCCGCCGCACTGGTGCTCACCCCGTTGGACCCGATCGGGCGCAGCCTGACCACGCTGTTCATCCACCGAGCCGACAAGGCGCTGGTCGAGGGACGAACACGGGAACTGACGGTGTTGCACTGGACGGCGTTCATCCCATGGGCCGCGGTCCGCGCCATCCCAACCTTCGTGCTGACCTACTTCCTGAAGGCCAGCCTTGTCCAGTCGGTCGAGTCCAGCATTCCGAAGTGGCTGGTGGACGGCCTGCAGCTGTCCGGTGGCCTGCTGCCGGCCGTCGGTTTCGCGATGCTGCTCGGCTTCCTGCCGGTCAGGAAGTACTGGTACATGCTGATGATCGGCTTCGTGCTCTTCGGCTACGCGAAGATCCCGGTGCTCGGCGTCGCCATGTTCGGTCTCGCCATCGCGATCATCTTCATCCTGCTCAAGCCGAGCGCAAGCACCCCGGCAGCGGCCGCGGCGGCACCGCCGCCACCGTCGACACCAGCGACAACCTCGGCGACGTCACCCGCCGAAAGCAGCACCGAAGAGGAGGCCAGCAATGTCTGAGGCCACCACCGTCGCGCCGACCGAGCAGGCGCAGCTCCCCAAGAGCGTGCTCAACAAGTCGTTCTGGCGGTTCTTCTGGTCCTTCCAGATCTCCTGGAACTACGAGCGGGACCAGGCGCTCGGCTTCCTCTGGGCGATGATCCCGGTGCTGCGGCACCTCAACCCCGATGAGAACAAGTTCATCGCGGCCATGCAGCGGCACATCACCTTCTTCAACACCTCGCCGGTCGTCGGTGGCCCACTGATCCTGGGCACCACGATCGCCATGGAGGAAGGCGGCTCGCCGTCCGCGGCCGAGAGCGTCAAGGTCGCCATGATGGGGCCGCTGGCGGGTATCGGCGACACCGTCACCTACGCGCTGTACAACAGCATCATCCTGACGCTGGGCGCGAGCTGGGCGCTGAGCGGCTCCTCGTTCGGTCCGATCTTCGCCGCCGTCATGTGTCTGATCCCGCTGTACCTGCTCCGTCGGTGGCAGTTCAACCAGGGCTACACGCAGGGTCGTAACCTGATCACCCAGCTGGCCAGCGGCGCTCTGGCGCGAGTCAGCGAGGGCGCGACCATCGTCGGCCTCATCGTGCTGGGCGGCTTCATCCCCAGCATCGTGGCGGTGTCCACCAACCTGTTCATCTCGGAGAAGGCGCCGTCCGCGCTCAAGGGCGCCAAGGCGACACAGGTGCTCGTCCAGGCCCAGTTGGACGCGATCCTGCCCTTCCTGCTGCCGGTGTTGGTCACCGCGCTGATCTACTTCCTGATGCGCAGGTTCAACCTGCACCCGCTGTGGTGCATCCTGATCATCTTCGTGCTCGGCATCACCCTCGGTGGCCTCACCGAGCTGATCAACGGTGTGCCGTGGTTCGCGAAGGTGTCGCCGGTGCCTACGAGTTAAGAAATCTCGATCCGGATTGCCAAAGCGGCGTCGGCAACGTTGACTGTTGCCGACGCCGTTTTGCTGAGCGAGAACCCAACGCAGCACGTCGTCACAGGAGGAAAAGACATGACCGTCCCGGTGATCTTCGTCGGGCATGGCGGGTACGCGGCGGGCGTGCGCGATGCCGCCGAGATGATCCTCGGCGAGCAGGAGCACGTCGGCACGGTGTCGTTGCCGCCCAACGGAAGTCTCGAACAGCTCGGTGCGGATCTGACCGCAGAGCTGGCCAGGCTGGGTGCGGTGGACAACGAGGCGCTGGTGCTCGCCGACCTGATGGGTGGCTCACCGTCCAACGCCGCCGCCCGGGTCGCGCTGACCAACCCGGCCCTGCACCTGGTGTCCGGGTTGAACCTGCCGATGGTGCTGGAAGTACTGACCAGTGTCGAGGAGACGGCGGCCGGACTGGCCGCCGTCGCACTGCACGCCGGTCGCGAGGGTGTCCAGGATGTGGCCGCGCAACTGCGCGAAGCAGCGAGCAAGGCCGGGAAGTGACCATGCGATGACCGCCGAAGGCGCGACCGGCCAACTCTGGTACGCGGCGACCACAGTGGACGTGACGCCGAGGACTCCGGTCGCGCTCGGCGGTTATCTGGCCCGTGCGGGCCGACCGGCCACCGGCACCCACGACCCGCTGACCGCGAGCCTGCTGCTGCTCTCGGACGAGTCCGGACAGCACGCGGTGTGCTGGGTGAGCATCGACGCGCTGAGCCTCGACGCGGACACCTCGGCCAGAATCCGTGCCGGCGTCGCCGCCGGGGCGGGTATCGATCCCGACGCGGTGCTGGTCTGCTGCTCGCACACGCATTCCTCGGCGGCGCCCTGGTCGCTGCTGCCGTTCCTGCACGGCCAGCAGGACGCCGGCGGCCCCGCGCTGGAACGGCTGGTGAAGGACCTCGGCCGGGCCGCGACGCGGCTGCCCAAGACCCGGTATCCGGTGCAGGCGGGCTGGTCGGTGGTTGCCGACGGTGGGGTCGGCACGAACCGCTACGACCCGAAGGGACCGCACGACCGGAGCACCGGGGTGCTGACCATCCGGGACGAGACGGCGAGCATCGTGGCCGTGCTGTTCGACTATGCCTGTCATCCGACCGTGCTCGGTCACGCGAATCTCGAGTACTCAGCGGATTTCCTGGCCGCCACGCGCACGATCGCGGCCGCCGCGCTGCTGGAGGCCCAGGGCGTGGAAACCCCGCCGGTGCTGGCCTTCCTGCAGGGCGCGGCCGGTGACGTGAGTACCCGGTTCACCCGGCGCGGCCAGGACTTCGGCGAGACGGTCCGGCAGGGCGGCATCCTGGCCGGCGCGGTGCTGCGCGGCGCGCTGGAGGCCGATCCGGCCCCGTTGTCCGATACCCTGCCCCGCGTTCGCCGATCGGTGGTGACCGTACCAACTCGACGGTTGCCGAGCCGGCAGCAGGCGGCCGAGGCGGTGCGGTCCGCGGAGGCGGCCTGGCTGGCCGAGCGGGATCTCGGCGAGGACACCCCGTCGGCACGGATCGCCCGCACCCGGTACGAGGGCGCGGTCTGGCAGGCGGAGCGGGTCGAGACCGAGGTGCCGGCCGAGGTGGCGCTGCCGATCAGCGTCGTGGCGCTCGGTGACCTGGCCTGGGTGCATCTGCCGGTCGAGCCGTTCAGCTGTTACGCGACCGCGATCCGGGCGGCCAGTCCGTTCGCGCAGACCAGGGTGATCGGCTACACCGACGGCTACTTCGGCTATCTCGCCGACCCGGCCGCGCACGACGCCGGGGTGTACGAGGCGAGTTCGAGTCTGTTCGATCCGGACGGTGCTGCGGTACTCGTCAACGAGGTGCATGCCTTGCTGCGGGCCGAATAACCCACCAACCGCGACAGACTGTTGGCTCGGGCGTCGGGTTGGCGGCAGGATCGGTCCATGACCAACCTCGTGCTGCCGACCGAAACCGATGTGCGCGCCGCCGCGCGGCGGATCGCGCCCTACGTCCGGCGCACGCCGGTGCTACGGGCCGAGGTCGACGGCCGGGAACTGGTGCTGAAGCTGGAGCACCTACAGCGGACCGGTTCGTTCAAGCTGCGCGGCGCGGTCAACGCCCTGCTGGCCGGGCCGCCGCCGAAGCGAGTGGTCACGGTGTCCGGCGGCAACCACGGTCTCGCGGTGGCCACCGCCGCCGGCCTGCTCGGCCTGCCGGCCACGGTGTACGCGCCGGCGAACATGCCGGAGAGCAAGGCCCGCCGGATCGTCGAGGCCGGGGCGGATGTGGTCCGGTTCGCGCACATCGCGGAGGCGTTCGCCGAGGCCGAACGGGTCGCCGCCGACGATCCGGACACCCGCTACCTGCATCCCTTCGCCGCGCCGGAGGTGATCGCCGGGCAGGGCACGGTGACCGAGGAGATCGTCGCCGACGTGCCGGAGGTCGACTCGATCGTGGTCGCGGTCGGCGGCGGTGGGTTGGCCGCGGGCGCGGTGCTCGCGGCAGGCGGGCGGCGGGTGGTCGCGGTCGAGCCGGAGGGCTGCCGCTGCCTGCACGACGCCTTGGCGGCCGGTGCGCCGGTGGAGTCGGCGATCGACTCGGTGGCCGCGTCGGCGCTGGGCGCGAACCGGACCAACGAGGTGAACTTCGCCATCCTGAACACCGATTCGGTGTCCTCGGTGCTGGTCACCGACGCGGAGCTGCTGGCAGCGCGGGACCTGCTGTGGACGCGGTTGCGGTTGGCGGTCGAACCGGCCGCCGGAGTTCCGTTGGCGGCCTGGCTGGCCGGTCGGGTACCCGGTGACCTCGCCTGTCTCGTCCTGTGCGGCGCCAACACCGACTGGCAGCCGGTCTGACCACCCTCCCTCGGCCGAAGCCGGAAAACCACGAATTATGGTCTGTTCCCATCGCACGGGCAAGAATGACGGCGATTTCTGAGAACTGCCGAAGATCAACCGGTCATGATTGGAATTGGAGTGCCGAAGACAGGTACCGTTCGCGCCATGTGGCCCGTCTACCCCGAGGTCACCCACCGCGTACCGGGCAACCCGCTCAGTGTCGTTTCTCACCTGTCGACCGGAGCCGATCTTGACTGACGCCTCTTCACGCCAGCCCATCGCGGCCGAGTTTCTCGTCGGCACTCGCCCAGTAGGTTGGGCTCACCCGCCGCTGGTGGTCGCCGAGATCGGGATCAACCACGAGGGCGATCCCGACAAAGCGCACCGGATGATCGACGATGCCGCCGACTCGGGCGTGGAGTCCGTCAAGTTCCAGACGCACGTCGTCGAGGACGAGATGATCCCCAACGATGTGGTGCCGGGAAACGCCGACGAACCCATCTACGCGATGATGGCGCGCTGCGCCCTTTCCGCCGAGGTCGAGCGCGAACTGAAGGCGCACGCGGAGGAACGCGGCCTGATCTTCCTGTCGACACCGTTCTCCCGTGCCGCCGCGGACCGGCTCGCGGAACTCGATGTCGATGCGTACAAGATCGGGTCGGGTGAATGCAACAACTATCCACTGGTCGAACACATCGCCCGAATCGGAAAACCGGTGATCCTGTCGACCGGGATGAACGACATCACCTCAATTCGCCCCGCGGTGGACATTCTTCGCGCGGCGGGTGTGGGATTCGCGCTGCTGCACTGCACCTCGCTGTATCCCACACCACCGGAGCAGGTCCGACTCGGCGCGCTGGCCGAACTGGGTGAAGCGTTTCCGGACGCCGTACTCGGCTTGTCCGATCACACGACGACCATCTATCCGTGTCTCGGCTCGGTTTCGCTGGGAGCGCGGGTGTTGGAGCGGCATTTCACCTCGGACATGTCCTGGCCCGGTCCGGACATCCCGGTGTCGTCGACGCCCGCGGAGTTCGCCGAACTGGTACGCGGGTCCCGGCTGATCCACGCCGCCTTGGGTGGGAGCAAGCAGGTCCTGGCGGCCGAGCAGCCGACCATCGATTTCGCCTACGCCTGCGTGGTGACCATTTCGCCCGTGTCGGCAAACGAGGTTCTGACCACCGAGAACACCTGGGTCAAGCGTCCCGGCACCGGACAGATCAAGGCCAAGGACTATGGATCGCTCCTCGGCAGACGAGTTGCCCACGAACTGCCTGCCGACCACCAGGTCGAGTGGGACGACCTCGCGGATGGGTGAGTACGAACACCGCGAGGTGCTGTTCGTGACCGGTACCCGAGCGGACTTCGGCAAACTGCGCGACGTCATGCTCGCTGTTCAGCGCAGCGAGGAACTCTCCGCTCGTATCGTGGTGACCGGAATGCACCTGCTTCGCCGTTACGGCTATACCGTCCGCGAGGTTGAGCGCGCCGGGTTGCGACGACTGCACCTGATCCCCAACCAGATCGAGGGTGAGCCGATGGCGCTCGTCCTGGCCAACACGATCCAGGCGCTCACCAGGCTGGTCCACGAGGACCGGCCTGACGCGATCGTGGTGCACGGTGACCGGGTCGAGGCGCTGGCCGGCGCGTTGGTCGGTGCGCTGACCAACGTGCGCGTGGTGCACATCGAGGGCGGGGAGGTGTCCGGCACCATCGACGACACGCTGCGCCACTCGATTTCCAAACAGGCTCACGTTCATTTCGTCGCCAACGAGAACGCGCGGAACCGGCTGCTGCAACTCGGTGAGGACGCCGACCGGATCTTCGTGGTCGGCAGCCCGGAGATCGACATCCTGACCTCACCGGATCTGCCGACCATCGAGCAGGTCCGCGAGCGCTATGGCATTCCGTTCCACGAGTACGGTGTATTGATCATGCATCCGGTCACCACCGAGTTGGACACGATCTCCGAACAGGCTGCCGCTGTCGTCGACGCGGTGCTCGACGGTGCGCGCAACTGGGTCGTGATCGATCCGAACAACGACGAGGGTTGCGCGGCGGTGCGCTACGAACTCGACCGGCTCACCGGCCCCCGGTTCGTCCGCATCCCGTCGATGCGGTTCGAATACTTCGTCAGCGTCATGCGGCACGCCGAGGTGTTGCTCGGCAACTCATCGGCCGGTGTCCGGGAGGCACCGGTGTTGAACACGCCGACCGTGGACGTGGGCACCCGCCAGGCCAGCCGTTCCGATGCGGCCGGTGTCCAGCACGTCCCCGCCGATCGGGCGGCCGTGGCCACCGCGCTCGCCCGCGCCTCGGCCACCCGGAGCCAGTCGGGGTTTCGAGAATTCGGCGAGCCCGGCGCCAGTGATCGGATCGTCGCTCTGTTGAAAGGCAAGGATGTCTGGCAACCGCCGCTGTACAAGCGGTTCGTGGACAGGTGGGCAGGTGAACCGAATGTCCACTGAGGATGTTCAGTCCAAGCCCATTGCCCTCGCCCGCTCGACCGCGGCAGCCAGGTCCGCGCTGGTGTCCACGTCGATCGCCCGATCCTGGGGTATCACCTGCGCCAGTACCTCCGGTACGAAGAACCGGCGATGCCGACGGAGGTCACCCGCGCCGATCACGTACACCCCGCCGGTCGGCCGGAGCGTGTTCGGCAGCTGCTGCCTCGGCGCTTCGAGATCAGCCCACTCATGGGCGGGCCGGACGCGGCCGTCCACCACAACGCATGCCTTCCACGGATGGTGCTCGACGACGCCGGTCATCTGTACCACCGAGCCCCCCTCATCGCGCTCGTACAGCGAAAGGCACTCGTCGATGTCGGCCGCTGTCCGCAGCGGTGTGGTCGGCTGGACCAGGACCAGAACGCTGTCGTCGGTCAACTCCAGGACGTCGGCCGCGTGCAGCACGGCATCGACCGACCGACTGTCCGACCTGGCCAGCTCGGCCGGCCTCGGCACGACAGCGGCCCCTTCAGCGGCACCTGCCGCCGCGATGTCATCGTTGTCGGTGGACACCACGACGCGATCGACGTATCGCGCTGTCATCGCCTCCCGCACCGCATGGGCGACCAGCGGACGTCCCAGAAACGGAGCCAGGTTCTTGCCAGGGAAACCGATCGAGCCACCGCGCGCCGTCACCACCGCGATCACCGGTCGTCTCGCCACGTCGACACCTCCTCCCGCTCGGGTGCTCCGCGACTCTACGGGGTCGCGGTGATGTCGCTACAGGTCGGAGACGAGATCCTGCACGTGGACGGTCAGCAGCAGATGCTCCACGACCTCATCGCCACCTACGCCCCAGCGCGGAAGATCGACACGATCGCCATCGTCGGCAACGCCCCGCTGCCGCCGGACGCGCGTCGGGCCGAGTTGATCGACAGCAGCGACCTCGTGGTTCGAATGACCAGCTTCGGCCTCGACCTGCCGGGTGCCGCGCCCACGCTGGGAAGGCGCTGCGACGTGGTCGTGCTGCATCGCGGCGTGATCAACAGCCCGTTCGTCTTCGCCGACTACACCAATCGTCTCTACCTGCTCGTCGAACCAGGTCGTCTGCACTGGGAACGCGAGGACGTACCCCGGAGATGGCCACCGGACCTGGGGTTCGTGCCGGTGTCGAACTACGACTTCACGGTGCCGTTGCTGCATCTGCTCGGCCTCGACACCAGCGTGCCCGTCTGGTCGACCACGGGCACGCTCGCCGCCTATCTTTTCACCAGGCTGTTTCCGGACGCCACGGTCCGGCTGACCGGACTGTCGCTCGTGGACAACCCGAACCAGACCACCTTTCAGCACGCCTGGGGCAAGGCCGTCGGCGTGACCTCCGAGCACCGGTTGCATCGCGAGGCCGAGTTGCTGAAGTCCTGGCACAACGAGGGAAGGATCGACCTGCTGCCATGATCAGCAAAGAAAGGCTTGAGGACCTGCTGCGACGATCGGCCGTTCGGGCCGGATCGCCGGTGTGGCGCCGGGTCCGTCCCCGGATGGAGACCATCGCGGTACGCGCCGCCGACATCGTGGCGCAACCGTTGCGTGCGGACCTCGCCCGCCTGTGGAATGAGGTCAACGGCCGGCACGAGGAAGTCGACCGGCTGCGCGAGGAACTGAACCGACTGCGCGAGGAGTTCTACGACGCGCGACGCCGCCTTGACGACTTCGAGCATCACAACAAGCTGATGCCCGAGCAGGTGGCCGCGATCGAAGCCCGACTCAGCGACCTGGAGGCGGGCGCGTCCACAGCCGCCAAGAACGGTGGAGACAACTCGGGCGAGTCAACGGCCGTGCTCGACGAGATCAGGACCGAGCATCGGCGTATCAGGGCGCGGCTGACCGCCGTGGCACTGTACGAGGAGCGGATCGGCCGGCTGGAGAACTCGATCGCGGAGCGATCCTCGCGGTAGCGAACCTCCGGACGCGAGCACCGCTGCCGCGCCCCTTCACAGCGCCGAGGGACGGCCGGCTGGCAGGTCGGTCAGGCGGTCGCGGTGATCGTCGCGCTGCCCAGTACCACGTCGCCCGCCTCGTCCGGCCGGTAGAGGACCACGGTCTGACCGGGGGCGACCCCGTGCAGCGGTTCGCGCAGCCGCACGCTCAACTCCTCGCCCTTGGGCGCCGCGGTCGCCTTGGCAAGGCCGCCGTGCGCACGGACCTGGGCGACGCAGTCGACCGGGCCGGCCAGGCTGGTCCCGGAGGGCCAGACCGGACGCCCGGCCACGATCTCGGTCACCGCGAGCCGCTCGGCGGAACCGACCCGGACGTTGCCGGTGACCGGTTCCAGCGACAGCACGTAGCGCGGTCGGCCGTCCACGGCGGGGGCCTGGATGCCGAGGCCCTTGCGCTGGCCGATGGTGAACCCGTGCACGCCGGTGTGTTCGCCGATGACCTCGGAGGTCTCGTCGTCGACGAGCGCACCCGGCCGTTCGCCGAGGCGCTTGGTGAGAAAGGCCTTGGTGTCGCCGTCCGGGATGAAGCAGATGTCGTGGCTGTCCGGTTTCTCCGCGACCGCGAGTCCGCGCCGCGCCGCCTCCTGGCGAACCGCGGGCTTAGTGGAGGCGCCGAGCGGGAACATGGCGTGCCGCAACTGGTCGGCCCGCAGCGAGGCGAGCACATAGGACTGGTCCTTGCCGTCGTCCGCGCTGCGCCGCAGCTCCGGCTCATTGTCCACGGTGGACAGTCGGGCGTAGTGGCCGGTGCAGACGGCGTCGAAGCCGAGCGCGATCGCGCGGTCGAGCAGTGCGGCGAACTTGATCTTCTCGTTGCACCGCACGCACGGGTTCGGCGTGCGGCCCGCCGCGTATTCGGCGACGAAGTCCTCGACAACGTCCTCGGTGAACCGCTCGGCGAAATCCCAGACATAGAAGGGAATACCGAGCACATCGGCGGCGCGGCGGGCGTCGCGGGAGTCCTCGATGGTGCAGCAGCCGCGCGATCCGGTGCGCAAGGTGCCCGGTTTCGCCGACAGCGCCAGATGCACACCGACGACCTCGTGTCCGGCCTCCACCGCTCGCGCCGCGGCAACGGCCGAATCGACCCCGCCACTCATCGCGGCCAACACCCGCATCCTGCTCAGACCTCCAACTCGTGCGACACGCCTTCGGCGCTCGCGCGGGCGGCCCGGCTCAGGCCGGCCAGTCCCGCTCCCCTGGCCCGCGCGACCGCGGGCCCGATCGCCTTGGCCACCTCGGCGACATCGGCCGCGGTCGAGGTGTGGCCGAGGGAGAACCGCAGCGAACCTCGCGCGGCGATCCGGTCGGCGCCCATGGCGAGCAGTACATGACTCGGCTCGGCGACGCCCGCGGTGCAGGCGGAGCCGGTCGAGCATTCGATTCCGTTGGCGTCCAACAGCATCAGCAGGCTGTCGCCCTCACAGCCGGGCACGGTGACATGCACGTTGCCCGGTAGCCGGGACGGCCCGTCATCCACAGTGGACTGTCCTGGGTCGCCGTTGAGCACGATGTCCGGTACTGCCGCGCGCAGCGCGCCGATGAGCGTCTCACGCAGTTCGGCCTGCCGGCGGGCGGCCTCCTGCCGTTGCTCGACGGCGATCCGGACCGCGGTGGCCAGCGACACGATCGCCGGCATGTCCAGGGTGCCCGAGCGGACGTCGCGCTCCTGGCCACCACCGTGCAGCAGCGGGCTGCACGGCACGTCCCGGCCGAGCAGCAGCACGCCGACGCCGTAGGGGCCGCCGAGCTTGTGTCCGGTCAGGGTCAGCGCGGAGGCACCGGAGCGGGTGAAGTCGACCGGCAGCGCGCCGATCGCCTGTACCGCGTCGGTGTGCAGCGGCACGCCTGCCGCCTTCGCGGTCCTGGCCAGCTCCCGGATCGGGTTGACGGTGCCGACCTCGTTGTTCGCCCACATCACGCTGGCCAGCGCGACCGAGTCCGGGTCCTCACCGATGGCCGCGCGCAGGGTGTCCTCGTGCACCCGGCCGAAGTCGTCGACCTCAAGCCAGCTGACCTCGGCGCCGTCCGCGTCGACCAGCCACTGCACCGCGTCGAGCACGGCGTGGTGCTCCACCGAGGAAGCCAGAATCCGCCGTCGCTTCGGGTCGGCGGCGCGGCGCGCCCAGAAGATGCCCTTCACCGCGAGGTTGTCGCTCTCGGTGCCGCCAGTGGTGAAGATCACCTCGGAGGGACGGGCGCCGAGGGCGTCCGCGATGTCCTCCCTGGCCTCCTCGACGGCACGTCGAACGCGCCGGCCCGAGGTATGCAGGGACGACGCGTTGCCAACGGAGGACAACGCACTGGTCAGCGCAGCCGCGGCCTCCGGCAACATCGGAGTGGTCGCGGCGTGGTCGAGGTAGGCCATCGCGCTTTCAAGGGTAACCCGGCCGGGAACCGATTCAGACTCCGCCGGTTCAGGATTGTGGCTCGGACCGCTCGTCGAGCGCGGTGCGCCGGGCCGGCAGGATCGCGCCGAACACCACGACGGCGGCCATCAGCAGGTCGAAGACGAGCAGCGGACCACCCGGCCTGCTGGTCGAGCCGAACGTGTTGACCAGCACCCCGCCGAGGCCGACCAGCACCACGCTGGCGAGGACCTCGGCGAGTTGGATGGCCGAGGAGTTGAAGCCGCGGTCGGCCGGTGGCGACTGGGCCATCAGCAGAACCGAGATCGCGGGCATCCCGATGCCCATCCCGGCCCCGGCGAACACCCAGGCCGGCAGGGCGATCCAGCTCGGCGTGGCCCGCACCGCGACCAGTGCGATCCCGACGAGGCCGATGGCGATCAGCACGAAGGCCAACCGCAGCAGCCGCGACCGCGACAGCCTCGGGTACCGGCTCTGCCAGGCCGAGGCGCCGGACCAGCCGAGCGCGCCGATGGTCAGCGGCAGGCCGGCCAGTGACGGCGAGAGGCCGTGCACCGCGGTCAGCACCAGCGGCAGGTAGGCCTCGACCGCGTCGTACGCGCCGGCCAGCAACCCGCGCGAGGCCACCACCGCGGGCAGTCCTCGCGCGGCGCGGAAGGTGCCGCGCGGCACGAGCCGACGCAGCGAGACGACCGCGATCACTCCGCCGACGAGCACGATCGGGATGCTGACCAGATTCAGCTGCTGGGCGCCCGCGGTGAGTGTCGCGACCCCGATCGCCGCGCCGATCGCGGCCAGCACCAGTCCTGGGCGGGTCGCGGGCGCGGCGTTCTGGTCGGGCGGCGGCAGCCTGCGCACGACGGGAACGACGAACGCGGTGCCGACCAGCAGCAGCGGCAGCAGGCCGAGGAACACCCACCGCCAGCCGAACGCGACGGTGACCAGGCCGGCGACGGCCGGGCCGACCAGCGAGGGCACCACCCAGGCACCGGCCAGCACGGCGGACATCGCCGGCCGGTCGGACTGCGGGTAGACCTGCGCGATCAGCACGTACATCGCGACCGTGCACGCGCCGGCGCCGAAGCCCTGGACTACCCGCCCGAGCAGCAGCATCGCCATCATGGAGGCGGTGCCGGCGATGACGAGCCCCAGGCAGAACAGCGCGATCGAGGCCAGCAGCGGAGTAGCGGGCCCGCGCCGATCGGCCCAGCGGCCGGCCAGTGCCGAACCGACCGCGCTCGCCGCCGCGAAGGCCGTGATCGGCCAGGCGTAGAGCCGGCCGCCGTGCAGATTCGCGACGAGGGTCGGCAGCGCGGTGGCCACCCCAAGGTACTCGAAAGCCATGAGGGTCATGACGACGACGAGGCCGACCGTGGTGAACCGGTGCGCCGGCGTCCACAACGTGCTCCTGGGTCGCCCTGACACGCCACCGGCGTTCTCGGTCGGATCGGCCTCCTCGGTCGCTGTCATGCGGCCATCGTGCAACCTCCAGCGGGCTGGAGGTCCAGCCATTTTCCGCCGGCGGGCCGGCCAGGTGTCACTGTGGATAGTCGCCGAGGCCGTCCGCCAACAGGTCGAACGCGCGGTTGGCCGCCGCGACCGCGTCCGGGTAGACGTCCTCGGCGCGTTCCCCGGCCAGCAGCCTGGTCAGGTTGTCCAGCACCAGCAGTTGGGTCACCGCTTCGATCTGCGCCGCGGCGACCCGCGCGCCGAGGTCGTCGGCACCGGCGCGCAGCTCCGCCCGGAACGCCTCGGCCAGCCCGTGCTCGCTGCTCGTGCGCTCCTGGGCCCTGCGCAGCAGGCTCGGATTGGCGAAGAACAACCGCTGAAAGGTCAGCGTCTGCTCCCGGTCGTCGAGGCCGACGGTGACATCGCGCGCGGCCAGCGCGGCCAGGAAGTGAGCGCGCAGCGCGGCGATCGCCGACTGCCCCTTCGGCCGGCCCGCGACCACTCGCGCCTGCTCGTCGATGTGATCGACGAACCGCTCGAGCACCAGGTCCTCCTTGGTCGGGAAGTACTTGAACAGGGTGGGTTTGGACACCTCGGCGGCGGCCGCGATCTCGGCGACCGAGACCTGGTCGAAGCCACGCTCCAGGAACAGCCGGATGGCCGCCTCGGAGATGGCCTGATGCGTCCGCAAACGCTTGCGCTCACGCAGCCCGGTCCCGCCGTCCTCGCTCATAGGTTCAGCATAACCACCCCACACAACCAAGGCAGAATCTTGTCCTAGTAATAAACTTGACTCAGTTAATATTTACTGTCAGTCTCGTGCCCATGCCAACCACCACCGCTTCCCCGAGCGTCACCATCCCGATGACAAGAGCGCAGCTCACGCTCAGCACCGTCGGCTGCCTCGTCACGCTGCTGCTTTCGTTGCTGGACACCAACATCGTCGGCGCCGTGAGCTATCCGATGGTCCGCGATCTGGACCCCGTGCACGGCGTCGCGCACCTGCCGTTGCTGGTGATCGGCTACACCCTTGCCGACTGCGTCGTCCTGCCCAGCTACGGCAAACTCGCCGACAACTACGGCGCCAAACGGATCTATCTGATCGCGCTGAGCATCTTCATCGCCGGCTCCGCGCTGTGCGGGCTGTCCACGAGCCTGGTCGAGCTGATCGGTTTCCGCACCCTGCAAGGGATCGGCGGCGGTGGGCTGATCTCGACCACCATGGTCATCCTCGGGCTGATCCAGCGCGGCAGCAACGAACGAACCGGCAGGCAGGGCACCACGACCAACGGCATGGGCGGCGTGCTGATCGGCGTCGGGATGGCGCTCGGCCCGACCGTCGGCGGTGTCGTCGCCGAACATCTCGGCTGGCGCTGGGCCTTCTACCTCAACCTGCCGCTGGCCGGCGCCGCGCTGGTACTCGCCGTCACCGCGCTGCGCCTGCCGCCGGTCAGGGCCTTCTCGCACCGGATCGACTTCCTCGGCGCGGCGCTGATCGCCGGTTCGGCGAGCGCGCTGCTGCTGGTCACCGAATGGGGCGGCAAGCAGTATCCGTGGAACTCCGCGCCCATCATCGGCCTCACCGCTGCCGGTGTCGTCCTGCTGATCGCCTTCTTCCGCCGCCAGGCCCGCGCCGATGAGCCGATCATTCCGCTGGCCCTGTCCGGCAACCCGGCCTTCCGGACGATGGCCGCGCTGAGCGTGTTCGCCGGCATCGGCCTCACCGGCTCACTGGTCTACCTCGGCCTGTACAACCAGCTCGGCCGAGGGCTCAGCGTGCTGCAGTCCGGGCTGTGGATGCTCGTGCTGGCCGCGGGTTTCGTCGCCGCCCCGCTCGCGTCCGGCGCGATCCTGGCCCGCTGGGGCAGGTACCGGAACCTGCTCGTGCTCGGCAACGGGCTGACCGCGCTGGCGATGGCGCTGTTCGCGATGAGCACGCACACCCAGGATTGGCAGCTGTGGCTGGGCATCAGCCTGTTCGCGCTCGGTTTCGGACTCGGCCAGAACGTCGGCATCGGCATCACCTACGCGCAGAAGTCCGTCGACATCGAACACATCGGCAGCGCGACAACGGCACTGCGGTTCCTGCAACAGCTCGGCGCCGCGTTCGGCGCGGCACTGATGGGCGCGATCATGAACCAGCTGCTCGCCACCCGGCTGACCGGTCCCGCCTCCGCCGCCAACAGCGCAGGCCAGCTGAACACGGCGATCTTCGGCAGCCTGCCCGCGCCGCAGCGGCATGCCGTCGCGGACGCGTTCATGTCCTCGATCGGCACGCTGTTCGTGGTCAGCGCCGTCATCATGCTGATCCCGTTCGCGCTGGCCTTCTTCGTCAGGCAGCCAGGTGCGGCCTCGTGACCCCCTTGACAACCCAGCTCATACATACGATGTTTTACGTATTATGAATCTGGTCACACGTTCGGGTAAGGGATCACGCTGGTTGGCCGGCGCGGTCGCGGTCGCCGCGCTGATCGGGACCGCGGGCCTCGTCGGTGGAGCGCCTGCCGCGGCCGGCGCCTCCCCATCCATCTACGCGGCGCCGAACGGCAGCGGCAGCGCCTGCACCTCCCAACACCCCTGCGCGCTACCGGCGGCGCAGCAGCTCGCCAGGTCCAGGAACTCCGCGCTGAGCACCGATCTCGTCGTCCAGCTGGCCGGCGGCACCTACCGGTTGACCGCCCCGCTGAACTTCACCTCGGCCGACTCGGGCTCCAACGGTCACCAGGTCGTCTACCGAGCGGCACCGGGCGCGACCCCGGTCATCAGCGGCGGCCGACAGATCACCGGCTGGACACTGTCGGATGCGAGTCGCGGGCTCTGGTCGGCGCCGGTTCCGGCGAACCTGGACACCCGCCAGCTCTACGTCGACGGCGTGCGCGCCGAGGTCGCGCAGGGCCCGGCGCCGGTCGCGCTGACCAGGACCTCGAACGACACCGGCTACACGGCCGCGAACGCCTCGATGGCCTCCTGGCGCAATCCGAGCGGTCTGGAATTCGTCTTCGCTGGCACGGCCGGAGCCTGGGAGGAGACCCGCTGCCGGGTGGCGAGCATCAGCGGCACGACGATCACCATGCGCCAACCCTGTTGGGACAACAGCATCTACCACAGCGCCGGCCTCAGCGGTCACCCGTCCGGCACCTTCTCCCCGCTGCCGGCGAACGCCGTGCCGACGCGCATCGAGAACGCCTTCGAGTTGCTCACCAAGCCCGGCCAGTGGTACCTGGACACCAGCGCCCACCGCATCTACTACCTGCCGACTCGGGGCCAGCACATGGCCACCGCGGACGTCGAGGCGCCGGTGTTGCAGAGCCTCGTCAACGGAACCGGCACCCTGCGCTCCCCCGTGCACGACCTGCGTTTCACCGGCATCACCTTCGCCTACCAGACCTGGTTACGGCCCAGTGGCAACGACGGCTACTCCGACATGCAGTCCGGCCACACCCTGACCGGTGCGAACGCCTATGCGCGGCAAGGCGTCTGCGACTACACCGACCCGCCCGGCAGCTGCCCCTACGCGTCCTGGACGCAGACCCCCGGCGCGCTGAACTGGTCGGCGGCCCGCAAGGTGACCTTCGAGGGTGACACCTTCACCCACCTCGGCTCCGCCGGGCTGTCCATCGGCTACGGCAGCGCGAACAACCTGGTCAGCGGCAACAACTTCACCGACATCTCCGGCACCGGCATCGAACTCGGCAATGTGGACGACGACGAACCCGCCGATGTCGGCGCCGGCAACGACGAGATCACCCGCGACAACACCATCGCGAACAACTGGGTGCACGAGGTGGGCGTCGAGTACCACGACGGGGACGGCATCTACCTCGGCTACACCCAAGGCAGCACGGTCACCCACAACCAACTCGACGACCTCCCCTGGGACGGTATCGACATCGGCTTCGGCGGCTGGACGACCAACGCGTTCTATCCACTGGAAGTCCCGAACGTCAACCAGGACAACACCATCAGCGACAACCTGATCTACAACTACCACCAGGTCCTCTCCGACGGCGGCGGCATCTACTCCAACGGCCGCGAGGGCACCTCCTTGGCACACGGCCTCACCGAGACCGGGAACGTGATCTACAACCAGATCAACTCCGGTTTCGTCTACTACCCCGACCAGGGCAGCGCCTGGGTCACCATCACCGGCAACGCCGACTGGTCGGTCAACGGATCGAGCTTCGGCGGCTGCGCGCCCGTCGGTGACCTCAGGTTCGACGGCAACTACTACGGCACCGCGTTCGACCCGACCGTCAACATCTGCCCACCCACCCCGATCAACGTCCAGGCCACCGGCGACCACCAGATCGCCGACATCACCCCCAACCCCGGCGACGTCCCGAACTCACTGTTGGCCGGTGCCGGACTACAGGCGCCCTACCGCGCCCTGCTCAGCGGTTCGGCCCCGGACGTCGAAGCCTTCAGCGGCCAGGGCACGACGAGTTCCGCCACGACCCAGGTGTTGGTGACCGGCAGCGGCTTCACCCCGCACACCACCGTCACCTTCGGCAGGACCCCCGCCGGTGTCCAGGTGCTCTCGGCGAACTTCCTGGTCGCAACGGTCCCGGCCGGCGTCCTGCTCGACCAGGTCACCGTGACCACCCCGGCCGGCAGCACCACCATCCCGCAGACCTATCCATCCTTGGCCGCGTCGTTCGACAACGTCGGCACCAGCAACGACGCGACCCCAGGCGAGGGCGACATCGACGGCTCCGGCTACAGCTACTCCGTGCAGACCCTCGCCGCGGCCGGCGCGGTGTCCGGCGCACCGGTCAGCCACGACGGCCTGACCTTCACCTGGCCCGTCGAACAGGACGGCCTGCCGGACGACACCAGCACCAACGGCCAGATCGTCACCGTGTCCGGCTCCGGCAACACGCTCGGCTTCCTGTTCGTCGGCATCACCAACACCCCGCCGATCAGCGGCACCGGCAGCATCGTCTACACCGACGGCACGACGCGGCCCTTCACCCTGTCCAGCCCGAACTGGTACGGCGACCCACCCGCCGGCACCGACGCTCCGTTCGTCCTGCCCTACCGCAACTCGGCAGGCGGCCAGGACCACAACCCGGTCGCCATCTACTACCAGGGAGTCCCGCTCACCGCCGGCAAGACCATCGCCACCGTCGTCCTACCGGTCAGCGGCAGTGGCCCCAACCCGGCCCTGCACATCTTCGCGATGGCAGTGGGCAATTCCGGCTGACCTCCAGCGGTCGAATCAGTCGTCCGCGTGGACCCAGGCCAGCAACTCCCTGAGCTGCCCCGCCAAACTCGAATTCGTGGCCGGCGCGTGGGTGGCGAGTTGCCGGCCGCCTCGGGTGGTCCGCAGCTGTGAACTGAACCGGCCCTTCACCGTGTCCGTCCACGCGAGTTCGGGCGCCTGCACATGCCGGCCTCTGCCGTCGCGCCCGTGGACGGTAAAGTAACCGGCGCGCTCCCGCCGACAGCTCAGCATCCGGCGCGCCTCCTGTTCGTCAGGGGTCGGCGTGGTGACCGGATGCAGGTAGCCGGAGGACAGGGGGTCCTGCTCCCGCACCGTCACCGGCCGAGCAGGAAACGGCCGGGCATTGGGCAGTACGCCGACGATCGACGCGCTCAACGACCGTGGCTCGACCGGTTCGAAGTGGACGCTCTCGGTGTCCTGAACGGCCAACACCGCGAACCGGCTGTTGCCGGACACGCGGGCGCGCAACACCTCGCCATCGTCCAGCGCCCCGAACACACTGATCGCCGAGTCGTAGCGGACCAGCACCGCGAGCTGATCCTCGACCTCCGGCTCCAACCGACCGCGATACGCCAGACCGCGATCGGTCAGGCCCTGCCACACCTCCCGCCGGATCGCCGCCCGCTCGTCCATGGTGGCTCCGACCGACCGGATCTCCAACGGCGGCGGCAACCGGCCGAGCGCGAGTTCCTCCCACAGGATGTCGACAGCGGCGTGCGACAGGGTCAGCGGCTCATCCATCACTCGCCGATGACCGGCGGCGCCACCCGCTCATCGGTACCGAAGGTCGCGTACGGGTCGGAGTTGAGCAGATAGTCGGCGCGCTTGTGCTCGGCGTCCTCGCCGCCCTTGCCCTTCCCGCCGCCGCGCGGCGCCATACCACCCTCGGACGGTTCGCTCGCACTCTTGGCACCACCAAGGCCGCCTTCGGCCTCCTCACCGGCCGCGCCCGAACCAATCCCGCTGCGCGCACCGGACCCGCCCGCGCCGGCACTGACCGAACCGGTGCCGCTGGACAGCCCGGCCGGACCGGAACCGAACCCGCCCGACCCACCGATGGCACCGGCCCCACCGCCCGCGCCGAGGAGAGTGCCGGAGAAGGTCGGGTCGATGTTCGAGTCCGGGTTCCAGCCAAGTCCGTTCTGGCCACCGGATCCACCCGGCCCGCCCGGCAGTTGGCCCGGATTCGTGTTCGGCAGCGAGGTGGTCCCACCCGGCTGGAAACCGGCCGTCGACGTCGAACTGCTGCTCGACGGCGTGGTCAGGTTCGGCGGCGCCTGCCCACCGGAGGGCGCGCCGCCCCCACGCGGCGCCGACCGAACCACCCCACCCGACCCACCGCCACCGCGTGAGACGTTCCCGGCCCGGTTGAGCCCGGAGACACCGCTGCCCCCGCCGGTCGGCGTGACCGTGCCGCTGCCGGCGTTGGGGTTGAAGGTCGGCGGAGTGTTGAAAGCCGGGAACTTCTCCCCGGAACTTGCCAGCGCGGAATCGTAGGTCTGCGCGGCCTGCACGGCCTCGGTATGGTCCGAGGCGGCCTGCGTGAACTGCGCGTTGAGCTTGGCGGCGCCGGCAGCGGGATTGAAAAAGTTGTCCAACATCGTCGACGCGACGTCCGACCCGGTCGGCGGTTCCGTCGGATTGGTCGGCACCGAGTTCTTCGCCGTCGTCGCCGCCTCGGACTGCACGGCGAGCCGGTTACCCGCCAACTGGGCACCCTGCCCGGCGGTTCCCGCCCATTTGGCGATGCCGGTCATGAAATCCCGTGTGGCGTCGCCGGTCGAGCCCTGCCAGCCATACTCACTGTTGCCGACCGCCTGGCTCAGACTCTGCGAAACCTGCACATAACTGTTGCCAATACTCGTCCAGGCCGTCGACGCATCGCCCGCCGTGACCGGGTCCATATTGGTCGTGACCATTTGCTTCAACTGGGTCGCGGTGTAGGAGGCATAATTGTGCCCGGAGAAACTCGGCGCGGATTGCGTCTGCACATCACCCGACAACTGCTGAAACTGGTGCTGGGTATACGCCGCCGTCTTCTGCGCAGCCGCGACCTCGAGTTCGACGGCCTGAGGCACCTGCAGGATCTGGTCGACAAAGCCGATCTGCTGCTGGGCAGCGGCGTTGTTCTCGTTCGCAATCTGAATAACGGACTGCACCTGACCAGGAGTCGACGGCGCGGCAGCAGAATTCGGAGTTGCGTTGCTCGGATTGTCCCCACCCATGATCCAGCCTTCCGCTCGCTACTTCTGCTCCGCCGGCAACTTCGGTTCGATCAGTGTCGCGTACTGCTCGGCTATCCGACACGACTGCGTGAGTCCACTGTTGGCATCAGTGGTGACAAGAACAGTTGACGTCCTGGACACCTCGATCTCCACCGCACAACCGGTGCCGCTGGCAGTGGTTTCCACCGCATCATGCGACTGCAGCGTGACCTTGCTCGCACCATTCGAGCCGACGGCGTCAATCGGCCTGTTCTGATAAATGTAGAACCCCAGCGAATAAGTCGGCCCTTTTCGCCAGCCACATCCCTTTGACTCCGCGTTGTTGGCGGGGCCTTCGGCGGTCAGGCCAAGCTGGCTGACCTGCTGCTGCGTCAACAGACCGCACGGATCGACCGAAGCCAACGAGTTGCCATCGCCGCTGGACGACGAGTCACTGCTGCTGGTCGTAGCCGGGGCCGACGTAGCCGTAGGTGTGCCGGTCGCAGCACCGCTCGAACACGCTGCGGCGCCAAGTGCGATTGCGGCGAACGCCGGCAGGATCATCGAGCGTCGAATCACTGGGGTCCTCATCACGAGTCGAGTCAGTCCTTCGGCTTCAGCTTGTTCGCATTGTCGTCGTCGGCCTTGGCGTAGTTCTCCATGGCTACCTGGATGGCCTGCACCATGGTGTTCAAGGTCTGCTGAAACTGCTGGTGAGCAGGAGAGAAGGCCTTGGAGCCGGTAGACGAGACCTGCTGGTTGAACTTGGCCATCGCCTGACCGCCCGCTGTCATACCCAGCTTCGTTTCGAACTGGATCTGGGTGACATGTCCACCAACATCCTGCAAGGTCCCGAGCTGAGTGTTCAGCATGGTGATCAGGGACTGGCCGGTTTCCGGGTCGAACTTGAGGTTGCCGCTGTTGGCCTGGGCGAGCATGGCCTGGCCGCCGTTGGCCATGGAGTTCGTGCCGCCGGTGAGGACGTCGACCATGTTCTGCATGAGGTTGCCGGACGAGCCGGCGCCAGCGGCCTGACTACCCGCGCTGGGCGGCTCGTTGCTGAGCGCGTTGATCGCGTTGATCGTGTTCTGCTCGGTGTCCGCCATTGCCGCCCCGCCCGTCGCCTTTCCGTGTCCTCGCAATCTCGCAGAGTATCGGAAGCGCCGTCCGGCGGGATCGGTTCCGCCAAATGGGAGCTAGCTCACTCCGGCGGTCGGCTGCTGGTGAACGCGCTGTTCGGGACCGAACCAGGTGGTCAGGGCGGTGCGCAGATCGACGGCGGATTCGGGGAGCCAGGCTACGTGGCCGTCGGGGCGGATGAGCAGGGCCGCTGAGGCTGGGATGCGGCCGACAGCGGGGATCGCCCAGTGGTCGGCGGCACGGATGGCCTCGATGTGATCGACGCGGTCGGACCAGCCTTGGACGGCTGGAGCGAGGCCGCCGTCGAAGTCGAGCAGGATCGGGCGCCCTTGGTGCAGGAGTTCGTAGAGACGCATGGTGCCGTCCGCGGTTTTCAGGTCGAGGTCGGGGACCCTGCGACCGAGTAGGGGGTGTTCGGTGCCGAGCGGGTACTTGACGTCGAGGGCGGAGATCATGCCGCCGACGGCGTCGTTCGCGGCGTCGATGTCGATCAGGGTGGCGACGGTCTCGCGGAGCGCGTCGAAGTGCGGGCCGGGACGGCCGAGGGCGGTTTGGGCTCGGGTGTTGCGCAGGACGCGATCGGCTACCGGTCGACGTTCGGTTTCGTAGCTGTCCAACAGGATTTCGGGGGCATTGCCGGTGACGACGAGACCGAGTTTCCAACCGAGGTTGACCGCGTCCTGCATCCCGGTGTTCATGCCTTGCCCACCGGCCGGGAAGTGGATGTGCGCGGCGTCGCCGGCGAGCAGGACCCGGCCGGTGCGGTAGTGGTCGGCGAGGCGGGCGGCGTCGCCGAAGTGGGAGATCCAGCGCGGGTCGTGCATGCCGAAGTCGGTGCCGGCGATGCGGATCATGGCGGCGCGGAGGTCATCGAAGGTGATCTGTGCCTGGCGGTCGAGGACGTGGTCGAACTCCTGGACGGTCACCCGGTACCAGCCGGGTTCGAAGGCGAATACCGAGAAATTGCCGAGTTCGCCGCGCTGTTGGAAGACGGCATCGGCCGGTGGGTCGGCCAGTTCGACGTCGCCGAGCAGCGAGGTCATGGTGGCCGGCGTGCCGGGGAAGCCGATGCCGGCGAGTTTGCGCACGGCACCGCGGCCGCCGTCGCAGCCGATCAGGTACTGGGCGCGGACCTGGTGGTCGCCGTCGACGGTCACGGTGACTCCGGTGTCGTCCTGGTCGAGGTCGGTGATCTCGGCGGACCAGCGCACCTCGCAGCCGAGTTCGACGAGGTGCGCTTCGAGCAGCTGCTCGACCCTGGTCTGCAGAATTCCCAGCGTGTACGGGTAGCGCGTGTCGAACTGGCTGAAGTCCAGCGGGATACCGGAGAAGTGTCCGGCCTGGATCGGCCGGCCTTGAGCGAGGAACGGGGCGAGCATGCCGCGCTGGTCGAGGATTTCCATGCTGCGCGGGTGCATTCCCCCTGCGCGCGATTCACCGCTGCGGCCCTCGGCGCGATCGAGTACCCGCACGTCGATGCCGGCGATGCGGAGTTCGCAGGCGAGCATCAGGCCGGTCGGGCCCGCGCCCGCGATCAGTACCTGGGTGGATTCGAACCCGGTCGAGATCTTGGTTGTCATCGCATCTCTCCTTAACTTTGTTCAATGAACGATGTTAAGGATGCCCAGAACGATGTTAAGCTGTCAAGGGTGTGGCGGAGGAGATGTGCATGAAGCTCAGCAGCGAGGTGATCGCCAGTACCGCGCTCGGCCTGCTCAACGAGGTCGGCCTCGACGGCCTGACCATGCGGGTGCTGGCCAAGGAACTCGGCGTGCAGGCCGCGGCCCTGTACTGGCATCTGAAGAACAAGCAGGAACTGCTCGACGCGATGGCGGCGATCATGTACCGCGAGATCAACGACGATCTGGAAGGCCCCCGCAAGGGCGCCGACTGGGCGGACTGGGCTCGCGAGCGGATGCGCAACGCACGCCGGGTGATGTTGAAGTACCGGGACGGCGCACGGGTGTTCGCCGGTACCTACGTCACCGATGTCGAGATGCCAAGACCGATCGAACTGGCGATGGCCACGATGCAGGATGCCGGCTTCTCCGTGCGAGACGCGGCGCGCGGTTTTCCCGTGCTGCTCCATTACACGATCGGGTTCACCATCGAGGAACAGGCCAGGATCGGCGAAAGCTATGACGGCCAGAACCCATATCAGGTGAACGCATTGCCTGGAAACGTTGACAAACAACGGTTTCCGCTCACCGCAGCGGCCGTTCCCCATCTGTTCGACGCCGATACCGACGCCGGTTTCGAGGACGGGCTGCGGGTGATCATCGCCGGTCTACGGGCCACCTACCTCGATCGCTGAGCAGGCTTTCAGCCGGCGACGACCCCATCCGAAGCCGAGGCGGAAGCGGAAGGGGAGGCCGGGCCCGAGGTAGCGGCGGGCCGCTGGCTGGTGTGGGTCTGGTGTTCGCGCTGGGCCGGGATTCCCTGACCGGCGAGGACGGCGGCGACCTGGGCTTCGGCGAGTTCGGCGAGTTCGTGTCGGTCGGCGGCGCGGCCGGGGGCGATCTCGGCGAGCACGTGCACCTCGACGACGAGGCCACGCAGGCGCGCGGTGCGGCGGACGGAGTCGATGAGGGTTTCGTCACCGACGAAGGACGGCCAGGTGGTGGTCTGCCCGTCCGCGAGGCGGTAGCGCACGGCAAGCGGACGGACCGGGACGCCGCCGTCGATGGCGGCCTGGAACAGCGCGGGGCGGAAATGGCCTGCGGCAAGGCCGCACCAGGTGGTGCCTTCCGGGCAGATGTTCACCTGTGCCCCGGCGCGTAGCGCACCGGCGAGTTCGGTGACGGTGTCCGGGAGGGCGCGCAGCCGTCCTCGGTCGAGGTAGACGGTGCCGGCCCTGGTGGCCAACCGGCCGACGAGCGGCCATTGGCCTATCTCGCGCTTGGCGACCGAGCGCATCGGCCGCACCGCGTTGACCACCACGGTGTCCAACCAGGACACGTGGTTCTGCACGACGAGCGCGCCACGCTGCGGGCCGCCTCGTTCGGACAGGGCGAAGGAGGCATCGCCGTGCACCTCGAGGCGCGCCCCGAAGGCGCGCAGCATCGCGGCGAACAGACCACGCAGCAGCGTGGCCCTCGACCGTCCACGAAGGACGATCAGCAGCGGGGCGAGCAGCAGGCAGGCCAGCAGTACCGCGATGGCGCTGCCCAGCCGGGTGACCCGCCGCAGCGGGCCGACGGTCGGCATGGAGGCGGCGTGGCAGTCCGGCCCACAGGGCGAGGCCGGCATCCAGGCGTGTGTGGAGCCGCTACCAAGTGCCAGGGCAGTCATGGTCAGCGGCCTTCGCCGAGGAAGAACCGCAGGTAGCGCTGGTCCAACCGGTCCATGGACAGCAGGACGAAGAAGTCGGCGACCCCGAAGTCCGCGTCCAGCGCGGGCGGGCCGCAGACCCACGCACCGAGGCGTAGGTAGCCGCGCAGCAGCGGCGGGATGACCGCCTTGGCCGGGCGCGGGGCGGCGTCCACCTGCCACGGTTCGCGCGGGCTGACCCGGTATTCGGCCGGGGCGTGGTTCTTGGCGGAGACGACATCCCAGACCCCGGCGGCCAGTTCACCGCCGTCGTGCAGCGGAACCGAGGCGCAGCCGGCGAGCCAGGAGTGGCCGGAGAGCAGCATGTAGCGGGCGATGCCGGCCCAGACGAGGCCGACGACGGCGCCGCTGCGGTGGTCGGGGTGCACGCAGGAGCGGCCGGTCTCGACCAGGGCGCCGCGCACACCGGACAGCGCGGACAGGTCGAATTCGCCTTCGGAGTACAGCTTTCCGGCCGCGGTGGCGCGTTCCGGGGGCAGCATCCGGTAGGTGCCGACGATCTCGCCGGTCGGGTCGTGGCGGACCACAAGATGATCACAGAACTCGTCGAACTCGTCGACGTCCAGTCCCGGCACATCGCTGTGCAGGTTGGCACCCATCTCCTCGGCGAACACCTGGTAGCGCAACCGCTGTGCGGCGCGGACCTCGGCGGCGTCGTGGGCGACCAGCAGCGAATAGTGCGCGCCTGCGGTCGCGGTGTTGTCGGCGGAGGGACCAGCGGAGGGAGTGCCGGACGAACCGGAGGATGCGCCGGCTGCCGTGCTCACGAGCAGTTCTGACTGCGCCATACCTCAGGTTTACGGTGCGGTTGGCAACCGCCAGAAGACCCAACCGGTAGCAGAAAGATGGAAACTCGGTTAATGACCGGTTCCGGATAACAATTCGGGACGGTCTTCACCGTGTTGTCACGGAAAGACCGCCCCGAATTAGCGGGCTATTCAGTAATCAGCCCTTACGCTTGTTGACTTCCTCGGTGAGCTGCGGAGCGACCTTGAAGAGATCACCGACGATACCGAAGTCGGAAACCTCGAAGATCGGCGCCTCGGCGTCCTTGTTCACCGCGATGATCGTCTTGGAGGTCTGCATTCCGGCGCGGTGCTGAATAGCACCGGAAATACCCAGGGCGATGTAGAGCTGCGGGGAAACTGTCTTACCGGTCTGGCCCACCTGGAACTGGTGCGGGTAGTAGCCGGAGTCGACGGCGGCACGAGAGGCACCGACGGCCGCGCCGAGCGAGTCGGCGAGGGCTTCGACGACGGAGAAGCTCTCCGCGCTGCCGACGCCACGGCCGCCGGAGACGACCACGTTCGCGTCGGTCAGTTCCGGACGGTCGCCGCCCTCGATGGGCTCGCGGCCGAGAACCTTGGTCGCCTTGGCCTCGTCGACCGCCGGCAGATCGACACCGGACTGCTCGGCGGCACCGTCGGCGGCCTCGGCGTCCAGTGCGCCGGGGCGCAGCGTGATCACCGGGATGCCGTGGCTGACCTTGGAGTGCACGGTGTAGGCGCCACCGAAGATGGACTGCGTGCCCGTGCCCTCCGCGTCGACGTCGATGACGTCGACGAGCAGACCGGCGCCCAGCCGCAGGGCCAGCCGGCCCGCGACCTCCTTGCCTTCCGACGAACCGGCGATCAGCACGGCGGCCGGGCTCGCCGAACCGGCGACGGCGGCCAGCGCGTCGACCTTCGGCGTGACCAGGTAGCCTGCGGCGTCATCGGATTCGGCCGCGTAGACCTTGGCCGCGCCGTAGCCGGCCAGTGCGTCGCGAACCTTGGCTGCCGTGCCGGGCGCGCCGACCACGACGGCGGAGGGCTCACCGAGCCGACGGGCGGCGGTCAGCAGCTCGAAGGTGACCTTCTTGACCTCGCCGTCGAGATGCTCAACGAGGACCAGTACCTCGGACATGGTGTGTATCTCCTGCTCGACTCGGGTCTTCAGATCAGCTTCTGGGCGATGAGGTACTCGGCGATCTTGCTGCCGCCGCTACCGTCGTCCTCGGCCTTCTCGCCGGCAGTGCGCGGCGGCTTGGGAGCCGCGTCCAACACCGTCGACCACGCGTTGGCCAGGCCGATCTCGCCCGCGTCGATGCCGAGGTCGGCGACCGTGAGGGTGCTGACCGGCTTCTTCTTGGCGGCCATGATCCCCTTGAAGGAGGGGTAGCGCGGCTCGTTGATCTTCTCCGAGACGCTGATCACCGCGGGCAGGTTGGCCTGTAGGTGGATGAGGCCCTCGTCCGGGGTCTCCCGCTCGACCTTGACGGCAGTGCCGTCGATGGTGACCTTGCGCGCGTGGGTGAGCTGGGGCAGCCCGAGCAGTTCGGCGATGATCGCCGGGACTGTGCCGGAGGTGCCGTCGGTTGCCTCGTTGCCGGCGATGACGAGGTCGACGGCGTCAACGGTGCCGATCGCCTTGGCCAGGACCTTCGCGGTCTGCAACACGTCGGCGCCGTGCAGCGACTCGTCGCTGACGTGCACGGCGGAGTCCGCGCCCATGGACAGTGCCTTGCGGATGGCCTCGGTGGCGCGCTCGGGGCCGACGCACACCACGGTCACGTTCCCGCCCTGCGCCTCCTTGATCAACAGCGCCTCTTCGACGGCACGCTCGTTGATCTCGTCCAGGACGGCGTCGGCCGCGTCGCGGTCGAGAGTGTGATCGGCGTCGCGCAGCTTGCGCTCGGAGTAGGTGTCCGGCACCTGCTTGACCAGAACAACGATGTTCATGGGCCTCGTTCGACCTCCTGAGAAAGTAACCGCCAGGCATGTGTGCGGCGGCGAGTTGCGTGTCGTCGGTTGGCCCGACCTTGCCACGTCGCTTCCGGGTTGGCGAGCCAAACACCCCGATGGCGAGCTAGCGCACAACGTCCGCCAACCCCAGAAATGTTACCCGCCAGTAGCCCTTCAGCAACCCGGCCCACCCACTTATGGTCGGTGACCATCCTCACCCCTGGCCCGCGAGCAGCGGCATTCTTTACCGGATCTCAGTCCAGGGAGTGGGCCTATATCGCCAAACGTTGTCAGGGCGTTACAGTCCTCGGCCATGGCCGGCTATGTCACAGTTGTGACTGACTCCACCGCATGTCTGCCGACCGACTTGGCGGCGCGGTGGGGCATCTCTATCGTGCAGCAGCAACTGCATGTCGGCGACCACCTCGACGACGAGGCACGGATCGCACCCCAGACCCTGCTCAACGCGTTCGCCGACGGCACTCCGCTGGCGACCTCACCGCCCGACCCCGGCGCGTTCTTCTGGACCTACCAGGACGCCGTGTACCGGGGCGCCAGCGCCGTGGTGTCCATCCACATCTCCGGGAAGCTGTCCAAAACCACGGACATGGCGAAGTTCGGCGCCGCCGACTCGCGTATCCCGGTGCACGTCGTCGACGCCGGCACGGCCGGGATGAGCCTTGGCTACGCGGTACTGGCCGCGGCCAGGATCGCCAACGCGGGCGGCAACGTGGACCAGGTGATCACCGCGGCGAGCCGGCGCACCTCGCAGTCGGTCGAGCTGATCCACGTGGAGACCCTGGAGTACCTGCGCAGGGGCGGCCGGATCGGCGCCGCGGCACACCTGATCGGCACCGCGCTGTCGGTGAAACCGCTGCTCACCGTGCAGCACGGGGAGATCGTGCCGCTGGCAAGGACCATCGGCACCGAGCGGGCGCTGCGCAAGCTCGTGGACACCGCGGTGGCGAAGGCCGGCAACGCGACGGTGGACATCGCGGTCGAGCACTTCGGCGCCGAGGGACGGGCTAGACAGATCCTGGAGCAGCTGCGCGAGCGGGTGCCCAACCTCAACCAGGTCAATCTGGTCGGCGTGAGCGCGATCATCGCGGTGCACGTCGGACCGGGCGGAGTCGGCGTCACGATCTCGCCGGCGGAGAGCGCTGCCGCGCCGGCGAGATCGTGGGCCTGATCGGCGGATCGGCGAAGGCCGAAGCGGGATCGGTGGAACGGGATCGGTGGAGCGTCAGATCGTTACGGGGTCAGCGGTGACCGAGCGGTCGGCTCAGAAACCGGCGAGGCCCTTCGGGGTGCCGAGACCACTCGGGCCGTCCCAGCCCTTGCCCGCCGTGTAGAGCGGGGCCGGACCGACACCGGTGTTCGGCGGGGTGTTCGAACCGATCGTGACGTCGGTGAAGTCCGAGGCCGGGTCGGTGTAGAGGGTGTTCGGCCCGATCACCTGGGAGAGGTTGCCGGCCCGCGCGTAGATGCCCGCGACGAACGGCGAGGACACGCTGGTGCCACCGTCGAAGATCCAGTCGTAGGGCTCACCCGAGTACGGCGCGTAGGTGTCGTACTGCGCGACGCCGGTGTTCGGGTCGGCGACCGCGGAGATGTCCGAACCGGTCCGGTGTCCGCCACAGTTCTTGCTGATCGCGGCGGGCTGGCCGATCGCGGCGGGCAGCGAGGTCTCGCAGCCGCTGCCGGCACCGGCCCATGCCGTCGAGGTGAAGGTGCCGTTCTGGTTCTCATACAGCGAGGTGCCACCCACCGAGGTCACCCAGGGCAGGTTCGACGGCCAGCCGGTGCTCGTGTTGCCCTCGTAGCCGCCGTCGCCGGAGGAGGCGAGGACCGCCATGCCGGGGTGGAACAGGTCGAGGCCGGGAGTGCCGGTCTCCTCGAACTGGTCGGTCGGGTACTGGTAGCTCATGCTGACCGAGTTGGCGCCCAGCGCGGCCGCGGTGTTGACCGCGGTGCCGAAGTCGGTGGTCTCCGGGTCGGCGTTGCTGCCCTCGATCAGCGCGTCCTCATCGGGCAGCTGCAGTTCGATGATCTTGCAGTTCGGGCAGGCCGCGGAGGCCATGTCCACGTCGAGGGAGGTCTCGACGGCGACCTCCTCCTCGATGATCGGGTCCTCGCCCGAGGTGGAGGGCTGCAACGGCGGGCCGCCCTTGTAGTCGGCGATCTTCAGGCAGCCACTGGCGCTCGTGCAGGCGGGCAGGCCGTACTGGGCGCGGTAGACGTCGAGGTCGGATTCGAGGGTCGGGTAGGCGCCCGCGTCGATGATGGCGATGGTGCCGCTCTGGCCGCTGTCGCCGGTCAGACCGTAGGCCTTCTCCAGGTCGGTGGCGCCGTAGCCGGCCGGGGTCGTCGAGGACAGTGCCTTCTTCGAGCCGGGGCTGGTGGTGACGACCTCCGCGAGGCAGGCCAGCTTCACCGTGGTCGCGCAGGCGTTCATCACGCCGTGCGTCTGTAACAACGTTCCGTGCTGAACCTCCGCGCGTAACGAGGCGACGGAGTTCGGGCCGGCGAGAGTACCCGGAGTTGCGGTCGGGGCGGCCTGCGCGGTCACCGAGCCCAACACCGTCAATGCCGCGACACCAAGGGCCACTGCGATGCCGCGGCCTCTTCTGGACCATCTCGATTCGGACAAATTTCCTCCTCGGTGGGTGAATGGACATCCCGAGCATGTCGCGAATTCACTGTGAAGCGCACCCGCCGTTCGTAGGCAAGATCCCCGACGACCGGCCCTGACCAGATGGCGCCCGACGATCGGCCTCACCCACATGGCCGATGGACCAATTCGGACAGTGGTCCGGCCGGAAAGGTGAAGGAGGTTACGTAACGGTCATCGACAGGATTGGCCGGCCGCAACCTATTGACTAGGCGCCCGGTGCGGTCAAGCATCGAAACGCCCGTTATCGATCAAGTCGACGGCGGTGTGATACGGGCCCGACGGAGGCGCCCGTTGGAACCACGGTGGTAGGAGTCCGGATGACAAGAAAGCGCTTACTCGGTCGGCGATCGCTGATCGCGGTCGCAGCGGCGATCGGAACGGTGGCCGCCTCGGTCATCGTTGCCGGCAGCTCCGGTTCGGCGATCGCCGACAACCAGCCCCTGTATCTCAACCAGCAGGCATCCCCGCAGGCGCGGGCCGCTGACCTGGTATCACGAATGACGCTGGCCGAGAAGATCGGCCAGATGACCCAGATCGAAGTCAGCCAGCTCGTCGGCGACTGCAACTACGGTGCCGGCCCGCTGAACCCGACCTGCGCGCAGAGCATCCTCGGCAACCAGGCCGTCGGTTCCATCCTCTCCGGTGGTGGTTCCCCGCCCACCGAGAACATCAACGGCGCGGACACCCCCGCCGACTGGGCGAACGCGATCAACGCGATCCAGTCCTACGCCATCGCGCACAACCCGCTGCACATTCCGATCATCTACGGCGCCGATGTCGTGCACGGCCACAGCAACGTGGTCGGCGACACGATCTTCCCGGCCGAGATCGGCATGGGCGCAACCTACGACCCGAACCTCGAGAAGCAGGCCGAGACGTCCGCGGGGGCGGCGGCGCTGGCCACGAACGTGCGCTGGGGCTTCGGTCCGGTCGCCGACGTCGACTCCGACACCCGCTGGGGCCGCTACTACGAGTCCTTCGGTGAGGACCCGACGCTCGACGCCGCGATGGAGTCGGCCGGCGTGGCCGGTCTGCAGGCCAGCGGTCAGGTGGCCGCCTCCGTCAAGCACTTCGCCGGTTACGGCGGCGCCAGCGACGGCCTGGACCGCACCGACGCCAACATCCCGCTGAACTGGCTGCAGGACGACGAGTTCCCCTCCTACCAGGCCGGGATCTCCGCCGGCGCGGACACCGTGATGGTCGACTCCGGCGCCATCGACGGCGTGCCGGCGACCTCCTCGCACTACCTGCTGACCACGGTGCTGCGCAACCAGATGCACTTCACCGGGGTCGCGGTCAGCGACTGGGGCGACGTCGAGGCGCTGCAGACCAGCTACCACCTGGTCGGTGACTACGAGCACGCGGTCGCGCTGGCCATCAACGCCGGCGTCGACATGACCATGGTGCCGCTGGACGGCCCGCCCTTCGAGGCCGCGGTGACCTCGGCGGTGAAGGATCACCTGATCCCG
The DNA here is from genome assembly GCA_036268955.1 of Pseudonocardiaceae bacterium. GTDB lineage: Bacteria > Actinomycetota > Actinomycetes > Mycobacteriales > Pseudonocardiaceae > CAJCJE01. The sequence goes on from DATATE010000172.1 coordinate 71,214, forward strand.
ATGTCGCGGATCAACCAGGCCACCGAGCGGGTGCTGGAGCTGAAGTTCAAGACCGGCATCTTCGACCACCCCTACGTCGACGCCTCCAAGGCCGACCAGACCGAGGGCGCCGACGCGAACGTGGCCCGGCAGGCGGCCGCGGAGTCCAGCGTGCTGCTGCAGAACAACAACAACGTGCTGCCGCTGTCGACCTCCGCGCACATCACCGTGACCGGCCCGAGCGCCGACTCGGTCGCCAACACCCTGGGCGGCTGGACCATCGGCTGGCAGGGCATCCCGGCCGGCAGCCCGGAGACCGCGGTCACCGTGCTGGACGGTCTCAAGGCGCAGGGCGGGGCGAACGTGTCCTACGCGGCCACCCAGTCCGCCGCGGTCGCCGCGGCGGGCAGCACCGACGACTACGTCGTCGTGGTGGGCAGCGGTCCCGGCGCGGAGGGCCCGAACGACAAGCGCGACCCGAGCCTGCCCGCCGACCAGCAGGCCGAGGTCAACGCGCTGGTGGCCACCGGAAAGCCGGTGGTCATGGTGCTCATCGACGACCGGCCCGACGCGCTCGGCTCGCTGGAGAACTCCTCCGGCGGCGTCACCCCGGCCGGTCTGCTGATGGCCTGGCGCCCCGGCACCCAGGGCGGCAACGGCGTCGCGGACGTGCTCTACGGCGCGACCAACCCGAGCGGCCGGCTGTCGGTGTCCTGGCCCAAGGAGAGCACCGACAACCCGAACAGCTACCGGCTGCTCACCCTGCCCAACACCTACAACGGCACCGGCCCGGTCTACCAGCCGCTGTACGCGTTCGGCGCGGGCCTCTCCTACACTAACTACACCTTCGGCGCGGTGACCGCGGCGAAGGCGGGCAACGGGGTGAAGGTCTCGGTGAACGTGACCAACGCGGGCGGCAAGGCCGGCGACCTCGTGGTGCCGATCTACGTGTCGCAGCCGGTCAGCGATCCGCTGGTACCGGCAAAGCGGCTGGTCGGCTTCACCAGGGTGCATCTTGCGGCCGGCGCGTCGACAACGGCGACGGTGACCGTGCCGAAGTCGACATTGGACATCACCCAGGGCGACATCGGCTCGACGCAGCTGCCGAGCCTGGAGTCCGGACAGTACGTCTTCTCCAGCGGGGCGCTCGGCTCGGCACTGCCGACCAACGCCTCCGCCAGCCTCACCTTCTGATCGACCGACTACCTTCTGATCGACCGATTTTCGTCTCGGCGCCCGCCACGGATTTCGTGGCGGGCGCCGCTGTGTCCGGCCCGCTTTCCACAGGTCGACCTGGCCGCAACCAGCCATCGGCTACCGTGCAGCCCGTGCAGACCGCGTCCGATGAGCCCGCCGAGGCGACCCCGCTCGGCCTCCCGCTGACCGGGGAACGCACCGTGCCCGGCGTGCCGGAAGAGAATTATTGGTACCGGCGCCACGAGGCGGCATATCTCGCGCTGCGCGAGCGCTGCGTCGGTGCGCTGGTGCTGGAGGCAGGCTGCGGTGAGGGCTACGGCGCCGATCTGCTCGCCGGCGTGGCGAAACGGGTGGTCGCGCTGGACTACGAACAGCGGACCACCGAGCAGGTGCTGGCCCGCTATCCGGCGCTGGAGGTGGTGCGCGGCAACCTGGTCACGCTGCCGATCGCGGCCGGCACCATCGACGTGGTGGCCAATTTCCAGGTGCTGGAACACCTCTGGGACCAGGCCGGTTTTCTCGCCGAGTGCCGTCGGGTGCTGCGGCCCGGCGGCAGCCTGTTGCTGACCACGCCGAACCGGATCACCTTCTCCCCCGGCCAGGACACCCCGACCAACCCGTTCCACACCCGCGAGCTGAACCCGGACGAACTGGCCGAACTGCTCACCGAGGCGGGGTTCACCATCGAGTTCCTCGGCGGCCTGCACCACGGTCCGCGTCTTGCCGAACTCGACCGTGCCTACGGCGGTTCGCTGATCAAGGCCCAGCTGGACGTCGTGCTCGGCTACCTGCCCGGCGAGGCGAGCTGGCCGGCGAAGCTGCTCGCGGACGTGGACTCGTTGCGCGCCAAGGACTTCCAGCTGCACGACCGGGACGTCGAGACGAGCCTCGACCTGGTCGCGGTGGCCAGGGTGGGCGAATGAGCAGGCAACCGGTCGGCACCTTCTGCCTCGTCCTGCACAGCCACCTGCCCTGGTTGCCGCACCACGGGAGCTGGCCGGTCGGCGAGGAATGGCTCTACCAGGCCTGGGCGCACTCCTACTTCCCGGTCGTCGACCTGTTGCGCCGGTTCGCCGCCGAGGGCCGGCGCGAGGTGCTCACCCTCGGCCTGACCCCGGTTCTCGCCGCGCAGCTCGACGACCCGTACTGCCTGCGCGGCTTCCACGACTGGCTGGGCAACTGGCGGCTGCGTGCGGACCATGCCGGGGTCCGCTGGCACGGCCGCTGGCAGCCCGGCCCCGAGTTGCAGGAGTTGGCCGCTGCCGAGCACCGGGCCGCCGATACCGCGCTCGCCGAGTTCGAGAACCATTGGCGGCACGGGTTTTCCCCGGTACTGCGGCCGTTGCGCGAATCCGGGGTGTTCGAGCTGTTGGGCGGCCCCGCGACGCATCCGTTCCAGCCGCTGCTCACCGACCGGGTGCGCGGTTTCGCGCTGCGCACCGGCCTCGCCGACACCGCGCTGCGGCTGGGCGCCGCACCGGGCGGGATCTGGGCGCCGGAATGCGGTTACGCACCGGGGATGGAAACCGACTACGCGGCAGCCGGGGTGAGTCATTTCCTGGTCGACGGGCCCGCACTGCGCGGCCGGACCGGGGCCGCGCGGTCGGTCGGTGATTCCGAGGTGGTCTGCTTCGGCCGGGATCTTGAGGTCACCTACCGGGTGTGGTCGCCGAAGGCGGGTTATCCGGGCGCCGCGGAATACCGGGACTTCCACACCTACGACCACCCTTCCGGACTGAAACCGAGCCGGGTCACCGGCAAACAGGTGCGCGCGGAGGACAAACAGCCCTATCGGCCCGAGCTGGCCGCGACCGCGGTGCGCCGCGATGTCGCGGATTTCGTCGCGACCGTGCTGCGCAGGCTGGAGACCCTTGCCGAGCGGACCGGTGAACCGGGACTCGTGGTCGCCGCCTACGACACCGAACTGTTCGGCCACTGGTGGCACGAGGGCCCTGCCTGGCTGGAAGGCGTGCTGCGCGCGTTGCCCGAGGCCGGGGTCCGGGTGACCACGCTGGCGGGCGCGCTGGCCGCGGGCCATCTCGGTCCACCGGTCGACCTGCCCGCCTCGTCCTGGGGGTCCGGAAAGGACTGGCGGGTCTGGGACGGTGCGCAGGTCGCCGATCTCGTCGCCGACGGCGCCGAACTCCAACAGGACCTTTTGTCCACAATAGACAAATTCGGCGGCGCGCTGCGCGATCCCGTGCTCGACCAGCTGACCAGGGAGGCATTGCTCGCGCTGTCCAGTGACTGGGCGTTCATGGTCACCAAGGACTCCGCCGCCGACTACGCCCGCCGCCGCGCCTCGACCCACCGGGCCCGCTACACCGAACTGGCCGGGCTGCTTCGCGACGACGCCCCGGCGATGAGCGCACGGGCGCGCGAGTTGCGCGCGCAGGATGGTCCGTTCGGCCATCTCGACGCACGTGGCCTGTGACACGATCACCGGCAGCGGGTAACCCGCACCTCCGCCGGAAGGATACCGGCGAGTAGGTCCGGTCGGCGAAGTGCGAGGATCACTCAGGTCATGCGTGTACTGATGTTGTCCTGGGAGTACCCACCGGTGGTCATCGGCGGGCTCGGCCGGCACGTCCACGCACTGGCAAGGCACCTGGTCGCCGCAGGTCACGAGGTTGTCGTGCTGTGCAGGCAGGAAGCAGGCACGGACGCCGACACGCATCCCAGCACCGATTCGGTCGTCGAGAACGTCCGGATCATCCGGGTCGCCGAGGACCCGACGCACCTGGTTTTCGAGCGCGATCTGCTGGCCTGGACGCTGGCCATGGGTCATGCGATGGTCCGCGCGGCGCACCGGCTGTTGCGCGACTGGCGCCCCGAGGTGGTGCACGCGCACGACTGGCTGGTCACCCACCCCGCGGTGGCCCTGGCCGAACTGCTGGACGTGCCGCTGCTGGCGACCATTCATGCGACCGAGGCGGGCCGGCACAGCGGTTGGCTGTCCCAGCCGCTCAACCAGCAGGTGCACTCGGCGGAGTGGTGGCTGGCCAACCGCGCGGACGCGCTGATCACCTGTTCGGCCGCGATGCGCGCCGAGGTCGCCCACCTCTTCGAGGTCGATCCGGACACGATCACGGTCATCCACAACGGCATCGAGTCGCACGGCTGGCAGGTGCGCGGCGCCGACGTACGCGCGGCCCGACAGCGCTACGCACCGGGCGGCGAGGGCCTGCTGGTCTTCTTCGG
>DATATE010000173.1:0-12905 GCA_036268955.1 Pseudonocardiaceae bacterium
AATCTCGCGCTGGGTCTGTTACGCCTGGCTGGGATCACCGAGATCACCCGTACGGTCCAACGGATCGCCGCTGATCGTCGTCTGATTTTCCCGATCATCGCGGCCGCTACCAGCACAAACCGACTTTGAAATTCCCCTGGGCCGACGGGTCGTTTGCCAACATCCACGAGGCGGGCGGCAACGGGATATATGAGTTTGTGGGCGGAGCCCCGATCCGCCAGTCTGACTGGTCATATTTGAAAGGCTTTCCAGGAGGGGCGATTGCTGATATCAATTACCAGTCGCTGGTCAACTTGGACCACATGCACGCCGTGCCCAACAATGGCAGCTTCATGAACATCCATGAAGCTGGTGGCAACGGGGTGTACGAATTCATTGGCGGGGCGCCGGTACAGCAGTCAAACTGGGGTAATCTACCTGGATTTCCAGGAGCGAATACTGCTGACGTCAACTACACTTCGCTGGTAAACCTGGACCACATGAATGCGGTGCCGAGTGACGGCACCTTCGTGAACATCCAAGAGGCGGGCGGCAACGGCGTCTACGAATTTGTCGGTGGTGCCCCGCTGCGCCAATACAACTGGGGCATCTTGCCGGGCTTTCAGCCCAACATGCCAAGCATCAACTACACCTCGCTCGTGAACCTCGACCATATGAACGCAACGCCCAGCAACGGTGAGTTTATCGCCTCTGCCGAGACCGGTGTCGTGTACCGCCTCGCCGGTGGTGCGTCCCTGAAGCTCTACAACCAGGGTGGTATTCCCGGCTACAACGGTGCGCTGTGGGTCAACCAGCAGACGATTGACACGACCGACCATATGAACACCGTTCCGGCAGACGGCACGGTGTTAGAGGGCGTAACCTCGCAGACCTACTGGCAAATTGAGGGTGGTAAGCGAGTGGCCACGACACCAAACAGTAGTGCGGTGGTAGTCGATGAGCAGACGGTGGCGGACATTCCACAACAGTAGATACAGGACTCACTGGCCGGTGCTATAACCAGCAGGAAGTCTGTCACACCGATGAAGCACTCCCGAACCCATCGTCCAATCCGCCCAAAAGTATATCTCGACCCCGCACACTGGAGTCCTTTGGTAGGAGTGATGGGTAGTCATAAAGTCGACGCATCGCGTCCAGTCCAACCACTATCGCTCGGTCTCGGTGCTCGATGGTCTCACGCATTGACGGCTCCTGGGAGCCATGCACCACTTTGCTGCGCTTTCTATACAACTCCTGGAGTTCCTTAAATAGCGCAGCTCGTTTGACAAGGTCTTCTCTTTCTAGAAGAATCGCGATAGCGCCACACACCTTCAATGTAGTCTCTGGTGTATCGCTGAACATGTTCTCCCATGCAAGCACTGCATCAATGAAGCCGTCGAGTGGGTCTAGTCGGTCAGCGATGGCCGACAAGGTACGTCTCACTGCGATGTCAAGCGTACGGGGATGATCTTTGAGCCGCCCAGCCCAATGTTCAACGCGATGTAGCGCGTCGGCGTCCAAGGTTGTTTCTGGCGCCGACGCTGGCATGACAAACGGCCAGCTCAGGTGTGGCGCAAAGTGCAGAGGATCGAGGATGATCGTTGACACATGCCGAGCTGCGAAGTAGGGCGTATCCTTTGATGCGCACAGCAAGGCGTATCGCGTCAAATCGACAACTCTTTGCGCATCTCTACTCCATTGCTCGAATGCTGGCCGATATTGCTCTATACGAGACACCATGTGTTCGGTGGGTTCGGGTTTCCACGCTACTTTCCTGAGAATCTTCCACGGCACTTGCGCCACTAGGACTGCTGTTGCTTTCGTCTCGCCTATTAGGAATCGCTGGTCTCCTTCTGTTGGGCTGCGGATTACTCCCCAAGGCAAACTTATACTTGCCGACTCGGGGAGATGCACATTGGCCAATCCAAAGACGACAGAGATAGTGACATGGCCACCGCTGCCCAGTTTGCGGGTGTCATCGAGCACTTCGGCAACCACGTCCAGATATGCCTCAAGGGTGTCTCGCCCGGAGAGCAGCAATCGATCATAGGCAGTGTTGAGTAGGACCTGGCAGAGCATTACCAACTGGAAGCTCCCGCTACGTCCAGCCGGGACCGTTATTTCGGATTGAATCTCATAGAGCTTGTTACCGACATCTTCCAGCGCAGTTCCTTCCGCAACACCGGGAAACAACAGCCTCAGTTTTTCGTCATCAACGACAGCTTGACAGAAAGCAAGGCGGGCAGGATGTCGATGAACCGGACCGGACAGATCCGACCCAGGCCCCTCGATGACATGAGAATCGGTCGTCGGAAGGAGAAATCCAGGGTACATGTCTCGCGCTATTTGAAGGATTAGCGTGAGTCCGATGTCAGTCGTGGCGTTAATGTCGAGAATCTGGCCGCCGCACCCCAACCGCCATAGATTCGCAAGTGAGGTGTTGACCTCCGTACGCCAATCAAGGAGGACGTTCGTAAGTCCGTTCCGCTGTTGCGATGGATGTTGCCCCGCAATGAGACCCGCAAGTTCAGTTAACTGCTGGACGACGTGTTGCTGTTCCGCGCTCCACTCGGCTCCGTCGAGAGCCGCCGAATCGCACGCCAAGACGTAGCTAAGGAAACGCTCCCCGAAGATGCGACGCAGGTCATCCATAATGGAATTCTATCAAAGATCAGCTGACTACGCATCTGTGCCCAAAGGCTCTCGATGTGTTACCAGTTCGCCCCGCATTGCATCTTGTCTATTCGGCGTTGAGCCTCAGCCACCACGATGCTTCATGGACCTGTGACGAGCTACAGTTTACGCAAGCCCTCGCGAATCTTGCGAAGCACTTCCTCGTCCAGCAGGGGCGCAGATGTCACCGGCTGGTGGCGGGACTTGCGCCGTCGAATCAGTAGTCCTATCAGTGCGGTCATACACGGCTATCTCGGCCCACGTCAGTCGCCCCTGCGGCGAAGCGACAGAACCCCACTGGTTGGCGGTCACGTCGACCAGGTGCAGGCCAGCGGGCAGCTTGCCCAAGCCCTCGTCAGGAAGTGCGGCCGGTTCGAGCGCCGCGTCCCACACCTCGATAACCACGTGGCGAGCGAAGCCCAGCAGCCGGACGACAATGCGGTTGAGGTGGTCCAGCTCCGACCAGCGGATCGTGTCGTCAGCGACACCCGTGTCCTGGACGGCGAGCGTCACCAACTCTTGGGCGACCACCAGGGCGTCAGCGACCACGAACGGCGAGGCGCCCCACTTGGTGAGGGTGGACTCCGCGAACATGCGCGCACAGCTCACCGCCGTGGGCAGCGCCACCAGGTCGAGGTCATCGAACAGGCGCGGCTTGTCACGCATCTCGGGACGTTCCGGGTGTGTCTCCACCGGTAGTAGCGCTGTCATCCACGACACTTCCCTCGATCACGATGCCGACCGGACCGGCGACGCGATCACGGATGGTCTCGGCTAGGTCAATGAGTTTGTGAGCGAAATTGATCTGGTCTTCCTGTGTGGCCTCACCGGTCAACATGAGCGTGGCAAGTTGCCCGGACGATTCATTGATGCGTATCATTTGACGCAGGATGCTTTCTTCTTCGGCATCCATTATTGTTCTTCAAGCTCGTATACTTCAGCGTTTGCGTCGTGCTCCAAACGCATAAGCATCTAGCCACTGACGATGTGACTGCCCGACAAGTGGCCCATCGAGGGCACCACGACGTGTTGCGCGTTCATCTGTCGCAGCGTCTCGGAAAGCCGGTCGAACGCCTTATGCGAACCCGAGTCGTACTCATAGAAGATGCTGACGAAGCGAAAACCCTTGTCTTCGGCGAACTGCTTGAGCGCGTTCTCTAATCCGCGAATAATGGCATCCTCGGCGTCACCAGAGACACGCATATAGCCGTAGAGCAAGGGCTTCATGGTTCGATCTCCCGTCCTTGGCGGTTGGACTGACGACGGGGCGCGTACCTCAGCCGCGAAGCGTCCTGGCCGTCGCCAGTCCAACCAGATCAGGGGCTACACGAACGCAAGCTTGTGTTCGGCCAGCACGACGCGCTCACACGGCCAGGCGCAGCCGCATACTGCGCACAAGTCGCGGTCATTTACGTGCTCGTTCATCACGCGCGTGGCGAGACTGACCAGCGCCGTGAAGTCAGCTATTACTTCCTCTAAACTCAGCGCAGACACCAGTCACTCCTTTAACAGGCCAAGAACGTTCGGAGTCGGTCTTGAATGAGCACCGCGGCTTGCTCTGGCGCACGGCTATTGCAATCGACACGAAGCACATTGAAACCGGCCTCAATAAGGCGGTCGGTTGCCTGGCGGTAGAAGTGCGCCTCAGCGTGGGAGCTGCCGGGCGAGTGTTGGAACCGGTTGTGCGGACCACGGTCGTTCAGCCGCTCGGCGATCACTTCCGGGTCGGCTTCAAGAATGACCGCCAGGTCGGGCCGCTCGGCCTCGGCATTGAGTTGCCATAGGAATGCCGGGTCTATGCCGTCGAACCGCTGCATGACCAGGCCAGACGGTATGTAGCGGTCAGAAATCACCGTCTGGCCAGCGTCCATCTTCGGCTTGATCTCCGCCGCAATGTGGTGGTAGCGGTCAGCGGCGTACAGGCAGGCCAACGAGTGGCCGGTGACGGTCTCGGTCAGCTCCCGACAGAGATCGCCGATCGGACCATCCGAAGGTTCGGCAGTGACGTGCACGGCGACGCCATTCCCGACCAACATCTGTGCCAAGTGCCGCACGATGGTCGATTTACCGGCTCCACTCGGACCGTCCACCGACACGAACATGCCGCGCGGCTGGTCAGAAAAGGGATGGAGCTTCATCGTGGCCGCCGTCTGTGGGAAGGTTGCGGAGTTCTGCCAAGCTGCGCCGGTCAGCAAGACGGACGAACAGGCGAGCGCACACAATGGCGTCGTAGGTCGCCCGGTGTGGTTTGAGGCCACTCGGCAAATTCGTTGCGAGGTCAAACGCCTCAACCAACGCACCGAGCTTGTAACTGTCCCGGTCTGGCCACAGGCGGCGGGCCAGCTTGAGCGTGTCGAAGACCTCGGGGCACTCCCAATCGCCAAGCTTGCGCTGCAACACCCCAACGTCGACGTGTGCCGCGTGGGCGACGAGGACATCCACGTCAAGTGCTTGCAAGACGGCCGGCTCGATGTATCCGAAGGTGGGAGCCTCCGCCACCTGCTCGTTCGAGATGCCGTGGATCTTGCGCGCGAACCCCGTGATCGGCAGGGCCGGACGCACCAACCAACTCTGCGGTTCACCGACGACGCCGCCAACGATCGGCACGGCGGCCAGCTCTACCAGGTCGGGCGGCTGCTGGCCGTTGCCCTCTACATCAACGACCACGTAGCGCAGCTTCGTCCAGTCACTCATCCCTCGGTGTCCTTCCATCCGATATCCGCCCGACCATGCCGGTTCGCATGATGCGGGTGCCGCACGTCATGTACTTGGAACCCAAGCGCGTGTTGCAGGTAGTAGCGGGGTTGCTCCTGCTCCAGGCCGGACACGACGGCCGCCCGGTCGGTAATGTCGACAACCACCAGCCCGTCAGCCTCCGGCAGTAACCGGCCAGCCTCTCGAAGCTGGGTGGCGGTTGGTACCTGGTGGGCACGCTTGCAGAGGTCAAGCTGGCTCATCGGGCAGATGTCGCAGAGTTCCCGGATGCCGTAGTGCCCGTTGTAATCGGGAAGCCCATGCGCGTACGAAACGGCGCAGGAAGTCTTACGGAACAGCGAGGGCGAATGCGCAAACGTCTTGAGCACGCGCTGTTCCAGCGTCTCTGGCACGATCTTGCGCCGGGCCGTTTCGTCGTACGGCTCCGGCAGCCCGTTAGCCTTGTAGTACTCGGCAATCTGGTCGCGGTAGAACAAGCCGGTGAAGACCGTGGCATCGGCGTGCTTGCTGAGGTCGTAAGCCGCGGTGAGGTGTTGGTCGGAGTCGTTCAGGCCCGGCACCAGCGGACGCCAGTACAGGATCGTCCGGTACTTTCGGCGGTCCGGCGCGCTCATCAGCTGCAAGGACTGAGCGGCCACTAATGATGGGTACGGCTCGATGTCCTTGTTGTCGATCCCCGAGTAGGTGAACAGCAACGTGACCTTGACGTGGCGTAGTTGATTCAGTCGGTCGATATCGTCCGGCTTCATCTGATGCCGCGTGATGACGAGGACGTGGTTGGTCAGCTCCCGCTCGTCCAAGTCTTCGAGCACCGCGAAGGTGTGCGGCCGGACGGCTGGCAGGAACGGGTCGGTCGCTCGGTTAAAGAGCTGCACCGGCGTGACGTGCGGCTGGAAGTACCGGTGGTTGACCAGTTCGGCTACCGCCTCGGCATCCGTCATCAGAGCACGTGGTACGCGCTGGTCCCACAGGCCGTAGGTGTGCCGGATGCAGTAGGCGCAGTCCAGCGGGCAGCCTTGGATGTGGTTGAGGCTGAGGCCGCTCTTGCGGTACTCAACAACCTCACGGGCACGCGCGGGTAGTCGATCTATCTGCTCCGTGCTCAGCAGCGGAACAAGCGTGGTCACGTGGCTCTCCCCCGTAGCGAAGGTGGCGGGTACGTCAGGGAGAGTAAGCAGACGACTACGCGCACGCCTAGCAAGTTGCTCGGAATTGCTCGCAATGGTTCAAGTAGTGCGGAGCAGCGGCAATCACTCGCCAGCCTCGGCGTCATCTTGCGCCAGAAGATCAATATTCCGCGTGATGATGGCGCGGGCGGCACGGCCATAGCTGGCCACGGCGGCCAGCTCGTTGAAGACGGTGCCGTACAGCTCGATCTCCTGCGGCTGGGCGAGGTTCAACCCGGCCGAGAAGGTCTCGACCAGCACCTTCGCTTCGTCATAGAGCCAGAAGCCGTGCCAGGGCGAGGCCGTATACACCGTGTCGAACCCGATGATGCCCAGCCGCACGTTGGGCAGGGCCGCCAGCGACATGAGGCGGTCGAGCTGGCCAAGCATGACCTCGGGCGGGCACATGCGGAAGCGTAGGGCGGCTTCGGTCAGGACGAAGTGGAAGCGCTTATCGGGGCGGTAGAAGATGTCCTGCCGCTTCATCCGGCCTTCGACGGCTTCGTTGACATCGTTGGTCAGCTTGAAGATACGGATCGCTTCCGCGAAGCGGGCACGGGCGTACTCGGACGTTTGCAGCAGTCCCGGAATAACGGTTGCCTCAAACACCCGGAACAGCCGCGTCTGTTGGTCAAGCTCAGCAAGGGCGTTCTGCCTCGGCCGGATGCCGCCGGTACGCAGCACCCGCTGCCACTCGGCGTGCTGTACTTCGAGTGTGTGGAGGGAGGCCAGAAGGCCGTCTGTCTCTGACGTGCTACCAGTGGCCTGCGTCCACGCCTGGATGTCGTCATCGCTCGGTGTCTGGCGGCCGTTCTCGATCTTCGAGATTTTCGACGCTTGCCATGACAGCGACTCCGCAAGCTCGCGGCCGGAGAGTCCAGCCTGTTTGCGAAGCTCACGGAGTCGGTTGCCAAGCGCGATACGTGCCTCATGGACGTTTGAGACACCGGTCGCCTTATTCTGGGGCAAATTCATCCCGTCGTACTGCTTGGTGCCATGCGACGTCACGCCAGTAGTTGTGTTGCACGACCATCGCCGGATCTTCGACCAGTTCGCCGCCAAGGAACGTCGAGTGGTCATCGAAGCGCATCCGGATGACTGTGCGTGAGTCGAATATCCAGTAGTCATGGTCCGGCAGGTCGGCCGCCTGGTCGCGTCGGACGTAGCGGATGTCCTCACCGGCGTCGGTGGTGAACTGCGACGCCCACAAGCCGAAGCGGCTGTAGTCGGTCAGGGGCACGCTGACCACGCGCACGCGGGCGAACGTCCGCCCGTCAGCTCGGGCCGCCCGTACCCGCTCAAGCCAACTGTTCGACCACTCCAGGTCGTCAGGCTCACCAGCGAGGAACTTCCGCACCGATTCGTTCTCGTACGGCGCGTCATACCAGTCCCGTACCTCCAGCCGGAAGGCCGTGTGCTCGAAGCCCTCGAAGAAGGTGAGGAAGTCAGCACCCGGCTTGATGAGCTGGCTCAGCTGCCCTCTCCCTCCTGCTGGTAGCGGCGCACGTAGAACTTGAGCACATCTTCGGGGATCTCGATCAGGGTCTCGTGGTCGGGTACCGGCCCCACGTCAGCGAGCACCTGCGGGTCGGTGACCTTCCAGCCCTGGGCGATGTACGTCTTGCGGTCGGTGCGATCGGTCGCGAACAGCGTCGGGGAGTTCTCGACGTGCGATTCGGGGTCCTTGCCGAGGAACTTGGCGCGCATGGGGCCTCCTTGCGAGCAACTTTGCGGAACGTGCCGAAGTCCATGATGGCCAGGGAGGCTCGCACGGTCAAGGGCCGTCACCTGGGCGGATGCCGCGCGGTCAAGCCCTTGGTCGTACCCCTCTGATGCGGGTCGATCGCCAGGCGCTGGCTGACCGCGCCCACCGGGCGCACTTGTGCCGTATCGAGTGCGTGATACGTGTAATTTTTGGGGTCGGCCGCTCGATATAATCCGAGGTCACGGTTGGTTCTGCGAGTGCGAGGGGTCGGTCAGGTGAGGGAGAAACCGCCGAACTACTACGAGGATTTGGGCGTCTCGCCTGGCGCAAACCCCGGGGAGCTCAAAAAGGCGTACCGCAAGTTGGCAAGAAAGCTGCACCCTGACGTTAACCCATCTCCCAATGCAGCCAAAGAATTCGATGCGGTCCGCAAAGCATATGAAGCCCTGACTGGCGAAGATGCTGGTGCAGAAGATGTCAGCATATTCGGCGAGGAAGCGGCTAGTGCGGCACATGTCGAGAAGTTCACGCCACGTGCTCATAGCCAAAAACGACCAACTCCGCCGCCAGCGTACAACGACGACTTCATTGAAGTCGAAGTAGACCTTGACGAGTACGACAGTTCCAGCGAGCGGCCACTTATCAATGCACTAACCCGCTTGCTCGGCACACTGCTTTGGCTTGGAGCTGCCGTAGGGTGCTACTATGTTGCGCCGTTTATCACGAGACCATTCAACGATGTCACCACTTTTGGGGGAGATATAGCGGCCCTCATCGCGGGGCTTTTTCGGCTGCTCGTGTACATCGCCATACCAGCCTGTGTAATCATGGGCGGATATACTATGTTCCATAGGCGGAATGGTTGACATTTACTAACGTAAATGTTATAAATATGTACGTAAATTAATACGGTTTCAAATGTATGACAGAACAGTATCCCGGCAACAATGCAGAACAGCCAGCTACGCCTGATGCGGAGCGGCTTGCCCAGCTAGAAGCAGCGCTCGCTGAAGCACAAGAGAAGCGGCATGAAGCGGAACACCTTCGCAGTAAATTACGCCTATGGCAAGCTATAGAACAGCGCGTCCTTACCGACTCTATCGACACAAGTAACGTCACCTATGCAAAGCGTCTACTCCAACTGCCAGGTGGAGATTTCTTAGAGCTATTAGGAAATCATACGCCAGTCGCAGAGCAGCGACCAAATATTAACCCATGGGAATGGAGCGCAACGATCCGCTTGCTTGATAAATATGCCGTTTCACCAAATGGGGAAATCACGCCGCCGCCCGAGGATGATACCGAAGCGTCGCTCAACATAGCTGGCAATTTTTCTGATCAATCTTTACACGTTACCGTAAATGTCACCGATGGCACAAAGGAGGGCAAACCCTTCTATGACCTGAGTACCGAAGGCATCGATGGGTGGCGTTCACTAGTAGAAAGTGGCGAGCCAATCAATCCTACTGTTTACGGATATGAGGATTAGCTAGCTCTCTTCATCGCCCCCACCGTGACTCCTTCTGCACAACCTGAATGTGCACGTCACCTCGCTTCAGTTCCAAATCGTCCAAGTTACCAACATCAGGTACGACCAGCGTCTTGCCATAGCACGGCTCTTTCGGCATTTTTATTTTGACAGGCTGCGTCTCCTCATAGAGGACATGGGACTTGCAATTCGGGCAAACAAGCCGTTCTTGACTGCCACCTATTTTGCAGTTTTCGCAGTACCACGGGAACGTGATCCAGAGTTCATAGGGTTTGCCGAAATCACGGTCACGGACGGCAATCTCGGTTTCAAACGGCGCGTTCTTTGGCCTTTCAGATTCAATGTGTTTTTCCGGTGCCTGCGGTGGGCGGCTGGTCGTCGGCCCGACGGCCTGCTGTACCTCCAAGAACAAGATGCGCTCCTGGGCAACCGTAAGCGACCGTTCCGCCGTCTCGCGGCGGCTACGTTCGTACTCGGCCCGGTCGTATTGCAGCCGGATTGCATCGAGCGCCTCCGCAAGCACTCGGTTTTGCTCAACCAAACGGTTACGCTCGGCGTAGGCACGTCGCAATTCAGCGCGTACTTGGTCAAGCTGCTGTTCCAGCTCGACAGTCTGCTTTGTAAGTATGGAGCTTTCGTGCTCAAGGTCACGAACCCGGTTCCGAACAGACTGCAACTCCTGCCGTACCCGCGCTTCATGCTGCTCGTACTGGGTAATTCGCGTGTCGACGGCAGTTAGTTCACCGTCTGACTGTTCCTTAAACAACACAACGGCATTGGTATCTTGATCAGCTTCGGCTTCACCGAGTTCTGCCCAGTTTGCGTTCCAGGCGTTTATTTCTGGCTCAGGCAAACCAAACGCGTTTAGAAATGCATACAGCATGAGCCGAGTTGGCAGACGGTCACCCTTAAACAAACTCGTGATGCTGCCTTTTGAAATCTGGCCGCCAGATTTCTTAGAAATCTCAGCGTAGGACAGTCCACTTCGGCGCGTCAATGCTTGCAAGCGCCGGGCAAATTCTTCGCGGCTCGTGACCGTCGTTGGGTCAACTTCGCCGCTGGGCGGTGGTAGCTCCGTTGCCATGCCCGCCCTCCGCTGCACTTTCGCCGACCTCGTGAGCCTAGTCGCTGACCAGCCCTAACACGTTACGTGCGCGTGGAGCAAGTGCCGTGCCGTTCAGCATCGTTCAGGCTCGACCGGTGCCGTTCAGTGGCACCACCTGGCTGTTCAGGCTTGTCACCAGGTCGTTCAAGGCCATCGACAGTCATCCGGTCGTTGGGGATCGTCATCCCTGTCACCACCACCCATCGGCCTGAGCAGCGAGGAGGTACCCCACATGTCGGTCTCAGACCTCCCAACCCTGGCCATAGCCCTGGCATACGGCTTCGGTGCCCAGTCCGGCCTCATCGCTGCCTGGCGCTACTACAAGCGGCAGCGGGACGAGCAAGACCGCCTCCGCCGACACATTGAGGATCTGGAGCACCAGTTGTGGCGGGAGCGTCGGCGGCTGCCACCCGGCGGCTGAGTGCCTGGCTGGACGCTGGACACGGGTTCGTGTCCAGCCAGACTCGCCCTGTCCCTGCGAATTCTTGCTGCATATCTCCAACTCGACCCTTTGGAAAGGAGGCACCCAACTCTATGAAACAAGGTCTCGGCTCCATCGTCGGCCGCATTGTGGCCGTTATCGCTGGACTGCTGGTGCTGGGTATTGCCCTCAAGCTCATCATGGGCATTTTGTCGCCAATCCTGCCTGTTGGCCTGATGCAAATCGTGTCCGGTGGCTGGAACGCGCTGTTTGGCATTGTCGGTCCGGCACTGCCTGCCACTACGGCTGTCCTTATTCTCGGCGCGCTGTGCTGGGCATTCATCGGCAAGCGTCGGTAACGCCCTTCCGTTGATTCATCCTACAAGATTGGAGTATCGCTATGTTTTTTCTCTTGTTCGTAGCGGCTATTGGTCTACCCCTCATGCTCTGGGGCGGCGGGATGCTGCTGTACATCGCCTTGCCGCATGTCGTCTTCTGGCTGCTGACCATTGGCTTGGCGGCCGGTGTCGTGGGCCTCTTCCGGCTGGCTCGCAGCCGGAAGTGACGACGCCCGTGTTCATTCTGCTCGCTGCCGAAGCTGGCTTCTGGTTCGGCCGGCTCTGGCAGTGGGTCAGAAACGCCCGTCATCCGATGGGCAGACCCACCAAGAAAGGACGACACAGATGACCGACAACCCCACACCAACGGCCGAGGAACTGTCCGCACAAGTGCAACTCCTGTCGAGGCTGCTGATTTCAGCCATCACTCGGCTCGAAGGTGCCGAAGAAGCGGCGGCGCTGACCGTGTTCATTCAGGACGAGCTGTGCCAGCACGTCGAACGACTACTTACCGTAACGACGCGGGCGAACAGCGCCAGCAGACTCGGGCGGCCGTCATGGCTGCTGACGTGTTCGCCAATTCCACGGTGCACGAAGAATACCGACCGTCCTAATTCTTTCATCCAATCCAATTTTTTTTGACAGGAGAGCTATGCCCAGACGCACCCGAAGGCAGCTGGTCGGCAAAGAAGAAGCAATCATGCAGTACGGCCGCGAACGGCAGCTTGTCGTTCTGGCGGCTGCGTTGCGCCGTCAGTGGACTGACCGAAAGGGGCCGCGATAACTCGATGGCCACAAAATACCGCACCATCCTGGTCGATCCGCCGTGGGACATTCAGCAGCGCGGCGGACGCGGTGCAAACCGGCACTACCCGCTGATGTCCGTGGGCGAGATTTGCGCCCTGCGCGTGAGCCCCTTGGCCTCCGACAACGCCCACCTGTGGCTGTGGACCACGAATGCGGCCGTCCCGGCCGCGCACCAGGTCATTGCTGCGTGGGGCTTCCGCTACGTCAACGTCTTGACCTGGGTCAAGCCGAGGCTCGGTCTCGGTGTGTATCTCCGGAATGCC
Organism: Pseudonocardiaceae bacterium; assembly: GCA_036268955.1. GTDB lineage: Bacteria > Actinomycetota > Actinomycetes > Mycobacteriales > Pseudonocardiaceae > CAJCJE01. Next base: position 12,662 of record DATATE010000173.1, read on the forward strand.
AGCGAGCAACTGCTGTTCGCGGTACGCGGCCAGGCACCGATCCGGTTTCGGAGTCAGCCGACCTGGCTGTTTGCCCCGGTCCAGGAGCACAGTCACAAGCCCGAGCTGTATGCGCTGTGCAAACGCATCAACACCTACCTGGTGCGGTGGGCCCGGAAGAAGTATCGGCGGTTGCACGGGTTCAAGAAGGTCAATGCCTGGTGGAAAGCGTTGGGGCAGGGGTATCCCCGCCTGTTCGCTCACT
>DATATE010000174.1:0-10327 GCA_036268955.1 Pseudonocardiaceae bacterium
ACCAAGCACCGCATCCGGCCGCACACCCACCGACCGCCACACCGCAGCCAACGACACCATCACCGCAAACGACACCGACTGAACAACATCAACCCGATCCAAAGACGGCGCACCCGCCGCCTGCCGGATCACATCGATCACGGAGAAATCAACAAACGGCGCCAAAGCAACGGCGCATTCCGCCATCCGCTCCGCAAACACCGGCGACTCGTCCATGAGCCGAGCACCCATGCCCACCCACTGCGCACCCTGACCAGGGAACACAAACACCAACCGACCATCAACATCAGCAACACCCGACACCAGTCCGGCGCCACCGATATTGGCCAGCAGCTCATTCCGGTCAGCACCGACGGCGACCGCGCGGTGATCGAACACCGAGCGCGAGGACACCAGCGAGAAGCCAATGTCCAGGGCGTCGCGATCCCGCGCATCGGACACCAACCGCGCAGTCTGGTCCCGCACGGCGTCGGCCGTCTTCGCGGACACCACCCAGGCCAGCGCCGCAGGGCGGGTGACCTCGACCGGGGTCGACTCGACGACGGTCGGTGCCTGCTCGATGATCACGTGTGCGTTCGTGCCGCTGATACCGAAGGACGAGACGGCGGCCCGACGCGGATGACCGTTCTCCGCCCAGTCCACCTGGTCGCGGAGCAGTTCGATCGAGCCGGTCGACCAGTCGACGTGACTGGAGGGTTCCGCCGCGTGCAGGGTGCGCGGTAGGACCCCGTTGCGCATCGCCATGACCATCTTGATCACACCGGCAACACCGGCCGCTGCCTGCGCGTGTCCGAGGTTCGACTTGATCGAGCCCAACCACAGCGGCCGATCCCGATCCTGACCGTAGGTCGCCAACAACGCCTGCGCCTCGATCGGATCACCGAGCAGAGTGCCGGTGCCGTGGCCTTCCACCGCGTCTACATCGGACGGTGCGAGACCGGCACTGGCCAAGGCCTGCCGGATCACCCGCTGCTGGGACGGACCGTTGGGCGCCATCATGCCGTTGGAGGCGCCGTCCTGGTTCACCGCTGAGCCGCGAACGACGGCCAATACCTCGTGGCCGTTGCGCCGAGCATCGGACAGGCGCTCAAGCACGAGCACGCCGACACCCTCGGACCAACCCGCGCCGTCGGCGGAGTCGGAGTAGGACTTGCACCGGCCGTCCGGAGCCAGGCCGCGCTGGCGGGAGAAGCCGGTGAACACGTTCGGCGAGGACATCACGGTGACACCGCTGGCCAGCGCCAGTGAGCATTCGCCGGCCCGCAGTGCCTGGGCCGCGAGGTGCAGCGCGACCAGCGACGAGGAACACGCGGTGTCGACGGTGACCGCAGGGCCCTCCAGCCCGAACGTGTAGGACACCCGGCCCGAGGCGACGGCGGGGGAACTGCCGGAGCCCTGGTGGGCCTCAAGTTCGGGGACGCCCTGCAACAGGTAGACGTAGTCGCTGTACATCACGCCGGTGAACACGCCGGTCCGGCTGCCGCGCAGCGACACCGGGTCGATACCGGCCCGCTCGACGGCTTCCCAGGACGTTTCCAGCAGCAGCCGCTGCTGGGCGTCGGTGGCCATTGCCTCGCGCGGCGAGATCCCGAAGAACGCGGGATCGAAGTCGGCCGCCTCGGCGAGGAAGCCGCCGTGCCGGGTGTAGGAGGTGCCGGGGTGGTCGGGGTCCGGGTGGTAGAGGTTGTCCAGGTTCCAGCCTCGGTCGGTCGGGAACTCGGAGATCACGTCGACGCCCTCGGAGACCAACTGCCACAGGTCTTCCGGCGAGGAGACCCCACCGGGGAACCGGCAGCTCATGCCGACGATCACGATCGGGTCGTTGTCCACTCGGGACAATGCGACCGGTGGTGCGCTGAGGGCGTCGCCGCGCGCGCCGATCAGTTGTTCGAGCAGGTAGTCGGCAAGCGAGGACGGCGTCGGATAGTCGAAGACCATGGTCGAGGGCAGCCGCAGCCCGGTGGTGCCGGACAGCCGGTTGCGCAGTTCGACCGCGGTCAGCGATTCGAAGCCGAGATCCTGGAACGCCCGGTCGGCAGGGACCCGGCTGGCATCGGCATGGCCGAGTACGGCAGCGGCGTGGCCGCGCACCAACTCCACCAGGGTATGCAGGCGCTCCTCTGGCGACAGGACGATCAGCTTGTCGACGAGGCCGGAGGTGGCGGCACCGATCGCCGAGCGGCGCGCGGGCCTACGCAGCAGTCCGTGCAGCAGCGGCGGCACCAACTGGGCGTTGGACTGTAGGACCGGCAGGTCGACGTGCAGCGGGACGACCACGGCGGCATCGACGGCGAACGCGGCGTCGAAAAGGCCGAGACCTTCCTCGGATTCCAGGGCGGGCAGACCGATCCTGGCCAGCCGGTCCATGTTGGCGCCGCTGGTCAGCGCGGTGCGCTGCGCCCAGGCACCCCAGGCCAGCGACTGTCCCGGCAGGCCCTGTGCCCTGCGCAGTTGGGCGAGGCCGTCCAGGAACGCGTTCGCCGCTGCGTAGTTGCCCTGGCCGGGTGCTCCGGCGAGGCCGGCGAAGGAGGAGTACAGCACGAACGCGCGCAGGTCGAGACCGGCGGTGAGTTCGTGCAGGTGCCAGGCGGCGTCTGCCTTCGGGGCGAGGGTGGTGTGCAGGCGTTGCGGGGTGAGCGCGTCGAAGAGACCGTCGTCCAGTGCGCCTGCCGCGTGCACGACGGCGGTCAGCGGATGCGCGTCCGGGATGGACGCGAGCAGTTCGGCCAGCGCGGACCGGTCAGCCACATCGCAGGCCGCGATGCTGACCTGTGCGCCTTGCCCGGTCAGCGCATCGGCGAGTTCGGTCGCACCGTCGGCGGCCGGGCCGCGACGGCTGGTCAACAGCAGGTGCCGCACGCCGTGGTTGGTGACCAGGTGCGTGGCCAGCCTCCCGCCGAGTCCGCCGACACCGCCGGTGATCAGCACCGTGCCATCGGGATCCCACTCCCCCGGCGCCAGATCGGCACCGTCCGTGCGAGTGCCGTTGGCCCGCAGTCGCTCCAGTTTCGGCGCGAACAGCGCGTTCTCCCGGACGCTCACCTGCGGTTCACCGGCGGTCAGCACCATCGGCAGCGCGACCGTCGATTCCTCGGTGTCGTCGAGGTCGACCAGCACGAGACGATCCGGGTTCTCGGTCTGCGCCGAGCGCAGCAGGCCCCAGGCCGCCATCGCGGCCAGATCCTTCGGGCCGGTGCCATTGCTGGTCTCGACAGCGCCTCGGGTCACCACGACGAGCCGGGAGTCGGCGAACCGCTCATCGGCGAGCCAGGTTTGCGCGATGTCCAGGGCCGAGCCGGTCACCTGTCGCACCGAGTCGATGACCTCGGCGGCCGGGTCTGCGCCGATCGAGACGACGACCGCGTCCGGGAGACCACCGTCAATCGCGAGGACCGCGGTGAGGTCGGCGTAGTCGGCAACGGATTCTCCGGCCGACCGAAGCCGCTCGCTGAGCCGATCGTCGTCGACGATCGCCCAACGGGCCGCCGAGGACCGTTGCGTGCCGGCGGAAATCGGAGACCACCGCACACCGAACAGCGACTGCCCCTCGTCCGAACCGGCGGAGGTCAACGCATCGGCGGCAACAGGCCGGATCGCCAACGACTCGACCGAGGCGACCGGCACGCCGGCCGCGTCGGCCATCGCCAATGCGACCCGCTGCGCGGCCGTCGACCGCAACCGCACGCGCAGCACGGTCGCATGGGCGGCGTGCACCGTGACGCCGCGCCAGGAGAACGGCAACTGCGCCTGCCGGCTGGTAACGAAACCGGTGAACGCGGAGGCGTGCAGTGCCGCGTCCAGCAAGGCCGGGTGCAGCGCATAGGAGGCCGCATCGGCTTCCTGGCTCTCCGGCAGCCGAACCTCGGCGAACACGTCGTCGCCACGCTGCCACACCGCTTGCAGGCCACGGAAGGCCGGGCCGTAGTCGAGGCCGAGTTCGGCGAACTCGTCGTACCGACCGGTCAGGTCGACCGGGGTGGCGTCGGCGGGCGGCCAGATCCGCGCGTCGAAGTCGTCGCTGTTCTCGGCCGTGGTGAGTGTGCCGCTGGCATTGCGGGTCCAGGTCCGGTCGACGCCTTCCGGCCGGGAATGGACGCTCACCGAACGAGTCCCGGTCTCATCGGCAGCACCGATGGCCACCTGGACCTGAACGCCGCCGGTCTCCGGGAGCACCATCGGCGCTTCCAGCGTCAGTTCCTCGACCTGCCGGCAGCCGACCTCATCACCGGCCCTGACCACCATCTCCAGCAGAGCTGCGCCGGGCACCACCATGACACCCAGGACGGTGTGATCGGCGAGCCACGGCTGCGACTGCAACGACAGCCGACCGGTGAACAAGGCACCCTGGCCGTCGGCAAGCTCAACGGCCGCACCGAGCATCGGATGCCCGGCCGGGGTCAACCCGATGGCCGCCACATCGCCGACCTGCGTCAGCGCCATATCCGGCCAGAACGCCTCGTGCTGGAAGGCGTAGGTCGGCAAGTCGACCCGACGCGCTCCCGTTCCCGCGTACAGCGCCTTCCAGTCAACCGTGACACCACGCACGAACACTTCGGCCAGAGAAGTCAGAACCCGGTCGAGTCCGTCCTCGTCACGGCGGAGAGTTCCCGTCACCACAGCAGTCAGGTCAGTGTCGTCGATGGTTTCCTGGACACCGATCGTGAGGACCGGATGCGGACTGACCTCGACAAACGCCCGGTACCGTTCATCCAACAACCGGGTAACCGCCGAATGGAAACCAACCCGATTACGGAGATTCGCGAACCAGTACTCCGCATCCAACTCCCCTGCCTGGACCCACTCACCGGTCAACGTGGACAACATCGGGATCACCGGTGCGCCAGGTTCGATACCCGCCAGGACGTCCAGCAGCTCCTCGTACAACGACTCGACATGCGCGGAATGCGAGGCATAGTCGACCGCGATCATCCGCGCCCGAACGTCCCGCCCGGTGTAGTCGTCCACGATCGCCTGCACCGCATCCGGCTCACCGGCGATCACCACCGACCGAGGACCGTTCACCGCCGCGACCGACACACCCTCAACACCCTCAACCCGACCACGAACATCGACCTCCGGCAGCGGAATCGAGGCCATCGCACCCCGACCAGCCAACCCCGCCGCAATCGCCCGACTCCGCAACGCCACGACGCGCGCCGCATCCGGCAACGACAACGCACCCGACACACAGGCCGCCGCAATCTCACCTTGAGAGTGGCCAAGCACCGCATCCGGCTTGACGCCCACCGACCGCCAGAGAGCGGCAAGAGACACCATCACCGCGAAGGACACCGGCTGCACAACATCGACCCGATCCAACGACGGCGCATCCGCTGCCTGCCGGATCACATCGATCACGGAAAAATCAACAAACGGCGCCAAAGCAACGGCGCATTCCGCCATCCGCTCGGCGAACACCGGCGACTCGTCAATGAGCCGAGCACCCATACCCACCCACTGCGCACCCTGACCAGGGAACACGAACACCAACCGACCATCAACATCAGCAACACCGGAGACGACACCTGAAACAGGTTCGGCTGAGCCGATTCCGGCCAGCAGTTCTTCGCTGGTCGCACCGATCGCCACGGCGCGGTGGTCGAACGCCGACCGCGTGGACACCAACGAGAAACCGACGTCCAGGGCGTCGCGATCGGCAGCGTGCGAGGCGAGCCGGACCGTCTGATCCCGCAACGCCTCCTCGGTCTTGCCCGATACGACCCAGGCCAAAGCCGCAGGCCGGACGACCTCGACCGGGACCGACTCGACCACGACCGGCGGCTGTTCAAGGATCACGTGCGCGTTCGTCCCACTGATCCCGAACGAGGACACGCCGGCCCTGCGCGGGTGCCCGTTCTCCGACCAGTCGACCGGTTCGCTGAGCAGTTCGACCGCACCGGAGGCCCAGTCGACATGCGAGGACGGGGTGTCGAGGTGCAGTGTCCTCGGCAGGGTCGCGTTGCGCATCGACATGATCATCTTGATGATGCCGGCGACACCGGCAGCCGCCTGAGTGTGTCCGAGGTTCGACTTGATCGAACCCAACCACAGCGGCCGATTCCGATCCTGACCGTAGGTCGCCAACAACGCCTGCGCCTCGATCGGGTCGCCCAGCGTCGTGCCGGTGCCATGCCCTTCGACAGCGTCCACATCGGATGGTGCAAGGCCGGCGTTCGCCAGCGCCTGCCGGATCACCCGCTGCTGCGACGGGCCGTTCGGGGCGGTGAGCCCGTTGGAGGCACCGTCCTGGTTGACGGCCGAACCGCGCACCACGGCGAGGATCTCGTGGCCGTTGCGGCGGGCATCGGACATGCGCTCAAGGACGAGCATGCCGACGCCTTCGGACCAGCCTGCGCCGTCGGCCGAATCCGAGTACGACTTGCACCGGCCGTCCGGGGCCGAACCGCCCTGTCCGGTGAAGTCGAAGAACGGGCCGGGGGTCGCCATGACGGTCACGCCGCCGGCAAGCGCGAGCGAGCATTCACCGGAGCGCAGCGCCTGTTCGGCAAGGTGCATCGCGACCAGCGAGGACGAGCACGCGGTGTCCACGGTGACCGAGGGGCCTTCGAGTCCGAAGGTGTAGGACACCCGGCCGGACATCACGCTGCCGGCGGTTCCGGTGCCGACGAAGCCCATCACGTCCGGTGGGAAGGTCGCGGTCATCCCGTAGTCGTGGTACATCACGCCGGCGAACACACCGGTCCGGCTGCCCCGCAACGAAACCGGGTCGATACCGGCCCGCTCGAACGCCTCCCATGAGCTTTCCAGCAGCAGTCGCTGCTGCGGGTCCATGGCGAGTGCTTCACGCGGTGAGATGGCGAAGAAGCCGGGGTCGAAGTCCGGTGCCTCGTGCAGGAAACCGCCGGCCCTGATGAGCCTCGGTCCCTCGGTCGGTGCCTCGGTGTCGGTCGGGCCGGTGGTGTTCCAGCCACGGGTGGTGGGGAATCCGGTGATCGCGTCGACGTCCTCGGACACCAGCCGCCACAGGTCTTCCGGCGAGGACACTCCGCCCGGATAGCGGCAGCTCATCCCGACGATCACGATCGGGTCATCGGCGGTTGCCTTCGTACCGGCCGGCACGATCACGTCGCCGCGATCGCCGAGCAGTTCGGTGAGCAGGAACTCGGCGAGCACGATCGGGGTCGGGTAGTCGAACACCAGGGTCGCCGGCAGCCGGAGGCCGGTCGCACCGCCGAGCCGGTTGCGCAGTTCGACTGCGGTCAGCGAGTCGAAGCCCAGCTCCCGGAATTCCCGCCGCACATCGACGGTGTCGGAGGAGGCGTGGCCGAGCACGATGGCGACCTCCGCGCGAACCAGGTCCATCAGCGCTTCGACCCGTTCGCTCTGGTCCAGCGGCGCGAGCCGGTTCAACAGGGTGTTCGCCGCCTGCGCGCCACCGGAGGCCAGCCTGCGGCTGCCGCGCACGAGTGCCCGCAGCAGCGGCGGGATCTCGCCGCCCGCGCGCAAGGCGGACCGGTCGAGCTGGACCGGGATCAGCACCGGGTCCTGGAGTGCGCCGGCCGCGTCGAACAGGGCGAGGCCGAATTCGGCGGACAACGCGGGCATGCCGGCCCGCGCGATCCGGCGCATGTCGGCGTCGGCGAGGCCGCCGGTCATGCCGGCGCTCTGTGCCCAGGGGCCCCAGACCAGCGACTTCGCTGTCAGGCCTGCCGAACGCCGATGTGCGACGAGTGCGTCGAGGAAGGCGTTGCCCGCCGCGTAGTTGCCCTGGCCCGGTGCGCCGATGAGGCCGGCGAGGGAGGAGAAGACCACGAAGTCGGCGAGGTCGTTGTCCTTGGTCAGTTCGTGCAGGTGCCAGGCACCGTCGACCTTCGGGCGCAGGGTGGTGGCCAGCCGCTCGGGCGTCAGTGAGCCGATGATCCCGTCGTCCAGCACGCCGGCGGTGTGCACGATCGCGGTCAGCGGATGTTCGGCTGCGACGACGGCAAGCATGGAGGCCGCCGAATCGCGGTCGGCGACATCGCAGGCCACCACCTCGACCTCGGCGCCCAGTGCCGTCAGCTCGGCCCGCAACTGGACTGCGCCGGGCGCGTCAAGGCCACGGCGGGAGGTCAGCACCAGGTGCCGGATGCCCCGATCGGAGACAAGGTGCCGGGCCAGCAGACCGCCCAGTCCGCCGGTGCCACCGGTGATCAGCACGGTGCCGTCGGCATTCCAGGACATCTCGCCCGGATCGCTCTCGGTCGCCCGCAGCAGCCGAGGCAGGTACACCTCGCCGCCGCGAACCGCGACCTGCGGTTCGTCACAGGCCAGCACCGCTGCCAGCGGAATCTCCGCGTCGTCGGCGTCGACGAGCAACAGGCGGCCGGGGTTCTCCGCCTGCGCGCTGCGCACCAGTCCGGCGGCAGCAGCAGCGGCGAGATCGGTCACGGTCTCGGTGTCGTCGACGGCGACCGCGCCGCTTGTCACGACTACCAGTCGGGAGTCGGCGAACCGCTCCTCGGCAAGCCACTGCTGGAGGACGCCCAGCACGGTCTCGGTCGTGGCGTGGACGGAGGAGACCACATCGTCGCTGGAGGCGGTGGCGACCCGGTAGGTGACCAGGTCGGCCGCCCGTTCGAGCCCGGCGAGTTCGCCGGTCAGCTCGACGACGTCCGGTTCGGTGCCGTCGAAAGGTTCGGCGGTGGCCGGGTTCCAGGCCAACCGGAACAGCGCGTCGCGAGTCGCGGCGCTGCCGGCCGTGCCGAGCTGATCGGTCGGAATCGGCCGCAGGACAAGGGATTGCACCGAGAGGACCGGCTCGCCGGCCGCGTCGACGGCGGCGACCGCGACCGAATCGGCGCCGGTCTTGGTCAACCGCACCCTGATCGTCGGGGCGCCTGCGGCGTGCAGGGACACTCCGGACCAGGAGAACGGCAGCCTGCCGGCTTCGGCAGCGTCGATACCGGCGAAGGGCAGCGCGTGGAACGCGGCGTCCAGCACAGCGGGATGCAGTCCGAACAGGGCCGCGTCAGCGGTCGCACCGCCGCCGAGGCTCACCTCGGCGAACACCTCGGTACCGCGCCGCCAGGCCGCCCGCAAGCCCTGGAACACCGGGCCGTAGCCGAATCCGCCTTCCGCGAGCCGCTCGTAGATCCCGTCGATCTCGACCGGTTCGGCATCGGCAGGCGGCCACACCGAGGCGTCGAACGAGGCGGTGCGCTGCCCGACGGCGAGCACACCGGTCGCGTGCTGGACCCAGGGGTCGCCGTCGGCCGCGTCCACCGGCCGGGCATAGATGTTGAGGCTGCGCCGGCCGTCCGGGTCCGGCGCGCCGACCGCGACCTGCACGGCAACGGCATCACGTTCGCCGAGCACCAGCGGCGTTGCGAGGGTCAACTCCTCCACCGAATCGCAGCCGACCTGGTCACCGGCCCTGATGGCCAGTTCGAGGAAACCGGTGCCGGGGAACAGAACGACGCCGCCGACCGCGTGGTCGGCCAGCCAGGCATGGGTACGCAGCGACAGCCGGCCGGTCAGCAGGGTGCCGTCCGAATCGGCAAGGCCGACGGCGGCACCGACCAGCGGATGCCGGGTCGCCACCAGGCCGAGACCACGCGCGTCGCCGGACCGGTTGCCCTTCGGCCAGTACCGCTCGTGCTGGAAGGCGTAGGTCGGCAGGTCGACCCGGCGCGTGCCGCGACCGGCGAAGAATCCGGCCCAGTCGAAGGAAACGCCGTGGACGTGCAGTTCGGCGAGAGCCTGGGTGACCGAGGCGGGCTCCGCTCGATCGGCGCGCAGCAGCGGTACCGCGAACACCTCGGTCTCCTCGCCGAGGACCTCCTGGGCCATCGCGGTCGCGACCCCGTCCGGACCCAGCTCAAGGAAGTTGCCGATGCCCTGCCCGTGCACGGCATCGATCGCGTCCGCGAACCGAACGGCCTGATGCACATGCCGCACCCAGTACTCCGCCGTCGCCAGATCAGCACCCTGCTCCACAGTCGACACAACCGGAATCCGAGCCTCATGGAAGGACAACCCGGCAACCACCGACGCGAACTCGTCCAGCATCGGATCCATCAACGGCGAATGGAACGCATGCGACACCGACAGCCTGCGTGTCTTCGCAAACCGACCCGCGATCTCCACCACCGCAGCCTCAACACCCGACACCACCACAGAACGCGGCCCATTCACCGCCGCAACCGACACACCGTCGACCAGCAACGGCACGACCTCATCCTCGGCCGCCTGAATCGCAACCATCGCCCCACCCGCCGGCAACGCCTGCATCAACCGAGCACGCGCACCAACCAACGCGCACGCATCCTCCAGTGAGAACACACCAGCAACATGCGCGGCAGCGATCTCACCCACCGAATGACCG
>DATATE010000175.1:0-33533 GCA_036268955.1 Pseudonocardiaceae bacterium
CGGCAGACGACCGGAAGCCGGGATGCCACACGGACACATCCGGGTGGTGGTCCCATCCGTGGCAAAACCCTGATCAAGGTGGTCCCATGCTCATGGCAAACGAGCACTCAGGTGGTCCCATGCCCGTGGCAGGCGACATCAGTGACACCCGATCTATTCCTCGCCGTGCGCCACCCAACTCGTAGCACCGATTCCTATTCCGCTACGAGAAAGGAGGCTCCCATGACCGACACCACCCTCAACAGCTACGCCGCCACAGTCGCTTCTGGTGAACGCCGCCGCAAACGCGCCGTGCTGTATCTCCGCGTATCAACACCCGGCCAAGTCAACACCGACTACAACCCCGAGGGCATCTCCATCCCCGCCCAACGGGAAGCAGGCTTACGCAAAGCCGAATCGCTGGAATCCGACGTCGTACGAGAGTTCGTCGAGCCCGGTCGTAGCGCCACCAGCATCGACAAACGACCGTCGTTCCAGGAGATGATCGCCTGGGTCAAAGCCCAGAAGGACATCGACTACGTCATCGTCTACCACTTCAACCGGGTCTTCCGTGACAGCGTCGACGCCGGTATCACCAAGCGCGACCTCAAGAAGTACAGCACCCGCATCGTCTCCACCATCCTGGACATGGGCGAGACGCCCGAAAGCGCCATGGTGGAGACCATCCTCCATGCCGTCGACCAGTACCAATCCCAAGCCAGCGGCGCCGACATCGCCTACAAGATGGGCCAGAAGGCCAAGAACGGCGGCACCATCGGCCGCGCACCACTCGGCTACCTCAATGTCTTCGACCACTTCGAAGATCGCCAGATCCGCACCGTCGACTTCGACCCCATCCGCGCACCACTCGTCAAGCAGGCGTTCGAGCTCTACGCCTCCGACCGCTACACGCTGGCTGACTTATCCGATGAGCTGTACGACCGCGGCCTGATCACCAAAGCCACCGCCCGACACCCCTCCCAGCCGGTCTCGATCAGCAAGCTCTCCCAGATGCTCCGAGACCGCTACTACATCGGCTATCTCACCTACAAGGGGCAAGAAGTCAAGGGCAGGCACCAGCCACTCATTGACGACGACCTATTCGACCGCGTCCAGACCATCCTCAAATCCCGGACCGAAGCTCAGGAGCGCCGCCGCGTGCATCACCACTACCTCAAAGGATCATTGTTCTGCGGCCGCTGCCACCGCGCTGGCCGCACCAGCCGCATGCTCATCCAGCGCACCAAGAACCGCTGGGGAACTGAATACCTGTACTTCTTCTGCGCCAGCAAACGCGACAAGAAGCAGACCACGTGCCCCACACCCCACGTCAGCGTCCAACACGTTGAGGAGCTGGTCGAGCAGCACTACGCCACGGTGCGGTTCGACCCCGGCTTCGCCGCCGAAGTCCGCGCCCAACTCACCACCATGCTCAACGACGACAACGCTGCCTCCCGGCTCTTCCACCAGCAACTCACCAAGGAGTTGCAGGCCCTCGATGTCCAAGAGAGCAACCTGCTCGACCTCAGCGACGGCGACCTGCCCGACAGCGCGGCTGCCAAGATCAAGCGCAAGCTGCATGACATCGACCGACGCCGCCAGCACCTGACCGAACGGCTCGGCACCACTAACGACGAACTGAGCGTCAGCGCCCAGCTCATCGAGACCTGCCTCACACTGCTGGCCGACCCGCAGGAACTGTACCGGCGCTGCGACGATCACCAACGCCGCCTACTTAACCAAGCGCTGTTCCACGCCTTCTACATCGAGGACGACGAGATCAGCGACAGCGACCTCAAGGAACCGTTTGCCCAGCTACACGATCTCCAACGACGCCGTGCCAGGGTCGTCAGCCGTGACGTGGACGAGGCCAGAAACGGCAGCAGGGCCGCTTCCCGGTGGGAAGACGACCCTGCGTCAAACGAACTTCAGGCCCTACTCCCGGGCATTGATTTGGCCCGGGGTTGTAGTAAGGCGCCTAACGTGGAGCTGAGGGGAATCGAACCCCTGACCTTCTCGATGCGAACTGGCGGCCACAAGATCACTGAGGGTTAAGCACGAGGTCAGCAGGGCTATGGGGTTCACTGCGGGTCCCTGTGGTCCGCCCTGGTTGCTGTACTTTGCTGCTGTACATGGTTCGTGATCATGAAATTGGCCTCGGTCTCATTGGACCTGTTTGGCCGCGCAACCAGCACCAAGATACACGCCCCAAGTGCGAAAGCAAACGCGCAGACGTACCCCATCCGCGATACAGGCCGATCACTTGGGCGAGGTCAAGGTGTCAACTTCGATCTTGCCCGCGATCGGATGGCGCGCTGGGTCAGAACGCAAGATCGTGGTTGACGCCGCAGGCCGAGTCTAAGACGATCACCGGCCAGCGGGTGGGGTGGAGCTGACCGCAGCCGCCCATCCTGTGATGACTTTCTGTGACATCTCCGGCACTGCGTGGCGCGCGCGGGCGCCGGTCCGTCAGGAGCGGCCCGCCGACCAGAGCGGAGCGGCGGGAGAGCGGGTCGCGGCCGGTTCGCCCCGCGCGTCCGGCCCGCAGGGTCGGCTTGAAGACGTACAGAAAATCCTCACAGAGTTGGCTCAGAGGCCCCTCCTCGTCCCCTGGCGCTGTCGGGTTGAGCAGGTAGGTTGGACCGCGTGAGCGAACAGGCAGACTCGGCAGAACCGACACGGTGGACGATCCACGACGAGCGGTTGGTAGACGACACTCGTCGGTTGAAGCTGAGCATTGCGCATGTCGAGTTGCCCGACGGTGTGCACTTCGAGCAGTACGTGCTGAGGATGCCGCAGGCGTCGATGGCTGTTGTGCTTGATGATGCACGAGAGCACGTCTTGATGATTTGGCGACACCGGTTCGTACCGGATCGCTGGACGTGGGAACTTCCAGGCGGCTACGTCGATCCCGACGAGGATCCTGCGGTTACCGCCACCCGAGAGGTTGAAGAAGAGACTGGTTGGCGACCGAGGAACTTGCGCCCCATCGGTTCATTCCAGCCTCTTGCTGGTACGGCCGACTTTGAGAACCTGGTGTTCATCAGCGAGGGTGCTGAAGACACCGGCAAACCGGCTGACATCAACGAGGCTGCGCGGATCGAATGGATTGCGCTCGACTCCATCGCTGATCGAATCGCCAAGGGCGAGATCATCGGCGCCGGTGCGCAAATCGGACTGCTGCAAGTCTTGTTGAGCCGCGCTCAAAATGCCCGCTGAACCGGGATTCCAGCTGTCTTCATCTGCCTGTGAAGGCGCTGCACTTCTGGGTCGGTCTTGAACGGCAGAAGTCGTTGTCCTGCATCACGGAGGTAGGCAACGGTTCGCGCGGAGCGCATCTGGGTGCCCATCTGCACGCCGATTGCCGCATGACGTACGGCCTCTTCAACCTTCCCTTGGTCGGCAAGGATTGAGGCAAGCAGCGCAGTGTTGAACAGCCGCCCGCGCTCGTAACCCTCGCTCATTTCCAGCGAGCGTCGTGCGAACCGTTCAGCATCGGCGGACCTGCCGAGATCCCGCAACGTGTGCGCAAACTTTGCCGACAGGTACGCCTCATCAAAGTACTGGAGCCAAGTTGGCGATTCGTCTGACCGAATCGATATGAACTCCTTCTCTGCTCGTTGCAACGCGGCAATGCAGTCTCGCGCGTTACGCTGCAAGGCAAAACCATTCGCCTCTAGCACAGCAGCTTCGGCACGCAGAGCAGGCAAGCCAGCTCGGCTCGCCGCTTGGCTAGCTGCCAATGCCATATCGACGGCAGAGTCTGCATTTTTGGAGAACGCGGCTTGGTGGCTCATTGCTGCCATCAGCTCAGCTGCGAAGGCATCGTTTCGTACGTCCTGGCACAAGTTCAGTGCCTGCCTGAGATGTCCCCGACCATCAGTTGTGTCTCCCATGTCGTACGCCATCCAACCCGCGAGTTGGTGAAGTTCAGCCACTGCGGTGAATAGGCCACGCCGATTCGCGTTCGAATAGTGTCCACTTTTCAGCTTTGGCGCTACGTCCGTGGCAATGTACGCATTGACCATTGCCCGGCTATGACCACCACCATAACGGTTATCGAGTCGACGAAATGAATCCGTGGCATCGCGCATGAATTCAACATTCAACGACTGATTAACGTCATGCTGAGTCTGCGGCCCACTAGCAACAGATCCTTCTGCGAATGAACTTCCCAGGAGGATTGCTCCAAGACCAGCCGTCTTCAACAGTTGCCTACGTTGCACGTCGTCTTCCCCTTTCTCCGCTGCGTCCACACTCATTTTATCTGTTCGGACGGTTGCGGTAAATGGTTCAGCGTGATAGTTGAACCACAGATATTCGGTGGGAACGTGCAATGCTCGCGTCCATTGGTCAAGCTTTTCGAGATCGCGAACGGGCGTAGTACCTCGTTCTATCCTGCTAACTTGCCCTTGGGTCAAACCGATCAGGTTGGCAACCATGCCCTGCGTCAAAGTGGGACTATGGGCTTCGCGGTACGCCCTAAGAAGTTGCCCAAAATCCTGCGCTCGGATTGCGCACTGGAGGGCATCCCCGAGCCAGAATCCTTCAGGTAGCTCACTGGCAACAGCCACGCCATCCAACTGATTGTGTACGCAATCACCGTTGGGCTCTCGCCGCACGGTCAGGCCCTCGTTGACGCTGCCCTGCTGGCGGAGGCCCTGTCGCTGTTGGCTTGCCATCGGTTCGCCCACCCCTCGCACGCGGTTGTTGCTAACTCCATAGTACCTAATGACCAGCCAATATGCACGCGATACATATGCATATGCGGCGTATGAATGCACTTTTACCGGAATCTCCTGGCCCTGGTGTTTTCTTGTGTCGCACCCCGAACGGGGATTGCAGCCGACAGAAAGCCAACTTGGAGGGCTGTTGTCATGCAGTTGATGATTGAGACTTCGCGTGTGTCGTTCACGGTGGGTCGTGAGGTTCAGCCTCGGAATGACCAGAACGGTGTTCAGCGTACGGACAAAGAGACTCGGTTGCCGATGTGGACTGTGCAGCTGGTTGCCGTCGATGCTCGCGGGGCCGAGGTGATCAACGTGACCTACGTGGGGCAAACCCCGCCGAAGGTTGCGCCTGGTCAGCCTGTTACCCCGATCGAGCTTCAGGCGATTCCCTGGGCACAGAATGGCAAGAACGGCACCGCGTTCCGCGCGTCCGAGTTCAAGACTGTCACCGCGTCGGCTTCTGCCAAGGCGTAATCACTCGTTTTGATCGTGATTTCCTGACACACGGTGAGGATGGTCATGACATCAACACTGCCGGACGCTACGTCCGAACAGAAAACCGAAGATGAATTGTGGACCAACTACATGGTCGCGTTGGCCCGCGAACAGGAAAACCACCGCTTGTACGAGGAATCCTGGCACGCCTACGTATCGACCGGTTGCCGGTCGTCGGCTGATCAGGCTGCGTGGTACCAGATCACAGAACTCTGGGACGCGTCGCGAAATGCTGTCAAGGCAGCCGATTCCGCCTGGAAGCGAGTTGCCTACCCAATGCACAACATTCCGCTGCATGAGGACGAACTGTCGTCCTAACTGAGGGAAAGCACGGGACCGGTCATTGCCCGCCAAGACAGATGACCGGCCTCGTGCCCTCACAGCACATCTCTGCATTCACTCCGACTCATGCTTGGAGGGCTGAGTCATGCCCAACTCTACCCGTCGCGGCTTCGGTGGTCGCGCTGACGTGATCGAGGTCTTCTCACCTCGTCGTTCCGGCCCCTGGCATCTGCTCCGGCCCCTACACACCAAGGTCGGGTTCTTCGTCCTGGCCGCCATCACCCTCATCGGGTTCATCCACTTCACCATGACCGGCGACACCGGCCTTGCCGACACCGTCGTCATCACAGCCGTCGTGCTGTTCGTGCTGTCCTTCGCCATCATCTGGCAACTCACCGGCCTGCTGCTCCGCTCGCGGGCGGAACTGACCGGTATTGCGATCACGGTGTTCACCGCATCCCTGGCCAGCGGATTCCTGCCACTCGCCTGGGCCTACACCGTGGTGTTGAGCCTGCTGACCGCGCTGTTCGCGCTCCCCTGGTCCCGCCGCTACGTGGTGGGCCGCATGTGGTGCGTCATCGACCGGCACCGGCTTCGCTTGTGCCTGCGGCAAACCAAGGTCCGCACCATGAACATGGACGGCTCGCTACCGCTCATGTTGTGGGCTCGCCCCACCAAGACCGGTGAACGGATCTGGATGTGGATCCGTGCTGGCAGCGCGGCCGAAGACATCGGATCCGCCCTGGATTACATCGCCCCGGCCTGCTACGCCCGGGAAGCCCGTATCCACGAGGTCCGCAAGCTCACCACGTTGGTGGCCATCGAGGTCATTCGCCGTGACCCGCTGAGCAAGCCCGAACCGATCCTGTCGGTGCTCAAGAAGTACATCCCCGTACTCGACAAGAACCGTTCCGCCGAGGGTACGGAAGCCATCAAGGCAGCAACGGTCATCGACATCACCACCACCCCGGTGGAGCCCGTTGCGGCAACGACCGACCGGAAATCCCGCAAAACCACTGCGCCTGCGGTGACTGCGGCTCCTCCCGTCATGGTCGGCGGAGAAGACCTCTCCGACTACATCGACTGATCACCTCACATTACTGGTGATGCGCCCACCCCTCGTGCTGGGCGCCTCATCACCACTATCCATCAAGGAGTGTCCCCATGAACTACAACCTCGTCTGCGCCGAATGTGCCAGCGAATTCCTCAGTGTCGACCCCTCGGTGCTGTTGTGCACGGCCTGCGCCTACGACGAAGCCGAAGACACCTGCGACTGCGATCGCTGTTACCGAGAAACCCCGGAATGGGTAGAAGAAGGTGAACCCAATGAGCTTGTTGACAGCTGACAACCACGACACGTTTCCCGTGTCCAGCCTGTCTATCTATGACCCGATGCACCTGGGCATCGACGAATACGGTCGCATGGTCGAACTGGAAATGATCTACCGCAACATCCTCATCGCGGGTGAACCGGGTGCGGGTAAGTCTGTGGCTCTGGCCAACATCGTCGGTCACGCCGCCCTGTGCACCGACTGCTCCCTGTGGCTGTTCGACGGCAAACGCGTCGAACTCGGTTTGTGGCGTGATGTCTCCGACGTGTTCGTCGGCCCCGACATCGAGGAAGCCCTCTACCGGCTGCGGCAACTCCAGATCGAAATGGACCGCCGCTACACCGAACTCGACCGCGTGCACCGACGCAAGATCGTCCGCACTGATCCGATCCCGGTCATCCTCGCCATCATCGACGAGCTGGCCCTCTACTCCGTCACCTACGGCACCAAGGACCAGCAAGAAGCCTTCGTGCGCATGGTCCGTGACCTCGTCGCCCGTGGCCGGGCTGCCGGTGTCATCGTCGTTGCCGCTACCCAGCGGCCTTCTGCCGACATCATCCCGACCAGTCTGCGAGACCTGTTCGGCTACCGGCTCGCGTTCCGGTGCACCACCGACTCCTCCTCCGACATCATCCTCGGTCGCGGCTGGGCCTTGCAGGGCTACGACGCATCCAACATCGCACCCGAAGACCGTGGTGTTGGCTTGCTGCTGGCCGAAGGCGGTATCCCTCGCCGGATCAAGTCCGCCTACCTCACCGACGCCGACATTTACGGCCTGGTTGATTACGCCCGGCAATTGCGTCGGGGGCGTGCCGCATGAGCACTCAACCCGTCATCAGCCAACCCGATCTGCCCAGTACGGACGCGGCATTGTCCCTGATCCGTAGCTTGATCGGCCGTTACTACAACCTGTTGGAACTGCTCAGTGAGACCGATATCGCTGCTATAGCACAGGATTTGATCGCGCTCGTCGACATGCTCGACGCTGCTTTGGAAAAAGGTCGGCCATTTCCTGCTGTGTGGGAGGCCAACCGATGAGTAAGCGCCAATACCCGTGGGTGCTGGCGGAGGTTCCGTGGGCCGAGGGCACCGTGTTCACACGCGGCACCCTCGGTGGCCTCCCGCTGCTGTCCTGGGGCATCGCACCCAAGGACACACTCGCCACCTACCGGCAACTCCGTTCCCAGGGCCTACGCCCTGGTGGGCACGACCCGGTAGCCGTGCTGTTCTTCCACTCCCGCCCCGCGATGGGCATCGTGTTCACCAACCTCTACATGATCACCCTGGCGAAACCCGTCCGGCCGTTGACGGCCGCGAAACGCGCAGCCATCGAGAAAGCCTGCGCCGCGCACCGGATCTGCCCGACCTGTGAACGTGACGCGGGCTGCTATATCCGCCCCTCGGTCGGCATGTGCGCACTCTGCGCGGAAGCAGTCGACACCTACATCGACAACCACTCCTGAAAGGACACGTCGTCATGAAGCTGCTCAACTACACCCCCGCCTACGTGCGGGCCGACGGATCCGTCTGGTGCGTCCAAGAAGACGCCGAAACAGGCACCGAATCCGAGTGCCGCATGGTCATCGACACCGAGACCGGCCTGACCATCTTCCTGCCCGACTACCTCGTTGACGTCACCGCCACCGAACCGGCCTCAGCCCAGACCGGCGAAGCCTGGCCCCTGTTCCAGTGGGCCACCAAAAACGACCTCCCGCACCGGAGTGAACAGCCATGACCATCCACCCCGAAACCAACCGGCTATGCCCCTGCTGCGGGCAACCCATCGTGCAAGCCACCTTCCCCACCGGAACCTACTGGGTCCACTGCGGAACGTTCACCGCCACCTGCTACCAGGCCACCACCGACCCCAACACGAGGTGACACCACCATGACCAAGGGAATCCGCCTCACTGGCATGATCTCCGTCGCCCTCGTCGCCCTGGTCGCCGCCATCGTCTCCTACACCCACATGCAGGTCGTCGCCGAACACGCTGGCCAAGGCTGGCGCTCCTGGCTCGAACCCCTCTCCGTTGACGGCCTGCTCGTCGGCGCATCCCTCGTCCTCTACGTCCGCCGCAACAACCTCCGCGCCTGGATCGCGGTCATCGCGGGCATCCTCGTCTCACTGGTGGCCAACCTCGCCGCCGCCGAACCCACCCTCACCAGTCGGCTCGTCTCCGCCTGGCCAGCAATCGCCCTGGCCCTGAGCTACGAAACCCTGCTCACCCTCGTACGGCAGCGTCCGGCGAGCCCTGCACCCAGTACCACCGAATCTGTGGTCACTGAACCTGTTGTCGCGGAACCGGTTGCGCTTGAACCGGTCATCGAACCGGTCATCGACAGTGTCCTCATCACTGACCCGGAACCCGAGGAACAACCGGCGATGGTCAACGGCTTCACCTTCGGAGACCCGAACGCGTGGGCCCGCATCTCCAGCGGAGCACAGCAATGACCGCCTACCACGTCTATCGGACCGATGACACCGAAGTCCTCAATGGAGACACCATTGTGGACACCCAACGCAACTCCTACACCTACCTGTGCTGCGTCCATCCACAACGGATACACGTCCGCAGGCAACGCGAAACCCTCGCCCGTGACGTCCCAGCAGGACGATTCCGCCTCTGCATCAAGGAGCACACACCATGACCGACAACGAACCACGCACCTGGTACCGCACCTATGCGCTGAGCTGCCTCAACGGCCACCTGCTCTCCGTCCTGGAACTCGAAATCGACGGCAAGACCGCCATCTGGGACAACGACAACGCCGACGACGATGGCGAACTCGCTATCGCGCCCGACTTCTACACCGCCATGCACCAACTCATCGACATCGTCCACCAACGCGACACCGCCCCCTTCACCGCTGGCGAAGAAGTCGCCTGGATATCCCCCTGCACCAACAACATCCCCGAGTGGATGATCTACCTCTACCCCGAATACGGCACCGGCAACCACATCATCGCCACCATCCAAGGCGACCTCCACCGCGCACTCATCAGTGAGCTCTCGCCACTCGGTGACCGACTCTGCCTCGACTGCGGAATGGTCAAGCCCCACCACGCCACCACATGTGACCAGGCATGACCAGTGCTTCGACTGTGACCCTCACCCCCGGCACCACACAGGTACCGGGGGTGGGAGCCATCGCCGAAACCGTCCACCACAACCTCACCGCCCAATTCCTCAACCGCGCCGCAGACCCCGACTACTTCAAGTGGATCAACCACATCGAGTCCTCGGCCGGATGCTCCTCCCCCGTGCGGCTCCACGGCCGCATCCACCACGTCCAGACCAGCACCGGTCGCATCGTGCACAGCGTCGACACCCGCACCATGCCCGACGCCGCCCTCTACGTCCCCTGCGGTAACCGCCGCTCCGTGGTCTGCCCCTCCTGCTCGGAGACCTACCGCGGGGACACCTTCCAACTCGTCCGCGCGGGCCTCGTCGGCGGCAAAGGCATCCCCGAGACCGTGGTCAACCACCCGTGCGTGTTCCTGACCCTGACCGCACCCTCTTTCGGCCCCGTCCACACCAGCGGCCTGACCCGCTCCGGCAAGCCCCGCCCCTGCCGACCTCGCCGCACCCCTGACACCTGCCCGCACGGCGTCGTGCTGGCCTGCACCGACATCCACGCCGATGGTGAACCTTGCGTCGGCACACCCCTGTGTCGGCGTTGCTACGACTACGCCGGCCACGTCGTCTGGAACGCCTTCGCCGGCGAACTCTGGCGCCGCACCACCATCGCCGCCAACCGGGCACTGAAGGCCCTGGGTGACTCCCTGGGCACCTCACTGCGCCTGTCCTACGCGAAGGTCGCCGAGTACCAACGGCGCGGCCTGGTCCACTTCCACGCCCTGATCCGCCTCGATGGCCTCGACCCCACCGACACCAACCAGATCATCGCCCCCGACCCGGCCGTCACCGTGGAGCACCTGGTCCAGCTCCTCACCACCGCCGCCGAGACCACCAGCTTCCACACCGAACCCCACCCCCGACGCCGGGAAGGCTGGTCGGTCGGCTGGGGCACCCAAATCGACACCCGCATCGTCCGCCTGGCCCCCGGCGACCTCGACACCAAGGGCGAAGTCACCACCATCGCCGTGGCCGCATACCTGGCCAAATACGCCACCAAGGCCACCGAAGCCACCGGCTTCGCCTCCGCCCGACTGACATCCGAAACCATCCGCCTTTACGCTGACCCCACCACCCACATGGGCAGAGTGGTCCGCGCTTGCTGGTCGCTAGGACGTCGACCGCGCACCCTGACCACACCCGAACAACGGGAAGCCTGGCACGCCGGTTACGGCCGCCTCCGCCGCTGGGCACACATGCTCGGCTTCGGCGGCCACTTCTCCACCAAATCGCGCCGGTACTCCACCACCCTGGGCGCACTGCGGGCAGCACGCCGCGACTGGCAACGCACCCAACACACCACACCACCCGCCACCGGCCCCCTCGGCGACAACGAGCACCAGGCCGACACCGACGACATCGTCATCATCAGCGACCTGGTCTTCGCCGGAATGGGCTGGCACACCACCGCAGACGCCGTACTCGCCAACAGCTCAGCAGCACGCGCACGCGAAAAACGACAGATAGCACGAGAGGAATTGATGACTATGGAATGACATCGCCCACGAAGGGAGGCATGACATGACGGCACAAATACTGATACCGAAATGGCACACGGTTGCCGAGGTAGCGCAGATACTGGGTTTTAGTTTGTCTAAAACCAAAATGCTGGTAGCGCAAGGCGATATTCGGTCACTCAAAGCGGGCCGAAATCGTCGCGTCCTACCACAGTGGATAGATGACTACATCGGCCAACTCGTCAAGGAGGCAGACCATGGCTGGTAAGGCACGAGCCAACGGCGAAGGTTCAATCTACCCGTACAAGAACGGGTATGCGGCCTACGTCTGGGTGCGGACGCCCAATGGTGGGCGCCGACGTAAGTATGTGTATGGCAAGGACCGAGAAGAGGTGCATGGCAAGTGGCTCAAGCTGCACCAAGCGGCAGCGGCTGGACCTGTGGCCACAACGGTACCCAAGATTGGCGAGTACCTCCATTACTGGCTAGACGAAATCATTGAGCCTAATCGCGCACCGTTGACATACGTCAATTACGAACTATTCGCACGTCTCTATATCATTCCACCGCTTGGAGAGAAGCGATTGGATCGTCTACAAATTCGCGATGTGCAACTGTGGATTAACAAATTGCCCAGCATTTGCCAGTGTTGCGCTCAGGGGAAGGATGCGCGCCGCGTTACCAAGAAGCAACGTTGCTGTGCAAAAGGACAGTGCTGTCGTGATGTGCCATCCGCACGGACCGTGAGTGATATCCGGGCGTGCCTTCGGACAGCGTTGAACTGTGCCATCAGAGAGGAGTTGATCAGTAAGAACCCTGCCGCGATGGTGACTCTACCTTCGGTGCGTAAGAAGAAGCGCGCATCGTGGTCCACTGAGGAGGCTCACCAGTTCCTCGAAGCCGCTTGGTGGGAGCAAGATCCGATGTACGCGGCATACGTGTTGGTCCTCGTGCTGGGACTACGCAAGGGTGAAGTACTTGGTCTGCAATGGACAGACATCGACTTCGAGGACGGAGAGTTGGGCATCGGACTTCAGTTGCAACGGGCTCGGCGCCAACTCCTGCACCGGTCGACCAAATCCGAGGCGTCCGAGGACACGTTGCCCATAGTGAGCATCGTTGAATCGGCGCTCCGTCACCGACAGCAAGCACAGATCAAGGATCGGGCGAAGGCAGGCGACATCTGGCAGCGATCGGACTTGGTCTTCACCAGCGGCCTCGGGACACCCATCGACCCTCGCAACTTCAACCGATCATGGGACGCTCGGTGTGCTCGTGCTGACGTTCGCAAGATCACCGTTCATGATGGTCGGAGAACGTGCGCCACTCTGTTGGTGGATCTGGACGTTCACCCTCGACACGTCATGCGCATTCTGCGGCACGCGCAGTTCTCGGTGACGATGGAGATCTACGCGCAGGCATCGTCGAAGAAGACGCGGGATGCACTCAAGCGGCTCGGCGAGAGCCTGGATCGGTGACCCTCACTGCTGTACTTTGCTGCTGTACGACGTGTCAGAGGCCCGATCCAATGTTGCGGATCGGGCCTCTGACCTGCTGTGGAGCTGAGGGGAATCGAACCCCTGACCTTCTCGATGCGAACGAGACGCGCTACCAACTGTGCTACAGCCCCTTGGTACGGCCGAAAGCATATCAGCTTCGCGGCCGTACCTGATCGGGGGCCCTACTCGCCTACCGCTCGACGGTAGGGCAGGATGTCGGGCTGCTCGAGGTCGTCGAAGATCGGGTCGTCGTCGTCGGTCTCCACGACCACGGTGCCGGGCCGGGGCCTCGGCCGGGCCACTGGCCTTGTGAGGGTCGCACGGGGCGCTGGTGGGGCGTCGTAGCGGTCGGCCTCGCGGTAGTCGCGCTCGGCGTCGTAGTCGGTGGAGTCCTCGCGGTAGGCCGACTCGTGTGATTCGGGTCCGAGACGGGCGGTGCGGCGCTGGCGGATCTCGTCTTCGATCCGGACCTGGCGGCGAAGGTAGCTCAGGTAGCTGACCAGACCTATGTCCAGGATGCCCTGGGCCCACCAGATGACCGGCTTGGTGACCACGGCCAGTACCGCCGTTGTGATGGCGAGGACGATGATCAGCAGGACGATGCGTTGGCGAATCGCGTACTTGACCCGCGCGCTGGCCGCGGCCGCCGCTGGGTCGAAACCGCCTCGGCCGGGGCGGTAGGGCCGGGAGCGGTTGGCTGCCGAGCGCCGACCGTCCGGGGCGTCCTCGTCGTAGTCGTCGGTGTACTCGTCCGCGTAGCCGCGGTCGGCGTACTCATCGACGGTGTCGTATTCGGCGGCGTCGGACGCGGCCGCGTCCAGTCCGTCGGGTTCGAGATCCTCATCGTCGAATTCATCTTCGTCGAGGGTGTCGTCCAGGGCGGAATCCAGCTGGTCGAGGTCTTCCTCCTCGATGTCGTCGAGATCGTCGACGTCGTCGAGGTCATCGAGATCGTCACGATCATCAAGGTCGTCGACATCGTCGACATCGTCGGCGTCATCGAAGTCGGTGGCGTCGAAGTCGTCGAGATCGGCGGCTTCGGCCTTGGCGGTGAACTTGTGGTCACTGTCGGTGTCGCCGGCTGGTGCTTCGGACATGGTGAACGCCTCCTCCACCTTGGCGCTCACACCCCCGCTGCGCACCACCCTGGCGGCGAGGGTGGAGTCCGCGGTCTTGGCCACTTCCTGTCGCCGGCGCGCTGCTATCGGGACGAGCACGAGCAGCCACGCAACGACCAATGCCACGATGATCAATGAGCTCGGCACGTCCCCGTCACCTCCCCCGGTCCGCACATGGCGCGCTCACGGCTACCGTCACGTTAGTCACAACAGTCACACCAGTGTCGGAGGCGCGCCGGCAGTCCGGGGTTCCCATGACGGTCAATCAACATCGAATCAACCGCCGAATGGATGCCGTCCGGCCCCCGGCAGGAGGAGCGGATCAGAGAAATCGTGCCCTACCGTCGGCGATCAGTTTGTGCACGAGCCCACTGGGCACGTCCTCGACGGTCAGCGCGAGTCCTACGTGGTCACGCCAGCCTCCCGCGACATCCAGGTAGCGGCGGAGCAGGCCTTCCTCCCGGAATCCGAGCTTGTGCAGCACCCGCAGGCTGGCCGCGTTCTCCGGCCGAACCGTGGCTTCCACGCGGTGCAGGCCGGCCGCGAACAGGCAGTGGTCGGTGAGCATGGCCACAGCTGCCGTGGCGACCCCGCCGCGACCGAGGTCCTCGGCCACCCAGTAGCCGATCCAGGCCGAGCACAGCGAACCGCGCACGACGTTACCCACGGTGATCTGACCGGCGAGTTCGCCGTCGACGGTGATGACGAACGGGAGGGTCTGGCCACGTCGGGCCAGGGCCCGCAGCGACCACCATTGACCGGGCCAGGCGACGGCCGCGTTGCGTTCCTCCCACCGGCCGGGCGCGGTCGGCTCCCATTTTTCCAGGTGCGGACGGTCGCGCAGCCGGATACGGCTCCAGGCCGCGCCGTCGAGAAGACGAGGTGGCCGTAGCGCGACGGCGCCCGCCGGGACGACGAGCGGGCCGAGCTTCGCCGGCCAACCGGGGTGCCGACCGGCAAGCTCCAGTGGCGCCCAGTCCGAGTCGTGCCCGCCGGGAAGTGGGCCGCCGGGGAGCGGGAACTCTGCTGGCAAGGTGAGTGCTCCGCTATCCGCGCTGCGCGAGGAAGGTGACCTGGACGTCGTCGCCCACCGAGACCTCGGTGGTCTCCTCGCCGACCTGGATCAGGCAGTTGGCCTCGGCCAGCGAGGCGAGCAGGTGCGCGCCCGAGGTGCCGAGCGGTTGGACGAGGTACTCCTGCGTCTTGGTGTCGCGCAGCAGCTGACCTCGCAGGTACCCGCGCCGGCCCTTGGTGGACACGATCGGGGACAGCAGCCGGGCCGCGACGACCCTGCGCTGCGCGCTGCGCTTACCGAGCGCCGTGCGGATCAGCGGCCGGACGAGCACCTCGAACACGACCAGCGCGCTCATCGGATTACTCGGTAGTAGGAAGGTGGGCACGAGGTCAGGGCCGAGTCGGCCGAAGCCCTGCACGGAGCCGGGGTGCATGGCGACCCTGGTGACGTCGATGTTGCCCAGTTCGGACAGGGCCGCGTGGATGTCCTCCCCGCTGGACCCGCCGATACCGCCCGCGACCACGACGATCTCCGA
This sequence comes from Pseudonocardiaceae bacterium, assembly GCA_036268955.1. GTDB lineage: Bacteria > Actinomycetota > Actinomycetes > Mycobacteriales > Pseudonocardiaceae > CAJCJE01. Next base: position 15,580 of record DATATE010000175.1, read on the forward strand.
CAGCAGCAGCCGCCCTTCGACGATCTCGCGCAGCCGCTGCGCACCGCCGCCCGCGATACCGACCCTTGCCACGTCCGCGCCCGCGTCGCGCGCGGCCGCGGCAAGGGCATAGCTGTTGACGTCGTAGACCTGGCCGGGGCCGGGGGTGCGTTCGACGTCGACCAGTTCGTCGCCGACCGCCAGGATCGACACCCTGGGCCGGGGATGCACCAGCACCTTGTCCCTGCCGACCGCGGCCAGCAGGCCGACCTGCGCGGAGCCGATCGCCGAGCCTTTGCGCACCGCTACGTCGCCCGGCTGCACGTCCTCGCCGGTGCGACGCACGAAAGCGGCCGAGGGCACTGGTTGGGACACGGTGACCCGTGCGTCGTGGCCGTCGGTGTAGCTGGCGGGCACCACCGCGTCGGCGAGGGTGGGCAGCGGCGCCCCGGTGGAGATCCGCACCGCCTGGCCGGGTTGCAGTCGACGCGGCTGCCGGGAGCCGGCCGGGATCTCGCCGACGACCGGCAGCTCGACCGGCTCAACGCCGGCCGAGCTGACGTCGACACTGCGCACCGCGTAGCCGTCGACGGCCGCTTGGTCGAAGCCGGGCAGGGCACGCTCGGCGACCACTTCTTCCGCGCACAACAGGCCCTGGGCCTCGGAGATCGCCACTCGAACGGGTGCGGGGCGCACCGCGGCGGCGATCACCTTGCGCAGCTGTTCGTCTACTGGTCTCATCGGCTGGTCCCCGTCGTTGCGCGATACATCCAGCATGCGTCCGGTATCACCCGGCGTACCGACATATCGTCAGGAATTGGCGAGCCGCTCCCGCAGCCACTCGCGAAGCGTCGGCCCGTAGGTCGGGTGCTCCAGGGCAAAGTCAACATTGGCGCGGATGAATCCGCCGGGATTACCGAGGTCGTGTCGGCCACCGGAATGCACGACAACGTGCACGGGATGTCCCTCTTTGATCAACAGTGCGATGGCGTCGGTGAGCTGCAACTCGCCGCCGGCACCGGGGGTAATCCGGCGCAGGGCGTCGAAAACGGCCCGGTCGAGCAGGTAACGACCGGCTGCCGCGAAGGTCGACGGGGCGTCTTCCGGGGCCGGCTTCTCGACCATGCCATTCACCCGTTTGACATCGCCGGACTCGGTGTCCTCCACGTCGAAGACGCCGAATGCGGAGATCTCGGCCTTCGGGATGTCGAACGCGCACAGCACGCTGCCGCCGTACTCGGCGCGCACCTGCGCCATCCTGGTCAGCACGCCCGAGGGCAGTACGAGGTCGTCGGGCAGCAGGACGGCGACGGCGTTGTCGTCCTCGGACAGGTTGCCTTCGGCGCAGCCGACCGCGTGGCCGAGTCCGAGCGCCTTCTCCTGGATCGCGGTCTCCACCGTAAGCAGCTCAGACGCCCTGCGCACCTTGTCGGCGAGGTCGGTCTTGCCTCGGCCGAGCAGGGTCTGTTCAAGTTCGGGCTGCGGCCGGAAGTACTCGACCACCGCATCCTTGCCGGGCGAGGTGACGATGACCAGGCGGCTTGCGCCTGCCTTGGCCGCTTCGGTGGCGACCAGTTCGATGCCGGGGGTGTCGATGACCGGCAGCAGTTCCTTGGGCACGGCCTTCGTGGTGGGCAGAAATCGGGTGCCGAGTCCGGCGGCCGGCACGATAGCGGTCTGGAATGAACTCGTCGGGCTCATGGTTTGCGAGCCTAACCGCGCCTAATGTCAGGGCGTGATCGAGCCGGCACAAGATCCCGAGTCCAAGGCGGCTTGGCGGGCCCGGCTGAGCGCGGCGCGACGGGCCCTGCCCGCCGATGTCCGGGCGGCGGAGGCATCGGCGCTGGTCAACTGGGTTGGCGCGCTCGACGGTGATCCGGTGTGTTGCTATCTGCCGATCGGCACCGAACCGGGCAGCGTGGCCATGGTTGACGCGCTGGTGAACAACGGGCGACGAGTGCTGCTGCCGATCGTGACCGGCGTCGCACCGCTGGATTGGGCGGAATATCACGATTCGACCGATCTGATAGCCGGACCTTACGGGCTGCGCGAACCGTCCGGAACCAGGCTCGGGCCCTCCGCCGTCGGACTGGCCGAACTGGTGCTGGTACCGGCGCTGGCCGCTGACCGACGCGGCGTGCGGCTGGGGCGCGGTGGCGGCCACTACGACCGGTCGCTACCGCTGGCCCGGACCGACGCGCGGCTGATCGCGGTGGTGCGGGACGCCGAACTGGTGCGACGGCTGCCGGCGCAACCGCACGACGTGCTGATGACCGGGACGCTGACCCCAGGTCGCGGCCTTCGCCCGGTCGAATAGACCGGTTACCCGGCAACGACGGCCATCGCGGGTCGCGGGCTTCAGTACGCTGTGGCGACTTCAGTACGCTGTGTCGTCGCCGGCCGGGGGACGCCAGGTGAACGTGACGTTGAGCGGTCATGTTTGCGTTCGGCCGCCTGGCTGGCGCATCATCATAGTGAGCATTTAGCACTCTATGGACGTGAGTGCCAGAACGAGTTTCGCGGATGACCGCGAGGGGAGCGACCGTGCCGACCTATCAGTACGCCTGTACCGCATGCGGTCACCGGTTCGATGCCGTGCAGTCCTTCTCCGACGACGCACTCACCGAATGCCCGGAGTGCTCCGGCAAGCTGCGCAAGCTGTTCGGTTCGGTCGGCGTGGTCTTCAAGGGCAGCGGCTTCTACCGCACGGACAGCAGGGCCGAGTCGAACGGCAAGGTCAAGGCCGGCAGCAGCAGTTCGGATGGCGCCGGCAAGTCCGACTCGACCACCTCTTCGGACTCGTCCAACTCGTCCAACTCGAAGTCGTCCGAGTCCTCGACGAGTTCCAGCGGTTCGAGTGGTTCGAGTGGTTCCTCCTCGTCGAGTTCGACCAGCTCTTCGGGGTCGAGTTCCTCCGGTTCGAGCGGTTCCTCCTCCGGGGCGACCAAAGCAGCGCCCTGACCCCGAGTTGTCCACAGCCGGACCAGTTGTCCACAGTTGGCACATTTCTCCGCGCATCGCCCGCTGATCTTCCCTAACGTCGATTTCGGCGAAGCTGGTCGCATCCGACGCGACCCGCCGCCGACGACAGGTGGGAGGCGTTGTGCGCGACGTTCGACAAGCTCAGATGTCGCCGCTGCTCGGCGACCGTATCCGCCGTGTGCTCGGTGCCCGCGGCTGGCCACGCGGCCTGCTGCTGCGCCGAATAATGGCGCTCGTCCTCATCGGCTTCGCCGTGCTGCTCGCCTTCCGACCATCCGGTTCGGTCGGTCCGCCAACAGCGCGGATCGTGGTCGCCGGCCATGATCTCGCGCCGGGGATCACGGTGGCCGCAGCCGATGTCACCCTCCGCCAGATACCGAGTGACCTGGTGCCCGCTGGCACCCTGACCAGCGTGAACGCGGTCGTCGGGCACGTACTCGGCGGCGCGTTACGTTCCGGGGAGCCGATCACGGACGTGCGCCTTGTCGATCCGACCGACACCGCGCTGGCCGATGGCGGCCCTGGCGCCGCTGCCGTGCCGGTGCGGTTGGCCGATCCGGGGGTCGCGGACCTGCTGCATCCCGGAATCAAGGTGGACGTGGTCACCGTGGACCCGGATCAGGCGGGCAGTCCGCTGCTGGCGTCCGACGCCATCGTGCTCACGGTCCGCGACACCGATCAGGGACCGGGCGACCATGGTCGCCTTGTGGTGCTGGCGTTGCCGGAACAACTCGCGACACGAGTGGCAGCCATCTCACTACGGCAGCCGGTCACCGTTACGCTCCGCTAGCCACATATGGCCCGGATGGCGCACAGGGTCATCCACCAAACTGAGGAGCGCGCCATGTTTGACGGTTTCAAGAAGTTCATCATGCGGGGGAACGTCCTCGACCTCGCGATCGCGGTGGTGATGGGCACCGCGTTCACGGCGGTCGTCACCGCGGTCGTGACAAACCTGATCAATCCGTTGATCGCGGCGATCGGTGGCGGGAAGAACAGTTCGAAGCTGTCCGTTCAGATCGTCTCCGGCAGCACCAACCCGAAAACGGTCATCGACTTCAGTGCGGTGATCACGGCGGTCATCAACTTCGTGATCATCGCGGCGGTCGTGTACTTCCTGTTCGTGCTTCCGGTGACCAAGCTGATGGAACGCCGCAACCGGGGCAAGAAGCCGGAAGCCGCCGCGCTCACCGAACTCGACGTGCTCACCGAGATCCGCGACCTGCTCCAGGAACAGCGGTCGAACGGCTGACCGAAGGCGGGTCAGTGCTGATCGACCGGCTGGCCAGAGCACCGATCAGCCGGCTGGCCAGAGCCGAGCCAGTACTGATCGTGGAGCAGAGTCAGTACTGATCGTGGTGCGGTGGGCGGTTCTCCCGGTACCAGGCTTCGTCGTCGCGGCCTGTGGACTCGGGATCTCGTTCGTCGGTGGTGGTGTCGGGCAGGACATCACCGAAGGGGTCGCCGGCCGGTCGGCGGCGCGGTGGTACCCGTGCCGCCGACCGGTCACCCGACCGCTGGGTTTCCGCGCCGCTCGGTGCGTCCGGCCCGCGCGATGGGTCGGCGTCGTCCTGAGCGGACCTGGCGGACATGCTCAGGCCTCGTCGAGCCCGGAGAGTTCCTCGATCACGTGCGGCACCAACGCGGACAGGGTGGCCATGCCGTCGCGGATCGCACCGCGCGACGCGGCCAGGTTGACGACCAGGGTGCTGCCGGATACGCCGACGAGGCCGCGCGAGATACCGGCGTCGACGGCGCCGGCGGCGAGGCCGGAGGAGCGCAGGGCTTCGGCGATGCCGGGGATCGGGCGGTCCAGGACGCCGGCCGTGGCGTCCGGGGTGACGTCACGGGGTGAGACACCGGTACCGCCGACGGTGATCACCAGGTCGACGCCGCCGATCACGGCGGTGTTCAACGCGCTGCGGATGTCGACAACCTCGCCGGCCACCGCGACGATTCCGTCCACGATGAAGCCGCTCTCTTCGAGCAGTTCGGTCACCAGGGGGCCGGTCTTGTCATCGTGCTCCCCGTGCGCCAGGCGGTCATCGACGATCACGACGAGAGCCCGCCCAAGGCGTTGCGCGCTGTGTTCCATACCGGTCACGGTAGAGCCTCGGCTCATCGGCCGTGCGCCCAGTGTCCGCTTCGTTCACCACCTGCCGAGTGACTCGGGCGGACGCTGCGGAGGCCAGTGCCGGATCTGACGGTTCGGTGACGGATGGCCGGGAAAGCCGCTGGCCGGCCGCGCGGCGGTTAGCGTGCTGGACATGCGTGTGTTGATCACCGGAATGGCTGGTTTCATCGGTTCGCACATCGCGGACGTCATGGTCGAGCGAGGGCACGAGGTCGTAGGACTCGACGCGCTGCTGCCCAAGGCCCATGGCGACGCCGGTGCGCCGGAGTGGACGCGGCGGCATCGGCTCGTCACCGGTGACGTGCGCGATCCCGAGGTGCTCGCCGAACTGCTGGCCGGGGTCGACGTGGTGTGTCATCAGGCCGCGGTGGTCGGGCACGGCGTCGATCCCTCGGACGCGCCCTCCTATGCCGAGCACAACGACGTCGGCACCGCGGTGCTGTTGGCCGCGATGCACACGGCCGGGCTGCGGCGGCTGGTGTTGGCCTCCTCGATGGTGGTGTACGGGGAGGGCCGCTACGCGTGTGTCGAACACGGCATCGTCCGGCCTGGGATGCGGCGCGAATGCGACATCGACGCCGGCAACTTCGAACCGCCGTGCCCGGTCTGCGGCGCGCCGCTGGAGCCGCGACTGGTGCCCGAGGACGCGCCGTTGGAACCGCGCAGCAGTTACGCTGCGAGCAAGGTCGCGCAGGAGCACTACGCGGCGGCGTGGGCTCGGCAGACCGGCGGTTCGGTGTGGGCGCTGCGCTATCACAACGTGTACGGGGCGCGGATGCCGCGCGATACGCCGTATGCCGGGGTCGCCTCGCTGTTCCGGTCGGCGCTGCAACGTGGTGCGGCGCCGCTCGTACTGGAGGACGGTCGGCAGCGCCGGGATTTCGTGCACGTCACCGATGTGGCCCGGATCAACGCGCTGGCCGCGGAGAACCTCGTCGCGGCGAGCGCAACACAGGCGACCGCAGAGCCGGCGACCGCAGAGCCTGCGGCAACTAGGACGGCGGCAACCAAGTCGGTGACTGGGGCGGCAACTGCGCCAGCGGTAACCGGGCCGGCAAACGCGGATACGGCGACGGGCGGGCCGGGGGCGGGAATGCTGGTTGCGGTGAACGTGTGTTCCGGGGTGCCGCACACCGTGGGCGACCTCGCGGTGGAACTGGCCAAGGCCTGTGACGGGCCGGCGCCGATGATCGTCGGCGGGGCGCGGCCGACGGATGTGCGGCATGTGGTCGCCGATCCGGCAAGGGCGCGCGAACTGCTCGGGTTCACCGCACAGGTGGGTTTCGCGGACGGTATCGCCGCGTTCGCCACCGATCCGCTCCGTGATCCGGCGCTGGTCAGCTGAGCCGCCGCGATCTGTAGTCCCCGATAGGACCGATCCCCGCCAGGATCAGCGATTCGCGTTCCGCGTTGGTCAGCTGACCGAGCTGCCGACCGCCGCCAATGGGAGCCGGACCTCGAACCGGCAGCCCTGCCCGTGGTTGATCGCCTCGATGCTGCCACTGTGCGCCTGCACGAGCCCCTGGGTGATGGCCAGCCCGAGCCCGGCGCCGGGCGGTGCGGCGTCGTTCGGGTCGGAGGGGGTGCGGGCGGCGGAGCCGCGGAACGCGACGTCGAAGACGCGGTCGATCTCCTGTTCGGGGATACCTCCGCAGGCGTCGTCGACACGCAGCCGCGCCTGGTCGCCGTCGACGTCGACGCCGACCAGCACGGTGCCGTCGGGCGGGGTGTGCCGGATCGCGTTGGACAGCAGGTTGCGCACGATCCTGGCCAGTTCCGGGTCGCTGCCCAGCACCACCGGCCAGGCCTGCACATCCGCGAGGACCCGAACGCCCTTGCGTTCGGCGACCGGCAGCGCGGCGGCGACGGAGTCGCTGACCACATCGCGCAGTGGCACCGCCGACAGGGTCAGCCGCAGCGCGCCCGCGGTGATCCTGGACAGCTCGAACAGGTCGTCGACCATGCCGGCCAGCCGGGTCGACTCGCCGCTGATCCGGTTGGCGTAGCCGGCGACCTCGGCCGGGTCCACGACGACGCCGTCGGCCATGGCCTCGGCCATCGCCTTGATCCCGGCCAGCGGGGTGCGCAGATCGTGGCTGACCCAGGCGATCAGTTCCCGGCGAGAGGCCTCGGCCCCCCGCTCCCGCTCGCGTGCCTCGCGCTCCCAGACGCTGCGCCGGGAGATGGAGCGGCCCATGAACAGCGCGGTCGGCACCGTCACCACCGCGGCGAGCAGGCTGATCGCGAGATTGGTGTCGAGGGTGACGCTGAACATGAATCCGCTGACCCACAGCACGCCGACGAGTTCGGCGACCAGCGGGACGAGTACCAGCACGGCCATGGACACCGCGAGGGAACGCTCGCCGAGCAGGCGCAGCAGCACGACGCCGATCAGCACGACCGGCAGCGAGAACAGGATGGCGAACGGCGCGATGTGCGCGATCTCGGTCAGCACGGCGCTCAGCCGACCCGGTCGTATCGGTAGCCGACGCCCCATACCGTGGCGATCCGGCTCGGCCGGGCCGGGTCCGGCTCGATCTTCTCCCTCAACCGTCGCACATGGACGGTCACAGTGGACTGATCACCGAAGTCCCAGCCCCATACGCGTTCCAACAACTGCGCTCTGGTGAATGCCTCACCGGAATGCGAGATCAGGAAGGCGAGCAGGTCGAACTCACGGACGGTCAGCGCGAGGGCATCCGCTCCCCTGGTGGCCTTGCGCGCGGCGACATCGAGGCGCAGTTCGCCGTCGACGACCTCGACCGGACCACTCGGCGCGGTGCCGCGCGCCCTGCGCAGCACCGAAGCCACCCGCAACACGAGTTCGCGCGGACTGAACGGTTTGGCGACGTAGTCGTCGGCGCCCAGTTGCAGGCCGGCGATGCGTTCGTCCTCCTCGCCGAGCGCGGTGAGCATCACCACCGGCACCGCACTGTGCCCCCGGATGCGCCGGCAGACCTCGAGCCCGTCGATACCGGGCAGCATCAGGTCGAGCACGACGAGGTCGGGTTCGGATTCCGCGATGATGCGCAGCGCCAGTTCACCATCACCGGCGACCGCGACGGCGTAGCCCGCGCGTTCCAGATAGCGGCGAACCACGTCCCGCACGTTCACATCGTCGTCGACGACGAGTATCCGGCCGGCGCTCGCCTGCGTGGTTGACTCCCGCTGCATCGGCCTCACCACGGTTCCCTCCGGCTCAGGGGCGTGACCTCCATGCGCGGCATAGCCCGAGCGCCCAGGTTAGTACAGGCTTCCGGCGCGGCGCGCGCCGCGCGGGGGATCCGTCAGCGGTCCGTAATACTTGGCACTCCGTCACAATTCGGTAAGCGCCGCAACGGTTTTCGGTCATCCTAGCCGGACTTATCGTCACCGGGTGGACGATCACGCAGCTCCTGTCGACGTGGTGCTGCCCTGCCTCGACGAGGCCGCGGCACTCCCAGGGGTGTTGGCCGCTCTCCCGCCCGGTTTCCGGGCGCTGGTGGTGGACAACGGCTCAAGAGACGGCTCGCCCGCGGTGGCCGCGGCGCATGGCGCACGGGTACTGACCGAGGCTTCGCCGGGTTACGGCGCCGCGGTGCACACCGGAGTGTTGGCCGCACAGAGCGAGATCGTCTGCGTGCTCGACGCGGACGGTTCGCTCGACCCGGCCGAACTCCCCCGACTGGTCGCCCCCATCCTGGCCGGCGAGGCCGAGTTGGCCGTCGGCAGGCGGATGCCGGTCGAGCGCGGTGCCTGGCCGTGGCATGCCAGGGCCGGCAACGCGGTACTGGCCGCGATGCTGCGCAGACGCGGACTCGCGGTCAGCGACATCGGGCCGATCCGGGCCTTCCGCAGGGAGGCGCTGCTGGCGCTCGGCATTCTCGACCGCCGATTCGGCTATCCGCTCGAACTGCTGCTCAGGGCGAAACAGGCCGACTGGCGGGTGGTCGAGTTCGAGGTCGACTACCGGCCGAGAACGGCGGGCACCAAGTCGAAGGTGTCCGGTTCGGTGCGCGGCACGGCACGAGCGATCCGCGATATGGCAGGGGTGCTGCGATGACAGTCCCAACAGCGATGACAGAGCCGACAACGATGGCAGGGCCGACAACACGGCCGTTCCTGCTGCTGGTGGTGGCCAAGGCACCGGTGCCCGGCCTCGCCAAGACACGGTTGACGCCACCGGCGACGCCTCGGCAGGCCGCGGAGATCGCCGCCGCCGCGCTGCTGGACACCCTGGACGCGGTGCTCGCCACTCCCGGCGCGCTGCCGGTGGTCGCCATGACCGGAAACCTCGACGAGGCGGCGCGCGGTGCACGACTGCGCGGGGCGCTGGCCGGGGCCGAGGTGTTCGACCAGCGTGGCGCGGACTTCGCCGACCGACTCGCCAATGCGCACGCCGATGCCGCCGCCCGGTGGCCGGGACTGCCGATCGTGCAGGTCGGCATGGACACCCCGCAGGTGACACCCACCCTCCTCGCCACCATCGCGACCGCACTGACCAGCACCGATGCCACGGCCGATGCGGTACTCGGACCTGCGGAGGACGGCGGCTGGTGGGCGCTGGGGCTGCGCGATCCCGCCGCGGCTGCGCTGTTGCGGGAGGTTCCGATGTCCACTCCCGACACTTTCCGCCACACGCGACTGGCGTTCACCGACAACGGTCTCACCGTCGCCGCGACCACCGAACTGTCCGATGTGGACACAATGGTGGACGCGGTCCGGGTGGCCGAGGCGATACCGGGCAGCCGGTTCGCCGCCGCGGTCGAGGCCGTCACCCTTGGCGCGTCGTCGGCCCGGAATGCCGTACTCGCCGGTGGCGGCCGGTGCTGACGCAGCGGCAGGGCGACCGGCTCTCACCGTTCGACAACGCGCTGCGCACCGACCTGCCCGCCGAGCACTGCGTACTCGAACTGGCCGGCGGGGAGCGGATCACGCTGCCGGTGGCGCGCTGGCATGCCGAGGCCGACGCGGCCGACGAACTGCTCATCGGTCGGTGCACCGGCCCCACCCTGGACATCGGCTGCGGCCCCGGCCGGCTCACCGTCGCGCTCGGCGCGCGAGGGATTCCGGTGCTCGGGATCGACGTCTCCCCGGTCGCGGTCCGGTTGACCCGGCGCCGGGGTGGGCCGGCGCTGCGCAGGGACGTGTTCGACCAGGTTCCGGCGGCAGGCCGGTGGCAGCACGTGCTGCTCGCCGACGGCAATATCGGCATCGGCGGTGATCCGTTCGCGCTGCTGCGCAGGGTCGGGCGACTGCTGGCCGCCGAGGGCACCGCACTGGTCGAGGTCGCCGCACCCGGCACCGGACTGTTGTGCGCCCCGGCCAGGCTGGCCGGCGGGGAACCGGACGCGTCCTGGTTTCCCTGGGCGATGCTCGACGCCGAGGCGATCGCGGCGCCGGCCGCCGAGGTCGGCCTCGCGGTGTGCTGGCAGCGGGCGTGGTCGGGCCGCTGGTTCGTCGAACTGGCCAGGGCCTGAACCACCGCGACCTGTCGAGCACCGAAGAACGAAAAGGGCCACACGCCGACCGGTGAGGGTTTCGGTGGCGTGCGGCCCAGCCACACGGCGGCTCGGGGCAGCGAGCTGGGGTGGCGTTTCGACCGCGGCGGCCAACTGTTCGACCGATGGGCGGTATCGAGGAAACCAACCGCCGCGGAGCCCTGTTGAGTTGTCTTCGATGAATCGGTGAATCGGTGAGTCAGCTGGTTGGTCTGGTCGGTCAGTTGGTCTGGACGGTCTCGCCGGAGAGCGTCACCGTCACGGTGCTGTTGTTGCTGAGGGTCAGCGTCATCTGGTCCCCCGGCGCTGCCGCGTGGACGGCGGCGACGAGACCGTTGGCGCTGGTGATCAGCCGCCCGTCCGCCTTGGTCACCACGACACCCTGTTTGAGACCGGCCTTGTCAGCGGGACCGCCCGAGGTCACCTGGGCGATGTAAGCGCCGTTGGTCAGCCCGGCCTGCTCCTCCTCGGACTGCTGGTCAGGGTCGAGCTGGCCCTGCTGAGAGGCGGGGATGCCCTCGACGTTGTCGGTCACCGACACCCCGAGCACGGTCTGGGTGCTGTGGCCGGTGCTGATGATGTCGTTGGCCAGCCGCCGAGCCTGGTCGACCGGGATGGCGAAGCCGATACCGACGTTGCCGCCCTGGCTGCCGTCGCTGGAGGAGGAGCTGTAGATCGCCGAGTTGATGCCGATGACCTGGCCCTGCATGTTGACCAGCGCGCCACCGGAGTTGCCTGGGTTGATCGGCGCGTCGGTCTGGATCGCGTCCATCACGGTTTCCTGGCTGCTCTGGCCGTTCTCGCTGCTGTCGCCGGCCACTGTCGGCCGGTGCAGCGAGCTGACGATGCCGGAGGTGACCGTGCCGGACAGGCCGTACGGGGCGCCGATCGCGACGACGTCCTGGCCGACCTGCAGGTTGTTGGAGTTGCCGAGCGAGGCGATCGGGAGACCGGAGACGCCCTGCGCCTGGATCACCGCGATGTCGGATGTCGGGTCCCGGCCGATGATGGTCGCGTTGACCGTCTTGCCGCTGGAGAAGATCACCTGGATCTGGCCGCCGGTCGCGGCGTCGGCGACAACGTGGTTGTTGGTCAGGATCTTGCCGTCGCTGGTGAGGATGATGCCGGACCCGGTGTCACCGGAGATGCCCTGGTCGGACTGGACCTGAACGGAGATCTCCACCACCGTCGGCAGCACCTTGTTGGCCACCGCCTGCACCGAACCGGCCGGCGCGGAGGCCTGCGTCGCGGTCGGGACCGGCTCGTTGAGCGCGCTCTGCACGGTGCTGTTGGAACTGCCGCTGAACAGGTAGCCGCCGAGGCTGCCGGCCGCGCCGCCGACGACGAGCGCGAGAACGGCGACACCGGCGACAAGGGCCCCTCGGCTCCGCCGTGGCGACGCGCTTGCCGGCATGGTCGCGGTCTGCTGCCCGCCCAACGGGGGGTAGCTGCCGAAGTTGACTCCGCTGCTCGGGTAGCCGCCGGGTGTTTCGGGCGAACCGGTGTTCGGGTAGTTGGCGGACGTTTCGGTGCCGCCGAGGCTGGGATAGCCACCGGTGTGCTCCGAGGCCTGCTGCTGGGAATAGCTTCCCGCGTCGGCATTCTGGTAGCCGCCGGCCGATTGGCCGGCCTGGTAGCCGCTGGTGGGTCCCTCGGCGGGCGCGGAACCGGGCAGCTGCGCGGCCTGGATCGTCGGGTAGCCGCCGGGGGCCTCGCTCGGCGCCTGCGCGGTGGGCGCCTCGGCGGGACGGTAGGTCTGGTAGCCGGCGGCCGACCACGGACTCGGCTGCTGCGCCTCGCCCTGCTGCCCAGGGGCACTCGGCTGCGGCTGGCTTTGCTGCGCGGGGCTTGTCGGGCTGTGCTCCGCACCGGGGACCTGGCTACTCCACGAACTGCCCTCGCCCGGTGTCGCGGCGCCCTCGGCCGGCTGCTGGTGCTCCGGAACATTTCCCGCTGCACCCGGGGTGTTCTCCGTCATGGGTCTACTCTGCGCCATCGTCCTGAGAACATGCTGAGATGCCCCTTGGCGCATTGTGTGGAACTCACATCCAACCCGCTAGGGCTGTCTCAGGTTGGGTTGCCGCGGAGGCGTTCGGCGATCTGTTCGGGGGTCACGTCGTTGATCCAGACCGCCATTCCGGACTCCGATCCGGCCAGGTACTTGAGCTTGTCCTTGGTGCGCAGCACCGAGAACACCTCAAGGTGCAGCCAGGCAAGATCACGGTCGGTGCGCACCGGCGCCTGGTGCCAGGCGGCGATGTAGGGCAGCGGGCGGCCGTAGAGCGCGTCCATCTGGTGCAGCACCCGCAGGTACAGCTCGGCGAAGTCGTCCCGTTCCGCCTCGGTCAGCGCGGGCAGGTCGGGCACCTGCCGGTGCGGCACGACATGCACCTCGACCGGCCAGCGCGCCGCGGCCGGCACGAATGCCGTCCAGTGCTCGCCGCTGGCCACCACCCTGGTGCCCTCGGCGCGTTCCGCGGCGAGGGTGTCGGCCATGACCGGCCTGCCGTGCTCGGCGAGATAGGTCTTCGCGGTGGCCAGCATCCGCTCGGTCTTCGGTGTGACGAACGGGTAGCCGTAGATCTGCCCGTGCGGATGGCTGAGCGTGACGCCGATTTCCTCGCCACGGTTCTCGAACGGGAAAACCTGTTGTACGCCAGGCAGTTTCCCGAACTCGGTGGTCCGGTCGGCCCAGACGTCGACCACGGTACGCACCCGGCTCGGCGAGAGCTCACCGAAGGACTGGCTGTGGTTGCTGGTGAAACAGACCACGTCGCAGCGGCCCCTGCCGGGAGCCATCGACACCATCGGCATACCGGGCACGGTCGGCGTGGTGTCCGGAACGGACTGGGCGAAGGAGGGGAACCGGTTCTCGAAGACGACGACGTCGTAGTCGCTCTCCGGGATCTCGGTCGGTCGGCCAGGGCTGCTCGGGCACAGTGGACACAGGTCGGCCGGTGGTTTGTAGGTGCGGGTCTGCCGGTGGGAGGCGATCGCGACCCATTCCCCGGTCAGCGGATCGCGGCGGATGACCGAATGCGGCGCCTGCTCCGGCAGATCCCTGGTGTCCTTGGCGTTGCGTTCCGGTGCGTTGGGGGTGTCATCGAAGTAGATGATCTCGCGCCCGTCAGCGAGTTGGCTGACCGAACGTTTCACGCGGTCTCCTCTTGGCGCCGGCTGACCGGCGCGATCAGTAGATCGCCGACCTGCTCGGCGAGTACCGCGCGGGCCTCCGCCGGCAGGCCGTCGTCGACGAGCAGGACGTCCGCCTCGTTGAGGGCGGCGATGGTGGAGATGCCGACAACGCCGTACTTGGTGTGATCGGCGACCACCACCAGCCGGCCCGCGGCCTCCACGAACGCCCGGTTGGTCTCGCTCTCGTTCAGGTTGGGGGTGGTGAACCCGGACCGGTCGGCGATGCCGTGCACGCCGAGGAACACCACATCCAGATGCAGGGTGCGCAGCGCCTGCACCGCGACCGGGCCGACCAGCGCGTCGGAGGGGGTACGCACCCCGCCGGTGAGCACGACCGTGCGGTCGGCGCGGCCGCTCTGCCGCAGCACGTCGGCGACCCGGATCGAGTTGGTCACCACGGTCAGGTCGGGCACGTCGGCGAGGAACCGGGCCAACGTCCAGGTGGTGGTGCCGGCCGAAAGGCCGATCGCGGTACCCGGTCTGACCAGGGTCGCGGCCTGGTGCGCGACGGCTTCCTTCTCCGGTAGCTGGCGAACCGACTTCGCCTCGAAACCGGGCTCCTCGACACTGCGCCCGGCCAGTGAGGTCGCGCCGCCGTACACCTTCTCCACCAGCCCGCGCGCGGCGAGCACGTCGAGGTCGCGGCGGACCGTCATGTCCGAGACGCCGAGCCGATCGACGAGGTCGGACACGCGCACCGCACCGGTGCGTCGCACTTCGTCAAGAATCACCGACTGCCGCTGTCGAGCCAGCACCTGACACTCCGTTCCGCTCCCAGCCGGGCACGGGTTCCAGCTGGCTTGACCGGCGAATACCCCAAAAGTCTACACACTCCAACAACCAAGATGTTCGGATCTGTGTAACCGTTGCGGTAACACTGGGTCAATCGAGGAGATCCAGCAGGTCAACGTCGTGCGGAAAGTTAATAACGCCGACGCCCGCCGGGAGTGGCGAGCCGGGGTGCGGACAGTGCCCGTCCGGTCGCGCGGGCGGGCGGTCCGATCCACCGCAGGTGAGGCGGTCGGTCAGGCGGGGCGGCCAAGTCACGAGCAGCAGGTCAGGCGGGGCGACCGGGCAGGCGCAAGGTCATCAGGGCGCCGCCCTCAGGGGCGTGGCCCGCGTAGGCCATCCCGCCGTGTCGCTGCGCGGCCTGCCAGACGATCGAGAGGCCGAGGCCGGAACCGGGCAGCGGACGGGCGTCGGCCGATCGGTAGAACCGCTCGAAGACGTGCGGCAGGTCCTCGTCGGAGATGCCGGGGCCGGAGTCGGCGACCTCCAGCACGGCGGTGCCATCACCCAGTGGCCGCAGCACGACTCGGACCCGGCCGCCCGGCGGGCTGAACTTGACCGCGTTGTCCAGCAGGTTCATCACCGCGCGCTCCAGCGCGCTGGAGTCACCCAGCAGTGACCACGGTTGCAGGGCGACATCGAACTGGATGCCCGAACCGCGCCGCCGCGCCCGGTCGAGGGCCCGTTCCAGCACCTCGACGAGTTCCACCGGCTCAGCCACCACCTGCGGCGCATCCTGCCTCGCCAGTTCGACAAGGTCACCGATCAGCGTTGTCAGCTCGTCGAGCTGGCCGCTCACATCGGCATTGAGTTCCGCTGTGTCCTGTTCGGACAGTCGGGGCGCGCCGGGCTTGTTGGAGGCGACCAGCAGCTCAAGGTTGGTGCGCAACGAGGTCAGCGGGGTGCGCAGCTCGTGCCCGGCATCGGCGACGAGGCGGCGCTGTTGTTCCTGGGATTCGGCGAGGGCGCCGAGCATCGAGTTGAAACTCTGCGTCAGTCTGGCCAGCTCGTCGTCGCCGGTGACCTGGATCGGCCGCAGGTCACCGGTCTTGGCGACCCGCTCGGCCGCCGCGGTCAACCGCGCCACCGGCCGCAGACCGCCACTGGCGATCGCGGTACCGGCCAGCGCGGCGACCACGATGCCGGCGCCGCTGATCAGGAACAGCACCACGCTCAGCCGGTCGAGCACGCCACTTTCCGCGGTCAGCGGTTGGGCGGCGACCACGGCGAGACCGCTCTGCAGCGGTGGGGCGACCGCGACCACCTCGTAGCCGTCCACCTCCTCGGCCGAGCTGGGCAGCTGGTCGGGTGAGGCGTAGTTGTCCTGGACGGCGACGTTCGTCTGCTTAGGACCGATCAGGTAGGACGGGACCGAGTTGGTGTAGGGCTGATGGGTGGAGGTCATCAGCGGCTGGGCCTTGCCGCTGGCGTCGATGACACTGAACTTGATGGTGTTGAAGTACGTGCCGGACGGCAGCGGAAAGGTGAAGTTGCCGCCACTACCCGAGACCGTCGAATGCTGCACGGCGGCGACCGTCTCCCCCAGCAGGTTCTGTTCGGCCTGCTGGTAGAGGTTGTGCCGGACGGTGAGGTAGGCGCCGAGGGAGACGAGGGCGACCGCGCCCGCCACGCAGATCGCGGCGAGCAGGGTCACCCGCGCGCTCAACGAGACCCGGCGGGGCCGCTCCGCCTCGTCGACGGTTTCGGCCACGACGGTTTCGACGACGGCCGCCTGGGTGGGGTGCCGCACGGTCGTACTCATGAGGCCACCCCGCTTCCCCCGGTAGCTCCACGACCAGCAGGTATCGAGCTGCCCGCGAACGTGCTCACGGCGGGGTCTCCCGCAGCACGTAGCCGACGCCGCGCACCGTGTGGATGAGCCGGGACTCGCCCTCGGCCTCGGTCTTGCGCCGCAGGTAGCCGACGTAGACCTCCAGCGCGTTGCCCGAGGTCGGGAAGTCGTAGCCCCAGACGTCCTCAAGGATGCGACCCCTGGTCAGCACCTGCTTGGGGTGGGCGAGGAACAGTTCGAGGAGGGCGAACTCGGTGCGGGTCAGGCTGATCAGCCGCTCGCCCCTGCGCACGTCGCGGGTGCCGGGGTCGAGCTCGAGATCGGCGAAGCGCATCGCGGGAGCGGCGTCGTTGAGCGTGTCGGCCTCCGCGGAGGCCCTGCGCAGCAGCGCCCGCAACCGCGCGAGCAGTTCCTCCAGCGCGAAGGGCTTGGGCAGGTAGTCGTCGGCACCGGCATCGAGGCCGGCCACCCGGTCGGACACCGCGTCCCGCGCGGTCAGCACCAGCACCGGCAGGTCGTCGCCGGTACTGCGCAGCCGCCGGCAGACTTCCAGGCCGTCCAGCCTCGGCATCATCACGTCGAGTACCAGCGCGTCCGGGCGCTGCGCCTGGATCTGCTCCATGGCCGCCACGCCGTCACTGGCGAGTTCAACCTGATAGCCGTTGAACTGCAGCGAGCGCCGAAGCGACTCGCGCACGGCACGGTCGTCATCGACTACGAGGATGCGCATGTGCACAGTGTCGCGAATCGTCCTGAGAGGCGCCTGAGAGACTCGCAAGAACACCCGGAGGGATGGTTTTCGCAGGCCAGCAAGGCTCCTTCCAGGGCATCTCGACTGCCACCTCAGGACGTGCCGGGCGCCGTCGGCGCGTTCCAGCTACGCCACAGGGCGAGCACCCGGACCGCGACCACGATGGCGGAACCGAGTACGACGACCGGGCCGGAGGGCAGCCGCAGCCAGTCGCCGACCACCACCACGACCGCGCCGGCCAGCGCGGCGAGGGCGTAGATCTCCTTGCGCAGCACCAGCGGCACGACGCGCAGCAGCACGTCGCGAATCGCGCCGCCGCCGATCCCGCTGGTCATCCCGATCAGGCAGGCGGTGTAACTGGGCGCGCCGAGGCTCAGCGCGGTGGTGGTGCCCGCGGTGACGAACAGGCCGAGTCCGACGGCGTCGGCGAGCAGCATCGCCTTGCGCAGCCGGGCCACCTGCGGGTGCAGCCAGAACACCAGCAGCGAGGTGACCGCCGGTACCAGCAGGTTCGGCCAGCTGCGCAGGCTGGAGGGCGGATGCACGCCGAGCAGCACGTCGCGGATCACGCCGCCGCCCAGTGCGGTGGTCAGGCCGAGCACCACGACACCGAACACGTCCAGCCTGGCCCGCGCGGCCGCCAACGCACCGGACGCGGCGAAGACCGCGACACCGACAAGACTCAACACCGACAGCAGCACGAATCCGCAGCCTAGATGATTGATGCGGTGAAGATCATGTGAAGGGATGCCGCTGTCCGGGCATGGGAGGAGGGCGTCCATGATCAGTCTGTGACGAACGATCTGAACACCCTCCTCACGGCACTCTACGTGCTCGTGGACGACCACGTGG
>DATATE010000176.1:0-8439 GCA_036268955.1 Pseudonocardiaceae bacterium
CGGCAGACGACCGGAAGCCGGGATGCCACACGGACACATCCGGGTGGTGGTCCCATCCGTGGCAAAACCCTGATCAAGGTGGTCCCATGCTCATGGCAAACGAGCACTCAGGTGGTCCCATGCCCGTGGCAGGCGACACCCGAATCGACATCCTGTCCGCAGGTAGCGAGTCCGTGGTCCGCACGGCTGTCGGACACGACTACTGCGCTACCCGAGCACGACGGGGCCGCAGGGCTCGCGCTGTCGCTGGCGAGGATGTCGGATAGCGCTCCTTCGAGCGTTGCGGCGATCCGTGAGCCGACCCAAGTAAGTACGGTCCAGATCGAAAAGTGGCCGACGTGTGCGCTGACAGTGCCAGCGTGAGCGTCATACGTACTGGTGGCTGGTATCCATTTGCCGGTCGCAGGGTCGAGACTGGCCAAGAAGGGAGCGCTGCCGGCGCTCACCTGACTTGGGTTGACGTGGAAAGTCAGCTGAACCCCTGCTGACGGCAGGTGGCCGGCGACGGTCAGTTTCTCGGCTGGCGCGAGCACCGCCAAAGCGCTGGGCACCGAAGCGCCATTGCTCGACTGAGTGGCGGCCAGTAGCGGAGCTGTCACGGATGACGGTTGTTGAGTGGCCGTGATCTTGGGCGTATTCGGCGGCACGGTGACCGTCACTCCGGTGGCGACTGAGACGACCATCGAGTGCGGCACGGATGCAGCGGTGCTGGTGCAGCCAGCTACTGTCGTTGCCACGACGGCAAATATCGCCCAGGCGCTGAAGCCGACAATCCAGCGCCGGGTCCTGCCAGTTTCCACGTGCGGACTGTGATCACCCATGACAGTCTTCCTCCAGCAAGAAGCAATAGCGCGGTGACTTCATGTCGGAAGGTCGCGATTCGAATGGATATCGGAACTTTCCGCCACGCCGGAGCCTCGGGCAACGCACTCTTCATATCGAGAGCAGCTCGGCAAAAGTTACGGCTGGGGATAAGCGTCTGCAAGCTGGATCCGGAAGCGCCGTCGATCGTGTCACCAGTGCCACTGGCGAGGGCTTGACCAGCGGCATGGCGCTCGGCTGTCACCACAGGCAGCCGAAATTTCGAAGCACACCGTACGTCGAGCGGCTCCGACCGGGAGTCTCACCTGGTTGATCGACAGGCTACGGAAACCATCGGATTCGATTCCGATATTGGCGCTCTATTCACTGTCGATGATTTTCGGCACGGCATTGTTGCCGTCCAGCTTTGTCCGGAGTCGTGCTGTCCATGGCCAAGAAATGGACATTCGTGACTTCTGTGGCGTCTATGCAGCTCATATTTGCCAACGCGTGCTCGACCTGGGCCGAATTCGCGACACTACGCAGCCAGAGCATCAAAGACTCCTGTGTCACCGCTTGCTGCGATTGAGCAGTTCACTCGCGTGATCCTCCCGCAAGTGTTCCTGACTTGAGGTACTCCTTCCGTCGGCGTACAAGTCGCACAGGTTAATGGGTCGCGTAGGCAGGCGTCGGCATGACACTGCCACCATTGTCACCGTTACCGGTCGCGGGGCCAGCGCCGAGCGATATCGTGTCCTTCGAGAAGTTGACGGTGGCGTTCCATTGCGCGGCCGACGGCGCGAGCGATGTTCCCGCCCCTCCCCATGTCGCTATGAAATAGTGCGGACCGTACGCGAGATCGCCTCGATCCGCCTGGTCCTGTGGCGTCAATTCCGCGTACTGGAAGGCAAACACCTCCGGAGGAACTGGCGGAATCGCAGCCGAACCGACAAACCTAGTCCACTCGACCGTCACCAGACAACTGCCATTCGAATCCAAGCCGACACTGGCGGTGATGTCATTGCCTTGGCCTGTGATGTTGCTGTGCATCAAGCTCTTATTTTGCTGGTTGCTGTTCCAGTTGTTGACGCAAAGCTGCTCGGGAGAGGAACCTGTCGTGACCACCGGGGCTATGGTGCCTGGACCGGCGCCGATCGGCGAAGTACCACAAGCGATCGCACCGAACGCGATGGCTAGCATAACTACACTGAAACCGACAAGCGTGATGGATCGCATGGCGCGTTGCACTCCAGTCCGGCTTCGGTCGCTGGTGTTCTACCTGTCGGATCGAAGTGGCAGTTGGTTACACGACGATGAGGCCGTCAGTCACTGAAGAACAAAGAGTCGTTGGATCGCCCCGTTACCGTCTTCGCGGTTCCTGATCAAGGAACTGTCGTCGCGGGTCCGGCATGACTGACGCCTGCAGTCGAACGCATGATCCAGGGTGGTGTCGCCGGTGGGTCAGTCAGAGGGCGGTGCCGTTTCTTACCTGGGTTCGTTGCGCAGTGACCACACGAAGGCCACGCCGCTCTTCGGGAACACCCAGCCATCAAAGTTCAGGACGACAGACGGCGCTGCATCTGACTCCGGGGTCCGCAGCACGCGGGCCTGCTCCGCACCGGCGATGAAGTCGACTGTGTCGAGCGTCCGGATACCGCAGCCGCCGTAGGCGAACTCGACGTGCAGACCCTTCGCGGGCCGCGGTACGTCGAGGTAGAGCAGATGCCCACGCTGCTTGACGAGGACGTGGTAGGTGCAGGAGATGGCGACTTCGGTGTCGGCGAGGTCGGCTGGAATGGCCGCGCTGTAGGTCTGTGCGCCAGCACGCGCCGTCCGTCGGATGGGCAACAGCCGGCCGTTCGCCGCGAACTGCACCAGCTCGTACGCCTCGCGAGAGGCGCCATCGATCGGCGAGGGGCGGCCCAGGTACCAGACCGAAGCCACCGCTGGGTCGCGCAGGAGCTCGCGGTACTCGGCCGGGTCAGTGACCGAGGCGAAACGTACGGTCGGTGACGCTGGCGTCGTGCGGTACTCCCACCGCACGGTTGCCTGAAACACGGCGTCTGAACTGCTGTCCGGGTCGTTCTTCCATGGGGTCAGGACGACGGAGATGCTGACATCCCGCCAACGCTCCGGCGCCTGGATGACCTGACTGCGGATGTCGGTGTAGACGTCGTGCGCCAAGCCGCGGTCGCCGAGTTGGAGACCGAGGACGTTCTCGGCGACCTGGTCAAGGACCGCGGGATTAGCCACCCGTGCCATGTCTTCCGCGTTGAACGCGAAGCCCTGGATGACCGCATCCCGGATCTCGGGCACCAGCTCCCGGAGTACGGTTCGCACGCGGCGCAGGGCGCTCTGTTCGTTGTCCTGGTCGCCGACGTACTGGAACAGGACACCAAGCAGTCCGATGCCGAGCAGGCCGGCACCGAGTCCGCCAAGGTTGCTGACTAGCCAGCTGCTCCTGGTGGCGGGATCAAGCCAGTAGGAGATGACCTGCATGGCGACGCCGACGAACGTGGCAACGGTCGCCATGAGGGCGAGTTTGGTCTGGTAGAGGCGTTGGAACGGGTTGTGCATAAATCAAGATCAATTGTATCAAATACGAGCTGCGTGTTGAATAGCCAACGGGGACCTGGGCGGTACAAGCGCCCAGGTCCCCGCCCTAACGTCGAAGGAACGGTCAGCCCCCGCCCCCACCACTGCCAACGGTCTTACGCATCGGGTCACCTCCCTGAGCTGGTTTAGGCTGCCGGTCAAGCGCAAAGATCACCCGACCGAGCCCTGATGCTACTTATAAGTGTGTAGACCTACAAGTAGCAGGCAGCAAGCCTTGATCTTGTTATGGAAGGTGACCTGCAACGGACGGTGGGCCGCAACCTGCGGTCGTACAGGCTAGAGCGCGGGTACAGCCAAGAAGACTTCGCCGAGGTCCTCGGTGTGCACCGGACCTACATGGGCGGTCTCGAACGAGGCGAGCGCAACCTGACACTCAAGTCGCTGGAGCGCATTGCCGCGCGGCTGGATGTGCCGCCGCTGGACTTGTTGCAGTAGCAGGCTGGACCGCCGCCTACTCCAAGCTCATGAATCTGCCCGAGCGAAACGTATGCACTGGCCGCCTATATCTCCTCGCGGCCACGCATCTCGGCGTCACGGACGTTCTCCGCCGGCAGGCCGCTCTTGATCCCCGCCGGGGAAGAAGACCCGAGCGCATGATGAGCAAAGGCGCCCGCCTCGGAACCTCACCTCATCTCGGCGAATGTCCGCGCGCTCGTCCCCGCATCCGCTACATGACCATTTCGCGATCGTGTCGGTCCATGATCGCTAAGTCATCCACGACGCCCTCGGTCTTGCTACTTCGCCTTCCGTCGTCCCCGCGTGACCTTGGCCGGCGCCGCGTGCGCTGCTTCGAATGCCGCGATGACACTCGACGGGACGCGGCCGCGGTCGGCAATATCCCATCCATTACTCCGAGCCCAGTCCCGGATGGCCTGGGTCTGCTCTTTGCTGCGGGCACCCTCGCTACCAGCGGTCGCGGTACCCCCTAGGCCACGCTTCACTCGGCCGCCAGTCCGCCGTGCAGCCGCAATGAAGTCGGTGAGACCTTTGCGCAGGGTGTCGGCGTTGTTCTCGGTGAGGTCAATTTCATAGGTGACACCATCGAGACCGAAGGTCACGGTGGTGATGTCGTCACTCGCGGTACCGTCTAGATCATCAACGAGCTGAACAGTGGTTTTCTGAGCCATCGGAGCTCCTCTTTCTGTTTGCCGGCACGGAGGCTATCTACTGGCCACGGTGTTCGTTACTGGGCGATAGCACCACCGGTCAGCTGATCATCCGTCAGTCTACGACGGACAGCGGTCTGCGCTGGTAGCGACATCGCGCGGCTCGCTACCGGGAGGCAAGGATCATCCGAACTTCTTGATCGTTGAGTGAGGTCGATGGCTCGCGTTGAGTCCGCGCCGCTCATATCGGGGCGTCCGGCACGTGGCACACGTTCGGCCGATCTACGAAACCGCTACTCTGGGGTGCCATGCCCAGGGCTCGGACACTTTGGCCTACTGATGCATAGTGAGTTCACTTAGACCTTTTAAAAGTAGTTAGCAGCTACCGACCGCCAGCATCGTTCCCAAATCCTGAGCGATAACCTTAGCAATATCGAGATGTGTCCGGTTGAGGACGTCAATTTCTGGCGCATCCCAAGTAAGCATCCCGTAAGTTTTGTCACCCGAGAAGACCGCACAAGCAATACCAGACTTGAAGCCCAGAGCCTCGTCCCATTCGTGAAACTGTTCCTTGGACAGGTTACCATTCACGTCCCACGACTGCTGATCTATAATATTCTTGAAGAGATAGGGGCCTGCCACACCTTCGTGTTCCGCAAACAGACAACGAAGCGGGTCTGGCCGACCACTGTAGACGCCATCGCACTGAAGTCGTCGGTTGCCGTTAGCATCGACGCTGAGTTCGAAGTAGCAGCAGCGGGTACCTTCGGGAAACAGGCCACTAAGCGCTGAACTCACATGAGCGCGGATCAGCTCGTTCTTACGGCTCTGCCGTTCGTGTTCGTCCTGGGCATTGACCACCTTGTCCTTCAGGTAGGCAAGCGGCATCAGGTACGACACCACCGCACCATTTGACCTGACCTGCTCAGCCACAAGTTCCTCACGCTGCTGCCTCTCACGGGCAAGCTGTTGTTCGACCTCGCCGAGCTGCTCCCTGATGTCGAGCATTGGCAGGATTGCGGTACCGAGAACCGCGAAGGGACCGACGCCAGCCATGAGCAACCAGTGCAGCCAAGGAGGTGGAGATGCGCCAACCAAGATCGGCACCACGTAGGCTGCAACAGCCAAAAAACCAGTGACGGCCGCAAACCGCGAGCGCCACCACTTTGACCTGCGCAGACGTCCTGCGGCCATGGCAGAGCACCATACACGACCAGCCGACCGCAGAACGCACCAGATAGCGACCGGTGTCATTCAGCCGTCGGGCACCCCGTATGGGTGAACGGTGAGACCGTTTCACGAGTGGCAGCAGTATGCAATGTGTCTCTTGTCACATCCAAGTGTGGTACTGTTAGGAGTAGATGGAAAGACCCGATAGACAGGAAGCTGGCGATCAACCGAGCGAGGATCAGATGACCCAGGAGTTTGCATTCGACATGTCTGGACACGGTGCCAAGAAGATGCCGGCTGCTGATCCTGGTGTACGCCGAGCTGCTGAGGCAATGCTAGACGATCCGGCCGGGTACTTCGCCTATCAAGGCGAGCAGGCTCGCCAAGAGGCGCGGCAAGCGTTGGAGCAACGGTTGGCGAAACTGCCTGAGCAGGCTCCATCCCCTGTCCCAGAGGAGCATCTGGTCGGGCGAGCACTCGGCAGGCTCGCATGTATCTTTAGAAGGGGAAAGCAAACTTCCTAGCAAGGCTCCGTCAAATTTCTTGATATAGATAGACGGAATCCACCAGTCTTTACGGACAGAAAACTTCGTCGAAAATCGGTGCGGCCACAAGGGATGCAAATCGTATACTCGTACGGCTTGTGACACGGGATGTCGAGCGCCGCTGGCCAGTTTGGTTTCCGTCGCCACACCCAGGTCGGATATCCCAGCATTACTGTCGGTGCGAAGGCCGTTATATCGCGCTCTGCTTGCTTGACCCACTCGCACTCGGCGGTCGTATCATCCGCAAGGAAGCTGGGTAATTCGGTCGCCTCGTGGCTGGGCTGTCCAATTACTCGCCCAGCAGCTCGCGCATCAGCTTGCTAAACAGCTCCGGCGCCTCACAGAGGTCATCGATCACGTAGTGAGCGCCCGCCTGAGCCAACTCCTCGGCGGTGCTCTTACCGGTCGCAACCCCAATCACTCGCACCCCGGCAGTCAGTCCCGCCTCAACGTCCTTGGGCGTGTCGCCAACCACCACGGTGTCTTCGTTGCTGAACATCACGCCGGTTCGCTCCGCAGCCCTGGCCTGGGCGATGGCTACCAGCTTTGGCCGTTCCGGATCGTCGTCGCCGTAGGCGCCTGCCCCCAGATCGAGGTAACGGTCGAGACCGAAGACCTCCAGCTTGATGCGGGCCACCTCGCGGAGGTTGCCGCTGAGCACGCTTTGGTAGATGCCGGGATTGTCTGCGAGAAGTCGCAGCACCTCGACGGCGCCAGGCAGCGCACGCCCTCGGGCGAGCAATTCGTCGCGTGCCGTCTCGTAGCCCTCGACGAGGGCACTCGCTAGGGCCTGGACCTGCTCGTCGGACGGCTGGATGCCATTGATCCGAAGGCTCTCCCGCATGATGTCCAGCTCGGTCCGCCCCGAGATGGAGGCCAACGTAGCCAAAGGGCGTCCGGTCGCCGCCGGAAAGGCGCGGTCATAGATGGCCCGGCCGACACCTCGCGTTTCGATCAGGGTGTGGTCCACGTCCCAGAGCACGAGCAGGCGTCGGCGGTCCGGCGCCTCTGGGGTGTTGGCCATGGAATCAGTCTGCCACTGACCACCACTGGTAACCGGAGGCGTACTATTTGTGCTGCTCACGCCCACGGAGGGGAACCAAAGGGATGGACGAGCAACTGGCCAGCATGATCGGCTCCCGCGTCCGGGCCGCACGCGCGGCGAATCGCCAAACCCAGGTTCTCGTAGCGGGCCTGACCGGCATCACCACGGACTACCTCTACCAGATCGAACGTGGGAAGAAGCTGCCCACCATCCCGGTGCTGGTCCAGCTCGCTCGCATACTGGACGTGCCGCTGAGCAGTCTGCTCGATCCCGCGTCCACGCCGACACGCCCCCCAATCCGGGCCGACGTCGGCCAATCCTTGCACCGGGCGCTGACCCATCCGGTGACCACCAAGTCGCTACTACCAGTGACCGAACTGCATAATCAGGTCATCCAGGCATGGCAGACCTGGCAGACGTCGCCGAACCGGTACAGCAGGCTGTCTGCCGAGCTGCCGGCCCTCATCGGCCAGGTCGCCGGCGCGGAGGAAGCCCACCGTGCCGAGGGCGAGCACGCCGAGCGCCGTGCCACGCGGCAGTGCGCGGTTGACCTGTACGGATTGCTGCGGACGGTATCGAAGCGCATGGGACGCCTCGATCTTGCGCTGCTCGTTGCGGACCGCGGTATGCGTGCCGCTGAAGCGGCGGACGACCCGCTTCGGCTGGCCGCAGCCCGATGGAATCTCGCACACGTTCTGCTGGCCGAGGATGAGGTCGAGGGTGCGGAGCTGGTCGCGATGCAGGCTGCGGATGCCATCCGGCCGCTTGTTAAGGCAGCGAATCTTGACGCCACTGGCTTGTACGGCGCCTTGGTCCTTCTCGGCGCCGTAGCCAGTGTGCGGCAAGGCGCAGTCTGGACCGCCAGGGAACGCGTCCAGGAGGTCGCCCCGCTGGCTGAGCGCACAGGCGAGCGCAATATCTTTTGGACGGCCTTCGGTCCCACCAACGTCGCAATGTACGCCGTCAGCATCGAGGTCGAGGCCGGAGAATCCGGTGAAGCGCTCCGTTTGGCGGAGCGTGTGGGCTACGAGCAGTCGCCTTCTATCGAGCGGCGCGTGGCGTTCTTGCTGGAGCAAGCCACCGGGCACGAACAGCGCCGCGACTACGCCAGCACCTTGTTGCTCTTGCAGACAGCCAGCCGTGAAGCACCAGAGGA
>DATATE010000177.1:0-66903 GCA_036268955.1 Pseudonocardiaceae bacterium
ATCCCTCGACCCGCCGGGAGCTGCGTCGACGCCGGATCAAGCACACGATCCCCGAACGGCGTGACCAGATCGCCCACCGTAAGGCCAAGGGCTCTGCTGGTGGTCGGCCCCCGGCTTTCGATGCGGAGATCTACAAGCAGCAACACAATGGAACGGGCATTCAACCGGTTGAAGCAGTGGCGCGGGGTGGCCACCCGCTATGACAAGTACGCGTTGACTTTCCTCGGGGGTGTTCTACTCGCGAGCACGATCATGGTCTCCCGCACCGCTTCCCGGAATTAGGAGACGCGCTCTAGCACGCAGTCCTTCAGCCGCCGTCCAAGTTGGGTACGTCAGGTACCGGTGCCACATGCCTTGGATGAGCTTGCTGGATCGTTGGAAGGCGTGATCGGACTTCCAGCCAGACTCTTCTGGTCAGGGCCAGATCCGCGTGCCGTTCGATGGAACTTGGCCGATCCAGCCCGCCGACCGGATCTCTACGAGATCGTGCTGGTCGAAGGCACTCTTGACGATGTTCGGGAGTTCGTCAACGGGGTAGAACTGGTTCGTTTGTGGGAGCGGATGTACTGCCACCGTGGGTGCGCTCGGCGTGGCGTCCACTAATCGAATCGGCGCGCACGGCAGCCTGAGTACATGCCACTGGACCCCCTGCAAGATCGAATCGCCCGAACTGCGCTCGCGCTCCCTGAGGCGCACACGCTCGCCTGCGGTTTGGCGTCGGGCTGACGGGATCCTCACGGCCTGAGCTTGTATCGAATCGGCAGACGTTTCAGCCCGCCGACGAACGTCGTCGCCGTGAGCTGCCTCGTCCCGGTCAGCTCGACGAACTTGAGTCGCGGCAGCAGTTCGGCCCAGAATGCCTGGATCTCAAGGAGAGCGAGCGCCGCGCCGATACACGAGTGCTGACCGTGACCGAAGGCGAGATGCCGGTTCGGATTCCGTCCGATGTCGAAGCGGAACGGGTCGTCGAAGACTTCTTCGTCGCGGTTTGCCGAGTGGAAGCAGAGCAGCAGGGCGTCGCCTTCCTTGATCGTCCTGCCGTGCAGCTCGTAGTCGCGAGCCGCGGTCCGCATGAACGTCTTGGTCGGGGTCACCCAGCGAATCATCTCGTCGACGGCGGAGGGCAGCAGCGCGTGGTTTCGCCGAAGGCGGTCGAACTCCTGTGGCAACTCGACAAGTGCGTGCAGGCCACCGGCGATCGTGGCCGCGTTCTGGTCATGGCCGGCCGTCACGATGAGGATGTAGTAGGAGACTACGTCCATCTCGGACAGTAACTCACCGTCGACGCGGGCATTGGCGATCAGGGACGCCAGGTCGTCGGTCGGTTGTTTCCTGCGGCGGACGGCGAGTTCGGTGAAATAGGCGCGAAATTCTTGCAAGCACGCGAACCGTGCCTCCGGCGATGTGCCGCGCTGCAGCTCCGAGTCGTCGCCGCCGAACAGTTCCTCGGCGAGCCTGCGGAGGTAGGGCAGGTCGGATTCGGGTAGTCCGAGCAGCGACATGATCACGTCCAGCGCGTACGGTGTCGTGATGTCGCGGACGAAGTCGCACTCTCCGTCGAGTTCGGCCATGCGATTCAGGTACGCCTTCGCATGGTCGGCCAACCGCGCGGACAGGAGACGTATTGCCGCCGGTCGAAACCACGCGGCGGTGACCGCCCTTTTCTTGCGGTGTTCCGGATCGTCCATGTGGATGAGCGTGCGTAAACCGATTTCCTGTTCTCTGCGGCCGACTTCCTGCACCTTGGGCGCGAGACGAATCCGGGGAGCGTTGAGGAAAATGTGACTGTTTCGTTCGACCTCAAGCACATCGGCGTGTCTGGTGATGGCCCAGAACGGTTCGTAGTCGGCTGTCTCGACCCAGTGTACCGGCGCCCGTCGGCGCAGCACTCGCAGCGCGGCTTGGATCTGGTCTTCGTTAGTGTAGGCGAGTGGGTTCGTCAGGGTTATGCCAGCGGCGTTGACGTCCGGTTCCATTTCCGCTCCCTTGTTCGACCTGTGACCCGCAGCAGTCCGACAGCATCTCGCTTCAAGCAGGGAAGCGCGACAACCTCGATTCGCTTGGCAGGCCGAGAACCTCGCTGAGCACCGCCGGCAGAAGTGCCGGGGCACGGCCGCGCCAGGCCACGTAGCCGTCCGGCCGGACGAGTAGTGCGGTGTCGTCGAACCCGTGCACCTGGCAGAGGTTGATTGGCGTGTCGATCCTGGTCGCGGCATCTACCCACTGGTCGGACTCGTGCATGAGCGTAAATTCCGGCCCGAACAGGTCCACAGTGGACATATTGTCGCCGAGCCAGACGTGTGGTGCCCGAGTGCCCGGAGTGCCGTCCGGTTCGGGCCGTGAAGATTGGGTGGTGGAACCGAGGTTGTGCACGGCCGACGAGCTGTATCGCACACCGAACATGATCGCCACGTCGTCGAGGAAGTCCGCGTCGGCTGAGGGGCGTTCGGATGAATACCACCGGAGCAGGGCCTGATCGACGGTCAGCCTGCCGACCGGGTGCCGTTCCGCTTCGTAGGTGTCGAGCAAGGCGGGGCCGGCCAGCCCTTTGACAACGAAGGCTAGTTTCCAGGCCAGGTTGTGCGCATCCTGGATGCCTGTGTTGGCTCCCAACGCGCCCGCTGGCGGAATGATGTGGGCGGCGTCCCCGGCGATGAAGGTCCGGCCGGCTCGATAGCGGTCGGCGAGCGCGCAGGTGGTTTCCCACTCCGCCACGTCGGTCAGCCTGATGTCCAGGTTCGGCCGGCCGGTCGCGGCCCGGATCAGCCGCTCGCAGTGCTCCTCGGTGAAGTCGTCCACGCTTTCGCCTGCCGCCGGGTCGAAGCGGAGGTGGAACACCCATCGGTCGTGATTGTTGATCGGCAGCATCACGCCACGGGCACCGGGGTGCGTGACGTAAGCCAGGATATAAGGATCGACAACGGTGTCGGCAAGGTCGGCGATGAATGAGATGCCTACCGAGAAGAATGTCTCGGCGCCCCTGCTCATGCCGATCCCCAGTTGCTGGCGAATGGGACTTCGAGCCCCGTCGCAGGCGATCAGGTAGTC
Source organism: Pseudonocardiaceae bacterium (assembly GCA_036268955.1). Classification (GTDB taxonomy): domain Bacteria; phylum Actinomycetota; class Actinomycetes; order Mycobacteriales; family Pseudonocardiaceae; genus CAJCJE01. The sequence goes on from DATATE010000177.1 coordinate 3,049, forward strand.
GGCGCGTACCTGCTGCCCGTCGATCGTCGCGGTGACCCCTGCCGCGTCCTGGTCGAAGTCCAGCAACTCGGAATTGAACCGGATGTCGGCGCCGAGTTCACGCGCCGCGTCCAGCAGAATCGGTTCCAGCACGTCCTGCGGACAGAGGCATTCCTGAGCCGGGCTGACTCGGCTCACCGCGGCGTCGTTCCTGGGTTTGTCCACTCGTTGGAACGGAACCTGCGCGAGCGTCTCACACAGCACGATGTCCCGGTTTTCCTTCAGGTCGGCACCGCCCGCCAGCACGCGCCGCTCAAGGCCGGCATTGCGAAACAGCTCCATGGTCCTGGCGTTGAACCCCCGTGCCTTCGGATGGTTCGCCGTCGATCGGTGGCGTTCCACGACAAGCGACTTGATGCCGTGCTGCCCGAGGAACAGGGCGGCGGACAGACCGGTCAGCCCGCCGCCCACGATGATCACCGGAACTTGTTCTGTCATGTCCATGATCGTTCTGCTTCCGTTCGGTTTGCGCCATCACCGGTCGGGCGCAGACGAGTAGGGCGGAAAGTATATTTTCTCATCAATTCGGCAGCAGGTTGCTCAGTTCGCCGGAGCGAATCAGTTTCAGCACCGCGGTGATGTCGCCCTCCATCGCGCGGTCGTCGGCAACGGTCGGCGCATGTTCGCGGATGAGCAGGTGAGCCTGCTGGATCAGCTTGGCGGACTTGTCGACGCCACGAAGATCGAGTGCCTGGCACAGCGCGAGCAGGTGGATCGCGGTCACTTCTTCGACCAGTTCGACGACGTGCAGGGCGTCGCGGGCGGCCATGGCCGACATGCTGACCTTGTCCTGGTTGTGGGCCTCGGTGGAGCGCGAGAACACACTTGCCGGCGCGCTGTGCTTCAACGCCTCGGCGGTGATCGCGGAACACGCGATCTGCATGCCCTTGAAGCCGTGGTGCAGACCGGCCCGCCACTGGTCCAACTCGAATCGCAAGACCAGGTTGGGAGTCAGTCCGTTGTTGAACTTCTCGTCAACGACGAGTTCGAGTTGACGGTCCAGCAGATCCGCGATGTTGGCGACAGCGGTCTTGAGCGAGTCCATGGACTGCGCGATATGACCGCCGTAGAAGTTTCCGCCGCTGTGTACCTCATTGTTGGCCACGTCGAACAAGGGGTTGTCGTTGGAGGAGTTGATCTCGATCTCCACCCATCTCCTTGCCCAGTCCAGAGTGTCGCGAAGCACCCCGATCACGTGTGGTGCACAGCGAATGGAGTATCGGTCCTGGATGGGCCGTGGCAGCTCGCGATAGTCGTGCCCGCCGAGGCCACCGGTGAGTTCGACGACCTGGCTGTGATCCAGCGCCAGCCCGGAGTCGGCCAGGAAGATCGCGATCGCCTCGGCAGCGGCGAGCTGGCCGGGGTGCGGTTTCGCTTCGTGGATGAACTTCGTGAAATGGCCGCGATTGCCGAGAATCGCCTCGGACGCCATGGCCGTGCACAGTTCCGCGACGGCCACGACCTGGTCGGCGCGCAGCAGGGCGATCGCGGCGAACGCCGAGGAGAAGGACGTCCCGTTGATCAGCGCAAGGCCTTCCTTGGCTTCCAGCTCCACCGGTTCCTGCGACAGCTGGGCGAGAACCTCGTTCGCTGGGCTGAGCCGGCCTTCGTGCATCAGCTGTCCCTCGCCGATCAGCGCGGACGCGACATAGCAGAGCGGAACGAGGTCACCGCTGGCACCGACCGAGCCGCGCTCGGGCACCCGTGGCAGCACATCGTTGTCCAGATGCCACAGCAGCCGGGAGACCACTTCCGGGCGGATTCCCGAGTTTCCCTTCGCCAGACAGTTCGCCCTGATCAACAGCGTCGCCCGCACGACCTCGGTCGGCGCGTCCCGACCGGTACCGTTCACGTGGTACCGAATGAGGTTGCGTTGCAACTCGGCGGCCTTGACCGGCGCGATCTGGCGGATCACGCTGTCACCGAAACCCGTGGTGACGCCGTAGATCGCGTTGCCGTCGCGCAGCAGCTTCTCCTTGAGTTCCCGCGAGGCGCGCATGGCGCACTCCGCGCCCTCGGCCAGCTGTGCCGATTGTCCGTCGACAGCGACCGCCGCCACGTCGGCGAGGGTCAGGCCGGCCCCGTCCAGTAATACGGCCATGGTGGACCTCCGTGTGTCGGGTAGCGGTTCAAGGTGCCCAGCCGCCGGCGGGAAATGTCACGCTGAACGCGCCGCAGCTGAAGCTGAGCCCGAACGCGACGAGTACGCCCTCACCGGCCGGCCGGGTCACCGGATCCGCGAGCATGAGTGGCACGGAGCACCCGAGCGTGTTGCCGTAGTCGCGCAGCACTCGATAGGACGAGGCGACGGCCTCGCTGTCGGCGGCAATACCGAACGTGTCGCACAGGCCGTCCAGGATTCGCCTGCTGCCCGTGTGCATCAAGACCGCCGTGGCGTCACTGAGATCGGACACGCCGCAGTCGGAGCTGTCGAGCAAGGTGCGCACCGTCCGCGAGGCGTAGAACGTGCCACGGGAGGTCACATCGGGACTGAGGGTGTAGAGGCGCCTGCCTTGCACCAACGGGAGGTCCGAGCCACCGTCGGGTACCGTACCCAGCTCCGTGTCCTCGGCGAGATCATTGGTGAGATGGGTGACCGGACCGAACTCCGGGCCGGTGCCGTCGGCACTCAACACCATCGCCACGGCCGCGTCGCCGAACAGGAAACCGTGCATGGCATTGACCGTCAGCTGACGATCCTCGGGTCTCACCTCGGAGAAGTGGGAGTAGAACCCTGGAAGGTCGGGAGACAGCGGTGTGATCGCTTCCAGGAAACAGACCAGCACGCGCTGGTCCGGGTGGCAGCTCAGGAACCATTGCGCCGTATCGATCACCTTGGCCACCGCCGAACAACCCATGTAGGAGATGCTCAGCGTGGCGGCAGTCCTCGGCAGCTCGGGCATCTGGGCCATGACGTCGCACACCAGGCTGGGCAGCAACCTGCCGGGGCTGCTGGTCACGCCGAGGACGAGACCGATGGACGACGGCGCGACATCGGCGGAGACCAGACACTTCCTGGCGGCTTCGACGGCGAGTTCCGTCGCGCTGATGTCCAGTTTGGGCTCCTCCTCGTCGAACAGCACTCGGTCGTAGTTGCCGAGAACCGAGTGCCGTTCTTCGACACCCAAGCTCACCAGCATCTCCTCAAGTCGTTCCGAAAGGTGCCCGCGCGCCGCGACCAGCAGTTCCGAGGTCGACCAGCACGGAGTTGGCAGCGCGGACGCGATGGATTCGAGTCGAGGACCTGTCAAGGGCCGCACCGGAACTTCCTTTCGCTCTCGGTAGGTTCGCCGGTCGACCGAAGGCCGGCCCTGTTGGCATGTCGCGGGAAGCCCGGCGCCATTCGACTTCTTCTGGCGATGGCATGGCATCGTCCGCGTCGGCAGGAAAGGTCCTCGAACCGCGGTAGGAAGGGGTCGTCCCGGAGTTGGGTGGTCGACAGGTGATCGTCGGTTATCGGATTTTGCCCGCCGGGGTCGGACGGAGCGCGCGCCGGTAGCGGGCCGTGACTGGCTTCGGCCTCCTGGGCCGGTGAGAGGTAGGACTTGGTCGCCATCGGCGTCTCGCCGCGTCTGTGAGCGGGGCCGAACCAAGCGGATGATCGCGTAACTACCGAGGTCAAAGCCACCGGTCACGTCGACCTCGACTCGTTCACTTGATCTGTGTCGTCGGGCCTTCGGACTTGTCGGATAGGGATGTCAACCTTCTACAGGTGTCCGGAGCACGGCAAATTGCCGTTCCAACTGCCGGAACAGGGCTACCGTCAATACCCGCGACCAAGATTTTCAGGCGGCCGGTGACCGTCATCGTTCCGCGAGGAGTTCCAGTTGCGTCAGCGGTAGGGTGCCGTCGGCAACGAGCCGGTAGGAGGCATACGCGGCTGTCTCGGTGAGCAGGAAGGGCCGAGTCTGACCGTCCCAGCGGAACTCCTCGGCGGATCTGCTGTCGAGCGTTCGCCACTCGCCGTCACTCTCGCGACCCTGTAGCCGCCAGCCGAACCTGCCGGCCCGCGCGGTGGTCACGGTGTAGAGCGTGGTGGGTTCGGCTTGGGCGAAGGTGTAGCCGACCTGTTCGCCAGGATGGAGCAGGGTGGTCGTCGTACCGGTGTCGTCGAATGCCGGATGGGTGCCCGGCCCGGTCAGGTCCAGGCGGGTCCGGGGCGTTGCGCCGGGTGGCGTCAACGAGGCCGGAATGCTGTCACCGGCCCAGGACGTCGGCTCGGGCGAGAGCGTGACGACGAGGTCGGCACCGCGCAGGAGCCGTCGACGCGGGATCGAGATCTCCTGCCACTCGTGGCCGTCGACCGTGACGGCCGCGATGTAGTCGTCGGCCGGGTCGCCGACGGTACGGACCGTCAGCCGCTTTCCCTGGGGCAGCTGCACTTCCGTCCTGGGGAACAGCGGCGTGGTGAGGACGAACTCGTCACTGGCGGGGACCAGCGGGTAGAGGCCCAGCGCGGCAAGGACGTACCACGCCGACATCTCGCCGTTGTCCTCGTCCCCCGGATAGCCCTGGCCGATCTCGGAACCGAGGAACAGGCGGCGCAGCACCTCTCGCACGATCCGCTGCGTCTTGTGGTGGGCGCCGGTGAACGCGTACATGAACGGGATGTGGTGGGCAGGCTGGTTGGACATCCCGAACATGCCCATCCGGACGTCGCGGGCCTCCGCCATCTCGTGGATGGTGATCGAGTAGCTGCCCTTGACCTCTGGCCTGCCGGTCTCCTGGGTGGCGAAGAACTCGTCGAGCGCCCGCTCCAGCGCGGCCTTGCCACCGTGCAGGGTGGTGAGGCCCGCGCCGTCGTGCGGCGCGGTGAACGCGGTTCCCCATCCGTTGGTCTCGGTGTAGTCCTCGCCCCACAACCGTGGGTCGTAGTCCTGCGGGTCGGGGATCCGCCAGCCGCCATCCGGGTCGCGGCCCTGGAAGAACCCGATCCTGCGATCGAAGACCGTGGCGTATCGCGCGGCGCGCGCGGCGTAGTACTCGGCATCGGCCGCGAGTTCCGACTGCCGGCGGTGCTCGGCGGGCAGCTTCTCAGCCAGCGACCGGGCCATCTTCGCGATACCGCTGTCGTTGATCGCCGCGTCGAGCGTCCAGGACATCCCCTCGGAAACGGTGGTGTCGGTGAAGCCACGGAACTTCTGCGAGACCACCCCTTTGCGTCCGACGAGCGGGACGGGAGCGGTGACAGTGGCGTTGTGGAGCGCGGAGTCGTACGCGGTCAGCGGATCGAGATCGGGGAGATCGGCGACCAGGGCATCGGCGAAGATGACGTCGGTGGTGGTACCGGTCATGTTGTCGATCGGGCCGGGCGCGCTCCAGCGGCTGGTCCACCCGCCGTCACGGTAGTGCTGGAGGAAACCGTCGAGCAGGCGTCCGGCGTCGGCAGGGCGCAGCAGAGTGAGCGCGGGCCAGACCGTCCGGTAGGTGTCCCAGAACCCATGGTTGACGCTCAGGCGCCCGGCCACCACTCGGCAGCCCGTCTCATCGGCGGTGTGCGGTTTCGCCATCGGCGGGAACGGGCTCGCGTAGCGCGGTCCGGCCTGCGTGTTCTCGGCGGCCTCGTTGGGATAGAGGAAGAGTCGGTACAGATTGGAGTAGAGGGTGGTCAGCTGATCGTCGGAGCCGCCTTCGACCTGGATCTGCCCCAGTCGTGCCGCCCAGGCGTCGTGCGCTCGGGCGGCCACGGCGTCGAAGGAATCCTCGCCGAGGTCCTCGGCCAGGTTCTTCCTCGCCTGCTCGGTGCTCAGGAACGAGGTGCCGAGCCGCACCGTCACCGTGCGGTCCGGCCCGAGGTCGAGGTGGACGGATCCACGGGTACCTTCGGCGCGCGCGGCGAGGACGGGTCGGTCGAGCGTGGCGTGCACGAACATCCGGGGGCTCTCGTCCGCCCCGTCCACGAACGCGCGCACCACCGCACCGGCCGGTGCGGGCTCCGGCAGCCTGAGGCCCCCTCCGCCGTCGGCCTGGTCGAAGATCAGTGAACCGTGGTCGGCGGGATAGCGCACCCGCAGCACGAGGGAGAACCGAGCCGCGGTCAACTCGGCGTGAATGCCTCCGTCGAGCACAACGGAGTACCGATGCGGCCGGTCCGATTCGCTCGCGTGGTCGAACCCGAGCGCACGAGCCGAGCGGTCGAGTTCCGGTCGCGCGTCGAGCGCGGGGAACAGCTGGAAGACCGCGCGGTCTCGGATCCACGGGCTGGGAATGTGGGAGGTCGCGAATGCCTGTAGCGCGGGGCGTCCGTCGTCGCGATCATGCGCGGCGTAGGTGTAGGTCCAGCTGACCGATGCCGCGTCGGTCATCGGCGCGCCGAACACCCCGCCGTGCGGCACGGCGACCAGCGGCACGGTGTTGCCCCGTGAGTACTCGAACGTGGAGTGGGTTCCCCGTGTCGTGCGGACGCGGTCGAGCAGATCATGTGGCGGTTCGGGTGCCGGGCGCACCGCGACCGCATTCACGTAGCCGGTCAGGTCGGTGTGACCGTCGTGCGATGGTGGGACGGCGATCCGTACCTCGGCGTGCCGGATCCGGCGTCCGGCGGCAGCGCCGAGAGCGATCCGTTTGAAGGTCCACTGGTCCGCGGCGACGGTCTTCGAGGAGTACTGGGCTTGCGGGTCGTGCCGCACCCCGTGCTGATCGTGCGGGGCCAGGTCGCTGAGCCGAGCGGAGTCCTCGAAAACGAGGTCGACGATCACCGCCGTCGCGTCGTAGGCATCGCGGATGTCGTCCCGGCTGCGGTCGAGCACGGGAAAGACGGCGTATTCCAGGACATCGGCCGCTCCGACGAGCTTCGTCGCCAACGGCAGTCGCGCGAGGAGGACCGAACCGGCCGCTGCCCCGGTGATCCGGTACTCCCAGACCGGTGACGGGTCGAGTCCTTGTTCCGGTTTGCCGGCCGGAACGTGTGCGGGGCCGGTGACGGGGTTGAGGGTGAAGGTCTGCTCGATCACGAGGTGCGCACATCCAGGTGGACGTTCGAGTACTTCCCGGCAAGGACGTCCGCGACGAGGATCCGTTCCCCGAGCGCGGCGGAGACGTAGATCGAACGAACGAACGCGAGCGACAGCAGTGCGTCGTCGATGGTCACGCCTGGTTGGGTGCCGGTGGAGATCGCGTGCGCGACATCGTCGTACTGGCGTCGGTGACCGAGCAGGAAGTCGTGATCGCCGCGCGGGCCTGCCGGTGTCGCCGCGAGGCCGACCTCGGCTTGCGCCTGGTTGCCCCTGACCGTGCCGCCGGTGACACTGCCCGCTCCGCCCGGCTGGTGATCTCTCGCGGTGTGCTTGGCGTGGAAGTATTCGAGGCGGTCGTTGTCGATGATTGCGGATCCTTCGGTCCCGTTGACCTGGATGCGCGCGGTCAGTCCGGGATAGGCGGCGGTGGTGGCGAGCAGGACGGCCATGGCACCGGACTCGAACACGACCGTCGCGGCCACCGTGTCCTCCACCTCGACCCGTTCGTGGGCCAGCAGCCGCGCCGAGGCCTGTACCTCGACCGGGCGACCGAGGAACCAGCACAGCAGGTCGGCGGTGTGCACGCCCTGGTTCATCAACGCGCCGCCGCCGTCGAGCCGCCAGGTGCCACGCCAGTCGCCGCTGTCGTAGTAGGCCTGGTCGCGCCACCAAGCGACCGAGGCGACCGCCGAGGTCGGCTTGCCGAACCGGCCGCCGTGCACCGCGCCGGCCACGGCGACGCTGGCCGGGTCGAACCGGTGCTGGCTGATCACGGTGACCATCCTGCCGGAGTCGGTGGCCCGCCTGGCGAGTGCGGCGAACTCCAGTGCCCTTGCGACGTCGACGTCCAGCGGCTTCTCGATCACGACATGCGTACCCGCCGCGACGGCGAGCCGTGCGAGATCGAGGTGCGTGCCGCTGGGCGTGCAGATCACCACCAGGTCGACCCCACGCTCCCGCAGCGCGTCCGGCAACGTGGGATATGCCTGGAGGCTCGGCGAGGTCGAGCGGTGTTCGGCCACCACCGTCGCCGAGTTCTCTCCCACCGGATCCACCGCAGCGACCAGTTCGAAGGCCGGGTGTTCGTCGATCACCCGTGCGTGGTTGCGGCCGATGACGCCGCAACCGACGACGGCGGCCCGAATCAGGTCGGTCACGTCAGGTTCACTCCCAGGTTGTCGGTGATCCGCCGGAGGGCGCGGGCGGCTCGGCCGAAGGCCGAGGGTCCGGAGAAGCCGCCAAGTCCGTGGGCCGAGGACAGATGCGGTTCGAGCGACATGAAACCCTGGTAGCCGTCCTCACGCAACGCGGTCAGGGTCTCCACCAGTTCGCCGTCGCCTTCACCAGCCGCCACGACCCGGCCGTCCGCCGCGATCGCGTCCTTGATCTGCACATATTCCAGGTACGGCCGCAGGTTGGCGTAGGCATCGGTGAACGGGCGGCGGCCCACCTGCACGAAGTTCGCGCTGTCCCAGGCGATTCGCAGGTGATCGGAGCCGACCGACTCGATGAGGTCGAGAACTCGCTCCGGGGTGTCGCCGTAGATGTCCTTCTCGTTCTCGTGCAGCAGAACGAGGTCCGCGCGCTCGGCCAGCACGGTCATGGCGCGAAGGCGCACCAGCACGTCGTCACGCAGGTCGGCGGGGTCGCGACCCTCCTGGTAGAAGGAGAACATGCGGATGTAGCGGGTCGAGAACGTGTGCGCGAGGTCGATCGCGGTGGCCAGGCGCGCCAACTCGGCCTCGACCGGCAGTTCGAGCGAGACCTTGCCAAGGGGCGAGGCGATCGCCGACACCCCGAACCCACGTTCGTCGAGCAACTTTCGCAGTTCGCTTCGCTGCGCGAGGTCGAGATCGAGGACACCCGTTCTCCAGGCTCCGCGCAGTTCGAGGTGCCGTGCGCCCAGCGCCTCCAGCACCGAGAGCTGGACCACGGGATCCGGGTCGATCTCGTCACCGAAACCGGACAGCACCCAGGTGGGAGCGCCGGTACCCATCGCGGTCATCTGATCCTCCTGAGGTAACCGGCCCGTACGGCGGCAGTTGACCGTTGGTGGTCACCGACGGCCTGGCGCGGGTCGGAGTCCAATACGGCGATCCCCAGTAGTACGCCGCGGTGCGCTGGTTTGTCAGCCGGCGGCCTTAGTATTGACTGACTGACTGAGTCAGTCAATACTGGGGCCATGCGAGGTCGGGTGCCACCGCAGCCGGTGGAGAAGATCGCCGAAGCCGCGGCGGAAGTGTTCATGACCAAGGGCTACCGGGCGGCCGGGATATCCGACGTGTCCGCCGCCCTCGGCATGAGCCATGGTGCGGTGTACACCTATGCCAAGAGCAAGGAAGCCCTGCTGTACCTGGCCTTGCTGCGGCTGATCCGACCGGAGTCCTTGGCCGGTCTCGACATTCCGGTGGCCACGCCCGCGCAGGAGGACATCCTGGCCCTGCTCGACTCCGGCGCCGCCGAGCAGGGCGGTCTGTCGGTGTTGACCGGGGTGTCCGACGACATGCGAGAACGCGTGCCGGTCGCCGAGGAGTTCGGCGCGATCATCGACGAGCTGTACGGGTTCGTCGAAGGCAACTGGCGACTGCTGGCGCTGGTCGAGCAGTGCGCCCGCGACCTGCCCGAACTGGCCCAACTCTATTTCGTGCGACGCCGCAGGGCGGTGTTCGCGGCCCTCGGCGACTACCTGCGTCGGGGCGTCGGCTCCGGTGCGCTGCGCCCGGTCCCCGACATACCGGCGGCGGCACGGTTCATCACCGAAACCGTCGCCTGGTTCGCCTGGCACCGGCTCGGCGATCCGGACTCGGCGATGCTCGACGCGCAGGCCTGCCGCCGCACCGTCCGCCACCTCCTGCTGACCGCGTTCCTGGCCGATCCGGACGCGACCGCGACACCAACCTGATTCGACCTGATGGGGGCAGAAAGTCATGCACGACAACGACATGTCAAGGACGGAGTTGGCCGACCCGCGCGAACCGGCGAAGCCGGGCGGACCGGCCGGGCCGGGCGGACCGGCCGGGCGGAGCGAGTCGGCCGAGTCGGGTGCTTCGGCCGGGCTGAGTGAACCGGCGGGGCCGAGTGAACCCGCCGAGTCGGGTGCTTCGGCCGGGCTGAGTGAACCGGTGGAGTCGCGCACGAGGCTGCGCGCGCCGCTGGCCTTGCGACCGGTACTGGCCATCCTGGCCGTGGCCGGTGCCGTGCACCTCGCGGTGGCGACCCGGTTCGGTTGGCACCGCGACGAGTTCTACTACGTGATCGCCGGCCGGCACCTGGCCTGGGGCTACCCCGACCAGCCGCCGCTGACCCCGCTGCTGGCCCGGCTGGCCGCCGACCTGCCCGGCGGGGTGCTGCCGCTGCGCGTGCTCGCGATCGCCGCCCAACTGGGCTGCATTCTGCTGGCCGCGACGCTGGCTGCCGAGTTCGGCGGCCGGACCCGCGCCCAGGTCATCGCCGCCGCGGCGGTCGCGGCCTCCCCGGTGTTCGTCGCGGGCTCGATGCTGTTCGGCACGACGGTGACCGATCAGTTGGCCTGGGCCGCGGTGTTCGTCACCGTGGCGAGGGCGATGCGGCTCGGTACGGTGCGCGCCTGGCTGCTGGCCGGTGCGATGGCCGGAATCGGGTTGGAGAACAAGGACACCATCGGGATACTGCTGCTCGGCATCACCCTCGGCTTGGTGCTGTGTCGGCGTTCCGTGCTGCGTACCCCAGGTCCGTGGCTGGGTGGTGTCCTTGCCGCGCTGCTGGTCGCGCCGAACATCGTGTGGAACGCCCAGCACGACTGGGCGCAGCTTCGGATGGCCGGCGTGCTCTCGGCCAAGCAGGGCGGCGCGCTCGGCGCCTTGACGCAGCTACCGGTGTCGGTGCTGCTGCTCGCCGGCCCGCCGCTGGTCGTGTTGTGGGTCCTCGGGGTGCGCTGGCTGGGTTCGGCAGCCGGTCGCGACCACCGATGGGTGCTCGTCGCCGCCGTGACGGTCGTGGTGGTGTGCACCGCGAGTGGCGGGAAGACCTATTACCCGTTGCCCGCCCTGATCGGGTTGTTCGCGGCCGCCGGAGTCTGGGAAGAAGCCCGAGCGGCTCGGGCCGGCACCTCGACGGGTCGGCTGCGCCGGTGGCGGTGGTCGGTCGGGATCGTCGTGTCCGCGGTGTTCGCGACGGTGATCGGCCTGCCGGTGCTGCCGGTGAGCGCGGCCAACGCACTCCGCTCGGTCAACCCCGAACTGGTCGAGACCTACGGTTGGCCGGACTTCGTCCGCCAGGTCACCGCGGTGGCCGACACCCTGCCGGCCGGCGCGAGCATCTTCACCAGCAACTACGGCGAAGCCGGCGCGCTGACCATCCTCGGTCCGGCCGCCGGCCTGCGGCTGCCGGTGTCCAGCGCGCACAACGGCTACATCCTGTGGGGTCCGCCCTCGGGCACTCCGGACACCGTGCTGTGTGTCGGCGAGTGGAATGCCGCCTACCTGCACCGGTTCTGGTCCGACGTGCGGGAGATCGCGCCCATCACCATGCCCGACGGGGTCGTCGACGAGGAGGTCGCCAACCATGCGGCGATCTACCTGTGCCAGCAGCCGCACGGCGACTGGGCGCAGCTCTGGCCGGGGCTGCGCCATCTCGGCTGATGGTTCGACCGTGGACCGAAAGCCCGGCCGGCACGCCAGGACGGCGAGCCGGCCGGGACTGTCCGAACCGGACTCAGGTGTGCGGGATGGCGCCCAGCACGATCTGGGTCGGCGCGCCGGCCAGGGTGACGCCGGCGACCGTCGCGCCGGTGCTGGTGTTCAGGGCACTGAGGGTGGTGCCGGGATTGTCGTTGAACTGCGACTGCGCGAGGTAGATCGTCCGGCCATCCGGGGTCGGGGCCAGCGAAGCCGGGTCGTAGTCGGTGCTGTAGGTCGCGTTCGTGCCGCCGTCGAGGCTGATGACGCCCAGCGCGCCCGGACCTTCCAGTTCCTCGTCGCCGTAGTACAGCGTGTTGTCGTCAGGCGACAGCGCGATCGGTCCGAGCTGTCGGTTCGGTTCGAGCGGGGTCGTTTCGACGCCGGTCAGCGGGTCGACGACGTTGACCTGGTAGATCGCGTCGGCGACATAGAGCAGGGTGCCGGCCGAATTGATGGCCAGCGCACCGGAGACACCTTCCAGCGCGCTGACGTAGAAGGCGCGTACCTCGGTGTTCGTCCTGGTGCTGATGACTCCGATGTTGTTGCCGTCGACGTTGTCGGTCAGGTAGACGTACCTGCCGTCGGGGGATGGGATGAGTCCGTTGGCGTCGGTACCGGTGATCGTGGTGAGCACCGTGTCGGTATGCGCGTCGACGACCGTGACATCGCCCTCGCCCGGCGAGCCGGTGATCACATACACCCGCTTGCTGTTCGGGGTGACCACGATCGCCTGGGGATCGGTCGGCGTGGCGATGGTGTCGATCACCGTGTTGGTGCGGGTGTTGATCACCGAGATCGTATCGGAGACGGCATTGGCGACATACAGCCGTTTTCCGTTCGGAGCCAGGGCAAGATGGAGCGGGTCGCCACCGACCGGGATGGTCGCGACCACCTCGTTGGTCGCGGTGTCGACCGCCTGGACCTCGTTGTGCTGGTACAGCGCCGCGTAGAGGTACACCCCTGGTCGGGCGGCCTGCGGAGCCTGGTCGGCGTTGGCGAGCGGGGCCATGACCACCGTGCCGGCCGTGGCCAGGACCAGCGCACCCACCAGCGTCAACCGTCGCGAAAGACGCGAGAATGTCACTCGGGTCCCCTTCATTCGTTGTCGATTCCTCCCATGGAAGGAATCGACGGAATTCGGGCGGCGTTAGCCGCGGACGCGCCGTGACCACACCTCGGGACGTCGATGGCCGGCGGCCTGGCGGCCCGTCCGATCCGGTCGATCAGGAGGTCACCGGTAGGCGAGGGTGATGGGTGTCGCGGTCGAGGTGGCCGGGATGGTGACCGTTTCGGTTCTGGTGGCTGCGTCGTAGCTGGTGTCCTCGGCCGGGATGCCGTTGATGGTGATGGTGCTCGGCTGGTCGAGGGCGGAGAACTTCACGGTCCAGGTGCGGCTGGTGATCTCGCCGGGATACCGGCCCACGATCGGCGCGATGTGCAGGGTGTTGCCGGTTGCGGCGTTCTCGGTGTAGGTGATCGCGGTGGTCGCCGACTGGCCGGGGTCCGTGCTGGAACCGTTGTCCTCGTAGAGGGAGTAGGAACCGCTGGCCCCGGTCGCGACATCGAGGGTGACCCTGGTGAGCGGGCTCTGGTCGTCGTTGGTGACGTTGTCGGTGCGGGTGGACACGATGCCGCCTGCCTTGACGAACACCGGCATGGCGTTCCAGTCGGTTGTGATGTCCTGAGTGGACGGTCCGGTGTAGGTGGCGCCGGTGAAGTAGTCGGTCCAGGAGCCGGGCGGGAACCAGACCGAGGTGGTCGCGGTGGCGCCCCCGGAGGTCGCCGGCGCGACGAGCACGTTCGGGCCGTAGAGGTACTCGCTGTCGGCCGAGTCGTAGGCACCCTGCTGGTCCGGGTATTCAAGATAGGTCGGGCGGACGACCGGGACACCGGTCGCGTTGGCCTGCTTGGCGATGGTGTAGGTGTACGGGACGAGGTTCTCGCGCAGGTTCATGAACTGCTCGGCCGCGGTCTTCGCTGCCGCGCCGTACTGCCAGGGGAGCCGGTCGCTGTGGTTGCCGTGCAGCCGGAAGATCGGCTGGAAGGCGCCGAACTGCACCCAGCGCACGTAGAGGTCGTCGCTGAGCTTGGTGCTGCCGGGGTCCGCGCCGGGCGCCTGGGTGCCGTCGTCGTTGAACCCGCCGATGTCGTCGCTGACCGCCGAGAGACCGGTCGCCGCCGATTCACCGGGGGTGTAGCCGACCTCGAACTTCAGCGTCTGCCAGTCCGAGGTGGTGTCACCGGTGAAGTGCACCGTGGTGCGCTTGTCCGCCCACGGTCCGGTCGGCACCCCGGTCGGGCCGCTGTAGCCGCCTGCCTGTAGCGAGCCGTAGGCGCGGGAGAAGGCGAAGCCCCTGCCGATGTTCTTCGCGGTGTCGGTCGCGTACTGCTGGTTGATCCAGGCATCGGTGGTGACGCCCGGCATCGAGGCCTCGGAGTTGTCGCAGCAGTAGTCCAGCCACCAGAAGTCGACGCCCTGCTGCTCCATCGTCTGGTGCAGGGCGAGGTAGGCCTTCAGCTGGTTGGGGTCGCTCCAGTCGAAGGTGTAGCAGGTGCTGGCACCGTGGCAGCTGGTGGAGGGGATCAGCTTGCCCTGCGCGGTGGCCTGCGCCTGTGCGTACTGCGGGTCGTTGCCGTCGATGCCGGGATGGATGTTGAGCGTGTTGTGCAGCCCTTCGGACTTGGCCCAGGCGAAGAACGCGGTCGGATCGGGGAACTTGGTCGGATCGATCTCCCAGCCGTCCCAGGTGTTCGGTGACTTGTAGTCGGTGTCGGTCACCAGGACATCCAGCGGCACGCCCTCGGACCGGAAGGTGGGCAGGATGGTGTTCTGGTAGTCGGCCGCGGTGTAGTCGTAGTACTCCGAGAACCACACGCCGTAGGCCCACCGGGGCAGCAGGATCGACGGCCCGGTCAGCGTGGCGAGGTCGGCGAGGCCTTGCTGGTAGTCGTCGCCGTAGCCGAAGAAGTAGCCGTCCTGGTAAGGCTTTCCGTCGTGCGTCGGTCGCGGTTGCACGCTCTTGGTGGTGGGGTCGTAGATCGCCGACGGGGTGTCGTCCAGCAGGTACCAGCCGTCGCGGTAGAGCAGGCCGGGAGTGGTGACCGCGTTGCCGTCGACGCCGTCGAGGCCGCGCCGGTAGCCGCCGAGCGGACTGTGCGCGAGCAGTACCGGTGCCGTGGTCGGGGCGATCGCGACCGTGTCGAGGTTGACCGCGCAGCCGTTGGCCGCGGGGCAGCTCAGCGCGATCGTGTTGGCGCCCTTGGCAAGGGTGACCGGGATGGTCGCGGTCGACCAGGTGTCCCAGTCGGCCGTCGGGGCAAGGCTGCTGGCGCTCGCCGCGCCGCCGTCGACCTCGGTCGACATGCTCTGGGTGACCGAGGGGGACGCCCCGTTGGCATAGCGGACCTGCAACGAGTACGAACCGGCCGCCGGCACGCCGGTCACCGCGACGGTGTCACTCGCGCTCGAGGTGAGGCCGTCGACGAAACCGGGCCCGGAATAGCCGTTGTGGTCGGTGTTGATCCCGGCGCCGTCGGCGAGCACGCCGTTTTCCGCCTCGCAGACGGTGTCGTAGCCACAGGAGGCGGCGGTGGTGGTCGGTGCCGGGTAGGCGGCGCCGGGAGTGGTGACCGCGAGGCTGTCGATGTTCACGTTGCCCGAGTCGTTCGGACCTCGGGAGATCACCAGGGTGTGCGTGCCGGCCGACAGCGAGGTGGCCGGGACCGAGGCCAGCGCCCAGGTGTTCCAGTCCGCGGTGGGCGGCATGGTGATGGTCGACGGGCTACCGCCGTCGATGGCGGCACTGAGCGTGCGGGTGGTGTTCTGGCCGTCGCCGCCGACGCTGTTGGCATAGCGCAGCTGGAGCTGGTAGCTGCCGGCGGTCGGGACGGTCAGCTGGTAGGTGAGGCTGCTCGGCGTGGAGGTGAATCCGGCGGCGAAACCGCTTCCGGTGAAACCGGTGTGGTCGGACGCGGCCGACACCCCGCCGCTGAGCGTGGCCTTCTCGCCCTCGCACAGGGCGCCGACGACGCAGCTGGCACTGGAGGTGAAGGTCGGCCGCGCGGTGATCGTCTGGCCTTCCGTGCGCAGCCGCACCGAGAGGTTGTCCGCCCCGAACGGCCCCGAGCCGACCTGGTAGCGCAGGGTCAGCTCGGCGGTGGTGACGGTCAGCCAGCCGTCGGAGACCGACTGGCTGAACGACGTCGGCCGGAAGTTGTCGCGCCCGATGGCGTTGAACGTCAGGGCATCGGTGAACACACCGTCGCCCGCGTACTCCAGTCGGATCAGCGTCGGCGAGAGCACCTCGAACCGCGCGTCACCGGAAACGACCGACTGCCTCGTCGCCAGTGCCGGGGCAGGCGCGGCGGCCGCGGTCCCAGGGGGCGTTGCCGTCGCCGCGAAACCGATGACGCTGACCAGTACGGCCGCCGCGCCGATCCACCGCAGGGCCGGGCGTCGGTGACGCGTCATCCTCGCTCCTCCGTCAGGAATCACTCGCTCCTCCATCAGGAATCAGCAGGAATCAACAGGATGGATCGATCAGGTAAAGCCGGTCAAGATTGTCATATGGACAGAATGTTGCCTTGTCGGATGAACCGTGTGAATGGATCACCGTCGATGGACCGTTGTCACCGGTGCGGTATCCCGGTTGCCTGTCTGTAGCCGCCTCGGCCGCGCTCGCCGTCGAAGCGACGGACTTCCCAAGGAGGGCAAACTGTAAGGAGCCGCCTCCGTTTACAGTAACCGCCGATCTCAGGGAATACCTGGACCGGTGCTGTCGATCTTCGATAGCCTGAGTCCGTGGCGGACACGGTGGGCGAAAGTGGGGTCGCGAGTGACCGGGAAAGCCCGATTTTCGCCTGTTCAGTGCGGTTTCTCGACACGTGACCGGCGTCACGCTTGAATAACGGTCTATTGCGAGGCATTGAGCGGGCCGAATGTTCAGCGGTAACGTCACCGTCGTTCAAACCGTAAGCGCTTACAGTTTTCGCTCGGCGGAGAGGAATCCGATGGATGTCCCCGATGGGCAGCCACGCAGCCAGACGATCTACGACGTCGCCCAACGGGCCGGCGTGTCGATCGCCTCGGTGTCGCGGGTGCTCAACGGTCGCAGCAGTCGCCAGGACACCAGGGATCGGGTGCTCAACGCGGTGCGTGAACTCGGTTTCGTCCCCAACGGCACCGCGCGGGCCCTGTCCGGCCGGCTCAAGGAAGTGGTCGGGGTGGTGTTTCGGCGCACGACCGATCCGGCCGATGACGAGTTCTCCGACGAGCAGGAGAGTCTGCTGTTCCCGGACGCCCTCAACAGGGGCATCGAGGTCAGCGCGCGCAAACAGGGGTTCGACCTGTTGCTCAGCTCCGTCGACGTCTTCGATCACAGCCCGCACGGGCGAATCAGTTCGGTCGCCGGCAAGAGCGACGGCCTGATCCTGCACGACCAGGTGCTCAGTCCGGTCGGCATAGCGCAGGTGGCCCGGCGGACCCCGGTGGTCACGCTGGCCGGCGCGCCCACCCCGGCCAGCGTGAACGTGCGCAGCGACAACAGCGCCGGGATGCGCGAGCTGACCAGGCATCTGGTGACCGAACACCGTTACCGCACCATGGCCTACCTGGGCGGTCATGTGGACAGCCCGGACAACATCGCCCGCACCGAGGCGTTCGAGCTGGTCGCCGCCGAGGCCGGGGTCGAGGCCTGGACCGGTCAGGTCTGGCGGGGCAACTATCTTGCCTCCGGTGGTGCCAAGGTGATCGACGACGTCCTCGCCCGCGACCTGCCGCTGCCCGGCGCGATCGTCTGCGCGAACGACCAGACCGCGCTGGGCGTCATCTTCGCCCTTGCCCAGCACGGCATTCGGGTGCCGCAGGACGTCGCGGTGACCGGGTTCGACGACATCCCGGTGGCCCGGCACCTCTACACGCAGCTGACCACCGTCCGCCAGTCCATCCAGAAACTCGGTGCGACCGCGTTCGAGGCGTTGCACGCGATGCTCACCGGCGAGGTGCGGCGCGAAGCCGAGATCGTCCTGCCCACCACCCTCGTCGTCCGAGGCAGCTGCGGTTGCCGGGCGACGCCGATCCAACCATGGACGGTGATCAACGGATGATCCATCTGCTGCGCCGCTTGGGTTTCTACGTGTTGACCGCGTGGGCCGCGGTGACCGTGAACTTCTTCATCCCGCATCTGATGCCCGGCGATCCGGTGCAGAACCTCATCACCAGGCAGCAGGGCAAGGCGAGCCCGCAGGCGGTGGAGGCGCTGCGCGTGCAACTCGGCCTCACCGGCAACCAGTCCCTGTGGAGCGAGTACCTGCACTACTTCGGTCAGCTGGTGCACGGCAACCTCGGCATCTCCACGAGTTTCTATCCCGCTTCCGTCGGAAGCGTGCTCAGCGCGGCCCTGCCGTGGACGGTCGCGCTGGTCGGCGTGTCCACCGTGGTCAGCTTCCTTGCCGGCACGCTCGTCGGCATCGTGGTTGCCTGGCGGCGCGGTTCCTGGCTGGACGGCGTGCTCCCGGTGGCGACCTTCTTCCAGGCGGTACCGTACTTCTTCTTCGCCCTGATCGTGCTCATCGTGCTCGGCAGCGACCTGGGCCTGTTCCCGATCAGCGGTGGCGCCGATCCGAGTCTCGATCCCGGCCTGAACGGGCCGTTCATCGGCAGCGTGCTCGCGCACGGCTTCCTGCCGATGATCACCATCGTGATCAGCTCGATCGCCGGCTGGATCCTCGGCATGCGCAACATGATGGTTACCACGATGGACGAGGACTACGTACTCGTCGCGGCGGCCAAGGGGCTGCCGACCCGGCAGGTCGTCGGGTACGCCGCCCGCAACGCGATCCTGCCGAACGTATCCAGTTTCTCGCTGTCGCTGAGCTTCGTGGTGTCGGGCGCGCTGCTCACCGAGATCGTCTTCTCCTATCCTGGTATCGGCTACCAGTTGTTGCAGGCCGTGCAGGCCGAGGACTTCCCGTTGTTGCAGGGCATCTTCCTGGTCATCACCTTCGCGGTGCTGGCCGCGAACCTGCTCGCCGACATCGTCTATGCCGTGCTCGATCCGCGAACAAGGCAGGAGGGCTGAGTACCGATGTCCGTTGACATCACGGCCGAGCCGGAGCTGATGCCGACACCGCGGCCGACGAGCGCCGGTACCCGACACCGTGCGCTGCGGTTCCCGAGATCGCCCAAGACGCTGACCGGCCTCGTCCTGTTGCTGGTATTCGTGGTGGCCGCCGTGATCGGCCCGCTGCTCGCCCCGTTCGACCCCACCGCGACCGGCACCGATCTGCTCGCCGGGCCCTCCGGCGCGCACCTGCTCGGCACCACCCAGTCCGGTCAGGACGTGCTCTCCCAACTGCTCGTCGGCGCGCGCAGTACGGTACTGATCGGGTTCCTCGCCGGCCTGATCGCCACCGCATTGGCCATCGTCATCGGCGTCACCGCGGGCTATTTCGGCGGCCTCGTCGACGACCTGCTCTCCGTGCTCACCAACGTGTTCCTGGTGATCCCCGGCCTTCCGCTGCTCATCGTGCTCGCCGCCTACCTGCCCAAGGACACCGCGGCCAACCCGCTGGTACTCGCGCTGATCATCAGCTTTACCGGATGGGCGTGGGGCGCTCGGGTGCTGCGCGCGCAGACGCTGTCCATGCGGCGGCGCGACTACGTGGACTCCGCCAAGCTGGTCGGCGAGCGCTGGCCGAGGGTCATCGCCGCCGAGATCCTGCCGAACCTGACCGCGATCGTCGCCTCCTCCTTCGTCTTCACCGTGTTGTACGCGGTCGGCACCTACGTGGCGCTCGCCTTCCTCGGCGTGGTCGATCCGTCGCGGTGGAGCTGGGGCGGCATGCTGTTCTGGGCGGAGTCGCAGAACGCGCCGCAGGTCGGCGCCTGGTGGTGGTTCCTGCCACCAGGTCTGTGCATCGCGTTGCTGGGTACCTCGTTGGCGCTGCTGAACTTCGGTCTCGACGAGTTCATCAACCCGCGCCTGCGGGCCGCCGGGCTGTCCCGCAAGGCGGCGCGCGCCGCCGGTCTGCGCAGGCGGATTCCGTTCGGACTGACCCCGGTGATCCCCGCCGGTCGAGGAGGACAGCGATGAACCCCGAGGCCACCGTGAACACTGTGAACACCGAGGCCCCCGCGAGCACTGCCGAGCCGGTCCTGGATGTTCGGGGCCTGAGCGTCGACTACGGCTACGGCGCCGACGCGGTGCACGCCGTCGCCGATGTCGACCTCGTCCTGCATCCCGGCGAGGTTCTCGGGCTCGCCGGGGAGAGCGGCAGCGGCAAGTCCACCCTCGCCTACGCGATCACCCGCCTGCTGCGACCGCCCGGCGTGATCACCGGTGGCACGGTCGCCTTCCACACCGCGGCGCACACCACGGTCGACCTGCTCACCGCGGACGCCAAGCAGTTGCGTGCCCTGCGCTGGTCGGAGATCTCGGTGGTCTTCCAGAGCGCGATGCACGCCCTCAACCCGGTGTACACCGTCGGCCGGCAGCTCACCGACGTGCTCCTCGCGCACTGTCCGGAACTCGGTCGGGCGCAACGCAGGAGCAAGGCACTGGAGCTGCTGAGCCTCGTGAACATCCCGCAGGACCGGATCGGCAGCTATCCGCACGAACTCTCCGGCGGGATGCGGCAGCGGGTGATGATCGCGATGGCGCTGGCCCTGCGACCGCGCGTCGTCATCATGGACGAGCCGACCACCGCGCTGGACGTGGTGACCCAGCGGGAGATCGTGGCCGAGCTGATCGGCCTTCGCGACCGGCTCGGTTTCGCGGTCGTGTTCATCACCCACGACCTGTCGCTGCTGATCGAGCTGGCCGACTCGATCGCGGTGATGTACGCGGGTCGGCTGGTCGAACGGGCGCCCGCCGAGGCGTTGTTTCGCGCCCCGCGTCATCCCTACACCCAGGGCCTGCTCAACTCCTTTCCACCGCTGCACGGCGAATGGCGCAAGCTCGCCGGCATCCCCGGTTCGCCGCCCGACCTCAGCCAGGTGCCGGCCGGCTGCCCGTTTCATCCTCGGTGTTCCTTCGTACTGCCGGAATGCACGACCACCCAGCCGGAGCTGGCGCCGGTCGGCGCGGGCCGGGAGGTGTCCTGCTGGTTGCACGAGCCGACCCGCACCCCACCACCTGAACTGGCCCGGCCGGAACCGTTGGCCACGTCGAACGCGGGAGGTGCGCGATGAGTGGCTCCGCCGTACTGGAAGCGAGGAACCTGACCAAACACTTCGCGCCGCGTACCCTGTTCCGGCGCGGCAGCACGGTACGCGCCGTACAGGATGTGACGCTCGCGCTGGCGCCCGGTTCGGTCACCGCCATCGTCGGCGAGAGCGGTTCCGGCAAGTCGACCCTTGCCAGGATGCTCGCTCGGCTGACCACCCCGACCTCGGGCGAGGTCCTGCTACGCGGGGCGGTTCCCGGCAGGGCGCATCGCGAGTACTGCCGGCAGGTTCAGTTGGTGTTGCAGGACCCGTTCTCCTCGCTGAACCCGGTACACAGCGTGCGCTACCACCTGACCCGCCCGCTGCGCATCCACGGTTTCGGCGCCGACGACCGGAGTCTCGACGAGTCGATCAAGGACCTGCTGCGTCGGGTCGCGCTGTCGCCTGTCGAACGATTCATCGACAAGTTTCCGCACGAACTCTCCGGCGGCCAGCGCCAGCGGGTGGCCATCGCCAGAGCGCTCGCGGTCCGGCCGGAGGTGCTGATCGCGGACGAGCCGGTGTCCATGTTGGACGTCTCCATCCGGCTCGGCATCCTCAACCTGCTCGCCGACCTGCGCGACACCGAGGGGTTGGCGATCCTCTACGTCACCCACGACATCGCCTCCGCCCGCTACCTCGCCGACACCATCGCGGTGATGTACCGGGGTGAGGTGGTCGAATCCGGCCCCGCCGCCCAGATCACCGACAATCCGACCCATCCCTACACTCAACTGCTGCTGGCCGCCGCCCCCGACCCCGAGCGCCGATAGAACCCACCACCGACGAGCGAATCCGATGAACCAGAACTCGATCAACCCGAATCCGATCATCAACCCGGCGTAGCCGGAACTCGGTCGATCCGTGCTGCGCGAGATCTCGATGCCGGCGACGAAGCCGGTGGAACACCAACATATGGAGTTGTGCCAAATGATGCGAAGGACACTGGTCGGGATCATGGTCATCTCGGCCGCGATGCTCGGCCTGGGCGCCTGTTCGGGATCGACCGCGACTTCGGGCGGGGGCGACTCGACACTGGTGATCGAGGACGATCCGGTCTCCCCGCTCACCAGGGACTTCAACCCGTTCGACACCAACGACACCGCGGCGCTGGTCAACGCGACCGCGCTGGTCTACGAGCCGTTGTTGCAGTTCAACGTGATGAAACCGAACACCGTCTATCCATGGCTGGCCAAGTCCTATGCCTTCTCCGAGGGCGGCAAGACCCTCACCTTCACGCTGCGGCCGAACGAGAAATGGTCCGACGGGAAGCCGTTCACCAGCCAGGACGTCGCGTTCACCTTCAACCTGATGAAGAAGAACAAGGCGATCAACACCAACGGTATCCAACCGACCAGCATCAGCACCCCGAACGCGACGACCGTGGTACTGAACTTCGCGACGCCGCAGTACACCAACCTGTACTACATCGGCTCGGCGTACATGGTGCCGCAGCACATCTGGAGTTCGGTGTCCGATCCGAGTACCTGGAACGACACCAACCCGATCGGCACCGGGCCGTACACGCTGACCCAGTTCAACGCCCAGGGATTCACGCTGAGCAAGTCCGGCGACTACTGGCAGCCCGACCAGGTGAAGATCACCAACGTGAAGTTCCCGTCGTACGTGTCCAACACCTCGGCGAGCCTGGCCCTTGCCCAGGGCCAGATCGACTGGGGCGGCAATGACATCGCCAACGTCGACAAGACCTTCGTCGCCGCGGACCCCACGCACAACAAGTACTGGTTCGCGCCGGTGAACGTGGTCACCCTTGAGCTGAACACGACCAAGGCACCCCTGGACGACGCCGCGGTCCGCAGGGCGATCAGCGCGGGGATCAACCGAGGCCAGCTCTCCAGCATCGGCGAGACCAGTTACGAGGCCGCCGCGACCTCCTCGGGTGGACTGCTGCTCGGCGGGGTCGACGACAGCTATCTCGATCCCGCGCTGAAGAACGACCTGACGGCCAACCCGGCCACGGTGGCCAGCATCCTCACCGCCGACGGCTACGCCAAGACCAACGGGAAGTGGACCAAGGGCGGCAAGGCCATCACCTTCAACCTCGAAGACCCGGTCAGCTACTCCGACTACTACGAGGACATCAGCCTGATCTCCCAGCAGCTGAACGCCGAGGGCTTCGACACCACGGTGAGTGGGACCACCCCGGACACCTGGACCAGCGACTACAACACCGGTTCGTTCGAGGCCACCGTCCACTGGGGCAACGCGGGTCCGACCCCGTACTTCCAGTACGACAACTGGCTCGACGCGAACCTGACCGCACCGGTCGGCACCGCCGCCACCGGGGATCAGGCCCGCTTCAACGATCCGGCCGCCCAGGCCGCGCTCGCCGAGTTCGCCGGCACCAACGACGCCGCGACCCAGCAGGACGCGCTGACCAAGCTGCAGCAGATCGTCTCCCAGCAGGCGCCGGTGATTCCGCTGCTCTACGGCGCTGCCTGGGACGAGTACAGCACGAAGAAGTTCACCGGCTGGCCGACCGCGAGCGACCCTTACGAAGACCCGACTCCCAATTCGCCGTTCCTGGAGTACACCGTCCTGCACCTCACCCCGGTGTCCTGAGGCCCCGGTTCTTCGTTCTGATCTCCGCTCCACCACCGCGGCACGTGGTTGCGACCCGGCCGGCCGATCAATCGGCCGGCCGGACGCCACGGCTCTCACAGAAGGGTGATCTCGATGACCGCAGTACGCCAGGAAGCCCACCGCGGCGACCCGGTCGGCTCGACCCAGTCGAGCTTTCCCCTCGGCTTCCTGTGGGGCTCGGCCACCGCCGCGTACCAGGTCGAGGGTGCCGCCGCCGAGGACGGCAGGACACCGTCCATCTGGGACACGTTCGCCCGCACCCGTGGCGCGGTGCGTAACGCCGACACCGGCGACATCGCCGCGGATCACTACCACCAGTTCGCCGGTGACGTCGCGCTGATGGCTCGGCTCGGCCTGTCCGCGTATCGGTTCTCGCTGTCCTGGCCCCGGATCCAGCCGGGCGGCCGAGGCCAGGTCAACGAGGCCGGACTGGACTTCTACGACCGGCTCGTCGACGAACTGCTCGCCAACGGGATCAAACCGGTGATCACCGCCTACCACTGGGACCTGCCGCAGGAACTGGAGGACGCGGGCGGCTGGGCGACCCGCGACACCGCCCACCGCTTCGCCGAGTACCTCACCCATGCCGCGCGGCGCCTCGGCGACCGGGTGTCGACCTGGACGACGCTCAACGAACCGTGGTGTTCGGCCTTTCTCGGTTATGCCTCTGGAGTGCACGCGCCTGGCCGGCAGGAACCTGCCGCCGCCCTGCGCAGCGTGCATCACCTGTTGCTCGCCCACGGCCTCGGCGTCGGCGTACTGCGCGATGCGCTGCCGGTGGGCCAGCAGCGGCTGTCCCTCGTGCTCAACCTGCAGTCGGTCCGCACGGTCGGCGACACCGAGGCCGACAAGGACGCGGTCCGCAGGGTGGACGGCCTTGCCAACCGGATCTTCACCGAGCCGGTGCTGCGCGGCGACTATCCGGCCGACGTCCTCGCCGACACCGCCGACATCCTCGACTGGCAGTCGGTGATCCGCGACACCGACCTCGCCGAGATCTCCCGGCCGATCGACGAACTCGGCGTCAACTACTACACTCCGACGCTCGTCGCCGCGCACCAACCCGGCACGCCAACCGTTCGCCAGGACGGCCACGGCGGCGCCGGTTCGCCGTGGGTCGGCGCGCAGGACATCGACTTCCTGCAACCACCCGGCGCGCGCACCATGATGCAGTGGGCGGTGGACTCGACCGGTCTCTACGACGTGCTCGCCAGAATGGGCCGGGAGTACCCGAACCTGCCGCTGATCATCGCGGAGAACGGCGCCGCCTACGACGACTACCTCGATCCCGGCGGCCGGGTCAAGGACGTCGAACGCACCGCCTACCTGCACGCGCACCTGTCCGAGGTGCACAGGGCCATCGCCGATGGCGTCGACGTGCGCGGCTATTTCGTCTGGTCGCTACTGGACAACTTCGAATGGTCCTACGGCTATTCGCGCCGCTTCGGCATCGTATACGTCGATTTCGCCACCCAACGCCGTTGGCTCAAGGACAGCGCCCACTGGATCGCGCGAGCCGCCGCCGGCAACGCGCTACCGCCGCTGGAGGAGGACTGACCGTCCCGGCACCGCCGGTGGCCTGCGCGACAATCTGATCGTCTGACCTGATTGTCCCGATCGAAAACTGTCAAGGTGAACAACGACCTCCGATCGGCCTGCCGGCAACCACCCAATGGCGGGTAGGCGCCCCTCCTTGATCAGGTGACACTCGTGCCCGTACGGCCCGGACTCGCTTTCCCTGCTGACCGTTGAGCGGCACCGGGCTTGTGAAGTGCACGTCCACATCATGGAGGAACCGTGTCCCAGTCAAGGACGAGGGCAAGCCGGTGGTTACCGAGGGTGGGGGTGGCGTTCGTCGCCGCGGCGGCTTTCGTACTGCCCACCATCGGTGCCGCACAGGCCGCACCGAGCAGCGCGCACCTCGCGCCGAACACCGCCGCCGCGCAGACGGCCCAGCTTCGCCAGGAGGTGCGGACCGGCACCCTGCTGCGCGACCACGGCGTGCACCGCGCCTGCGCCCAGTGTGACGCCTACGTGGTGACCACGGCGAAGGGCTCCAGCAGGCCGCTGGCCGCCGCCCAACCCGCCGGCTACGGTCCCAGCGACCTGACCGGCGCGTACAACATTTCCGGTTCGTCCACCTCGACCGGCACCATCGCGATCATCGATGCCGGCGTGGACGCCAACCTGGAGTCCGACCTCGGCACCTACCGTTCCACCTACGGCCTGCCGGCCTGCACCACCGCGAACGGCTGCCTGACCCTGGAGAACTACACCGGGGGTGCCCAGCCCGCGCCGCAGTCCGGTGGCTCGGGAGCGGAGGCAGAGGAACAGATCGCGGTGGAGACCTCGCTGGACGTGGACATGGCCTCCGCGGCCTGCCCGAGCTGCCACATCACCGAGATCTCGGTGCCGTGGCAGGACGGCGAGAACGACAACGACACCTCCACCGGTGACTTCTCCACCGCGGTGGCCACCGCGGTCTCCGGCGGCGCCTCCTCGGTGAGCATCAGCTACGGCTACACCGCCGATTCGACCAACACCGGCGGAACCGACCTCGCCGATTTCAACGCCGCGGGCGTCGCCATCGAGGCGTCGACGGGCGACAGTGGGTTCAACGGTGGCACGCACACCTCATGGCCGTCGGACCTGCCCTACGTGGTGGGCGTCGGCGGCACCACGCTGACCAACAACGGCAGCGGCTACTCCGAGACCGCCTGGGGCGTCGCCAGCAGCGAGCCCGCCGGCGGCAGTGGCTGTGAAACCTACTTCCCGGCGGCCAACGGACAGCCGTCCTCGGTCACCGCGCAGTGCGGCAACCACCTCGCCGTGTCCGATGTGTCCGCCGACGCCGACCCGGACACCGGTCTCGCCGTCTACGACACCTACGCACCCAGCAGCGGCCAGGCTCCTGACTGGGTCGTCGTCGGTGGCACCAGCGCCTCCTCGCCGTTCATCGCCGGTCTCTACGCCCGTGCCGGCGTCTCCTCCAGTGTGCTCGGACCGAACACGCTGTACACGGCGGCTTCTTCGGACTTCAACGACATCACCTCGGGCAACAACGAAGTCAACGACCAGTGCGCCAACTACCCGGCGATCAGCGCCTCGGTCTGCAACGCCGGCACCGGCTGGGACGGCCCCACCGGGCTCGGCTCACCCAACGGCCTCGGCGCCTTCTGATTGACAACCTGCTGATCGATTGACCGGTTCTCGGGGCCATCCGCACTGCGGGTGGCCCCGAGAATTATGTTTACCGGACTTTTCGAAACATACTTCGCGTAGCGATATGCGCTGCCCATATACAGTGGCAATAATCCGGTCACGTCAAGGAATTTCCTGTGGTACAGCGGGATTACCGGTGTTCGGGTCATCACCCGATCAGCTGCTGTGGTCGTCGGTGGGTGGCAATTAGCGTTGCCGTGTGGCATCGATAAGGGCACTGACCATGGTCGGCGCGGAAAATTCCCAGTTCTTCGGGACGGGTTCCCAGCCGGAAATGAGGTCGCGGTGGGCTCCGGTGTGTTAACGGATTTATTCGCCAAACGTGAATTCGGCAATTCCGGTATTCGACGACAACCAGCTCATCGCGCCGCGCGGCACCCGGTCGGCCGGCGCCACCCGATCGGCGTCGCGATCATCAGTGTCCTCGCGGCCGGGCTGAGTTCGGCCGCCGCGCTGCTGCGGTACTACACCTTCCGCGCCGGCACCTACGACCTGGTGATCTTCGACCAGGCAGTGCGGTCCTACAGCCAGTTCCGACTGCCGGTGGCGATCGTGAAGGTGCACGACGGGTTCGGCGCCGACTTCTCGGTACTCGGTGACCACTTTTCCCCGATCCTGGCCCTGCTCGCCCCGCTCTACTGGCTCTACTCCGGGCCACAGACGCTGCTGGTCGCCCAGTCGGTGCTGTTCGCGGCGGCCATCCCGCCACTGTGGGTGCTCACCCGCAGGGAACTGGGCCTCTGGTCGGCATACTGCGTGGCCATCGCCTACGCGCTGGCCTGGCCGCTCGCGCAGGCCGCCGACTTCGGCTTCCACGAGGTCGCCTTCGCTCCGGTGCTGACCGCCGTCCTGCTCGAACGGTTCTCCGCGCTGCGGCACGGCCGCGGCCGTTGGTGGCAGGTGGTGCTGGCCGCGATCGGACTGCTCGCGGTCAAGGAGGATCTCGGCCTGCTGATCGCCGGTTTCGGCCTTGCCGTGCTGGTCCTGTCGTTCCGGATGCCGGCTGCCGACCGGCTGCGGGCCCGCCTGTTCGGCGCCGGGTTCGTGGTGGGCGGCCTCGCCTCGGTCGTGGTCGTCACCGACGTGCTGTTGCCGGCATTCGGTGGCCGGCCGGGGTTCTACTGGACCTACGGTCAGTTCGGCTCGTCGATGTCCGGCGCGGCCTTGGACATGCTGACGCATCCGCTGACCACGGTGGCGACGTTCTTCCAGCCGGACTACAAGGTCCAGACGATGCTGCTGCTGTTGGCCATGACCGCGTTTATGTCGCTGTTCTCGCCGTACCTGCTGGTGGTGCTGCCGTTGCTCGCCGAGCGGATGCTCTCCGGTGATCCGCTGTTGTGGGGAACCGCCTTCCACTACAACGCGTTCCTGGTGATCCCGCTGTTCGGCGCGGGCGTCGACGCCGTCGCCCGTATCGGCCGATGGGCGCGGTGGTGGTCGGCTCGACGCCAAGGCCGATCGGGGGCGGGCACCGCTGGCGACCGGATCGGTGTGCTGATCGGGGGAGTCTGGGCGAGCGCGGTGTTGGTCATCGGGGTGGTCACCGTGCCGTACTTCGGCTTCGGACCGCCGCTGACGCTCTCCTCCTGGCAGCAGAACACCGACACTCGGGCCGCCTCCTCGGTCATCGCCAAGGTGCCCTCCGGTGCGACCGTGTCGGCGGCCAACTACCTCGGTCCTCGGCTGAGCGGGCGCGACACCGTGCTGTTGTGGGATCAGGTGACCCGGTGGACTCCGTGGGTGGCGGCCGATGTCGGCAGGGCGGAGTTCCCGTTCTGCACTCTCGCGGCACAGCGCAAGGCGGTCAGCACCCTGGAGACGGAGGGCTACCGGGTGGTCTACTCCGACGACGGATACCTGCTGCTGCACCATCCCGGCGTGCTGCCGCCGTTGAGCACCGCCGCCGCGCCGACCGACTGTTGATCCGCCGTGACGACGACGGGCCGACCCGTGGCGAGCGGCCGGGACGGGGCCGGAACCGGTGGGCCCACGGTGCCGATGTTGTCGATCGTGGTGCCGGCGCGCGACGAGGCCGACAGCCTGCCCGCGCTCGCGGTACGGATTCGCCTTGCCCTTGACGGATTGGGCAGCTACGAACTGGTGATCGTCGACGACGGCTCCGTCGACGCGACCGCCGAGGTCGCCACCGAACTCGGCCGCGACCACCCGGTGGTCGTCGTCACCAGGACAGGCGTGCCGGGAAAGGGATACGCGCTGGCGGACGGGTTTTCGCGCTGCCGAGCGGACATCGTCTGCATGATCGACGCGGACCTGCAGTATCCGCCGGAGGCCATTCCCGCGATGGTGGCCATGGTCGCCTCGAACGAGGCGGACGTCGTGGTCGCCAATCGGGTGTTTCAGCGGACCAGCCTGCTGCGACGCGGCCTGAGTCGGTGCTCGCGCCTGGTGATCGGGTTGCTGCACCGGTTGGACGTCGATGTTCAGTCCGGCCTGAAGGTGATCCGCCGATCAGTGCTCGACCATGTCACCTTGCATCCCGCCGGCTGGGCGATCGACCTGGAACTGCTGGTCAGGGCACGCGCGGCCGGTTTCGTGATCGGCACGTGGGACATCGTGTTCGCCGACCGGCAACACGGCCGCACCAAGATACGGCTCGGCAGGGCCAGCTGGCAGGTGCTGCGCAACGCGATCGCGCTGAAGCTGGCCGGCCCCAAGCCAGCGCCCGGCTGACCTCGGTGGTCGGCGGCCGGCAGTTCGACCTCGGTCACGCCGCCGAGGTCGAGCACGAGGGAAGCCGCCGATCACACTGTCAAGGAGGCCGGCTCCGTCAGGAGGTCTCGGGAAGTCGCATGGGCACTCGGAAACGTCGCACCTCCTGCGGCCAACCACAGGCCACCGCGATCTTCCCTGCCCACAGTCGCGCGGCCGCTTCGTCGGCCACATCCACGACGGCGAAGCCGCCAAGGTGCTCCTTGGACTCGACGAACGGGCCGTCGGTGAACAGTGGCGTGCCGCTCGACGCATCGACGCTGAACACCGGGGCGGCGTCGTCGAGGCCGCCGGTGAAGATGAAGACGCCGGCAGCCTTCATCTCCGCCACCAGCGCCCGGACGGCCTTGGACTTCTCGCGCAGCTCCTCGACCGTGTGGTCGGGCACCCACTCGTCGTCGAAGGCGATGAGATACTCGGTCATGTCTCCTCCATTTGCCGGGGTGGCCACCTACGGGCACCCTCCAGCTTCTCCACGAACGGCGGCGGCCCGATCCGACACCGCGTCAGGTCTGGCGCACCCGACAAGCATGTCGTGTCGCGCGTGCCCGCGACACTCGCGCCTACCGCATATCCAGCCACCGTCGCACTCGGACGGTGCGGTCGACCGCACTCGGCCGCCCGATCGGTGGCCGAGTGCCTGGCGTGCCGGCGGCTCCGCCGAGGGCGCCTACCACTACTATTTTCCGAGTGACCGCCTACGACGATCTTGACGTGTTCGAGCACCTGGACACCTCGACCCTGCCGCAGCGGCAGCAGCAGATCCTGGCCATGATCCGGGACTGGGTGGTCAGGTACGGGTATTCGCCGAGCACCCGAGAGATCGGCGATTCGGTCGGGCTGCGGTCGTCCTCCTCGGTGTCCAAGCATCTGACGAGTCTTGAGGAGCGCGGTTTTCTGCGGCGGGCCAATACGATGTCGCGGCCGATCGACGTGCGGCTGTTCCTGCGGTCCTCGCCGCAGACGCGGGAGCCGGCCGAGGACTCGGTGTCCGTACCCGTTGTCGGCCATATCGCCGCCGGTGTGCCGATCTCGGCCGAGGAACACGTCGACGACGTGTTGACCTTGCCACGCGGGCTGACCGGGCGCGGCACCGTCTTCGGTCTGCGGGTGCGCGGCGACTCCATGGTCGACGCCGCGATCTGTGACGGCGACATCGTCGTGGTGCGCCAGCAGCCTGAGGCCTACTCGGGGCAGATCGTCGCCGCGATGATCGACGACGAGGCAACGGTGAAGGTCTATCGCCGCCGCAACGGCCACGTCTACCTGGAGCCGCGCAACCCGGCCTACGAGGTCATCGACGGCGACCGCGCCGTTGTCCTCGGCACCGTCGTCTCGGTCCTGCGCAGCGTCTGAGACCGGTCATCCTCGACACCCACCTCTACCATCTGAAACGGGTACGAAGTGGACAGTGGTTCGCTCCGTTCCGACCGGAGCCGTCCGCCCGCGGGTAGAGGTCGCGTGCGGGAGCCGCGTTGCCGGTGAACCCGGTCCCTTGCGACAGGGTGTTGCCGACCGGCTCTGCCGGCTACGGTGACGACCTATGACCGACCGCAGCCAGCCCGGCTCTGAGGCCAACGTGGGAATACCGTCCTGGTCGCCGGAGGGAATCGACTGGCGTAAGCCCAGCGTGGCCAGGGTGTATGACGTGCATCTCGGCGGCGCGCACAATTTCGCGGTCGATCGGGAGGTGGCCGCCGAACTGGCCCGCATCATGCCGGATCTGCCCGCCCTGTTCCGGGCGAACCGATCGTTCCTGCGGCGTGCCGTCCGGGTTCTCGTCGACAGCGGGATCACCCAGTTTCTCGATCTCGGGTCGGGGATTCCGACCGCGGGCAATGTGCACGAGATCGCGCAGTCCGCCAACCCGGACTGTCGCGTCGTGTACGTCGACATCGACCCGGTCGCGGTCGCGCACAGCAGGCGCATTCTCGCCGACAACCCGACCGCCGAGGCATTGGGCGCCGACCTGCGTCGACCCGAGGAGATCCTCGGCCATCCCGTGGTGGGTGAACTACTCGATCTCGACAAGCCGGTCGCGGTCCTACTGGTCGCCGCGTTGAATTTCGTCGCCGACGAGGACGAGCCCGGCGAGATCATCGGCCGATACCTCGGTCAGGTGCCTGCCGGCAGTTGTCTTGTGCTGTCGCATCCGACGCACGGCACCCTCGCGCCGCAGCAGTCGCACGCCGCCGCCGAGCTGTACACCCGCGACGTCGACAACGTCTACATCCGCGACCGGGGACAGATCGAGCAGTGGCTGACCGGCCTTGACCTACTCGATCCCGGCCTGGTGTTCATCAACGCCTGGCGGCCGGAGGTGCTCCAGGACGCGCAGGAGGCCTCTCGCTGGCCACAACTGTGTTGTGTGGCAAGGAAAAACCGCTGAGCACAACCGGTTGCCGAGGACGATCGGGTTCGTCGCTGATCAGGGGTGAGCGAGGTCGGCGCGCGCCATGATCCACCGGGGTCGTGATGGCCGGGTTGCGGCTGCCCTTGCACGAAGGTCGGGTCGAGCCACCTGACACCGGCCACATAGGACGTCTGCCGCGCGGCCGGCCGCAGTGAGGCCACCCGGACAGCCGGATGGCCGTGCACGGTCACCACCGTCAGCCATGTGGCCCTCGCCGGGCAGGGAGCTTCGGGTAAGGGGTGCTGGTCCGGTAGAGTCTTCTACAAGACTGTAGAACTAGGCTACTTCGGGCAGCGCTGTCGGCGTTGTGCCAGGTGAAAGGGATCCGACCTCGTGCAGCAGTTCATCGTCACGCTCGGCCCACTGGCCGTCTTCCTGCTCATGGCGGCGGAGTCGGCATGTATCCCGATACCGTCGGAAGTGATCATGCTCTTCGGCGGGGCGCTGGCCGGGGGCGCGGTCGCCGGCGCCCGGCCGAGCCTGGTGCTGGTGATCATCGCGGGCGTGCTCGGCAACGTGGTGGGCAGCTATGTCGCCTGGGCCGTCGGCCGCTACGCCGGCCAGGCCGCCCTGTACCGGTGGGGCCGCTACGTCTGGCTGAAGGAAGCCGACATCGATCGTGCGCACCACTGGTTCACCAGGTACGGAGCGGCATCGGTGTTCTTCGGCCGGATGCTGCCGGTCGTGCGGACCTTCATCTCGCTGCCCGCCGGATTCGCCGCGATGCCACCCGTTCGCTTCGGGATCTACACCTTCCTCGGCTGTGTGCCGTGGACGGCGGCCCTCGGCATCGCCGGCTATGCCATCGGCAGCCACTGGGAATCGGTGGCCAACGCCTTCCACGGCCCCACCTATGCGATCGCGGCCATCGTGGGTATCGCGGTCATCGTGGGCTGCGTGCTGTTCCTGCGCCATCGTCGTGCCGAGCGTGCCGCCGGGGCCGAGGAGCCCTCCGCCGACAAGGCGGGCTGAGCAGCGGGCCGGCGTCCTTCGCTGGTCAGGGCCATTTCATGGTGGCGTGCCGGGCGTACTGGGCCAGTTCCACGACCCGGTGCAGATCGGTGACCGCGTCCAGCGAGGCCAGCACGGACCCGAGCAGCAGGCCGCAGGCGACGGCGGCCACCAGTCCGGTCGGCGAGGTCACGATCGACCACAGTCTGCGCACCGGCGGCGCGGTCAGCAGTGCGGCGACCCGGCGTGGCACCGGTCCGGTGGTGGCGGCCAGTGCCACGCCGTTGTCGATCGGGTTCGCCTTGCTGGCCAGCGCGGCCTTGGCCACCGCCTGCGCCACCACCGACCGGTCGCCGACCTCGCCGGCGGCGACCTCGTCGGCCCACCGTTCCGTGGTGTAGCGGATCGCCCTGGTCAGCGGTCGCAGCAGCGGGTTGAGCCCGGCCAGGACGTCTACCGCGCCGACGAAAAGGTGGTGGGCGTTGGCCAGGTGCGCGCGTTCGTGCGCGAGCAGGGCGCGTCGCTCGGCCGGCCCGAGCACGGCCAGCATGCTGGTGGACACCACGATCCGACCCGGTCGGCCGGGCAGCGCGTGGGCCAGCGGATGGTCGTCCTCGACGACCATCAGTTCGCTGTCGCCGGACCGGGCCATCCGATGGGTGGTCCGCAGCGCCCTGACCCGGCCGATGGCAAGGCGCGCCATGTTTACCAGCAACACCACCAGCGCGAGGCCTGCCGCGATGTCGATCGGCAGGTGCACCGCGTCCAGCTGTCGGAACACGGCCGGCGACCAATGTCCGAGATGGGCGAATATCCCCACCCCGGTCAGGGCGGCGAACATCAGCAGGGCCAGTGCCGCGCTCGCGCAGCCGGCCAGTACCAGGCTGGTCAGCGCGACGAGCCAGCTCGCCAGCGCCGGTGGCAGCCGCCAACACACCAGCCGCACCAGCGGCACCACCAGTGCCGGCAGGATCAGCGGGAGGTAGACGGCCACGATCACGGTCTCGGCTCCTGCCCGCGCGGCTCCTGGCCGGTGTCGGTCGGCTGCGCGGTGCGCTCGTGGATCAGCGTCCGAAGCAGCCGCTCGTCCTCGTCGGAAAGGCCGGAGACGAACCTGGTCAGCACCTGCTGCCGGTTCGCCTCGTTCTCCAGGACCTGTCGCATCCGACGCGCGGCAAGACCGGGTTCGTCGGACACCGGTCGGTAGGCGTAGGCCCGGCCCCGCTGCTCACGGCTGAGCACACCCTTCGTGTGCAACCGGGACAGGATGGTGACCACCGTCGAATAGGACAGTTCGCTGGCGAGCTTCGGCTGCACCTCGCCGGCGGTCAGTGCCTGTCGGGCGGTCCAGAGCGTGGCGAGGACCTCGGCCTCCAGCTCACCGGGGCCGCGTCGCCTCGGCGTGGCCCCGGCCTTGCCGAGGTCGTCGTCGGACAGCTGTTTCCGCACTCCTCGAATCTACTGTACCTACGCTGCCGTAGAAGGATGCGCCGGCAGCGGGTACGTGCGGTCCGGAAGTGGAATGCCGATCGAGGCCGGAATTCGAATTGTCGAAGCGAGTCCGAGTGCTGGGACGAGTACTTGTGGTGACGCGAAGATTTTTTGATCAAACCGGTATCTGTGCGAGTTCCGCACGCTCTTGATCGATGTGGTTCATGCGTGATCCACCGAAGCTGCCGGGGTGCGTCGGCAGGGGGGACCGCGGTCGGCTGCCAGCAGGGAGGGGCTGGCGCCGGCCGCGGTAGTTGCCTGGTGTGGCTCGATATCCCGTGTTACTCCGTCGCCGTTCCGGGCGACGGAGTTCTCGTCGTATGCGGGTACTTTCCCGGTCGGAATAGTCGACGAAGATTTTTTGACTCTTTGTGAGAAATCGCTGTACTTCGCTACTCCATTAGGCATAATTTGTGTCAGTACGTTCACCCAGTTGCTACACACGTCGAGCACTTGCTCACCTTCTGTGGCATTCGGGCGGGTGGCGTACCGGCCGTCGGGCAAGGCGACCACCAATGGAGGGGTCTCGTGGGGCAATGGGTCCCGCGAGAAGACACGGGGTCACATCGGGAGGGGACGACAATGGACAACGCGATCCGTACTGGGCTCAACAAGGTGGGCGAGGCGCTCCACGACGGGCTGGAGCAGCTGGAGAACGCGACCCGCAGCGCGATCGGCCACCCGGCCAAGAATCAGGCCGGTGCCGACAGCGTCGACGACCCGCAGGACTGCGGTCCGATGCACTGTGAGGACGAGCAGGCTCCGGTACAGGCCTGACGCCGCTTTACGGGCCGGCCCGAGCACCGCTCGGGTCGGCCCGAGTCAGCTGTCCCGCCCAGATGTCCCGATCAACCCCCGCTGACCTGCCCACGTTTCCCGTTGTGGCTTGCAGGTGTCGACTGTGAGTGCGGGGCCGGTATCGGCACGTGCACAGAGTGTGGTGACATAGGGCAGTGGCAATTGCTCGCGTGCGGTGCGCTACCGCCTTCCGGGGACCGATGTGAGTCAGCGGCTGGACGAGGTCCGCGAGCTGTACCGCCGGGGCCTGCGAGCCAACAATGCCTGGCGCCCCGCCGAGGCGGCCAAGCTGTTGCGCAGGGCACTGCGGCTGCTCGATCGGCTGACCGCCGACGCCGCGGTCGACGCCGCCACGCTCGGCGCTGACGCGGTCGACGCCGACCTGGCCGATGCCGGAGCGGCGGTTGATGTCGAAGCGGCCGATGCCGTCGAACTGCGGACCAGAATCCTGATCAGCCTCGCGCCCGCTGATGCCGAGATCCGCGGTGCGGACAGCGCGCTGGAGTACCTGCGATCGGCCGAGGCGCTGCTGGGGTCCGTACCCGATGAGGTGCTGCGCATCGAACTCACCGCGAAGGTGGCAGGCCAGCGCGGACTGATTCTCGGCAGGGCCAGCCGGCTTGAGGAGAGCATCGCCTCGCTGAGTGTCGCGGTCGCCGCCCGCGAGCGCGCCTGTGCCGCGGGCGAGCCGAGCCATATCGGTCTGGCGACCAGTCTGCTGAACCGGGGAACGATGCACACCTCGGCCGGACATCCCGGCCCGGCCGCCCGCGACTTCCGCCGGCTGCTGCGCGTCGTGGAGTCCGGACTGTCCGATGGTCGATCCGACCGTGACGAGCTGAACCTGTTGGATGCCAAGGCGTTGCACGGTTTGGCCGCCCTCGCCTGGCGGGTCGGGGACATTCCGAAGGCCCTTTGGTATTACGAAAAGACCTTTGCGCGCTACAGTGAGCTGATTCCGAGCGCACTGCCGAAGTTGCGGATGGACCAGGCCGAGGCACTCCTCAGTGCCGGTCTCGCCGAGGACGCGGCCCGCCAGTTGGACGAGGCCCTGCCCGAACTGCGCCGCCTGCGCAATCACCAGAACGAGGCCGAGGCCGAACTCCTGCGCGCCACCGCCGCGCTGGCCGTTGGCGATCTGGCCGGCGTGCGGAACTGGGCCAGCTCGGCGCAGCGCCGATTCCGCCGCAGGGGCAACCAGTACCTGAGTTCGCGGGCGGCGCTGATCCGGTTGCGTGCCACCGTCGACGAGGCACTCGCGCGGGACCGGGTGCCGGCGAACCTGGCCGGTAAGGCGCTGGCGCTCGCGGACACGTTGGCGCGCCTTGACCTGATCGACCAGTCCGGGGTCGCCAGGATGCTCGCCGTCCGGCTCGAACTGCGCAGGGGCGAGGTGGCCGAAGCGGTCGAACACCTCGCGCTGGTGCCGAAACCGCGCCGGGTCACCCCGGTCGACCACCGGATGCTGCGCAGGCTGTGTCTCGCCGAACTCGCGGTGGCGCGCGGCAACCGGCGGCAGGCCTTCGCGCAGGCACGGGCCGGGTTGGCTGAACTGAGCCGGTTCCGGGACCGGATGGGCGGGGTCGAACTGGTGTCCGGCACCGCGATGCACGGCAGGGCCCTCGGCCAGCTGGCGATCCGGCTGGTGATCGAGCATTCCCGCGCGCCCGCGCGCCAACTGTTCGGTTGGCTGGAACGGACCAGGGCGCAGGTCTACCGCTACCAGCCACTGCCGCCGCCGGAGGACCCGGTGCTCGCGGAAAAGGTGTCCGAGTACCGGTATCTCAGCCGTGAGGTGCAGCAGGCCCATCTCGCCGGACGGCCGAGCCGGGACCTGGCGGCCCGGCACGCGGCGCTCGGCCGGGAGGTGATGCGGCTGGGCTGGCGGGACAGCCCATGGGGCCAGCCACGGCCGATGGCCGGGATCGACGAGGTCGTCGATGCGCTCGGCGACCGGGCGATGATCAGCTACCTGAGCACCAACGACGTCATGATGGCGCTGGTGGTGGTGGCCGGCCGAGTGCGGCTGGTGCCGCTCGGCGACGCGCGCGAGATCATCGTCGCCGCCCAGGAACTGCACGCCGACCTCGACGCGCTGTCCCCGGACACCCTCTCGACGCTGATGGCGCAGGCGGTGGCCGGCTCGGCGGTGCGGCGGGCCCGACAACTCGACGAGCGACTCCTGCGACCGCTGGCCGCGCTGCTCGGTGATCGTGAGCTGGTGGTGATCCCGACCGGCGCGCTGTACGCCGTCGCCTGGGCCGTGTTGCCGTCACTGCGCGGCAGGCCATTGGTGGTCGCGCCGTCCGCGACGGCCTGGCTGGCCGCGCACCGCTCCGACCGCCAGGACGGCGCGACCGTACTGGTCGGCGGACCCGGCCTTGCCGCGGCCGTCGGCGAGGTCAACGGCCTGAGCAAGTACCACCCGGCGGCCGAGACGCTCAACGCCGAGGAAGCCACCGTGCAGGACGTCCTGCGCGCGTTGGACGGCGCTGCCCTTGCCCACCTCGCCGCGCACGGCGCGCACGAACCGGAGAACGCGCTGTTCTCCAAGCTGGAACTCTGGGACGGTGCCCTGTTCGCCCACGAGGTGGCCCGCCTGCGCCGACCGCCCCAGCACGTCGTGCTCGCCGCCTGCGAACTCGCGCTGTCCCGCATCCGCCCCGGCGACGAGGCACTCGGGTTCGCCGGGGCCCTGCTGTCCGCGGGTGGCCGCACGGTCACCGCGGCGGTGACCAGGGTCGGCGATCAGGCCGCTGCCGCCGCCATGGCCGACTACCACCGGCAACTCGCCGCCGGTGCCGCGCCCGCGACCGCCCTTGCCGAGGCGGCCGCGGTCGATCCGCTGCGCAGGCCGTTCATCTGTCTCGGCGCCAGCTGACGGCCACAGATCCACAGTGGACTCCACTGTCGATTGTGGACACATGGCAGGTCGTGATGGATTTGCCGCAAGGAATTGCTCAGCTGTCGAGGAACTCGATGATCGCGTCGGACCAGTCGTCCATCACGTCATGTTGGCGGACGGGCCGCCCGAGAGGTTCTCATTCTGACAGGTGGAAATGAGAAGTTTTGGTTGCGACCTGTCAAGAGTGGAACGTAAAGTCGACGGCATGAGTCTCCGTCACGCGGTGTTGGGCCTGCTCAACGACAAGCCGGCCAGCGGCTACGAGCTGATGCACACCTTCAACACGTCGTTGGTCAACGTGTGGCCGGCCAACCAGAGCCAGGTGTACGGAGAACTTACCCGGCTGGCGGAAGCCGGTCTGCTGAGTGTGAGCGCGGAAGGACCGCGAGGCCGCAAGGAGTACTCGATCACCGAGACCGGCCGCGCCGAACTCGTGCACTGGCTGGCCGACACCGAGCCCAACCGGGTGCGGCGCAGCGAAACCCTGCTACGGGTGTTCTTCCTCGGCAACCTGACCGACACCCAGGCCGTCGACTACCTACGGCACGAGGGCGAGGTGATCGACCACAGGCTTGATGACCTGCGCGAGATGGCGAGAACGGGCGACTGGGACGAGCACGACCTGGCGATCTACGGCCGACTTGTCCTTGAATACGGCCTACGCCTGATGGCCATGCACGGTGAGTGGACCGAATGGGCCGTCGACCAACTGAACGCACGCCACTCCTCGGTCGCCGAGAGCTGACCGGACCGGTACACCAGCGGACCGCAGGCCAGGCCGTTGCCGTGAAAGGAAAATCGGCCATCCGTCCTGGTCGGTCGGCCAATGCCCTGGGCCATGAGTGCGTCCACGTCGGGTCGGTAGCCGGCGGTGCCGCGCAGTTCATGGGCGAGGACCGATCCGAGCTGGTCTCCCCGATCGGTACATTGTGGACGTTCGGTGAGGAGAGCGCCGTCGACCGGTTCGGCCGGCGACTTCTGCCTGCTGGTGACTCGGCGCCGGCACCGCAACGACCTCCAACTGGCCGAGAAGGGTGCCGAGGCCAGCGCCTGGCCGGACATCGCCAAGGCCTAGCGCGCCCCGGCCGGAAGCTGGCCAGTTCGGCACCCGTTGACCGGTTCGGTCCTGGCGGACCAGAGTTCCTCCCGTGCGGCAGCGCCGTCGCACGGAGGAGTCGTTCTCTGTTCCGTGCCTCGCGAAACCGCTCGGCGCCGGTCAGGTCGGCACCCGAGCGTGCCGGCCATTCTCGGCCAATAACCGAATTCGCTCAATGGTGCTACCGTTTTCGCATGGCCAAGCGGGCGCGATACACCGACCAGGACGCCGAGATCGACCTGCGCAAGCTCCGCTACTTCCGCGCGGTCGCCGAGCAGTTGAACTTCGGCAGGGCCGCGCAGGAACTGATCCTGGCCCAGCCGGCACTGAGTCGGGCCATCAAGTCGTTGGAGAACGATCTCGGCGTCGTGCTGTTCGACCGCGACCACCACACCGTCCGGCTCACCGAGGCCGGGAAGGTACTCGTCGCGGAGGCCGACAGTCTGCTTGCCAGGGCCGGCACCGCCCGCCGCAGAGTGCGCGCCGCCGCGTCACCGGTCACCACCCAGGCGCCCGTCCCGGCGGCCGCTGCCGTCCCGGCCACGTGAGGTAGGCCTCGGGTCTGCTCTACAGTCGACGATATGGCCGAACCGTTGACCGCGCCGGACACCGAGGACACCGGAGTCGGCTCCGCGCGGACGCGAGTCAAGATCTGCGGCCTCACCCGCGAACAGGACGTCGACGCTGCCGTTGCCGCCGGCGCCGACGCGATCGGTTTCGTGCGCTACCCGCCAAGCCCTCGGTACGTCACCGCCGAGCGCGCCGCCGAACTCGCCGCGCTGCTGCCGCCGTTCGTGACCCCGGTCCTGCTGTTCGTCAACGCGCCGGCCGAGGAGGTCAGGGCCGATGCCGCGCTGGTACCCGGTGCGACGCTGCAGTTCCACGGCGACGAGACGCCCCAGGACTGTTGGCGCGCCGCCGATGATGGCGCCCGCCCGTTCATCATGGCGGCCAGAATCCCGCTCGACCCGGCTGCCGACCGTCCGGACCTGTCCCGCTTCGCCGCCGACTACCGCGCTGCCCGCGCTGTGCTGCTGGACGCACAGGTGGCCGGTTACGGCGGCGGCGGGCGGAGCTTCGACTGGTCGGTGCTGCCGCCGAGGATCGACGCGCACGTGGTGCTCAGTGGTGGCCTGACCATTGGCACCGTTGGCGAGGGCATCGCGGCGTTGCGACCGCGCTGCCGCACCCTCGGCGTCGACGTCAGTTCAGGGGTGGAGAGCGCCAAGGGCATCAAGGACCACGCCAAGATCGCCGAGTTCATC
Source organism: Pseudonocardiaceae bacterium (assembly GCA_036268955.1). Lineage (GTDB taxonomy): Bacteria > Actinomycetota > Actinomycetes > Mycobacteriales > Pseudonocardiaceae > CAJCJE01. The sequence goes on from DATATE010000177.1 coordinate 43,385, forward strand.
GCCGCCGTGCGCGCCGCCGATCGCTGAGCGCGATACTCCTCCGGCCGCCGCGCAACCGATCAGCCGAGTCGGTGCGGAACCGATCAGCTGGGCCGCCGTGGGCTCCTCAGCCCGACGGAACCGCGCACCTCAGCTGGTCTGCGCGGCCACGATCTTCGCCCGCAGGACCCGCGTCTGCTTGGGCATGTTCCAGCCGAGCACGCCGAAAATCCGGTCGCCGCACCGGTATTCCGCGGTGAACTTGCCGTCAGCCGGTCGGCCGTCGACGAAGGTCAGCTCGGCATCGGCTGGGAACGTGCCGTACGCCTGGATCTTCACGTCGTACTGGTCGGTCCAGAAGTAGGGGATCGGCGCGAACGGCTTTCCGTTGCCCAGCAGCGTGTTCGCCGCCGCCATGCCTTGTTCGGTCGCGTTCATCCGATGCTCGATCCGAATTCGCGAACCGAGGTCCGGGTGCACCCAACTGGCCACATCGCCTGCCGCGACAATGCCCGGCGCGGCAAGGCAGTGCTCGTCACAGTCGACGCCGTTGCCGAGCGAGAGACCGGAATCGGTCAGCCAGCCGGTGTTCGGCGTCGCGCCGATGGCCACCAGCACGACATCCGCCGGCAGCGTCCGGCCGTCGGTCAACGCGACCCCGCTCACCCGGCCCGCGACCCCGCTCAGGCCCGCGACCCCGGTGTTGGTCTCCACCCGGACGCCGTGCTCGGTGTGCAGCCGCGCGAGCTGCCCGCCGATCTCGGCGCCGAACTGCCGGATCATCGGCTCCGGCAGCGGATCGACCAGGGTCACGGTCAGGCCCAGTTCGCGGGCGACCGCCGCGGTCTCGGCACCGAGGAAACCGGCGCCGACGATGACCAGGTTCTCGCCGGCCAGCAGATCCGCGCGCAGCCGCAGGGAATCGTCCCTGGTGCGCAGCGTGTGCACGCCGGCGAGATCGTGTCCGAACGGCAGCTGCCTCGGCGTCACCCCGGTCGCGATGACAAGGCCGTCGTAGTCGACCACCCCGCCGTTGGCCAGCGCGACCTTGCGCGCCTCGACGTCCAGTCCGGTCGCGGCGGCGCCGAGCAGCCATTCGGCATCCAGTGTGGACAGTGCTTCGTCCTTGCGGAGCGCGATCCGCTCCGGCTCCCAGGTGCCGGCCAGGATCTGCTTGGACAGCGGCGGCCGGTCGTAGGGCAGGTCGGGTTCGGCGCCGATCATGGTCAGCGTGCCGGTGAAACCCTCTCTGCGCAGGGTTTCCGCGGCGGTCAGTCCGGCGGCCGAAGCTCCGACGACAACGACGTTGTTGACTGTCATGACTGCCCCCACCTAACCCCGGATGGCCCCAACATGGCTAACAATCGTTCGGTAGCTGCTGTCATGCTAGCGCCTTGCGCTCGGCCGCCGGCAGCGTGATCCGGCTCGCACCACCGGTGTTCGTCGCACCCGGCACGGTGCCGTCGGTGCGGCAACACCAGGCAGGCGACCCCGGCGCCGCGATCAGCGCCGCGATCAACACCGCGCCGGTGACACCGTTGCGCTCGCCCAGATCCGCACCTGCGCGCACAGCCGGCCGACCGCCCGTTTCGTCCGCGCCGGCCATCGTGCCGGATCCGGTCAGCCGCTCTCCCGGTAATCGGTGACGAGTTCGGCGAGCCCGCGCCGCCCCTGCCCCGCGTGGTCGGCGTCCAGCAGGTCGGCCGGCGCGGGGAGCAAAGCGCTCAACGCCCAACCTCGGCCCCGTGCCCAGGTCGCGTCGTCGACGCCGAGCAACTCACGACAGATCCTCCGACCGCGCGGGGTCAGCAGGGTCCAGGCGCCGATCAGATCGCAGGCAGGGTCGCCGACCGCCAGCGTGCCGAAGTCGATCACCGCGCTGAGCCTGCCGTCGACGGTCAGCAGATTGCCCGGCGCGAGATCGCCATGCACCCAGACCGGGGGCTCGGCACGAGCCGGCGCGGCAAGGGCCGATTCGAAGATTGCGGTCAGCACCTCGGTGTCGGTCAGTCCGCGCAGTGCCGCGATCCTGGCCTCGATGCGCGAGCGGACAACGGGAGAGTCGCGCTGATCGGCAAGCGCGACGCCCCGAAACCCGTTGCTCCACTCCGGCGGCGGCCCGCCGGTCGGCTCGATCCCCTGGAGCGCGGCGAGGAACTCGGCGAGCGCGCGGGCGGCCCGTTCCTGGTCGAGCAGCCTGTCGCGGGTCGCGGGCACCCCGTCCAGCCACTGGTAGACCGACCACGGGAAGGGGTACCCGGCGCCGGGTACCCCCTGCGCGAGCGGGACCGGGACGGGCAGTGGGAGCTGCGGCGCCAGTTGGGGCAGCCAGCGCTGCTCCCTGCCGACCTGACCGACCCAGCGCGGAAAGCGCGGCAGCCGCACCAGCATGGTCGTGCCGAGCCGGAAGGTCATGTTGTCGCCGCCCGGTTTGTCGACCGGCGCGATCGGCAGCTCCGTCCACCGGGGAAACTGCGTCCGGATCAGTCGAGCAACCAGGTCGGCATCGATATTCACCTGGTCGCAACGCTGGTCTCCTGCGGACAACTGACGTGCTCCTCGGCAGATCGCGGCAGCCGTAAGGCCGTGGCTTCGTCCTTGTCCGGTGTGTCCACTCGCGTTCGACGCGGCGGCGATCAACCGGGCTTAGCTATCAAAACGGGCGCGACCTCGCCCTGTTCCACGTGTTTTCCCGCCGGCTCCCTCCTGGACGCCTGCTCGCGGTTTCGTAGACCTCGGCAGGACGCGAGTAAACGTTTCGTGGTGTTTGCCACGCCGCGCGACGGGGCGGTGTCGACCCGTAGCGCTGCTTTTCCTGCGGGTGAGCCACGGGGAGTGGGCAATCGCACGGTCAGGCCCGCGCATTGTGCGCGCCAGGAACCGGGCGGTACCGGTACGCTGCGCATTCCGGGCACGAGAGTGCCGGTGAACAGCGATACACCAGGAGGACCCCGGTGACCCAGCCGGCTGCCGAGGCCCAGGACGGGGCCAAACCAGCTCGTCGCGTGCTCGTCGCCGAGGACGAGGCGTTGATCCGTCTCGACCTCGTCGAGATGCTGCGTGAAGAGGGCTATGAGGTCGTCGGCGAGGCCGGCGACGGTGAACAGGCCGTGCAGCTGGCCGAGGAACTGCGCCCCGACCTGGTCATTCTCGATATCAAGATGCCGCGTCAGGACGGGATCGAGGCCGCTTCGCAGATCGCCGCGAAGCGCCTCGCGCCAGTGGTCATGCTGACCGCCTTCAGTCAGCGGGACCTCGTCGAACAGGCTCGTGACGCGGGCGCCATGGCCTACCTGGTCAAACCCTTCTCCAAACGGGATCTCGTGCCCGCCGTCGAGTTGGCGATCAGCCGGTTCACCGAACTGCAGGCGTTGGAGAACGAGGTCGCCGGGCTCACCGAACGGCTGGAGACCCGCAAGGTCATCGAGCGCGCCAAGGGTCTGCTGATGGCCAAGCAGGGAATGTCCGAACCGGACGCCTTCCGCTGGATTCAGCGCACCGCGATGGATCGCCGCACCACCATGAAGGCGGTCGCGGACGTCGTCGTGGAGAACTTCGGCTGAGTCGGCTGAACCGGCGGAGTCGGTCGAGTCGGCTGAGCTGTCGGAGGACTTCGGCTGAGCCGGCTTGGTCGGCTGAGCCGGCCGAGTTGTCGCCAGGACTTCGGCTGAGTCCTGGCGAAAACTGGAGTTCCCGCGAGATACCGGCGGCTGCCAGCGGGTTTTCCGGGCTCGGCCCGTGGAACTCGGCTGGTGGCCGATCGTTGGGGGATCGCTAGGCCGCCCGCGTGACCGGCGTACCTGGTTGCGTACGCATTGTAATAATTTCCCTAGTGAGACACTACCAGCTCGCTAGTTATGGACCGCTATGTCCGGTTCTGCGCGTTGCTGATGGATTAACACCGTCACGATGTGGATACAGACGGGGGGTCGCGCTGTCCATACTGTGAGTTGCCCGCTAACTTTCAGCCCTATCCATGCCCGATCGGGCAAGCCGCTGGATGGCGGCCGTGGGTTCTTTGGAGGTATGCGGGTGTCTGCAGCAAAGCTGGCGCGCGCGGTCACGGTGGCGGCGGCGTTGTCGCTGGCCGTTGGCGCGTGTGCCGCGAACAACAGCTCCTCGTCGGGATCGTCAAGCAGCGCAAGCGGTGTGAACCTGCCCGCGATGACGACGCTGAACGTCCCGGCCGACGCCGCCAACCCGGCTGGTGACGGCAAGGCCAAGTGCAGCGGGGTCAGCCTGGCCTTCGGCGGTGCCGAGACCGGCGCGGACGCGCAGCTGGGTCTGAACATCCTCTACGGCGTGCAGACCGCGATCAACGCGCACAACACGGCCAACCCCGGCTGCCAGGTGCAGCTGAAGAAGTTCGACACCCAGGGCTCGTCCAGCGTGGCCCCAGGGCTCGTCACCCAGATGACCTCCGAGGCGGACATCATCGGTGCGGTCGGCCTCGCCTTCTCCAGTGAGTCGCTGGCCACCGGCAGCATCTTCCAGCAGGCCGGGATGGTGCACATCACCGCTTCGGCCACCGACCCGGCGCTGGCCCAGCAAGGCTGGACGACCTTCTTCCGCGGTCTTGGCAACGACAACGCCCAGGGCCCGGCCGCCGCGCACTTCATCACCGGCACCCTGAAGGACTCGCACGTCTGCGTCATCCAGGACGACTCGGCCTACGGCAAGGGCCTTGCCGCCGCCATCACCCCGGCGCTGGGCGCGGCGAACGACACCGCCTGCTCCGACAAGGTGACCACCGGCCAGAAGGACTTCTCCTCGACGGTCAACAAGGTCCAGGCCGCCAAGGCCGACGCGGTGTTCTACTCCGGCTACTACGCCGAAGCCGCTCCGCTCGACTCGCAGCTGGTGGACGCCGGCTTCAAGGGCACCTTCATCGGCCCGGACGGCGTGAAGGACCCGCAGTTCCTCAAGCTCGCCGGTTCCGCGGCCAACAACGCCTACTTCACCTGCGCCTGCACCGACGGCTCACTTGTGCCATCCTTCGCCGCCGCATACGCCAAGGTCGCCAACGGCGCTGAGCCCGGCACCTACTCGGCTGAGGGCTACGACGTCGCGACCATCCTGCTCAAGGGCATCGACGCCGGCAACACCACGCGTCCCGCGCTGCTCAACTACGTCAAGAACTACAGCGGCGACGGACTGACCAAGCACTTCCAGTGGGGCCCCACGGGCGAGCTGAGCAGCACGCAGGTCTACGCCTACGCGGTGAAGAACGGCAAGATCGTCCCGGTTAAAGAGATTTCCTGACTCCAATTTCAGCTCGTAACTTGGTATGTTTCCGAGCACGCGGGTAACACCGGGCATGTTCGCCGACAATGTCGGCGAACATGCCCGGTGCCATGACAGGAACGTGAGGCCGTGCACCCACTGACGATTTTCCTCCAGGATTCGAGCTGGATTAATTTCGATGTGTCTGCCTTCAAATCAGAATTTTGGCAGAACACTTTCGACGGACTGGCCTATGGCGCTATCTACGCGCTCGTCGCCATGGGTTACACCCTGGTCTACGGTGTGTTGCGGCTGATCAACTTCGCGCATTCCGAGGTGTTCATCTCCGGTGCGTACGCGGTCTGGTTCACCCTCTCTCGTCTTGGCTTCGGCCCGTCGGCGCCGAACCTGAGCCTTGTCGCGCTGGTCGGTGACATCGTGGTCTCCGCACTCGCCGCGATGGCCGCCTCGGCCGTTGTCGCGGTCCTACTCGAACGGGTCGCCTATCGACCACTACGCCGACGAAACGCGCCACCGCTCGCCTTCCTGATCACCGCGATCGGCGCCTCGTTCGCGATCCAGTACGTCTACTTCATCTTCGTCAGCCAGGGCAACTCGGAGCCCTCGGTCGTCATGTTCGTGCCACAGCCGGTGTTCCAGGTCTTCGGCGCGATCATCGACAGCCGCCAGCTGATCATCTTCTTCGCCGCCATCGTGCTGATGGTCGCCACCGACATGTTCATCAACCGCAGCAGGCTCGGCCGGGGTATCCGCGCTGTCGCGCAGGACCCGGACACCGCGACGCTGATGGGCGTGAACAAGGAGCGGGTGATCATGCAGACCTTCCTCATCGGTGGTCTGCTCGCCGGCGCCGCCGCCCTGTTCTACGTGATGAAGGTGCCTTCGGGCGTCATCTTCAACGGCGGCTTCATCCTCGGCATCCAGGCCTTCGCGGCGGCCGTGCTCGGCGGTATCGGCAACATTCGCGGTGCCGTACTCGGCGGCCTCCTGCTCGGCGTGATCGGTGAATACGGCGCGACCCTGCTGGGTAACGCGCAGTGGACCGAAATCGTGGCCTTCGTCGTATTGGTGGTCATTCTGATGTTCCGACCGACCGGTATCCTCGGTGAATCGCTTGGAAAGGCGCGAGCATGACGACGGCGGTAGCGAAGCCGGAGTCCTCGATCCGGCGATTTCGCAACTGGTGGAATGGGCTCTCCCGGCCGCAGCAATGGCTCGGGGTAATTCCGGTCGTGGTGTTGATCTATTTCATTCCGGTGATCAACCCACCATTTCTGACCACCGAGCCGAACACGAACTTCCCGATCGCGATGTTCCATGCCGCGACCTACGCACTGGTTGCGGTCGGCCTGAACGTGGTGGTCGGCCAGGCCGGTCTGCTCGACCTCGGCTACATCGGCTTCTACGCGGTCGGTGCCTACGTTGCCGCGCTGTTCACCAGCCCCGACTCGATGCTGGCCAAACTGCCCTATCTCGCGGTCATCCCGCTGGCCATGGTGGTCACCATGGCGGCCGGTCTGCTGCTCGGCACGCCGACGCTGCGACTGCGCGGCGACTACCTGGCCATCGTCACCCTCGGCTTCGGTGAGATCGTCCGCCTGCTGGCCACCCTGATCCCGGCCCTGCAGGGTCAGACCGGGTTCAGCGGTATCGGCGCCCCGCCCGGCCACTACGCCAACGGCAAACCGATCTTCGCGGTCACCAACGGCACCCCGTGGTACTGGTTCATCGTCACGATCATCATCTTCGTGCTGTTCCTGGTCGGAAACCTCGAACGCAGCCGGGTCGGCCGCGCCTGGGTCGCCATCAGGGAGGACGAGGACGCCGCGCAGATCATGGGCGTGTCCACCTTCAGGTTCAAGCTGTGGGCCTTCGCCATCGGCGCGGCGATCGGAGGCCTGTCCGGTTCGCTGTTCGCGGGCCAGAACTCGCACATCGACAACCAGACCATGGACGTGCCGACCTCGGTGCTGTTCGTCGCGGCCGTCGTGCTCGGCGGTTCCGGCAACAAGGTCGGCGTCATGATCGGTGCCTTCCTGATCTCCTACATCCCGGACCGCTTCACCAACCTCGCGAGCTGGAAGTACCTGATCTTCGGCGTGATCCTGATCGTGCTGATGATCTTCCGGCCGCAGGGCATCCTCGGCGCGCGGCAACGCCTGCTCGCCGGCGGTCGCAATGCCTACCACCGGTTGATCGGCAGACCGGAACAGCTCAGCAGCGACAGTCCGCTGGTCCCGGAAAAGGACGATTCATGACCGAGCCAACGCCAACCGAACCGGCCGAGGGCGGCATCGTCGCCGAGGTCGCGCAGATGAGCGATGAGCAGCGCGCCGAACATGCCGTCGTCGTGGCCGAAGCCGCCGCCAGCGACCGGCAGATCACCGTCGACGTCGGCGACACCCTGCTGGAGGTCCGCGACGTCACCATGCGCTTCGGTGGCCTCGTCGCGCTCGACTCGGTGTCCTTCGGGATCAGGCGCGGGGAGATCCTCGGCCTGATCGGTCCCAACGGTGCCGGCAAGACGACCTGCTTCAACGCGATGACCGGCGTCTACCGGCCGACCTCCGGCCAGGTGCTGCTGGAGGGCCAGTCGCTCGGCAAGCGCAAGAAGTACCAGATCACCAGGATGGGCATTGCGCGCACCTTCCAGAACATCCGCCTGTTCAGCGAGATGACCGCGCTGGAGAACGTCGTCGTCGGTGCCGACGCCCGGCACAAGACCAGCGTGCTCGGCGCCCTGGTGCGCTCGCCGCGCCACCACCGCGAGGAGCGCGAAGCGGTCGAGCGGGCCAGCGCCCTGCTGGAGTTCGTCGGCATCGCCGACCGCGCCGCCGACAAGGCCCGCAACCTGCCCTACGGCTATCAGCGCAGGCTGGAGATCGCCCGCGCGCTGGCCACCGAACCGAAGCTGCTGTGTCTCGACGAGCCTGCCGCCGGGTTCAACCCCACCGAAAAAGAAGAACTGATGGGCCTGATCCGCAAGATCCGCGACGACGGATACACGGTGCTGCTCATCGAGCACGACATGCGGCTGGTCATGGGTGTCACCGACCGGATCGTGGTGCTGGAGTTCGGAAAGAAGATCGCCGAGGGTCTGCCGGCCCAGATCCGTGAAAACCCGGCCGTGATCGCTGCCTACCTGGGGGTTCCCGACGATGGCGCTGCTTGAGCTGCAAGACGTCTCTGTCCACTACGGACGAATCCAGGCGCTGACCGAGATCACGCTCAGCGTGGAAGCCGGCGAGATCGTCTCGCTGATCGGCGCCAACGGCGCCGGCAAGACCACCACGATGCGCGCCATCTCCGGCATCCGGCCGCTGTCCGGCGGGAAGATCTTCTTCGACGGCGAGGACATCACCAAGCTGCGCGCCGACCTGCGGGTCGTCCGCGGCATCTCGCAGTCGCCGGAAGGCCGGGGAGTCTTCCCCGGTATGACGGTGATGGAGAACCTGGACATGGGCGCCTACGCCCGCAAGGACCGCAAGAACCTGGCGGCCGACCTGGAGCGGGTCTTCGGCCTGTTCCCCCGGCTCGCCGAGCGGCGTTCCCAGTTCGGCGGCACCATGTCCGGTGGCGAGCAGCAGATGCTGGCCATCGGCAGGGCGCTGATGGCCAACCCGAGGCTGCTGTTGCTCGACGAGCCCTCGCTCGGTCTCGCCCCGCAGATCATCCAGCAGATCTTCCGGATCATCACCGAGATCAACGAGCAGGGCACCACGGTGCTGCTGGTCGAGCAGAACGCGCAGCAGGCCCTGTCCCGCGCGCACCGTGCCTACGTGCTGGAAACCGGCCGGATCTCGCGGACCGGCACCGGCAAGGAGATGCTGGCCGACCCGGCCGTCAAGGAGGCCTACCTCGGCGTCGCCTGAGCCGCCGCTCGGGCCATTGAAGCAGATGCCCGAGAAGTGAACAGCATCAGCGGCGAGGAATCGCCAACGTCATCACCTCAACGGTCCGAGGAGATCGGCGCCGACGACCTGCTGTTCAGCCCGACCGTCGACGATCTCGCCGAGATCGAGCGCCTCGCCGAGATCGTGCGCTGAGCTTCCCCGTTCCGACGAACACCGCCCCCGGATTTCATTGCCGGGGGCGGCGGCGTCTCAATGGCCGAAGTCTCAGCGGTCGAACCGGCCGTCCCGGATCGCGCCGATCAGCGCACTTGCGTCGACCCGCAAGGTGGGGCCGGCCGGATTCTTGGAGTCCCGTACCTGGTCAAGCCCGCTCCGCAGCTCCACGCAAGTAGCGTTATTTTGGCTTCGAAGGGCCTTTCGCCAGGTGGCTTCTCCGGTCATCGTTTCGCTCCAATCGTTTGCCCAGGTCCGCAATATAGTTCAATGATGCCTCTGCGGTGAGCGTCACCTGCATGATGCGATGGATCGCCTCCCGGTAGGTCCCCACATCTGCGTCCTCGTGCAACATCAGCACCGACCTGCGGGTGCCGACGAAAACGATTGAGGAGAGTTGGCGCGGTGCCGGCGCGACCGTATTGCCATGCGTGGCCGACCGGTTCGCCTCGATGAGCGCGAACGGACCCTCCAAGCCGGGATGCCAACCACGGTGCTCGGGGATGATCCGCACATCGATGTTCGGCCGAGTCGCCATCGTGAGTATGTGGTGGATCTGCTCGACGGTGACCTCTTGCCCACCGACATCCTGATTGAGTGCGCCCTGGCCGAGAAGCAGCAGCAGACGCGCTGGTTTCGGTTTCTCCAGGACTTCCCGTCGCCCGATGCGTGATGCGATCCGCGAAGCGATTTCACCGGCCGGCACCCCACCTGCCGTCATCACGGCCTTGATGTAGCTGGTGGTCTGGAGCAGCCCCGGCACCATGAGCGGATCCACCTCGACGATGCTGGTGGCGCGTTGTTCCCAGTCGATGTAGGCGGCCATCTGCTGTCGCAGCTCGGGCAAAGTGGTAGCTACCCATTGAGACTCGTTGGTGCCATATGCCAACGTCATGATCTCGTCGTAGCGCACGCCATGGACGTCGAGTCGGGTCAGAATCTGCGCGACCTGTTCCGGTTTCGGCGTCCGCTCACCGTTTTCCCAGCGCGAAATCGTGCCGATGTCCCGGTGAATAGCAGCGCCGAGTTCGTCCAGCACGATTCCCTTGTCCTTGCGGGCCTGCCTGAGCATCGCGCCGAGCGCCTGCGCCTTCGGGGTCCGGGCCATCCTGTTCTCCGTAGTTGTTCAGCCGATGACGACTCCGCGTCACCGGGAAGTCGGGGCACTTGCACTACTTGCGCGTACGCAAAGTGCTTGCTCGGTGTCTCGTTTTGTCGAAGACTCTGCAATAGGACAAGGCAGGCGAACAGAAAAGTAGCAGGCTCCCAAGTAGATGTAAAACAAGGAGGCGGAAACATGTATACGCATCAGGCGATCGTTCTGGACAGTTGGGTGCGGGTGGAGGAAGACTGCCCTCTTACGTGTGAAGTAATCGGCAGCGACGCGAATTTCGAGTTCGGCACCATGAGCGGTGGTCTGCATTTGACCGTGACCGAGGACGCCCTCGTCACACTCGTCGCGGTCGCGACCGAGGCCCTGACCCGCCTCCAGGCCATCCCACCCGGCAACGAAGTGGAGTTCGTCGTCCACGCGCCCCAGAATGTCGAGGCCGCATGACCGCCGCCATCGCAAAGCAACAGCCAAGAACCTTGATCGCCGATCACCTGTTCGGTCGTCTTGCCGCCCGTATCGCTATTGGGAACGGTATCTCCTCTGAGTAAGCCGAGCGCATCCTGACCCAGACAATCGCATTCTTGTGCGCGTCGGCGCACAACGTCGGGCAGCCACTTGCCCCGAGTGATCTTGTTGATGTCGGCTGGCATACCTTCCTGCTCTACACCAGGGAGTACGCCGCCTTCTGTGAGCGCATTGCTGGACGGTTCATCCATCACGTCCCCAACGACTCGTCCGACACTCCCGCGGAACCAGAGCCGGATATCGGCCGTACGCGTACGCTGGCCGCGATCGAAGAACTCGGGTACTTCGTCGATGTCGAGTTGTGGCCCTTGCGGGGCGGCAAATGCCACGATTGCACGGACAAAGGTTGTTCGGCCTCGGGCAAGGACGGCAACGAGAACACCGAAACGCAGGCCGGCGGCAAGTAGGCGAAGGGGCGAGAGTTGGCGTTGCCAGCACGTCATCAATGGAACGACCTGCCGGACGCGGTAACGCGGGCTGTCGAGGACCGGTTTGGCTCCGTCTTGTCCACTGCCGAGGTGGGCGGCGGTCAGAACTGTGATGTGGCCGTCGTTCTGCGTGGTTCGGCCGAGCGGGCGGTCTTCGTCAAGGGCGTACACGGCGTCAGTCGCCGGATGCGCTGGTTGCGCAACGAGATCGCCGCTGGAGCGCTGACCGAGGGCCTTGCTCCGGCGACGCTGTTTCACCTTGACGTTGCCGACTGGTTGGTCGTCGGGTTCGAGTACCTTCCAGGGCGTCCCGCCAGCCTGGCGCCTGGGTCTGCCGATCTACCGCTCGTAGCCTCTGCGATGCAACGGATCAGCACCATGCGCGCGCCCGGCCTGCCGGCGTTGCGTGATCGGTGGGCGGGCGCCGACTGGTGGCACAGGTTCGCGGCAGCGGCACCGGACGAAGCCCGGGACTGGGATGTACGCGAGCTGACGAGCATCGCTGCCGCGCTGCCGGCCCTTGTCGACGGCGACCAGCTCGTGCACACCGATTTGCACGGCGAGCAATTTCTCATCGATGCGCGGAGCACCATCCATGTCATCGACTGGGGCTTTCCGGCCGCAGGAGCCGAATGGGTGGACGTTGCCTTCCTCATTCTACGGTTGATGGAAGCCGGTCATACCGCGTCCGATGCGCAGGCATGGGCGCTAGCTTTTCGCGAGATCGACCCGGTAGCGCTGACCGCGTTCGCCAGCTACATCGCTGGAATGTGGAGTTACTGGGCCGCGTCCGCCAATTCCATCTCCGGCTCGCCGCACCGAGCCCGCCTGGCTCGTAACTATCTCGCCTGGCGATTGGCGCGCGTCATATCCTGAACAACTCGATGTACTCGCACAGGTGGTCAGCTACGACGAGTTGACCCTTGCCGACTTGCCGGGCGAGGCGGAATTCTAGGTGAGCTGGCCGGGCCCGCTCGAAGCTCGCCGGCCGCATCGAGAGCTGAGACCGGCGAAGCTTCCAGCGGGATGGAACGCGGCTGAGCCTCAGGCGCCGGGCGGGCGTTGGCGAAGCAGGCAGGTCAGGCGGGCGGTGCAGGTGCGGTTGCCGTCCTCGTCGGTCAGGACGATCTCGAAGCTCGACGCGGTGCGACCGGTGTGCAACGGCGTGCACACGGCGGTGACCAGGCCGGCTCGGGCGGCGCGGTGGTGGGTGCAGGACAGTTCGAGGCCGACCGCGACCATGCCCTCGGGCGCGTTGAGCACGGCCGCCGTCGAGCCGATGGTCTCGGCGAGCGCGGCGTTCGCGCCGCCGTGCAGGAGCAGGTAGGGCTGGCGGTTACCGACCACCGGGATCGTGCCGACCACCCGTTCGGGGGTTGCTTCCAGATAGCGCAGGCCCATTTTGACGTTGAACTCGCCGAGCACCTCGGGGTCGTTGTAGGTCTCGACGTCTGTGGTTGTCTGACCACCAACTGTGCCGTTCGGGGTGGTCAATGCGTCCTCCAGCGTCTCGTCGGGTGCTCGTCGTAGGCTCCGTGCCAGGTGGCACGGCCACTGTCACGGTCTGTCGGTGTCTCACCCTAGACTCGGTTCGTGCCTGTCAAGCCCGAGATCAACGCCACAACAACTGCCACATCGACCAGCGGTGACCAGCGGCGCCTGCTGCTCATCGATGGCCACTCCATGGCCTACCGGGCGTTCTACGCCCTGCCCAAGGAGAACTTCCGCACCGGCACGGGCCAGCACACCAATGCCGTCTTCGGGTTCACCTCGATGTTGATCAACCTGTTGCGTGACGAGGCTCCCACGCACCTCGCGGTTGCCTTCGACGTCTCCCGCAAGACCTTCCGCACCGAGGCGTTCGCCGACTACAAGGCGACCCGCAGCGCGACCCCGGACGAGTTCAAGGGCCAGGTCAACCTCATCGAGGAGGTGCTGGCCGCGCTCGCGATCCCCTCGCTGAAGCTGGACAACTACGAGGCCGACGACATCATCGCGACGCTGACCACCGGCGCGGTCGCCAAGGGTTTCCAGGTGCTCATCTGTACCGGTGACCGCGATGCGTTGCAGCTGGTCAACGACCAGGTTACGGTGCTCTACCCGGTCAAGGGCGTCTCCGAGCTGACCCGCTACACCCCAGCGGCCGTGCTGGCGAAGTATGGCGTGTCCTCGACCCAGTACCCGGATTTCGCGGCGCTGCGCGGTGACCCCTCGGACAACCTGCCGAAGATCCCCGGCGTCGGCGAGAAGACCGTCACCAAGTGGATCCAGCAGTTCGGCTCCCTCGACGATCTCATCGACCGGGTGGACGAGGTCAAGGGCAAGGCCGGCGACGCGCTGCGCGAGAACCTCGCCAACGTGATGCTCAACCGGCAGCTCACCGAGTTGATCAAGGACGCGCCGATCGGCACCGACTGCGACGAGCTTGAAGTGAAGCCGTGGGATCGGGACGCCGTGCACCAGCTGTTCGACGAGCTGGAGTTCCGGGTCCTGCGTGACCGCCTCTTCGCCACCCTCTCCACAGCGGAACCCGAGGCCGAGGACGGTTTCGACGTACAGGGCGGTCTGATCGCGCCGGACGCGCTCGCGGGCTGGCTTGCCGAGCACGCCGGGCCGGGCAAACGGGTCGGGCTCGCGGTGCGCGCCCGCTGGGCCTTCGCCACCGGCGATGTGGAGAGCATCGGGCTGGCCGCCGCCGACGGCGAGACCGGTTACGTCGACATCCGTGGGCTGACCCCCGCCGACGAGCAGGCGCTGGCCGCCTGGCTGGCCGATCCGCAGGTCGCCAAGGCCGGCCACGACATGAAGGGGCCGATGCACGCGCTGCGCGGGCGCGGCCTCACCCTGGCCGGGCTGACCAGCGACACCGCGCTGGCCGCCTACCTGGTCCGGCCCGGTCAGCGGTCCTTCGAGCTTGACGATCTCGCGCTGCGCTACCTGCACCGCGAGCTGCGGGTCGAGGAAGGCCCTGCGGACGGCCAGCTCTCGCTGCTCGGCGGCGAGGAGGAAGAGGCCGAGCGGGTGATGGCCGGGGTGCTGCTGCGGGCCCGCGCGGTCGCCGAACTCGCCGACGCGCTCGACGCGGAACTGGTCAAGATCGGCGGGGCCTCGCTGCTCACCGAGCTGGAGTTGCCGCTGCAAGGCGTGCTCGCCGACCTGGAAGCGGCCGGCATCGCCATGGACACCCAGCAGCTGGCCGCCCTGGAGGCGCACTTCGCCGGCCGGGTCAAGCAGGCCGCGCAGGACGCGTACGCGGTCATCGGCAAGGAGATCAACCTCGGCTCGCCCAAACAGCTACAGGTCGTGCTGTTCGACGAGCTGGACATGCCCAAGACCAAGCGCACCAAGACCGGTTACACCACCGACGCGGACGCGCTGACCGACCTCTACACCAAGACCGAACACCCCTTCCTGCAACACCTGCTGGAACACCGCGACGCGACCAGGCTGAAGTCCACTGTGGATGGTCTGTTGAAGACCATCGCCGACGACGGGCGCATTCACACCACCTTCAACCAGACCATCGCGGCGACCGGCCGGCTGTCCTCGACCGAACCGAACCTGCAGAACATCCCGATCCGCACAGAAGAAGGCCGCACGATCCGGAATTCCTTCGTGGTCGGTGCGGGCTACGTCGAGCTGATGACCGCCGACTACAGCCAGATCGAGATGCGGATCATGGCGCACCTTTCCGAGGACGCCGCGCTGATCGAGGCCTTCCAGTCCGGCTTCGACTTCCACGCGGCCACTGCGGCGCGGGTCTTCGGGGTCGAGCCGACCGAGGTCAGCGGTGCGCAGCGGGCCAAGGTAAAGGCGATGAACTACGGCCTCGCCTACGGCCTGTCCGCCTACGGTCTTTCCGGACAGCTGCGGATCTCCACCGAGGAGGCCCGCGGCCTGATGGACGAGTACTTCACCCGGTTCGGCGGCATCCGCGACTATCTGCAGTCGCTGGTCGAGCAGGCCCGTAAGGACAACTACACCGAGACCGTCCTCGGCCGCCGCCGCTACCTGCCCGACCTCAACAGCGACAATCGACAGCGCAGGGAGATGGCCGAGCGGATGGCCCTCAACGCGCCGATCCAGGGCAGTGCCGCGGACATCATCAAGGTCGCCATGCTCGGCGTGCACAAGGCACTGACCAACTCCGACCTGCGCAGCCGGATGCTGTTGCAGGTCCACGACGAACTCGTGCTGGAGATCGCCGACGGTGAGCATGCCGCCGTCGAGGCACTGGTCCGGGAGCAGATGGGCGGCGCGCACCACCTCGACGTGCCGCTGGAGGTGTCGGTTGGCTTCGGTCAGTCCTGGAACGACGCGGCCCACTGACGCGACGGGCGTGCGGCGCGGCTCGCCTCGGGACGAGCCGCCGGTCGCTCACCTGCGCAGGGCCAAGGACCTGATCGATCGAGACTACGCACAGCCGCTGGACATCGACATCCTCGCGGCCGAGGCAGGCTGCTCGCGCTATCACTTCATGCGCTCCTTCCAGGCCGCCTACGGTGAACCGCCCGGCCTGTACCTGACCCGGCGGCGCATCGAGCGGGCCAAGGACCTGCTCCGAGCGGCGAACCTGACCGTCACCGAGATCTGCCTGCTCGTCGGGTTCAGCAGCCTCGGTTCGTTCAGCAGGCGCTTTCGTGAACTGGTCGGCATGGCGCCGACGGCTTACCGTGAACAGGCCAGGAATACCGGTGCGATGCCGATTCCGGGCTGTTTCGTGTTGATGTGGGCGCGGCCGAGCGGACCGCGCACAACGGGCACTTTTCGCGAAGCAAGTCCGGATTTGCCTGACTAGTGTCATTGGTGATTCGGCACGCCAATACGGGAGAAAACATGATTACCGGACTGTCGCACACCGGCATCTTCGTGCTCGACCAGGACTCCGCGAAGACGTTCTACACCGAGAAGCTCGGCTTCACCCTGAACACCGATGTGGCCATGGGGGAGGAGTTCGAGGGCGCGGGCGGTGGCTTCCGTTGGTTGACGGTGTCCCCGCCCAACCAGCCTCAGCTGGAGATCATCCTCGCCGATCCGGCCATGGGCCACGACGAGCAGACCGCGAAGCAGATCCGCGAGCTGGTCGCCAAGGGCGCCATCGGCAGTGGTGTGTGGAACACAGAGGACGTTGCCAAGACCTACGCGGAGCTGAAGGAGCGCGGTGTCGAGTTCATTCAGGAACCGACGCAACGGCCCTATGGTGTCGAAGCGCTTTTCCGGGACGATTCCGGTAACTGGTTCAGTCTGACCGAACGCACCGCGTAGCCACCGTGTCGACAGCCCTGCCGAGTACGGAATCGGCAGGGCTGTCGACCGTTCAGTGGACGAAACAGCAGCTTTTCCGGATTACCATTCCCGGTAGTCGGCACGCTTGGGGGAGTCGCGATGACGGGTATCCGCTCGTTCACTGTCGGTGTCCTCGGCATCGGCCGCGACTGCGGCGGCCGCAAGGCGTTGGCGCACTACCGCGCGAGCGTGGCCGCGGTCGCCGCGCTGGAGCCTGCGATGCTGGCACGGTCCGATGCGGACCTGCGCGGGGTGCGCGGTGCCCTGAAAACCAGGCTGGACAACGGCGCGAATCTTGACGACGTGCTGCCGGAGGCGTTTGCCGCGGTCCGCGAGGCGAGTCGGCGCGTGCTGGGGCTGCGGCAGGTCGACGAGCAGATCCTCGGCGGCGTCGCCCTGCACAACGGGTCGCTGATCGAGATGAAGACCGGTGAGGGCAAGACCCTGACCGCGACCGCCCCGGCCTACCTGAACGCGTTGACGCCTACCGCCGTACACATCATGACCAGCGATGACTATCTCGCCGCGCGCGACGCGCACTGGATGGCGCCGGTCTACCGACTGTTGGGGATGGACTGCGCGCTGTTGGGCGGGACCTTCGACGGCGCCGAGCGGCGGGCGGCGTACGCGGCCGAGGTGACCTACGGCACCTACACCGAGTTCTGCTACGACTACCTGCGCGACAACCGGATGGCCCACCACGCCGCCGACATCGTCCAACGCGACCGAGGATTCGCCATCGTCGACGAGGCCGACCTCGTGATGATCGACAGCGCCACGACGACTCCCCAGCTCACCGTCCCGGCCGACGATGACGACGAGCCGATCGACCTTGCCGCGCTGGCGCTGATGGTCACCGGGCTGCGGGCCGAGCAGGACTACCTCCTCGACCGCGGCCGCCAGCGGTTGAACCTGACCGACGCCGGCATCGAACGGGTGGAGAGCCTGCTCGGGGTGCCCGCACTCTTCCCGGCACAGGGTGGGCAGCTGCTGCGCGCGGTCTCCAACGCCTTGTATGCCAAGGAATTCTGGCAGCGCGACCGGGACTATATCGTCGAGGACGGCGCGATCAGCATCGTCGACCACCACACCGGCCGGATCCCGGCCGGAAACTCCGGCGGCGCCATCCACGCGGCGCTGCTGGCCAAGGAGGGCCTACCCAGCCGGCACGGCAACCACGCCATCGCGATCACGAGCGTTCGAGGCTACCTGCGCGGCTATCGGAAACTGGCCGCGATGACCGGCGTCGCCGTCGCGGAATCCCCGCTCTACCAAGAAATCTACCGGCTGCCGGTCGTCGCCGTTGCGCCGCATCGACCGGTCGTCCGCGTCGATCGGCCGATCCTGGTGTACGCCGACGAGGTGGCCCGCATGGCCGCGCTGATCGAGACGGTCGCCGAACGCCATGCCAGGGGACAACCGGTGCTGATCGGCACCGGGTCCATCGAACGTTCCGAGTTGATCTCCTCGGCACTGACCGCCGCGGGCTTCACCAACCTGGTGCTCAACGCGAAACATCATGCCGACGAGGCCCGGATCATCGCCATGTCCGGGCGCAAGGGCGCGATCACCGTCGTCACCAGAATGGCGGGGCGCGGCGTCGACATCCGGCTCGGCGGTGACTCTGCCGCCGAGCACGAGGAGGTGCTCGGCGCGGGCGGGCTGTTCGTGCTGGGTACCGACCTCTACGAGTCGCGCCGGCAGGAACTGCATCTGCGGGGCAGGGCGGGCCGGCAGGGCGATCCCGGTGAGTCGGTGTTCTACCTGGCGGGTGACGAGTTGATCAGGGGCTCCACCGGGGAGGGCCTGATGACCAAGATGGGCACGAACGCGATGGCCGGCCTCACAAGGCCGCTGGACAGCAAGCTGGTCCAGCTCAACCTGGAACGGACACTGGACCGGCGAACCGAAGCCACTCGGGCCAGAGTTCGCCGGGAGGTCGCCTACAGCGCGGTGCTCGACGAGCAGTGCGCGGAGATCTACCGACGCAGGGGCCTCGTGGTCAGGGGAGCTGACCTGCGAGAGCAGATCCGGCGACTGATCGACGACGTCCTCGACCGTCAGCTCGTCACGGGGCGGCGCGAACACCGCGACGGGCCAGCGCTGCTCGCCTCGCTGTCGGCCGTCTACCCGGTCACCGTCGCACTGCCCGCCCCGGCCGAAGGATCGTCCGATGTGGACTACCGCCTGCTCGGCAGGCTGGTGTCGGTCGACGCGCACCGGCTCTACGACCGGCGGGAGACCGAGATCGTGGCGCGCTTCGGCACCCCGGAACTCCGGTCGGCCGAGCTGGTTCGCATGGTCGAACGAGCCATCACGCTGCGTGCGATCGACCGGATCTGGAGTCAACACCTGCGGGCGATGGTCGATCTCGGCTTCGCCAGCGCCGAGCAGCGGCTCGCCGGCCAGGACGTCATAGCGACCTATCGGCGCGACGCGGCCGTACTGTTCGCGGCGACCTGCGCGGAGATCGACGAACGGATCGTCACCGACCTGCTCACGCTCGCCATCCGCGACTAGAATGTGTTTCGAAGTGCTGGTCAGCCAAGATCCCGAGTGAGGGCTGTGTCGGCGGGTCGTCGGTCAAATCGGCGAGGTCTCCGGGCACATCGATCAACGACGAAGAAGATCGAGAACACCGGAAGCCTCGTGACCAGTGTGGCGGTGGCGGGCGAGCCGACCTGACGGACGCGCAGTGGGCGGTACTGGAACCGTTGCTTGCCTGTCGGGAAGAATCCAGGCTGCCCGCCGCAGTGGACCAGACGGCAGCTCATCGACGGTAGTCCCTGGCACCTGCGCGCCGGCACGCTGTGGCGAGACATTCCGCCGACCTATGGGTCATGGCAAGCGGTCTACGGGCTGTTCTACTGCCACGGCGATGGACCGGTTCGGCTTGCCCACCCCCGCGAGTGCGTGTCATGGTGACTGCTGGATTATCCGGGCGGTTGTGGTTGCGGATATGGCCATCCTCGGCCAGCCGATCGTGAGCCTTGTCGTCCTGCTGGTCGTGGTGCGACTGCTCGCCGCTCCGCCGATGGCCTCCCGGAACGAGGCCTACTTGTGGGTGGATCGTTTGAAGGTGAGGGTCATCCCACCCTTGCTGGCCAGTTCGCCGCCGTTGCCGAGGATCGACAGTTGCCCCTTGGCGCTGACCTCGACCGCGATCTGAACCTCTTCGAGGGTGAATCCGTCCGTTTGCTGAGGGGCTTGGTCGACGACGGACTGCATCGCGTCGAGGAATGCGGCGACGCGCTGCTTGAAGCTGTCGATCGAGATGCTGGTACGGGAGTAGCGGAACTCCCCGGTACGCCAGAAGAGGGCTCGATCGGCTCCGGCGTCCTCAATGCCGAAGACCTGGATCTCGTCGGACTCGTCGGGGCTCTCCTGTGTCATGCCTGGGCTTCCTTCCATTGCGAGATGCGGAGATCGGTGTTGCCGTAGGCCACATAGGCGAGACCGAGTGGGTTGAGGTACCTGGCGAGCAGGTGCAGGCGCGCGGTGTGCACTGCGGTACCGAATGTCTGCTCGCGCAGCAGCAGCGATCGGTAGAACTCCTCGGAGAACGCTGCGGCCACGTCGTCGGGGATGGCGATCTCGGGGCCGAGAAAGCCTCGGTTTCCGTTTTCCATGAACAACTTCGGGAACGACACCGATGTGGTCGGGTCCACTTTCGATGATCCGCAGGCATTGAGGACCACGAGTGGCATGTCCATCTCGCGGCGTGGTCCACGGCTGGCGATCGCGATCAGTTCTTCACTCAGGTCACCGAGGGTGACTCGGACTTCGTGACCGCAGCCGCGGAGTTCGAGTTCGTAGTCGAACGGGCGCGCCCGCGTGCTGGTGAAGCAGTGGCAGGCGAAATGTTCGAGCGCGGTCGCTTCGACAACGGGACCGTCCGCCGACCAGGTGGGATCGAACAACTGGTGCGTCAGCTCGCTGGTTTTCAGCGGACCGGCCGGAATAGGGCCGAGCAACCGTACGTGCGCCTGTGCTGCGGACGAGAGCCAGGCGTATTCCGCCTTGGCACCGTTGAGTCCGTCGTGGTGCAGGTATCTCATCGTCAACCTGCCGTCGGCGTCGGTGGCCAACGTGCCGCCGAGACCACTCACCGGCTGTGGAAGGACGCGGCGCCGGACGACGCAGGAGAAGCCGATGAAGGCGCGCATTTTCTGCCCGAAGTCGTCGCGGCCGGTAATGTCAGTGTCACATTCTCCGGCGGCCAGCAGTGGCAGGAATTCCAGTGGCAGCAGTTGCTTTTCGTCACCAAGGCATTCCACCTCGGGCGTGTGCACCGGGTTCCGCCACGCGGGCAAGGCTTGCCGCCAGAAGGTGCCCAACTGGTCGATCAGTGCCGGATTGTGACCGAACAGGAGCCCCATCATTCGTCGGCCGGTACTGCCGAGAACGGTCGCCATTCGCTGGAGTTCTCGCTCGTCGCCCTGCAACGCCGGCACGATGTCCTTGAGCTTCGTCAGACCATGGTCGAGCTCGTGCCTGGCCTCGGCGATCAGGCCGAAGTCGCTGATCACGTGAACGACCGGCAGCACGCCTCGGCGTCGTGAGGTGAACGCGATTCGCAAGCCGCCGCGTACAGGCGCGACGCGGATGGTTACCGAGGCGCCGCGGGTTGGATTCATTCGGCCGCCTTCGACGGTGCCAGCGTGTCGACGGTGAGCACGACGGCTTGGATCAAACGCCCGTTCTGGAACAGTTGCAGCCACCCCTCGTACAGGCCTGCCGTATCGGGAACTTCCAGGGCGAGCGTGACCTGGCCGGCACCATCCGTCGGCTCCACCTGCATGGCATGGCGATGCGGGGTCGGGTGCAGCGTGGCGCTGTCCACGACCAGGTCGAACGGGGCAGGCGACGACGTTGTCCCACCATCGATGTGGATGGGTTCCAGGATGAAGAACGATTCGCCGCTGCCGCCGCGCTCCGACATGGCGTCGCGTGCCCTCGGATCGGCGATCACGGCGATCGTCACCTGGAGAATTCCTGGTGTCGTCAGGATTCGACCGCTCTCCGTTCGAAGTGTGCCGGTGCCGGGGTCGATCGGTGCGATGACGAGAAAACCGGTGAAGTTCACCAGAGCGGGGCCGGTCATCTCCATCTTGACGGATTCCTGGATGGAGGTGGTCAGTTCGTTGCGCAGTTTGGCAATGCTCTTGGCCAATTCGGATCGGATCATGGGGAGCACGGCATTGGCCACATCGGCGCTGAGCCGCTGCAAGTGAACGGGAGCGATTTCCGGCGTGTGAATTCTCCGTAGCTGCTCGGCGATGGAGTGCTGGAGTTTGTCAAACTCGGCCCGCATGTCCGCGGTGACCGCCGGGCGTCGTTCGTTCCAGAGTGATTCGTCGTTGTCCGGGCGCGGATGCGTCGCTGAGTGTGCTATCGACCAGTTGAGCTCCATCGGTTCGAACTCTTCATTGCCATCCAGGCGACCGCCCAATCTGATGAATTCGCTCTGGGTGCGAGGCTCGGGCAGGTGCAGTGCGCGAACGAGATCGAATCGGTGCACGTCGAACGCCGTTGCCCTGGCCCGGTACGCCCGATACACCTGAGACCGGCCAGCCAGCAGCGCCCACGCGCCGGCGATGACACCGACGCCGATCGCGACGAGCCTCGCTTCCAGCGGCATCGCGGGAGTGACGACGAACGTGACAATGGTGCCAAGAGCAGTTGACACCCACAGCCGTGACAGCGCGATCCACCAGTTCAGTCGCTGGTCCGCGCGCCAAACCGAGGTGGGCACGATGCCGGCCAGTCGGGGCCATACGTCGGCGAGCACAACGCCGTCACGGCGCAGCGTGTTCAGGGCGACGTCGAGTGCCCTGGCCGGGGACATCGGCGTCGCAAACCTCTGGAGCGGGTGGTCTTCGATACTCTTTAGGTTGTGTACATAGTCGTCTCGAAGCCCCGTGTACTGGCCTCGTGACTCGCGCTCTCGTCGACGGAAACCTGCGGCAACGCTCCTGTGCGTCGTGGCAGAACCCATGGTGGGCTTGAACACGATCATCGCGATCGCCAGCACGACGAGTTGGATCGGAAAGAGGTACAGCATGGTGAGAAGCGCGCGAGCAAAGGTCCCACTTCGTGGATTGAGGACATAGCCCGCCAGTACCACGACGGCGCCGGACACCAGTAGTCCGAGCAGGTAGACCGGAGCCGGAGCGCGTACGCCGGGCCCATCGATTCCCCTGATCCTGCCTCGGAAGGCGCCGGGCTCGCTTTCGAAGGCATCGCGGATCCAAGGCAGGACGAATGCCAGGGCAACCCCGATCGGCACGGCCGAACCGAGCCCGGTCAGGATCCAGGCCAACAAAAACCTGCCTGCGGCGAACTGGTCGACGGCTCCGCTGATGTCCCACACCAAGGCGACAGCGATGGCCGACACGATCGACGCGATCCGGACCTGGAACATGGTGATCCGCGGAGGTGTGGACTCCCTCCACAACCACAATGAAACCGGCGTGGTGATCACGACCGCACCGATTGTGATCAGCGCGACGATCGGTTGACCCGTCTTGAACAAGATGATCACGAGAAAAGCGATCGCCAAGGCCAGTACCGGCGGCAATGCTGTCAAGACGAATTTCCGCAGTCGGTTTCGCGGCGTCGTGCGAGGCGTAACCATGGACGTATTATCGACGCGGGTGCCGGCGTGCCACAGGCAGGCCTGCGAATTTCACCGTGAAAGTCATCTCGTGAATGATCGACATTGTCTGGTGCTTCATGTGTCGCCTGCCACGGGCATGGGACCACCTGAGTGCTCGTTTGCCATGAGCATGGGACCACCTTGATCAGGGTTTTGCCACGGATGGGACCACCACCCGGATGTGTCCGTGTGGCATCCCGGCTTCCGGTCGTCTGCCG
>DATATE010000178.1:0-29838 GCA_036268955.1 Pseudonocardiaceae bacterium
GCCTGCGGTTTCGGTGCGGGCGAGTAGGCGGCCCCACTGGTCGGCGACGGCGTGGTCGATGGGCAGGATGCGGTTGGTGAAGCGTTCGGGTAGTTCGGTGGTGAGCCAGTGGTCGAGCCGTTGGCGTCGTCGTCCGTCGGCGAGGCGGTCGACGCCTTTGCGCAGTTCACCGAGGGTGATGACACTGAGGTAGGTGCGGTCTTCGTCGACCTGGTCGAACCAGCGGACGACGCCGGGGTCAGGGCGGGGTTTGACCCATTCAGAGATGGCGTTGGTGTCGAGTAGGTAGGCCACGGGGTGCTCTGTCACAGGGCGATGTCCCGGGCGGGGGCGTCGATTCGGTCGATTTCCAGTTCGGACTCGCGTAGTGGTGACTCGGCGAAGAACTCGGCGAGGCTGCCCGAGCGGTTGGCTTTGCGGTGCCACTCCTCGATCGACACCACGACCGCGATCTGCTCGCCGCGGCGGGTGATGGCTTGCGGGCCGCCGTGGATCGCCTGGTCGAGCAACTCGCTTAGGTGTGCTTTGGCGTCGGCGACGCTCCATGCCTGGTCGTGGGCAGCTTCGGTCACCGTGACCACCTCCGGTGGTCAGTATAGTCATCATGACTATCTTAGTCCAGGCAGCAGAGGTGGATGAGGACCAAATTATGGGTGCGCAGTCATCGTGGAGGCATCGTGCCGAGCGTCCGACCACGCGAGTAGCGGCGAGAGACGCTCATCGAGATCGATCCAGGTTCCTCGTCGACGTTTGATCTGTATGTCATTAATGTGCTTTCGGCGATTTAGCATCGTCGAAGCTCGGCGCGGAGTTGACTGCGGGCCTGATTGGGTGATGTGTCGCTGACGTGCTTGGAGGTGGGCGATCTTCGTGATGGTGTGACAGTGGTGGCGATCAGCCTACGGTGAGCGTGGTACTACCAGAGGGGTGACGCAAGGTGAGCGACCTGTCGCCCACGGGGCGGGCCGTATTTGATGAGTCGTTCAGTGATCGAGTGCGGGCGCTCCTGCGTGTTCGGCCCGTGGCAGACGCGGCGGACAACGCCACTCGCCAGTCGTGGGGTGAATCGGGCTACGAAGTCGTCACCCTGTCCTTGGCCGCCATCGACGCGGTGATCGCCAGGCAGGGGTTCGACGACGAGGCCACTTATGACGAGGTCGTCTCTGGGCTGGCAGCGCTGGCCGCCGGTGCTCATCCCGATCGTCCCGTTGACGAGCACGGTGCGGTGGCCCGCTATGTAGTTGACGCGTTGCTGAACCGTCGAGAACGGGAGGCGCCGTTCCGCTTTCCTGTTTCCGTCTTCGGCCGGGACACCGAGGGATCGGTGCGCCATCGGTTGGCGGCAGCCGAATTTCGGCTGTTGACCGAACACGAGGACCACGCCAGGGGCGTCAACGTGTTGCGGGCATCGACCGACGCGATCAACGCTCTGGTCGGCGGACTAGAGTTCGACGTCGAGGACGAACAGGCCGCGATCGAGCTCATGCTCGCCCGGCAACTCGAACGAGGCGCGTTCGGGCACGCGGAGAAGGCGGCTGAACGCTCCCGGCTGCTCTCGATCCGATATGCCGACGAGCTGCGAACACTGGTGGCCGACACCGTGCGGGACATCCGGACGGTGCTTGCGCAGTGGGACGAGCGCGTGCCAGAACAACTGGAGCGCAACCGTGCGCATCTCGAGGAACGTCTCCTCGCTGAGGCCAGGTTGTTGGACCACGTTCGCGGCGCGCTGGACGCCGCCGAGACTGAGCCCTCGGTCGCCGCTGCGGCGGCCCGCATCGCCGGTTTGCTGGAAGAGTGCCGCCACCGCCACACCGAGTTGCACGGACGACTTGTCGATGCCCGGACGATCTTTCTTGACGAGCAAAGTCGCCAGTCGTTCCGGCCGGTCGGCGGACTTCGAAATCCCGACCTGACCGATGGGGTGTTCCTTCCGCTGCTTGCATTGTCCGTCGACGACGCGGTCGAGCCTGCTGAGACGTTCGCGGTCCTGGTGGCGGGTACGCAGGTGCCGCGGCTCGTGCGTTTCGCGGATCTGGTCGATGACCTCCTCGCGCCGCGCCGGGAGGCGACGTTGGAGGACCCGCCCGCTCTCGACGACGAGCTCGGCGATCCGGATCCGCCCGCGGTGCCACCGGACGTTCTCGCCGCCGCCGCGCACGTGGTGGACACCGCCGGACTGCCCGCTCGCCTTTCCGGTTTGTTGTCGATGGCCCGGACGGTGGATCTCTCTGCCCGGATTGACCGCGCCGCGGTCGAGCGGCTCATCGTGCTCGCGGTGCTGTGGACCTATGCTCCCGAGACGGCGCAGGACCTTTCCGCCGCCGTCGACACGGCCGCTCGTGTGCTCGGGCAGACAGCCGCTGTTGACGCCGACGGCGCCCGGATCAGCGTCCCCGGCTGGTTGGGTGACGATCTGATCGTGGCCGAGGACGAGGCTGCGCTTGCGCGGTGGGAGTCGATGGATACCCCTGCGGAGCAAAGGAATCCGGTGGTGTCGTGACCCTCAGTCAGCGCGATCTCGCCGATGTCGGCGTGCTCATCGGCTGTGCGCTCCGCCCGAAGACCCGGCCGAGTGCCGAGTCAGACTATCGCACTCTCCTTGGCCGATATCGCGCCGACGTGGAGTTCCGCAACGCTGTTGACAGTGTCTTGGACGGGCTGGACGCCAAAGTGTTGTCCGACTCTGACCTCGGGCTGGTGCTCGGTGTGCGCCGCGAGTCGGTTTTCGCCTACCACATCTCTGATCTACCCAACGTGAGCGGCGTGAGTGACCGGTTGCTCGTCGGACTGGTGAGCGTCGCTGTCGCCGCCTACGCCTTCCCAGCGCCGGCGGACTTCGACGACGACCGGGTGCGCTGGGTGTCCGTTGACGAGATCGAACGCTTCCTTCGGGACATGTGCGACCGGCTAAAGCGGACGCCGGAACAGGAGTTTCCGCAGGAGCAGTCGTTCGATGAGGCGTGGCGCACCTACGACCGGCTGTCCCCCGGGTACAAGGCGGACCGCGGCAAGGGCAGAGCACGCCGTTCGCCGGCGTCGTCGAGTTACTGGGTGGCGCATGTGCTCACGTGGATGGTCGACCAGGGGCTCGCTAGAACCGCCCCCGCTCGTGGTCCTGAGGCGTTCCAGTTGCTCGAACGATTCCGTATCCAGGTCGGCGAACTCGCAGGGAATGCCACCTACGAATTGCTCGCCGAGCTACGTCGTGGCGACCGCCATCAGGAGGTGGCACCGTGACCTACCAGCTGACCCGACTACGGCTCGTGAGCGTGGGCGACCGGGCGGCGCGGTTCACCGACCTCACCCTCAATCTGTCCGGCGCGGAGCAGGGCAGCGAGAGTGATCCGGTGGACTCGATTCTCTGGTTGCGCAACGGTGGTGGGAAGTCGAGCCTACTGTCCCTCTTCTTCGCGTTGCTGTTGCCGATGCGGCGGGATTTCATGGGCAGGTCCGTCAAGCGCTATCTGGAGGACTACGTCGCCTCCGGCGACACCAGTCACACGGTGGCCGAGTGGGTGGCTCAGTCCGACGACAGCTTGTTGCCGCCGTCGAGGCTGATCACTGGAGCTGTATACGAATGGGTCGACCGACGCAGGCCGAGCGATCCCGATCGTGACCGCGACAAACTGAAGGGTTGGTACTACACGTTTTTCGCGGCGCCCGGCGTGCTCGACCTGGCGCGACTGCCCATCCACGACGAGGCGGGCAGGATCAGGCCGATGGCCGAGTTCGTCCGTTCGCTGCGCGAGATCGCGGCGACTCGACCGCAGCAGTTCCTGTTCGCGATCACCGATCAGCGTGGGCAGTGGATGGACACGCTCACCGCGCGCAACCTCGACCCGGCGCTGTTCGGCTATCAGAAACAGATGAACCACTCGGAGGGTGGGGTCGCCGAACTGTTCAATTTCCCGTCCACCGACAAGTTCATCGACTTCCTGATCGAACTAACGGTTGACACCGCGCAACCGGATCTGGTGGCGGCCAACCTGCGCAAGGTCGTCGAGGTGCTCGGCCGCAAGCCGGATCTGCTCGTTGATCGGGACTTCTGCGCCGAAATGGTTGGCCGGCTCGATGTGCTGGCCGACCGCCATGACCAGGCCACGCAGGCGGCGCAGGAGGCCACCGACGCGCGACAAGCGGCCGCTCGACTGGCTGGCGCGTTTCGTACAGAGGCTTCGGATCGAGAGAGTGACAAAGCATGGTTCGCGGGGGAGGAGCACAGGCTCCGCGCGGACGCTCTCCATCTGGATCGGGAGCGCAGCCGGGCCAATGACGCCGCGAGCGAACTGCTCCGGATCGCCGCCAACTACCGTCACGCGGCCGCCGTCGCGGCCAACGAGGCGGCGGTCTCGGCAGCCGAACAAGCCAGGGATGAGGAACAGGCATGGGAAGCTGTCGTGCCGTTGGCCGAATGGATGGAGGCACAGCACGAGGCGGAGGCCGTGCGCGAGCTGATGGCCGAGCAGGAGCGGGAGACCGCGCCGTTGCGTGCGGACAGGGACGACGCCGCAGCCGCCCTGAAGGCACGCTATGCGGTGCTCGCCGGCGAAGAACGCGCCGCCGAGCAACGCGAAATGCAGGCCGCAGCGCACGCCAAGGCAAGTGCGACTGCCGAATTGTCCAAGCAACAGCAGAATCGCGAACAGGCCACCGAGGCCAGGATCCGTGCTGAAAACCTGCAGGGCGAGCTCATCAAGATTGACAACGAGCTCGAGGCCGCGGTGGTCAGGGGCGATCTCCCCGATGCCGAGGCGGTACCCGCGGTGGTGCTCGCGGAGTCGCGCACGGCCCAGCGGGAGACCACTGAGCAGCGCGACGCTGTCCGGCATCGACGCGAGGCGCGGCCAGCAGTGCGCAAGTCATTGAGCGAAAAGCGAAGGAAACTGGCGCAGGACAAAGCCGGGAGGCGGGCGGAACTGGATCAACTTGTGGATGACCGCAAGAAACTCGTCGAGCGGGCCGACACGCTCGCAACCGACGCCAGGCTCGCCGAACTGACGCAACTCGATCCCGGCGGTCGGCTCGACCTGTGGGCAGAAGCCGGCAACCTGCGCGCGGCGTTGACCCACGCGGCGTCGGCGGCCGAGTCTGCCATCGTGGACACCAGAGTCGATGCCGCAGACGACGATCGTGCGCTGGACGGCTTGCGTACCGACGGCTTCCTGCCGACGACCCGCGACGCCCAACGTGCCGCCGACGTGCTCGTCACCGCGGGAGTACCCGCCCGACCAGGCTGGGAACTGCTGCGTGACCTGGTGGCCGAATCCGAACGCGAGCATCTCCTACAGAATGCGCACATCGCCGAGCTCGCCGCCGGGGTGGTGGTCGCCGACGCGGACGTCGACACGTCCAGGGGTGCGGTGGCAGGTCACGACTGGCGTTCGGTCGCCCATGTGACGGTGTGCACCGCGACCCAGCTGCAGCAGGCGTTGAGCCAGGCGGCCCCGCACTGGTCGGTGGTGCCCAGTGACCCGGCGCTGTTCGACCCTGACGCCGCGGACAACGCCAGGACGGACCGTGAGCGGCGACGCACGGACCAGGACCGGCGAATCGGCGAACTGCACGAACAGGCGGACTTGGATCGGGCGCTGTTGCGGGCGCTGGGATCCCTGTTGACGGACTGCCCGGCCGGTCATCTGAACGCTTTGGAAAAGATGATCGGTGACTGCGGCGACGCGATAGCAGAGATTGATGGCGCGGATGGCCAGCTGCGCGAACAGATCGATGAACTCGATGCGCAGGATGCCCAGGATACTGTCGCCGAGTCGGAACTGTCCGCAACCCTCACGTCGTTGGCGAGAAAGATCGAACGGCTGACCACCCTGGCGGCGAAAACCGCCGAACTACCGGAGCTTCGGCGCGCGATCGAGCGGTTCGAGAAGGACTTCGCACTGTACGACAGCGTTGCCAAGGAAGCGGAAGCGCGCTGGAACGGATACCAGGAACTGGAACAGGGTGCTCGCGAACGCGCTGGCGAGCACAAGGCGAATCGTGAGCGATACGAACGAGATGATCGTGCGATCGCGCTCCTCGATCTCGATCGCCAACCGGCGGTGGCGGGCACAGGTGAACCGTTGTCCGAGTTGCAGACCAGATTTTCCAGGCTCGACTCGCAGTGGGCGACAGTGGCGGCGCAGTCCGTCCTGGCCGAACGACTTCAGGCTTTTGTCGAAAACGGTCGTCGAGCCGGCAAGATCCTCCACAACTATCCAGCATCCATCCGTGACCGGGCGGCCGTGTTGCTCGCCACCGGCGACGGGCAAGATCCGGAGCGGCGTGCGTCGGCGCGTGCCCGCTCGCGGGAGGCCGCCGACCGTGCACAAGGGGCGAAGTCCAGAACCGAGTTCGAGGTGGAGGAAGCGCAGAAGGAGGTCGACAGCAGGAAACCGAAGGACAGGGTGCGCTACGCGCAGCTCGACGTCGAGCCAGCCACCGAGGCCGAGGCGCGAGAACTGGCTGACGCGGAGGCCGCAACGGCCACCGAGAAGAGTGGTCGCGTCACCAATCTCAATCGAGAGGCCGACGAAGCACGTGCGTCGGCGAATGACGCGGACAAGGCGGCAGTGTTGTCCGCTCAGCTGGCCAACCGGCTGCGCGATGCGGCCGCGCCGGTCACCGTGCCGGAGGGTGTCGCCGCATACAGCGGCACCGATGCCGAAGCCGATCTGGCGGCGGTGCTGGACCGGCTGAAGTCGGCCGTCGATCTCGCCACGTCCACCAGCCATCGCGCGGAAGACGCGGTTCGCGAGGTGCGGAGACTGGCATCGGAGAACCGGTTCGCCGGTATCCCCGACGCCATCCGGGACCGGTTCGCCGGCGACGACTCCGATGTGCTGGGCACCAAGGCGGCCGCTCGCGCGGATGAGATGCGGGTGCGTCGTAAAACCATCGAAGGCCAGCTCGCCGACATCGGCCGGGATCAACGCCTGGTCGTCGTAGAAATCGCCGCGCTGGTCAGGGATGTCCTCGCGAACCTCGATTCGGCGCACCGGCATTCGAAACTACCGGGCAGCCTCGGTGGCTGGGGCAACGAGCATTTCCTGCGGATCAGGTTCGTGCGCCCGACCAGTGACGAGGACCTTCAGTCCAGGATCGACGCCGTAGTAGACCGGATCGTGGCGGAGAAGTCCAAGCCGGAAGGTCTCACCTTGCTCAAGCGGTGCGTGCACGAGGCAGTGGCGCCGCGCGGCTTCACGGTCAAGGTGCTCAAACCGAACAGTGACCTGGCGGTGGAGCCGGTCGACGTGACGATGCTCGGCAAGTTCTCCGGCGGAGAGAAACTCACAGTGTGCGTCGCGTTGTACTGCACGCTTGCCCGCCTGCGCGCGATCAACCGCGGTCGTGGCAGGGGAGCGCTCGGCGGCACGCTGGTGTTGGACAACCCGTTGGGCACGGCCAGCCATGTGGCCCTACTGCGGCTGCAGCGGGATGTGGCGGCGGCGCACGGCGTGCGGCTCGTCTATACCACCGGCGTAGAGGATCTCGGCGCTGTGGGGCAGTTCCCCAATGTGCTTCGCATGCGCAACGCGCCGGGAGCGTTGCGCACGCGACGCTATGTCGTTCTGGAGGACCGGTTCGGGTCCGCGGTGGACGGCATTACCGCTGCGCGGGTAATGCGCGACGAGACAGCGAACGGACACGCGCCGTGACGCTCAGTGCGCTGGCTCAGAGGCTCGCCGAGCACATCGCGGCGGCACCGACGCAACGTGTGGAGTTCGCGGCGCTGTACGAGGCCGCAGTGGCGTTCGACCGCAGCCTGGCGACGGCACCGAGCGCCCGTGGCGAGATCCAGGCGGCGCTGGACGAACTGGTCGCCGCAGGGCTGACGACGCTGCCGAGGGCGTCACGGCACTTCGACCGACGGGACGAGCCACCGCTGCCAATGTGGGTGCGCCGCCCGTCGCGGGAACCAGCCGTTCGGGTCACCAGGAACGCCCGGGTGTGGCCCGCAGCACTCGAAGCAGCCGGCCGGATCGCGACCCGGGACGATGAGATCGGTCTACTGGAAGCGATTGCCGGATTTCTCCGGGACGGAGGTGAGTGTCGGCCGACTGTGCCGATGCGAGAACGCTCGTTGGAGCTGCTCGGTGACGAGAAGCGGCTCGATCGGCTCGTTGCCACCAGGTTGTTCACATCGGGTGCGTTGACGCTGGCACTGCTGCGGTGCCAGGCTGTGCCCATTCCGTTCGTCTCGCAATGGGTGCCTGGCATCCCTGATCCATTGGGCACAGCGCTGGTCATCGCGGAGAACCATCACACCTATACGTCCCTACTGGAGGTCACCCGGCATAGCGCCACATCGGGCGGGCCAGGAAGGCATATCGGCTATGGCACCGGCGGTCAGTTTCCGTCCGCAGTGTTGTCGGTGCCATTGTTGGTGCCGGCGCCACGTCGGATCGCTTATTTC
Organism: Pseudonocardiaceae bacterium; assembly: GCA_036268955.1. GTDB lineage: Bacteria > Actinomycetota > Actinomycetes > Mycobacteriales > Pseudonocardiaceae > CAJCJE01. The sequence goes on from DATATE010000178.1 coordinate 8,411, forward strand.
GGTGACGTGGACCTGAAGGGTTTGCAAATTCCGGCCGCCGCGAGCACCAATGCCCGCAATGCTGGGCTGCCCGACGTCGTTCCTGCCATACCACTGTACGAATTGCTCTTCGAAGCGCAGCGCAGGCGCCCTGCCTCGCGGGTGCCCGCGACTGTCGCTGCCGAAGCGGCCGCGTGGTTGGGGCCGCTGGCCGGGCGGGCATGCGAGACGTTGGTGGGTGGGTTCCGTTTTCCGCAGGAGGCGGTCGGATACGAGCTGCTGATGAAGCACCGCGACATGCTTGATGGAGTGTGATCGCGTGTCGACCAACTGATTTCGACCTGCTACGCGACGTGTTCGAGCCAGCGGCACCGCCCTGGTCCGGGTGTCAGAATCGTCGGGAACGAATTGCACGATGATCTGCCGCCGCGGCGCACAATGACCAATACGGGAGCGTGCCGAAATCGTAAGATCGAGGACATCGTTCACCAACAGGGTGCGTGCGCTGGGCGTCGTCGAGGATGTTGGGATGGGGGCGTCTTGCCGTAGCTGTTCAGCTGGTTGGCGGTCGGTGTCGGCGGGTTGAGCCAGATCTGAGACGATCTTGGCGTGGCGGGTTCTGGGGTGTTGGAGACGATGGTCGAGCAGTTGCTCGCCCGTGTCCAGGACCTGGAAGCTGCTTTGGCGCACCAGGTTCTGGTGAACACCACACAGGCAGAGCGGATCACCGAGTTGGAACGGCGCTTGTCGGCTGACTCGTCGAACTCTTCACGCCCACCGTCCTCGGACTCACCCTGGGACAAGAAACCCGCGAAGAAGCGCTCCTCACGGACTCGCTCGGGCCGCGGCCCTGGAAAGCAACCGGGTGCCTCATCGGTATCCCGGAGTCTGGTCGATGATCCCCAGGACACGATCACCATCTATCCGCACCGGTGCGAGGGCTGTGACGCTCCTCTGGCCGACGCACCCGAACATCGCCGGGAGCGGCGTCAGGTCGTGGACGTGGCACCGCTGCCACCGCCGGTGGTGACCGAATATCAGCGGGTGTCGAACGGTCCCGTCGGGCAGATTGGCCTCGACGTAGACGAACGCGCCTCGGTAGCGGAACTCCAGTTCACCAGCCTGGGGCCAGCGTGCCTGGGCGTGGGCGCGCAACCGTTGCCCGACAGAGATCTTGGTGGACTCCGGTGGGGTAGCCATGACCGACATCGTGCCCGACGGGCATCCTGGGCGCCGCTCTGACCGTCGGTCATGAAACGAGTGCGGTAGCGATGCCCATCAGCCAGGCCTGTCCCGTGACGGTGACCGGTGCGATCCGGCGGGTGCTGACCCGGCGTTCCCGAGGTCAGAAGATCCCACATCGGAACAGGGTCCGTGCCCAGATCGTGCTGCTGGCCGCGCAGCGGTGGTCCAACACCGCGATCGCGCGGGAGGTGGGGGTCAGCGTGGACACGGTCCGGACCTGGCGGGGCCGGTTCGCCGCGGCCGGATTGGCCGGGCTGTCCGATCATGCCCGGTCCGGCCGCCCGCCGCGGTTCACCCCGGTGCAGGTCGCGCAGGTCAAGGCACTGGCCTGCCAACTCCCCGCCCGCGCGGGGGTGGCGTTGTCGCGGTGGTCATGTCCGGAACTGGCCCGCGAAGTGGTGGCCCAGGGAGTGGCCGAGGCGATGTCCGCCTCAACGGTGTGGCGGTGGCTGGCACGGGAGGCGATCAAACCGTGGCAGTACCGGTCTTGGCTGTTCCCTCGTGACCCGGACTTCACCGCGACGGCGGCGCGGGTGCTGGATTTGTATGAACGTCGCTGGGAGGGCAAGCGGTTGGGGCCGGGTGAGTATGTGATCTCCAGTGATGAGAAACCTCCATCCAGGCCCGGTGCCGCTGCCACCCCAGCCTGCCACCCGGCACGGCGCGGATGATGCGGGTCAACCACGAGTACGAACGGGGTGGTGCACTGGCGTATCTGGCCGCCTACGACGTACACCGTGCGCGGGTGTTCGGGCGGTGCGCGCCCTCAACCGGGATCGTGCCGTTCATGGCGTTGGTCGAGCAGGTCATGACGTGCGAGCCGTATGCCTCGGCGAAACGGGTGTTCTGGGTGGTCGACAACGGGTCCTCGCATCGTGGGAAGGCGGCGGTGGATCGGCTGGCCGCGCGGTTCCCCAACGCGGTGATGTGCACACCCCGGTGCACGCCTCCTGGTTAAACCAAGTGGAGATCTTCTTCTCTGTCGTACAACGCAAGGTTGTGTCTCCCAACGACTTCACGAACCTTGACGAGGTCGAGCAACGACTGGTCGACTTCGAGAAGCGTTACAACGCGACCGCGCGACCCTTCCAGTGGAAGTTCACCCGCAAGGATCTGTATGCCCTGCTGGCCAGAATCGCTGAGCACGAACACCAGGATGCCCTCGCCGAGCTCCCCCAAGCGGTATGATCACCCCCGAAGGACTTCGAAAACCGACCACTTAGCCCTCCATGGAACACCTTCGTGGCAGCGAAGACGACGAAAAGCCCGGCATGCGCTACGAGTGATGCCCATTGGTCAGCTTCGGTCCAGCGCCAGCCCATGCGTGCGCCGGTCGCAGCCGGATATTGATCATCGTCGCTGCGGTTGCGCCGCCGTTCCCACATCGGCGCTGGTGGCGTCTGCCTGGCCAGGATTGGGCCGAGGGCTGGCGGCACGGCCAGCCCAACCAGCGCGAACACCGTCACGCGACGACCCAACACCAGCTGTTCTGGGACGGAACACTGCACACCTGGCGCGAGGTCGACAACCACCGCGTCGGCAACCAACTCGGTACCCCAGGCGGCTGCCACGCCACAGTCCTTGCCAGTAAGCGCTATGTGCCATACAGCACATCGCATACCCATTGTCCGGAAAATTACCTGGTGGGTGCATGCGAGTTCGGATCCGTCCCGCGATCGTGTGCGATAGCTGGCCTATGCGTAGAGCGGCCCATCCGCCCGCTGGGGGTTTGGAGAACTGGATCACTGTCGGCGTTAGGCGATTGTTACGGCGTATCTAGGTTCGCCGATACAGAAGCAACCGGCGCGACAATGCTGGAGTCAGACAATCGAATTTCTTGTCCCACAGACACAACGCTGGCGGGGGTCGGAGGCACCATGCCCACAGTCGATAGCGGTAGGCAAGCGGTTGTCCGTCGTGGGTCAGTCGCGACGACGCGGCCGTCGTCGTTGTACCTTCCGGACTGGCGAATTGTCAGGTTCGTGCGGCGTCGCCCACTCGCCTCTGTCTCGGTGCTCGGTCTGATCAGTGTCGGAGCCGGGCTGGCGATTGACCCGGAGAACTTTGCTGTGGGCATTCTGGCCAGTCTGGCAGCTCTGGCGCTAACCGTCTTGACGGCCACGCTCATTTTTGATGAGCTGGCGGAACAGCGGGCAGCTGCGCGCAAACGAGAAAAATGGGATATTATTCGAATCGCGACGCTGGCGGCGATCTGGGACCAAATCCGGCGGATCACGCTGCCCATCGCGGAGCGTTCTCCAGACGGCGAATACTTCTCGGTTGACTACAAGAACACCCTTAAGATTATGGGCGAGGTCTCCAGCTGGATACCAACGCAAGCGGTGCCGCTCGATAGAGACGACCCTGAAGGTGTCGCACAATACGAGGCGTGCAAGAATCTGATTGCTCGGCTATACCGAGACGTCGCAAGAGAATGCGTCTATCTCCGGGACGTGCTCACGCCCAGGGTGCTCGACCTTGCGGATGATGTGGATGCTGTCGAGCCATTGTACACGCTCGATGATATGGAGCGCCAGTGGTCCAGTGTTGTGTTCAGCGCTGGCCCAGGGGAAATCGAGAACGCATGGCAAGCGTTTCCGGAGGCTGCTTGGACCGCAGTGAGTGACTTTTATGGGGCGGCCATCGATGTGGCCAGGTGGGTTGCGGGTGAGCCGGACATGCCTACGCCGCGAACGCTCCAGCTGATTTTGGTCAAGATCGACGGCGAATGGGTGCACCGATGCCGCACGATACGGGGTGAGCGTTCATAGCGCGGATGAATTCCGGTTGTGCTAGGCCATTCACCGTGGTTCCAGTCCGATCGAGCCGAGGCTCAGTGCCCGGGTGTGCAAGTCTTCAAGGGGCGCGCTCGACTTCGCCTTCTTCGGTGCGCTTGCCTGGACGATGTGCACGTCATGACGTCGGGTGGGCAGATGGTTGCGTCCCCGGCGACATTGATCGCTCCCACGGACGACGCAGATCCACTGCCAGCTGGCGGGACAGGCGTAGTTGGGTGTAGGCTGGCCAGCGCCAGCCAGGTCCATCGATCCGCCGCCCGCGGAGTGCGCAACTTCGGGGTGGCCCAAGCCCAGTGGTCTGCTTGAAGAATCGGCAGGTGTGCTCGATGTCGAACCCGGCGCAGGAGCGCCTACCATGACCGGTCCACATCGGATACTGCTTGGTCGGTGCGGGAGTACCACGGCCACACCGGTTTCGGGATCACACCCGAGGGTAGCCGGGCGACGTCCGGCCGGATCACCGCGCCCTCCAGGATCGGCGGTGTGTCCGTGTGCGCGGCCCAGGCGATGCGGTGGATCAGCGGCAACCGGTCCCACGCCCGTGCGGCCAGACCGTAGAGGCGGGTGTCGGTGCGGGTGGTGACGTCGGGTGAGCGAGGTAGCCGGGTCGCCGAAGACGAATTCGCAGCCGTGGCGGCGGGCGTGGCGTCGTTGCGGCTGGTCAGCAGGGTTCGGCCGGCCACGACGGCGACCCTGCGGCTGCCCGGGAGCTGATCGAGGATGCCGGTGCCCCGATTTACGTCGACCTGGTTGTCGCGCAGCCAGCGGTAGACCGTGACACTGTGGTCCTGCCGGGTGGTCAACGCCGAGTGCCACGCCGGATCGGCGTGCGCGGCCCGGCTGATCGCGGAGGCGTCGGCGCGCACGACGGCCAGGTCGACGCCGGTCGTGTCGACACCGGCTGCCTGGGTGAGTTCGAACCCGGGCACGCCGGCACGCTGGGCCACGGCGGCGAAGTAGCCCGCGGCACCGGACCGGGCAGGCGCCGCGACGCCCACCGCGCCCCGGCCCGCCGGAACAGGTTCACGGTCACCGTATCGACACCCGAAGGCACCAGCCGCACCAAACCGAGCACGCTCGTGGCCGGCGCGTCCGGCGCGGCCGTCGTCCCGGCAGGCGAGGCCAACCCGCACCCGCCGACCGCGGCGCTCGCCACCACCAGCGCGAGCGCCCACCACCACACAGCCACCACGGCCTTCCCAGCTTCAACAGGAGCCCGATGCTAGCGGGATCCCGCACCGCCGGTGCGGGCGGCGTAGCCCACACCCTGGTCGTTCTGGGACAGGTCGCCGAGGCACAGGAGCGACCGGCCGAAGCCGAGAACCTCTACCGGCGGGCGGCCGACACCGCGCACGACCCGCACGTCAAACTCACCGCGCTCAATGCACTCGGTTCGCTGTATCGAAAACCAAACGTTTTGCCCAATGGGCTGGCGTGCTTCCCGAGATAACCGAAATCGAGGCGAACGCCGGCACATCCGGAGCAGTGGTGTTCCACGAGGACGACTGACGCACCCTCCGCCTTTCTGGGACAGATGAAGGACATTTCAAAGCACTGCTCGCGCTTATGGCACACTCGTTCGGGTGACGGATGTGCACCTGCGACTGCGTCGATGGTTGAACTCGCTCAACGACGACGATCTCGGTGTGATCGGGCGAGTCAGCCACGCGATTCGGACGGCAGCGCACCTACCGGCGATCTTGCCCGAACAGGCCGCGCAACCGGTCACGCGCCGTGAACTGCTCGCGGTCCGCGCCTGGAGCCAGCGGGCCACCGGGCGACAACTCGCGTTCGTGGCGACCGACATCATCCATCACGCGGCGAACGTGCTGATCAAGCACGACGGATTCGACGACGCGGTCGTGAGCCGGCCGAACCTTGACGAACTCGTCCAACTGCTGGTGACCCTCGGCTATCCGATTGGCCGGTTCACGCTTTTCGCCCTGCTGATCGCGGATGTCGCCGCGAGCACGATGGCCGAACAACATGAGGAGGAACTGGCGCAGGCTGTGCGGCAAGCGGAACGACGGGCAGTGCCGTGGTCGGCCTGGTTGGGTCGGGATGGCGACGAATCGCCGGCCGCACCGACGCCGGCGACCGAGGCCGACATCAACGGCGTGGAACAACGACTGGCAGCACTACGCGCGATCTCCGCCGACCTCGCCGGAAGGTTGCGTGACGCGGCAGACCGAGTGGACGACGGTGTGCGGCCGGTCTGGCCCGACGCCAAGTCCACCAGTGACTTCGACGACACGCACCAGAGCCTCGTCGCGACGCTTGCCGGACTGGTTGACATTCCTTCCGATGCCGGGTTCGAGCATCTCGACGCGTCCGTGGCCAAGTTGCGCGCGGACCTGCTGCGGCAGCAGAAGGATGAAGAAGACCGCGAGCACAGGCTGTCCCAGTTGCGGCAGACGATCGCCGATCTCACGAGTTCACTGGAGTCGGTGCCGGACGCGGCGAAAGACCATATTCGCCAGGCACTGGCCGCCACCGAAGCCGAACTGCGCTCGCTCGACCCAGGCGAAGACGTCCCCTCGCACGGCGAGGCACCGGAACAGCCCGACCCGACACCGAGTGCGGCCGAACACGAGTCGACCGATCGGGTGGACGCCCCCCAATACAGCGAGTGCCGTCCCTGGGCGGACGGTGACACGCCGGTGGCCGTGACGCTGGTCGGCATGGCGCGACTCGCGGAAGCGTACTGGGTCACCGTCTCGTCCGACGAGCCAGAACACCGCGCCGCCACGCTGCGGTTTGCCTCGGCGGCCTACACCATCCACAACAACGCCGACGCCACGTCGGTGCTGGCGGCACTGGACCTGCAGACCCAGGAACTGCACGAGGACGCCGAAGCCGCCGCGGTCGCCACGTCAGCCATGCTGCGCGCGGGCCTCGTCGCCGGCTGGGCTCCGTCCATGCTCAACCAACTGCGTCCGGTGCTGTCGCTGCCGCACGAATGGGCCGCACTCATCGATGCCGCCACGGACGCGATCCGACACGGCTTGCGGATCGAGGACGGACTGGACCGACTGGCACCGAATCGGGGCTCCGACGACGCCCGCGTCGAACTCGGCCGACGTGCGGCAAAACTGATCGAGGAACTGCCCCGCCGGAAGAACACCTACCAACGGGCGACACACGTGATGCAACTGCTGCTGCGGCAGAACCAACCGCTGGGCAGGGCGCTGACCGCGGTGATCGACTGGTCGTCCGGCAAGGACAAGGGAGACAGACTGGCGAGCGCGCTCGCCGAACTCGACGGCCCGGACTCCGTCGACGCGCTGATCGAGAATGCCGACTCCGCGACTCGCACGCCCAAGCAGTCGCGGGAGCCGATCGTCGCGTCGGCTCGCCGGATGCTGCGGCGCTCAGTCGAAGAGGTCAGCGCCGTCGTACACGAGGCGTACGGGGTTCAGCATCGCCTTGGTGTCTCCAGTTCCAACACTGATGTGCCCGCGCGAACGCTGTCCAGCGTCGCCGGCGAACTCGCCGACGCCCAGCGGCCGGCTGGCATGGCGGGTGCCGCCATGCGGCTCCTGTTGCATTGGCTGCTCGATCCCGGCCAGACGAACCGTTCGGTTCTGTCGGGCGGAGCGGCGCCGACCACCGGCACTCCGCCCATGCCGACGGAACCGACGACCGATGTGCTGCTGGCGTTGCCGGATCTCCCACGCACCCCACAGGGGACGCCGGATCGGGACGATCCGACGACCCGGTCCTGCCTGTCCAGGTTGATCGAACCACCGGACATCGCCTCGGTCGTGGCAGCCTACTGCGATCGCGGTGACTTGCCCAGTGCCCGGCGCACCGTGGACCTCGCCGGCAGCGGCTACTGGCCGGTGCCCGATGACGCGCCATCCCTGCAACGGATGCGTCAGACCATCGACGCCGCGGCGGAGACGTGGCTGCGGCGTTACCGCACGGAACTGGCCAAGGCCAATGACCTCTTCGCGCGTGTACGTACCCAGAATCTGCTGGACGACAGCGACGAGGCCGGTGTCAGCGGCCGGTTGGAGGCTCTGTCCACCATCTCCGACGAGGCCTACCACTTCGCCAGGGCGAAACTCGACGAACTGGCCAGCGAACTGACCGCGCGGCAACGTACCCGAATCGACGGGATGCGCGCCGACCTGGATGTCCTCGACGTCGGGCGGCCCGATCGAGATCGGATCCTGAACCTCCTCGACGGCGGCGACACCGTGACGGCGGCCGAGTTTCTCGCGTTCATTCGCAAGGGCCAGCCGCTGCCTGAGGATCAGGCGCCAGCTGATGAGGACCTGAAGGCGTTCGTCGCTCTGCTGGGCCGAGGCGTAGCCGACGACAGGCGTGCGTCCGCGCAGGCATGGGCGGACTCCGCGACCAACGGCGTCGGGCTGCTGCCGCTGGCGGCCTCCGGTCTCACCGCATGGGATTCACTGCGGCAGTCGGCGGGCAGGGGTGGCGACCGCATGCCGGGGGCGGTGCGGGACATCCTGCGGGTACTCGGCCTGAACGCCACGAAGAGCCCCCATGAGATCAGCACCCGACAATCCAAGTGGTTCCGGCAGTTCGTCGTCGATGCCACGCCGAGCGAGAAGTCCTATGTCGCGATGTTCGGCTCCGCCGCGAAGGACTACACGATCACCGTGGTCGTGGAGGAACGGCGCGGATGGTCGGTCGTCGACCTGCCCGGAGCCGACGCGGCCCGTAGGTCCGCCAACCTGGTGTTCTCCCTGCGGCACCTCGATCTCGCGGCGCGTCGCCAGTTGGCCGAGCAGTCTGCCAAGACGCCGGTCCAGGCCCTGGTCGTCGACCCGGCGATGATGGGCTGGGTGAGCGCGATCGCCCCAGGCTCGTGGCGCGTCACGCAACGCGTGTCACTACCGTGGACCGCCATCAACCCGTACACCCCGTTCATCGCCGGGCTCGTCCCGCCCGAGGTGTTCGTCGGCCGGGACAGGGAGATCGCGGAGGTCACGGATCCGTATGGCGGCCTGTTCGTCTACGGTGGACGACAACTCGGCAAGTCCGCGCTGCTACGACGTGTGCAGGCGACGTTCGGCGACGGTATCACCCACTTCGCCGTGTACCTGGACCTGAAGGGCCGCGGCATCGGCGACGCCGAACCGGCCGCGCGAATTTGGCGCGAACTTGCCGTCGAGTTACAGGCCCTCGGCATCATCTCGTCGCGAGCCATCGAGGGTGCGACCGCAGACACCGTCGTCGATCAGGTCCGTGCCTGGCTCAACAACAACCCCGGCCGCCGCATCCTGTTCCTGGCCGACGAGGCGGACGCCTTCCTGACCGCGGACTCCGCGCCGACCCAGACGGCGGGCGGCGTCAACCACTTCCGCAACGTGTTGCGGCTCAAGGAGCTGATGGAGTCGACCGACCGCAGGTTCAAGGTCGTGTTCGCAGGTCTCCACCAGGTGCAGCGGTTCGGCCACCTGTCCAATGTCCCGCTGGTCCACGGTGGGCCCGACATCCTCGTCGGCCCGCTGGATCCGCCGGACGCCCAGCGGTTGGTGATCGAACCCATGGTGGCGCTTGGCTACGAGTTCAACCAACCGGAACTGGTGTGGCGGCTGCTGTCGGCGACCAACTACCAGGCGAGCCTCATTCAGATCTTCTGTGAGGAACTGGTCAACACGTTGCTGCGCAGGCGTGGCCAGCCGATGAGATCGCCGGTGGTGGTGACCGAGACCGACGTGGAGGCGGTCGCGGCGAGCGATCGGGTACGTCGGCGGATCGCCGAGCGCCTGCGGATCACGATCAACCTTGAGGACCGCTACCGGGTACTGGCACTGGTGATCGCGCTGCAGAGTCTGAACGACGAGTTCGGCGAGGGCTACGCGCCGGAGGAACTGCTGCAGCAGGCCCGTGACCGGTGGCCGGTGGGATTCGACGACATGACCGTGGCGCAACTCGACATCTATCTCGACGAGATGGTCGGCCTCGGGCTGTTGATCAAACTGTCCGGGCAGCAACGCTACGCGGTCCGCAGTCCCAATGTCGTGAACATGCTCGGCACCAAGGCCGACCTGGAGAACGAGTTGCGGGAAACGGCGTTCGACCTGCCGTACGTGTACAACCCGATGGATGCCCGCAGACTGCTGCGCAGGGCCGACGGCGTGGAGCACCGCAGCCCGCTGACGGACGGCCAGTTGTCGGCGATCGTCACCAGTGGAGCCAACTCGGTTGTGACCGGCACCCGCGCGCTGGGCATCGAGCGGGTGCCCGACGCGATCCGCGACTACGCCGAGATGCGCGGCGGCAAGATCCTGACCCACAAGTCGATGTCCGAGGTCAAGAAGGCGATGGCGGCCGCTGTTGGCACGCACGGCACCACCGTGGTTATCGCGGACTGCCAGGGCAAGAATGCGGGCGAAGTCATGTCCGCGGCGCGGATCCTGGCGGAGTCACCGGACAATGGGAACACCAACCGCGCAACCGTCCTGCTGGTCGACCCGGACAGCGCCCTGGCGATCGCGGACCAGACCGGCGCCGAACCGATACGGCCCGAGCGGTGGACCGCGGACAGTCTCCGCAGTTGGCCGGAATGCCCGTTCGACGTACCAGAGGCGCGCGCCTCGCTGATCGCAGCGACCGGCGGCTGGCCCGAACTGGTCGAGAACACGATCGCCCGCGTGATGTCGCGAGGCGCCACGCAGGCCCAAGCCATCGAGCAGGTCAGCGCACGCGCCGACGATCCCTCGGCAGCCGCGGGCATGGTGGCACAGGTCGGCATGACCGATTCGCTGATCGAGGGAATCGGCAGCTGGGTCGACTACGGGCTGGAACCGGTGCTGTCCGCCGACCTCGCCGAGATCGCCCTTGAGGTGGATCTGGTCACGGTCCAACGCCTGTTGGCCTCGCTGGAGGTCCGGGGCGTGCTGGAATCCGGCGACGAGGGGGTGTCCTTGGAGCGCGTGGTGTACCGATGTCTGAAGGCGCTCCGGACCCGGCCATGACAGCCCACTCCGTGCCGCTGCGCACCCTGCCCGGCCCGATCGCCCACCTCGATGCCATCACGGCGGTACTTGACAGCGGCCTGACCTGTCTGTGGTTGGTTCCCGACACCGTGGTCGAGTCCGGCGTCGCCGACCAGCTGCTCGACGACCTGGCCGACCGGCCGGGCAGCATCCGGGTGCCACCGCCGAAAGCTGACGGGCAGTGGTCCCGGCCGGCCGCCGATTTCCGCGCCGCCGAGATCGACTTCACCTCCGACGGGCAGCGGCCGGAGTGGGCGCGGGACGTCTTCGGACTGTTGACGGACGACCGATGGCCGCCACCCGCACCGGACGTCGTCGAGGCGCTACCGCCTGCGCCGGGGCCGTCGTTGGCCGAGCGGCTCGCCGAAATGATCGACGAACCTGTTGACGCGGCGGACGATCCGGTGCGGTCACTGGTCGGTGCAGCCGAGCTTCGTGGCCGTGTCGTCGTCGTCCGCGCGTGGGAGGAACTCGATCATGCCCACACGGCCGACCTGTTGGTCCGCCTGCCGGCAGTGCTCAAGGAACTCGGTGTGGCGCCTGCCGAACGCCCCCGACTGCTGATGGCCTCGCGGCTGGGTGACCTGCCGGACGGCGTGTTGGGCCTCCTTGACCCTGTGACGACCACGGTGACCTGGTGGTGGGGCGCCCTGAGTCGGCTGGACACCGCGGTTGTCGTGGCTCTGGCCCGATCGCGCCGCGCCCGTGACACACCGGTCGAGCATCCCGTACGGGAGCATGTGATCCGCGAGGTCATCACCGAGGTCGCCGGCCCGGATCTGGAACTGGCCAGCCAACTGGCAGTGACCTGGGACGGCCGAATGGACACGCTGGCGGCCGACCTGCCGGCACAGCGCACCGACGTCGGAACCGCCCTGGCCGCGAACTACAGGCCCACGACGGCGAAACCACCGCTCCAGCTCCATTCGACCTGGACGCGCGGGATGGTGCAGCTGTGGGACGGTGAGATTCGACCCGACAGTGCGATCATCGCGGCGAACGAGTGGGAAGGCGACCTGCTGACCAAGATCTGGCGCGGCCAGAACAGGGCGCTGTCTCCCGTCATCGACGGCCACCGCGCCCGGTTCGAGGGCATCGTGCGATCCCGCGCCAGCATGGCCGTCCTCACTGAACTCACGAGTTCGGGGGACCACGGCAGTCAGGAAACTCCTGACCCTCGACGGGCAGTCCTGGAACTAGGCCCCATGGCGTGGGCGGTGGGAACGCACCGCGTCCGGATCCCCGCCGCCAACCTCCTGTTCTGCTTGCGGGACATCCGCAATCTGCTGGCGCACCTGCGACCCCTCGATGACCAGCATCTCGACCGTCTGACCGGACTACTCCGCGACCCGACCTGATCCACCGTGGCGATAGTCTAGGCGTCCGAATGGCGACGATGTGAGACACGGATGCGCACCTACTTCGAGCCAGAAGACGCCGAGACGTACGAGGCGGCCAAGGACCTGCTGAGCCGACGATGCACAGCGTGGGCCCAGGACCAGCAGGTCGATCCCTTCATGCTGGCCGCTGCCCTGGACTTCCGCCACCACAGCGTCGACGGACGACTGGGCTACTGGACCACCGGCCTGGTCGAGGAGTTCCTCCTGACCCACCTGCCCAGGACGGTGTCGCTCACGACGTCCGGCGTCGCCGCGCTGCCGGAGACCTTGCGCGTCTTCCTGCACTACCTGCACGTGACCGGGCTAGCCGATCCCAACGGCGATCGACTGGTCGACCTGCAGGCCGCCATCACGAAGGCCGCCACCGAGTTCCCGGCCGCGATGGCCGACGAACGCAACTTCGGCATGGCCAAGTTCTGGCTGACGACCGCGGCCGACCACGGTGTCGATCCCACCGACGAGCCTGCCATGACCAGATTCCTCGACGGCGTCCGTGCCGGCCGGATCGCCTACGACCACGACGTCCTCGCCCACATAGCCGCGCGACATGCCGAGATCGGCGACGACTGGCCCGAACGCGCGGTCCCACAACTCCCGGTGACGCTGCCCACGGAAGCCGAACTCGCGTCGGTCGCCGAGCGCACGCCACTCGTCGGCAGGTTGCGGGCACTGGTCGACTGGGTCGGCGATGGTCGAGCGCTGACCACCAAGGGCAACATCAAACTCGGCGACGCCCGCGAACTGGTGACGTTGCTGGGCACCGGGGACACCATCGACCCGCGGATCGGCGAACAGGTGTTCCGCACCAAGAGCAGCGCCGAACTGCCCGGCCTCAGCCTCCTGATCGAGCTGGCCAAGAAGATCCGCGTCGTCCGAGTGGTCAAGAACAGGCTGATCCGCATAGCGAAGGCCGCACCCCTGTTGCGTGACGGCCTGGCGCTGTGGACGATTGCGTTCGACGCGCTGCCCACGCCGTGTCTACTCGTGGCACCGACGGGCTGGGCGCCTGAGCACACCCTGATGCTCGACGCGGTTCTCGACGAGGTCCTGCCGGACGTCCTGAGCACGGTGTACGGGCTACCGGAACCGATCCCGCTGATCCGCCTGACCGAGAGCGTCTGGTGGGCCTGCACCGAACAGTTCCACCTGCACGCGCTCGACTCGGAGATCGCGACCTGGTGGCGGGAAGGCGTCGGCGCGGACGTGCGCCGGGTGCTGGACGTACTGGCGGATCTCGGCGCTGTCGAGGTGAGCGCCGGCCGGCCCGATCCGATGTACCGGGCGGACCTGGGCCTGGACTCCGACGAACCCGCGCCCCTGCCACCCGACGCCCTGGAACGACTGCGCAGCGCCCTGGGACCTGATGCCGGTCCGATGGAGCTGGTGTCACTCACGCCACTGGCTACCCGTGCCGTGCGTGCCAGCCTGGTGCGCGAGGGCCGCTGCGCACCGCTGGTCGGCGAACTGTCCGACGCCGAGCCTGCCCAGCTGTTGGGCATGATCGCCGAGCACTACAGCCCGGAGAGCGCGGAGTTGGAGATCGCCGCGTGGCTGGCCACGCACGGTGGTCGGCAGCACGGGCTGTCCCTCCTGCTGGACGCGGTACGTGACTGTCCCTTCCGGACCCGCGCGACAACGATGCTCGACCTGCTGGTCCAGATCGCCGCCGGCCGCTCGGCATTCCTCCACGAGCTACGTTCGGACGAACAACTCGGCCCGATCGTCACCCAGATGTTGGTCGACGACGGTGAGATCGACATGGACGACCTAGACCAGCGTGAAGGGCTGCGCGGAATGGCCGAGCAGTTCATCCACCTGCTGGAAGTCGGCGGCGCCGAAGCCGTTGCCGATGTCCTGTCCCAGGTCCCGGCAGACCAGGCGCGCGAGATGCTGACAGCCCTACTGGCGTCCGGCCACCCCGACCGCGCCGGTATGAACGAACTGGCAACCCTGGCCGAAACCGAACTGGCCCACCTGCCAGCGGGCCGAGCCACGGTACACCCACTGGCCGGCCGCCCCCGCTCCAACCGCCCGCGTGGCAGGCGCAAACGCCGTTAGCAAACCCGATTAAGGTGGACGCATGACGGAAGGTGACCACACCTACGACGTCGCGGTGTCGTTCGCCGGCGCACAACGCCCTTATGTCGAACGCGTTGTCAAGGCGTGCGAAGCGGTCGGGCTCCGCGTTTTCTACGACCGGAACGAAACCGTCCAACTATGGGGTCACAACGTCATCCCGGAACTGCGCAAGGTGTACGGCGGGATCGCCACCAGGTACGTCATTCCGTTCCTGTCGAGGGAGTACCTCGCCGGCCCCTATCCGATGGACGAGTTCTACGCCGCCATGCGGGCCGCCATCGAACGCACGGACGGCTACCTACTTCCGCTCCTGATGGACGACGACACCGTCGTCCCGCCGGAACTTCTCGACCCGGCCATCATCTACCTGCGAGCGAAGGACTACAGCCCGGAAGATCTCGCCGGGATTATCGCGGAAAAGGTCAGGGCCGCGCCACGGCCACGCCGGGAATCACCCGACACGCACCACACGAAATCCCGACACGGCAGCCAGGGCCGCAGCCAGCACATTGACCAGCAGCCGTTTCCGGCCATCATCCCGGCCACCGGACCGGAGCGGCCGTCATTCCGTGCCGGCGCGGAGATCGAAGCCGGGCGACGGGCGTTCCTGATCCACGACTATCTGGCCGAGGAACGGTGGTCGAGCGATCATGCCGTGGTACGCCGTCGGGCACGCTGCACCCAGCTCATCCCGGCTCACACAGCTCAGCTGGTGTACGGGTGGTTCCGGCAGGTCGAGTCGCACGAGACGACCCAGCGGACCCGGGATGCGCTGGGTGAGCTCGCCCGCGAATCGGACCTGCTGAACATGTTCGGGCGGCTCAGGGTTCCTGGGCTACCGGGGGTCATCTGGTCGGCATCGGACGCCAACAAGTCCACCCTGGTGACGACCTGGCCAGCGCCACGGGACGGAAAGCCGCATGACACGCTCGATGCACTGCTCGACGGGTCGAGCTCACTGGACCGGGTGCGGTTGTACCGCTTGTGTTCCGGCCTCGCCGACCTGTGCGGCACCCTCGGCGCGCTCCATGGCGAGGGTCTGTCCCACCGGTGTCTCTCGCCGGACGAAATCGTGTCAGCGCGCGGTCATCTGTTGCTGCTCCGCGACCTGGGCCTGGCGGTGCGCCCCTACGAGCCAGGCGAAGGGCCGGCGAACTACCAGGCGCCCGAGCAACAGCTACGGGCGGCCGGCCGCGGAGGCCCGCCGACCGACATCTACCAGCTGGCGGCCGTTGCCTATCATCTGATCACCGGCCAGATACCGCACAGCACCGCTCCCCTGCCCGTCCGGCGACTGGCACCCGACGTCCCGGAGCGGCTCGGCGCTGCGGTCGACGCCGGCCTGGCAACCGATCCGGCAGACCGACCTGACATGCGTTCCCTGCGGAGCCAGCTGAAGGCCGGTTGTGCCGACATTTCGTAAAGGGGTACGTCGTTGTTTCGACATGTCAATCTGGTTCGACCGGTTCACCTGGTGTGCTCGGACAAGGTCATCGACGGGTTGTGGCGACGGCGCCAGGACCATCCAGGCTTACCTGGCAGCCTCGATGAGTTGGTGGCCGATCTGAACGCCCGGCGGGACGGGTTACCCGCGACGCTCAGCCCACCGCAGCAGGGCGGCAAGGACTGGAGCATGCTGTTGTACGGCAGTTCCTTCGTGGCCAGGCTGTTCGAGACCAATTCGGGGACGGGCTACATGATCGGCGGCATCGAGCCGATCCGGATCCGCAACCATGATCAACTTGCGCGAGGCTGTCTGTTGCTGCGGACGCCCAGATGGCAGCTCGACATGACGATCCGGCACATCCCGCGCGGGGCGGACTCGCAGTGGCCACGGCTCGGCGCGGAATGGCAGTCCCTACAGGAATCCCTGGCCGTGCCGCGTGCCGCGGAGCCGGTGACGACGGCGCAAGCGGTGTTTCTCGACCGGGTCAGCCGCATGATAGACGCCGAGCGAACGATAACAACAGAGTTGGCGCGGCGGGAGCCACCCTACCCCTATCGCGATGTCCAGCCCGCCGCCGGCAGCCGCCATGGCACTCGTCCGGTGTACCGGTTTCGGGCAGCCGGCAACCGGGTGCCCGGCGAGGGGACGTTCGTCCAGGTCCGCGGCGAGCCCGAACAGCGCGGCCAGGTCACGTTCGTCGATGGGCCATGGGTCACGGTCCGCTTCGACCAACGGGTCGACTGGGATCGCATCACCAAGACCGGCGAACTGGAGGCCACTCCCAGCACCGTCGTCTACGACAAGCAGCGCGAAGCCGTGACGCTGCTTCGCCACCGTCAGGCCGCCAACACCGACCTGCTGGCCGCCGTCGTCGACCACCGCGTGCACCCGATCCCCGCGCGTTCGGACGAGCCGACGATCGAGCTGGATCAGGAACACCAGCTCAAGGCGTTCCGCAAAGCTCTCGCGGTTCAGGATCTGCTGCTGGTGCTCGGCCCGCCCGGCACGGGCAAGACCCGTGTCATCAGCCAGATCGCGGAGGCGACGGCGGCCGACGGGGCGCGGCAGCGGGTGCTGGTCGCCTCGCACACCAACCGGGCCGTTGACAACGTGCTGGGGCGCCTGCCCCGCGGTGTGCTGGCGATCCGGGTGGGCAACGAGGGAGCCGTCACCGACGAGGGGCAGCCCTACCTGCTGGAGCGCCAGGTCACGGAGCTCCGCAAGCAGATCCTCGGCAGGACCGGGCGGGAACTGCGGTACTACCAGGACATCGACCTCGGCGCGCGCTGGGCAGCGGAGTTCGCCGACCGGATGGATTCGCTGACCGCATCGATCGACGATGAGTCCCGGGCGCGGGAAGGTTGTCTCGCGGCCCGGCGCGCGGTGGGCGGGCCGGCCCAGCGCCGGGTTGACGAACTCGCGAGCCTGCATCGGAGGCAGACACGACGACTGGCCCGCGCCGAGCGGCGCACGGACCGCCTATCGCGGTGGCAGGCGAAGACCCTGTCGTGGGGCCTGCGGGCGACGGCACTGGCCCACTGGTGCGGGCGTCGCCTTTCGGTGGCGTGCGCGAAGCGGGACGCCCGGCGGGAGGCCGTGCGGCAGACCGGTAAGGACCTCGTGGTGGCCGAGCAGGAACTCGACACCCTCACCCAGGACTTCCCACAGGTGCGTACGGCCCGGGCGGCGATGACCGAGGCCACACACCTTGTCGAGAAACACCGAAAGGCCACGCTGTTGGCGGCCCACACCTGCCGTGCCGTCTTCACCGCTATCGAGTTGCCTCCCGAGGTGCGAGACGACACTGATTTCGATGTCCTGCGGCGGGACCTCCGCACACTACGGGACTGGCTCACCGCGCGATTACCCGTCCTCCGCGCACGGGCCACTCTGTTGCGGGAGTGGCACGACGCGGTGGAGAGCGCGACCGATCAGCTGCACACCGAACTGGTCCGCTACGCCGACGTGATCGCCGCGACCTGCATCGGGGCGGCGTCGCGATCCGAGTTGTCCGCAGTGGACTTCGACCTGGCGATCGTGGACGAGGCGGGCCAGATCGGCATCGCGAACCTCCTGGTGCCCCTCGTCCGGGCCAGGCGTGGGGTACTGGTCGGCGACCATCAGCAGCTCCCACCGTATCTCGACTCGGACGTCGAGAAATGGGGCAAGAGCGTCAACGATCCGATCATCCGGGAACTGCTGACCAAAAGTGGTTTCGAGTTGCTCGTGGACGCACTGCCCGCCACGAACGTCGTTCCGCTGTTCCAGCAGCGCCGGATGCCGGCGACCGTCGCCGAGTTCATCTCGAAGTCGTTCTACGACAACCGGTTGACGACCGCAGTGAACAGGGAGCATCACGACTCGGTCTTCCACAGCCCCATGGCGTTCGTGGATACCGCCAGGTTGCCCGAACAGGAGCGCCGCGAGCGGCCGGATGGCAACGGGGAGAAGTGGGGTCGCTCCGGCTATGTCAACCCTGCCGAGGCGAGGCTGCTCGCCGGACTGGCCGCGTTCTACCATCGGCGCCACGACGAATGGGCCGTGATCGTGCCCTACCGCGCCCAGGTCGACGCGATCGTCACACTGCTGAACGGGCTGGTCGCCGAGCCCGAGATCGTTAAGCTCAACGTGGGCACCGTCGACTCGTTCCAAGGCGGGGAACGGGACGTGATTCTCTACGGATTCACCCGCAGCAACCCGACCGGCAAGGTTGGCTTCCTGGATGAACTGCGCCGTGCCAACGTCGCGCTCACCCGTGTCAAGCACCAACTCGTTCTCGTCGGTGACATGAACACGCTGACCAGGGCGCAGGACCGTGAGTTCCGCACGCTGGCCGAATCGTTACGCGATCATCTCGCCGCGAAGGGCGACATCAGGCAATACCGGGACATCGAGGCGGTGATCGGGCGATGACCGGGAAACCGGACCTGTTCCCCTATCCTGAACGACGTGTGCTCGAAGACGCCGCCCACGTTCGCGGGGCATGGCCGACGCGGATCTTCGCCGTCCTGCTACCCGTGTGGAGTGTCACGGTCCAGGCAACGGTTCTGGACGCGGAGGACTACGACCTGATCGACCGCTATCTCGAACGCGGCCTCGCGGAAGGCGGTCTGACCACGACCACGCAACTGGCGGATTTCTTCGCACTGGACGAGGTGCATGTCGACCGCGCGCTGCGGTTTCTCGCCGCGATCGGACACGTGCGCAGGTCCGCCGACACCTGGACCCTCACCGACGATCTCGGCCGGCCATCCGTCCGCGACGGGAAGCGGTACCTGCTCATCAGGCAGGACCGACGCACGATGTACTTCGACGGCTTCGGCTCGCATCCCCTGCCGCGCGTCTACTACGAGTCGCGCAAGGTCACCTTCCTGTCGGACGACCAGTTGTCCACGGTGCTCGACGGACGCGGCGGTCCGCGGTTCTTCCGTCTTCCGTTCGCCGTGTTCCGCCAGGACGCACTCGCCGAACTCGCCCGACTGCCCAACCGGGAGCAGTACAACCTGCCCGAGGGCATCGAACGGCCGCGCAGCCTCGACGAGGCGCTTGTACACCTACCGCTGTATCTGGTCCGCACTGTCGACCGGGCGGGGCGAACCCGGTGGCTGGCCTACAGCCAGGCCGACGACACAGCCGACGACCACATGACGTCACTGGTGCAACAGGCACCCTCGATCGTCAGCGCGCTGGAGAACGAGGAGATAACCGCGGCGCGTTTCGGTGATGACGAGAGCCGAGTGATCGATTGGCTGCGCAAGAAGAACCTGGAACGTCACCGCCCTGTCCGGCTTGACAACGGGGCATGGCAGGTCGTCCTGCCCGCGGCGGCCTTCCTCGGCAGGGATCAGCTATCCACGAGCATTGTCGGCTCCTTCATCGTGCAGGGCAACAGCCTGTGCCATGTGTGGTGTACCGACGAGAACGTCCGCCGCAACACGATGCTCGAACGCATGGACTCATACGTGAGTGCCCACACTCGCCTTGACCGCGCGAACCTTGAGCAGCGCCTCGCCGCCGTAGCCCGGCAACTGGATCTCGGCTCGACCAGCGTGTCCGAACTCCGACAGTTGGCCGACCAGGCAGGCCGCCCCGGCCTCGCCAGCCGGCTACGCCGACTCGAAAGTTGATCCTGTACCCGCCGACGTGATCCACGTGAACATCAAAATGCTGGGCAACATCGCCGACAGCGGCGGCCACAAGATCCACGGATGTGCTGCGGGCAGCCGCAACAGCACCCTCAGCGCACCAATCCCCGACAACAGCACGGGTCGGCCCAGCAAGCTGGACTACAGCTACCTGCAGACCGCCCTGGACGATCACTCACGGCTGGCCTATACGAGATCCTGCCCGACGAGATCAAGACCAGCGCGATGGTGTTCTGTGCCGGGCGCAGGTCGACCTGAAGAACCGTGGTGTCCGGGACGTGTTCTTCCTGGTCTGTGATGGCCTCAAAGGTCTCCCGGAGACCGTCGCCAATGTGTGGCCGCAAACCATCGTTCAGACCTGCATCGTTCACCTCATCCGCAACACCTTTCGCCTGGCCGCCCGACAGAACTGGGACGCGGGATATCAAACCCATCTACACCGCGCCCAATCCCGGCGCCGAATTTGTTGTGTTGGACGAACTCGACGCGAACTGGGGCAAGAAATATGGTGCGATGATTCGATTGTGGCGCAACGCGTGGGACGAGTTCATACCATTCCTCGACTACGACATCGAAATCCGGCGCATGATCTGCTCACGAACGCGATCGAATCACTGAACGCCCGCTACCGGCGGGGGGTACGCGCACGTTGTCACTTCCCCACCGAGCAGGCCGCGATGAAGTGTCTGTATCTTGTGACTCGCAGCCTGGACCCGACCGGGACCGGCGGCGCCCGGTGGACGATGCGGTGGAAGCCAATCATCAATGCGTTCGCCATCACGTTCGGTGGCCGCTGGCCGGGAGCCGAGACCTACTAACCGAACCGCCGGAAACACCGATCATGGGATAGGCCCCAGGTACCGGTCCACTGGGTAAGTCGGGTGTGTGCTGCGGTCACCTGCACGGCCCAGGGCCAGAGGTCCGGGATCTTTTGGGGGCGCGTCGTCGGCTGGCGCGGCAGGGGGTGGCGTCGTGGCTGGCCTGGGTTGCCAGGCGAGCCGACTTGTCAGTGCGTGTGTTCGGTGTTGAACGCGGCCGGGCGGCATGTCACCGTCGTCGAAGCCCGTGTGGGATGGTGGAGGGATGAGGTCGTGTCTTTGCGACGTGGGCAGGGGCGGGAGGGGAGCGCGGAGATCGTTTAGAGAGCCCACAATTGTGGGTGTTCCGCTCGTGGGTATCCTGCGGATGTCCTGTTCGGCACAGCGCTGGTGGGGCTATGCCTCAATACCACTAAGTTAAGCTCGGAGAATGGATACGGATGGTCGGCGGTCCGGGGTGTCGAGCGCCGTGATGGTGCGATTTCTTGACAATGTATGCGTTGTGGCGTCCGCGTTTGATAACGCGAGGGTTGGTGCGGTGTC
>DATATE010000179.1:0-50822 GCA_036268955.1 Pseudonocardiaceae bacterium
AGGTACTTTCGGGCAAGGGTGGTCGGGAGTTGGCCGTTGTCCATGGGGGTACTGGGCTGTATCTGGTCAGGGTCAACTTCATCATCGGCCCTCGTGAGGATCCGAGGACCGCTTTGTCCTCGCAGGTGTATCGGTGGGAGAACGGCCAGTTCGTGGTGGTGGCGGAGTTCCCGACCGCGGGTGGGACCGATGTCGCGGTGTACGCCGAGGGTGATGACATCCTGGTCGCCATCTCCAACAGCCTGACCCCCGACATCCAGTTCAGCACCGACAGCATCATCTACCGCTTCAACGAATAGCGCGCACGACATCGACCCCGCCAGGCAGGAGTCGCCGCGCCGGCCTGCTCAGTCGCCAGCAGATCGTGCCGCGGGCGCGGAACCATCCTCGGCGCCGGCGGGTGATTCGGTCCGCCTCGCCGCGCTGTGAGCGTTACGGTGGGCCGTGTGCGACTGCTGCTGATGGCCGATACCCACGTACCCCGACGCGCCCGTGACCTGCCGGCGCAGCTGTGGCGCGAGGTCGATGCCGCGGACGTGGTGGTGCATGCGGGGGACTGGGTGGAGGTCGATCTGCTCGACCGGTTGATCGCCCGCAGCAGCCGTTTGATCGGTGTGTACGGCAACAACGACGGTTCGGCACTGCGCGCCAGGCTGCCGGAGGTCGCCACCGCCGTACTGGACGGCCTTCGCCTGGCCGTTGTGCACGAGACCGGGCCGGCCACGCGGCGCGAGGAGCGGTGCTCGGCGAGCTATCCGGAGGTCGACGTGTTGGTGTTCGGGCACAGTCACATCCCGTGGGACACCACGACCAGTACCGGCCTCCGGCTGCTCAACCCCGGATCGCCGACGGATCGGCGAGCACAACCGCGCTGCACCTACCTGACCGCCACGGTCGAGGACGGCGTCTTGGCGGAGGTCACCCTGCTGGCGATCTGACGTCCCGGTGCGGACGACTTGATCGTCCGCATAGGACACATCGGCACCGGCCATCGCGGCAGCGATCCTCGGGCGAACACCGAAAGTTGGCCGGTCCCGTGATCGTCAAGAGCGGCCACTGCATTATCCTTACGCCGGAATAAGCTGACCGGTAGAAACAGGATTGGCTGATGAGTTCGGAAGAATCGACCGAAGCGCGTACCACCTCCGCGTTGCCCGAGCGCAAGCTGATCCGGGTCCGAGGGGTACGGGCCAAACCCGGCGGCTGGGTGTGGGTGAACGAACTCGCGGACGGGTGGGCGACGTTCCCCGATCGCGGTGCGGGCGGGCGGCGTTGGCAGTGGGGCATCGGAATACTGATCGTGGTCCTGTTTCCGGTCGATGCCCTCGTCCAGCATGACAATCTGCTGTGGACACAGTTCGGCGTCAGCGTGGCGATCGTCGTGCTCATCCTGGCGCTGGTGGTCATCGGCAACCTCACCGATGACCGTAAGGCGGTCAGCCGCTGGCGAGCGCGCAACCAGAGCATGCTCAGGGCCGGTGGCAGGCAGGCCCTGGCCGGCGCGATTCGCACCCACGGCAGGGCTCGGACCGTTGGTGAGATGAATATCCTGCTCAGCAGCCTTGGACGCACGGATCCGGTGTTCTCCTGGCGGCGTATCAGTACCTGCACCGTGAACCACAGTTGGTGGCGGACCACCGTTGTGCTCAGGCTGACCGGCAACCACTCACTCACCTATCGGACGTACGGAGTCCGTTCCCCTGGGAAGCTCGCTCGCGTGTTCGCGTCGCGGGTCGAATCGGCGACAGCTCCGCAGCGGTAGCTATCGATTGTCCGGTTTGCCGGGTAATTGGGCGGCTCCGGGTAACCGGAGTGCTGCCGAGGATAACTGGATCGATTGAGTACCGTCCCGCTACGCCGCTGTCGCCGGGTAGGTTTTTCCCTCGGCGGTCGGGGCCACGCGGCCGGTGGAGAAGGGGATCCGATGCGGGCAGCGCGGAGGTCGGGGTTCGCCCTACTGGTTGTGGCGGTCACCGCTGTCGTCATCGCGGGCGCTGGCCCCGCCGAGGCGTTGGTGCCGCACTCCGGCGTCGCACCAGGTTGCTGCGGCGAGGCGTCTTCCTGGACCACCGGGGACAAGGACGCGCTCGGCACGTCCGCGACCACCACCAGCAAGGTCTGGTACACCGTGGCCGACGGCATCACGTCCGAGGTGTTCTATCCCAGGGCCGATGTGCCGAACATGCAGGACATGCAGTACGTGGTGACCGACGGGTCGACGTTCGTCGACCTGGAACGCGACGCCACAACGCATGTGGTGTCCATGTCGGACCCGAAGTCGCTGGAATACACGGTGACCAACACCGCGAAGAGCGGGAAGTACAAGATCACCAATACGTATGTCACCGATCCTTCGCGCAACACGCTGGTCATCCAGACCCGCTTCCAGTCGCTGGACGGCGGCAGCTACCAGCTGTACCTGCTGGAGAACCCCTCGCTGGCCGGCGGAGGCGGCAACGACAACGCCTCCTGGGACGCCACCGACGGCGCGCTCGTCGCCAACGACACCGAGACCCTGTTCGGCTCGCCGCTGACCGTGGACTCCGCGCTGGAGGTGTCCACCGGTTTCACCGCGCACGACAACGGCTACTCCGGCACGGCCAGCGACTGCGACCAGGACCTGACCGCGCACAAGACGCTGACCAACCAGTACGACTCGCTGACCAGCCCCGGCAATGCCGTCCAGTGTGGACAGATCCCGGTCGGCACCGACACCACGTTCACCGTCGCGCTCGGCTACGGCTCCTCCGCCTCGGACGCCGTCAGCGCCGCCGACGGCTCGCTGTCCACCGGGTTCACGAGCTTGGAGTCCGGCTACCGGTCCGGCTGGAACGCCTATGTCAACGGCCTCAAGCCCGCGCCGTCCAGCGTCACCGGCAATGCCAAGGAACTGGCCACCTACTACACCGCGGAGATGGCGCTGCACGCCGCGGAGGACAAGACCTATCCCGGCGCCAGCGTGGCAGGCCTGGCGACTCCGTGGGGCAACGACGTCAACGGCGACGCGCTCAACGACGGCTACCACCGGGTCTGGGGCCGCGACCTGTACCAGCAAGCCACCGGCCTCATCGCGGACGGCGACACCGCGCAGGCCAAGCAGATGGCGCAGTTCATGTGGAACGACCAGTGGATCGGCAGCCCCACCGCCGGCGACGGCACCACCTACCAGCCCGGCGCCTTCCCCAGGTACAGCCCGGTCAGTGGGGTCGCCGGGGCCACCTCGCAGGAGTTGGGCTGCTGCGAGCAGCTCGACCAGGACTCGTTCGCGATCATCCTGGCCTGGATGACCGGCGTCACCGACGCCGGCACCTACGCCAAGATCAAGGTCACCGCCAACCACATCGTCAGCACCGGTCCGTCCACAACGGAACGCTGGGAGGAGCAGTACGGCCTTTCGCCGTCCTCCATCGCCGCGGAGATCGCCGGGCTGGTGGTCGCCGCGAACATCGCCACCACCAACGGCGACACCGCGAGCGCCGCCAGCTGGGACGCCACCGCCGACTCCTGGCGCAACAGTCTCGACAGCTGGACCTACACCACCAGCGGCTACTGGGGCAATCACAGCTACTTCGAGCGGATAGACCAGTCCGGCAACCCGAACGACAGCTCACAGATCTGCTTCCAGGAGGGCTGCTACTACGCCCACGACGTCACCGATCTTGGCTTCCTGGACCTGGTGCGGCTCGGCATCCGCGCGCCGGACGACAGCGAGGTCGCCAACTCGCTGGCCAACTCGATCACCGCGACCGACGGCAACTCGACCATGCAGGTGACGCTGCCCGACGGCGACGTGTACTTCCACCGGTACGTGCACGACAGCTACGGCGAGAGCAACACCGACTGCAGTGGCTGGCCGGCCAACGCGGGCGACAACCACGGCCGGCTGTGGCCGGTGCTGTCCGGTGAACGCGGCGAGTACGCGGTGGCCAACGGGCAGTCCGCGGCCGTCTACCTGAAGTCCATGGCCGACGCGACCAACCAGGGCAACTTCGTACCGGAGCAGGTCTGGGACCGCTCGGACATCTCCTGTTTCGCCGAGGGCACCCCGACCGGCAGCGCGGCACCGCTGATGTGGGCCGAGGGCCAGTACATTCGGCTCGCGCAGGACATGGCCGCCGGGAAGGTCACCGAGACACCGTCGGTGGTGACCGCCCGCTACGGTACCTGAATCCGGGCGGCGGCCACCTCGGACTCCGGCGAGGCCGGGTCCGGCCGGTGGGCGCCACAGCACGCCGGCCGAGGTCAGGGCAGCAGGCTGCCGAGGTCATGGCCGAGGCTGCTCAACGTCCGGCCCGGATGCGTGACCGCGCTGGCCACCGAGCCGGCGACATTGTCGACCGCGTGGCTGGTCCAGTCGTAGGCGGCGGGCCCGAAATGCTGGACCAGCTTGCCGACGCCGTAGGCGGCACCGCCCGCCACGAGCGACAGGCCGAAGGTCTCCGGCGCGCCGCCGATGGACAACCCCTCAAGGAGCGCGGTGCCGCCCTCGGTCACCGCCTCGCCCGCGCCGTAGCTCGCGGCGTCGGCCGCACCAGCGACCACTTTGCCCTTGGTGCCGTGGGCCTGCGCGATGTCCAGCACGGCCTGCGCCCCGGTCAGCGCGTCCGGCAGGTGGCCGAGGACTTTCCCGGCCGTGCTCGCCGGGTCGATGCCCAGGCCAAGGCGCGCGTTGCTGACCGTGGCGTCGGCGGCGGTCGCGGTCCGGTCGAGCGTGCTCAGTGCCTGTGTGCGCAGCGCGATCCGGGCGGCCGGGTCCTCGGTGTCGGCGGCGGCGGTGCTCAACCGGTCGTAGTCGAGGCCCAGTTGCTGGGTCTTGTGTAGCCAGGCGGTGCGTTGTTCGAGGCCACCGGCGAACGCGCTGGTCGCGACTCCACCGGTGAGCCAGTACTTGTTCTTGTTCAGGTCGGCGAGTATCCCCTGGTCGTCGGAGGCGGCCTTGCTGACACTCTGATGTGCCTGCTGCTCAAGGGTGCGCGCCCGGTCGAGCTGTGCTCGTGCCTGGTCGAACGCGCGCAGTTGCTTGTGGTACCTGGCTTCCAGCGCGGCCTGGTGCGCGGCGAGGGCGGTCGCCGCGGCCGGTGTGTAGCAGCCCGCTGGCGGCGCGGGCGGTGGCGTCGGCGCCTTGATGGTCTCGCCGCTGACGTGCAGGCCGGCGGCGGACGCGATGGCGCTGGCGCGGTTGATCGTGGCGTGCACGGTGGACATCTCCTCGGCGAAGGTGTGCAGCGCGGTCGACATCCGCTTGGCCGCGGCGGTGGCCTGCTCGGTCGCCTGGCGCACGGACGTCATCCTGCCCCGGAAGGCGTCGGCCGCGTTGCCCTGCCACAGTTCGGTCGAGGTGCCGATGGCACGGCCGATACCGGTTGCCGCGCCGTCGATGCCGCCGGCGAGACCGGACAGTCCGGTCGCGGTGGCGCGCACCGAGTCGACGTCGGTGTCCGAGCGCAGGTCGAGATCAGTCACGGGATCCTCCGAAGGCGTGGGCCGAGTTCTCGTCGGCGCCGCGGTAGGCGTCGCTGCCGGCCCGGACGTAACCGCTGGCCGTGTGGTTGCTGTCCAGGATCGAGCCGACGACACCGCCGAGCGCGCTCAGCGCGCCCGCGATCGCCGCCGACGAGCCGCCCGCGTCGGGCACCGAGGGTGCGGAACCGGCCATCCCGCCGAGTTCGGCCGCTCCGTCGTCGAGCAGCGCCGCGACCTGGTGCAGGTCGCTGGCGGTGAAACCACCACTGTCAGTCATTCCAGTCCTCCGGTTTTCCCGGCCAGTCGCGGTACTCCCGTTGCCGGCATTCCGCGGGCAGCGCCAGGTTCAGCGCGATCGTGTCGAACCGGCACTCGGCGTGGATGCGGTCGAACCAGTCCACGGGCACGAGCACCCACGGCTGGTCGGGGCCGCAGGAGTCGACCAGCCGTTCGAGCGAGGTGTACGCGAGCAGGGCGAGTTGGCCGTCGCCGGTGCGGCGCAGCTCAGGGCAGACCTGCTCGTCCGGTCCGAGGATCGAGCGAGTCGGCACGAACGCCCATGGCCGTCCCGCGTCGATCGCGTCCTCGGTGAGCGATCCGTGTTCGTCCACAACGGACATCATGGCTCCGTTCAGAAGTCCTGCCAGGTCGCGGGTGTCGTCGACTCGGCCGCTTCGACGAGTTCGGCGTCGTCGGTGAAACCGAGCGCCGCCAACGCCTCGTCGGGCAGGTCGGCCAGTTCCTCGCGAAACTGGTGCCGGGCACGCTGCGCGGCCTGTGCGCCCGCGTGCCGCGCCAGTTCGAGTACCGTTCTGGCCAGGCGCAGCCCGCCCTGGCCCAGTGCCTCGTCCCGGATGTCCAGGGCGCGCAGCCCGCCTCCCAGCCCGACCGTCACGCGGACCAGCCCGTCCGCGCTCAGCGCGGTTCCCTCGATCTCGTTCATCGGACGCTCGGTCGCCAGAAGCCGAGGAACGGGTCACCGGAGATCGAGGTGAACAGCGGTTGGATCTGCACGTCGGTACCGGTGTAGGGAGCCGCGATGACATGGCCCTTGCCGACATACATCGTGACGTGGCCGGAGAAGATCACCAGGTCGCCCGGTTTGAGGTCCTTCTCGGACACCTGCTCGCCGATCCGTTGTGACGAAGCGTAGTGCGGCAGGCTGATCCCGGCCTTGCCGTAGGCCCAGCTGGTCAGGCCGGAGCAGTCGAAGCCCTTGCCCGGCGTCTCACCCGCCCACACGTACGGCACGCCGAGTTGGGTGAGCGCGGCGCGCACCGCGGTGGCCGCGCGCGGGTTCGGCGCGGTGACCGTGCCCAGTCCGTGCCCGACATTCACCGTGTCACTCGATGACGTGTGCGTCGAACTGCTATGCGTGGTCTTGTGTTTCGGCGGTGTCTTCGTTTTAGTCGTGGTCTGTTTCGCCGGAGTGGTGACGCGCTTGGGGGTGGGCAGTTGGTCTTCGAGTTCGCCGAGGTCCTTGGTGGCGGTGGTGAGCGCGGTGCGTGCGCCGCGCACGGCGGTGTCGGCCTCGGTGACGTACTGCCTTGACAGCGCGGAGAGGTGGTTGACCGCGTCGATCATCGCGGTGGGATGGCCCGCGCCGGCCAGGCTCGTCGCCGCGCTCATCAACTGGTTGCCCTGGCTGGTGTACTCCTCGACCAGCCGGGCGACCGCGGTGTGCTGGGTGCGCAGTTCACCCAGCGCCCCGGTGAGTACGGTGTCCGCTCCGGACAGCGCCTGCGCCGTCGTGTTCAGCTGGGCGGTGACAATGGTCGAGTGGCTGCTGAACGAGGCCGCCGCGGTGCCCTGCCAGTGCGCGGTGAGCGCTTTCTGCTCGGTGTGCAGCCGGTTGTGCTGGTCGGTGAGCGTGCTCGCGGCGCCGTTCAGGTCGGTCTTGGCGTGTTCGGCGAGTTCGGCATGATCGGCGAGTTCGCGCAGTCGCGCCCGGATCGGGTCGGCGAACAGGCTCACCACCGGGTTGGTCGCACTGACCTGCTTCGGCGCTTTCGCCGCGGTCGTCGTCATGCCGTCACCTGCTTGGGTTTGCCTGGGTGGGAGAGGTGCTTGGCGACGGTCTGTTCGGTCGCGTGGTAGTTGTCCCGCACCGAGTGCAGCGTCGAGGTGATGTCGTGCACCGCGGCGCCGAGTTCGTGCGCGGTGTCGGTGACGCGCTGACAGAAGTGCAGCAGTGCCGGGGTGAACCCGCTGGTGTGCGCGAGCGGGCTGAGCGCCTCGGCCGGCAGGGTGCTCGCCGTGCCGAGTTCCCGCTTCGCGAAACCGTCCAGTTCGGTCGCGACGCGACCGGCCGTGCTGGTGTAAGCGGTCAACGCCGGCCCCTGCACGGCGAAGCCGGACCCGCTCGACTTCTGATGCGTCGGCGTCTGGTGCGCTGCCATGGTGCTCCGTCCTGGGTGTGCCCTGGTGCGTCGATCATCGGCCGCGACGGGACCGTGCGGCCAACACCGTTTCCCGTACGTGCACAACCGATGCTCAGTCGGAACAGGCACTATCCTTCGGTGACCGCAGACCGGACGAGAGGACGAGGCGAGACGATGACCGCGAGCCCCGACGAGTCGATGCGACCCGTCGACGGTGCGCTCGTGGTGCGCGCGTCCGGCGCGTCGGCGGCACTGGCCGCGGTGAGCGCGGTGAGCACCGGAGCCGAGCAGGCGGCCACGAACGGCCGGGTGCAGGTCGCGGTGCGGGTGGCCATGCCGCGTCGGCTCGCCCCGAACGCCCGACGGCTCGTGCTACCCGGCTGCACCGTCGAGCTTCTCCCTCCTGAGCCGGGCGACCGGTCGGGAGTGGTCGTTGTGACGATCGACGCCCACCGGCTCACCATCGCCCTGTCCGAGCTGCAACCGCTGATGTTCCGCCCGGTGACGCTGCGCAGGCCGCTGGAGGTGCTGTTCGGCTCTGCGGTCGAGCAGTTGCTCCTGGCGGGCGCGCAGGCCGACCTGCTCGACGAGCACGGCGGCGCGCACCACGTGGCCGGTCTGGTGGAACTGTTGCTGCGCAGCGCATTGCGCGATGAGCTGAACCAGGTCGACACGGGCGCCGCGCGCTACCGGGACGCGGTCGCCTACATCAGCGAACACCTCGCCGATCCCGAGCTGACCGCCGAACGCGTCGCGGATGCGCTGTTCATCTCCCGGCGCAGGCTCTACCAGCTGTTCACCGACGGCGACGGGGTTTCCGGTCGAATCCGGCGGATGCGGATCGAACGCGCCAAGCAGCTGCTCGCCGATCCCACCAGGGCCAAGCACGGCGTCGGGGACATCGCCCGGCAGTGCGGGTTCGTGAACGCGGCGCACTTCTCCCGGACGTTTCGCGGCATCGTTGGCCGCACGCCCAAGGAGTTCCGGCAGCGTGGCTCAGTCGCGGAAGTCGACCGAGGACACGAGCTGCCCGAACAGGGTTGACAGCGCGAGCCAGCCACGCCCGGACGGCGAGCTGAGCGTGAACACGGCCAGCCGCCTGCGCTGGGGATCGGCGACGGCGGCCTGCAACTGGCAGTCGAACGGTTCACCCGCGCGCAGCTGGTCGACCGATACGACGCGCTCGACGAACGTCACCTCGTGCCCGCACGCGGTGCGACCGTGCACCACCTCGCGAATTTCCGAAACGGACGTGGCCTCGACGCCGTCCCACGAGTCGGTCGTGCCGGTGACGAGCACACCGAGCAGCAGTGCCGGGTCGGCGGTCGGGTGCCGGACCAGCGCGACGAGGCCCGCGCCGATCTGGTGGGCGATCTGCGCGGCCTCCAAGGCGGACACGTGCGCGCCGAGGTCGGGTGTCGCGTCGGGGGCCCGACAGGCGTCGAGAAGCTCCGCCAGTTCCCGCGCGGTCTGTTCGACCGAATCCACCGACACCGGCTGCACGCCGTTGACCAGGTCGATCTTCACGTGCTCGCGCCTGCCCCACCTTCGGTCGGGAAGGTGGCGCGCAGCCGCTGTGCCGGCACCGATCGCCCGAACACCCAGCTGCCGGTGGCCCGCACCGGTGGCGGCGCGGCGACGAGCGCGAGTGCACCGGCGGCGGGCGACCCGACCGGTGCGGCGCCGCTGCCGGGCAGGCCGGCCGCTACTGCGGCCCGTCTGGTGGCGTCGGACAGTCCGGCGAGCAATGGACCCATCCCCGTTGCTGAAGTGGTCGACATCGGCGCGGTCGCGCCACCGGTCGGGAGCAGGGCGCGCAGCCGCGCCGTGGTGGCGTCGACGGCGCTTCGGTGTTCGGCGGCGATGCGCTGGGCCGCCGCGAGCACGGAGTTCAGCTCGGCGCGTAGCCCGGCCAGGGTCTGCTCGTGTTCGGCGAGGGTCGCCTCGGCCGCGGCGCGGGCATGGGTGCTGGCCACGCTGACGGCGGTCGTCCACTCCTCGACGGCCTGTTCGACCTCGGTGAGCCTGCCGCGCAGCGTGCGCGCCTGCCGGTCCAGTTGCTCGGCGCGCCGTTGCAGGTCCGACAGCGTCGATGCCCAGTCGAACAGCACCGCCGCCGCGTCTGCCGCGGTGCCCTGGTGCGCGGTCAACCGCGCTGCCTGGTCACCAGCTTGTCGGCGGAAGCCGTCGGCGGCCCGGCCCTGCCAGGGCGCCGAGGTGCTCACCGCGCCGGCAACCTGGTCCTGCCCGTCGGCGACCTGGCGCCCGGCCGTGGTGAGCGCGTCGGCGAGCGCACCGACCCGGCGGGGGTCGCCCGGCGCCGGATCGAAACCGAGCCCACGATAGGTGTTCACCCAGAACCGTCCTCGCCGAACAGCCCGGCGATCCACCGCTCCGTGTCCGCGTAGCCGTCGAGGGACCCGCGTACGCCGTCGGCGGTGTCGCCGACCGAGCCGTGCGCCGAGGCCACGGCGTCGGCCCAGTGCGCCACGAACTCCCCGGCGACCGCGTCCAACTGCGCGGTGCCGAGGTCGGTGACGGGCGCCTCGCCCAGCGCGGCACCCGCCTCGGCCAGCGCGCTGCCGCCCCGGTCCAGCGCGGACAGCACCTCGTGCAGGACCTGCGCCTCGATGCGATAACCGTCGCCCATCGCGCCTACAGGCCGAGGACCGGCGGGAACGCCGCGGGCAGTTCGCCGATCAGGTTGGGCTCCTTGGCGTAGGAGTTGCGGTGTTCGCCGTCCTGGTCGCCGTGGCGGCCGCCGCCCATGCCCATCGGCGCGAACCCACCCCAACCGCCCGGCTCGGCCTCTTCGGCGGCCATCGCCGCGGCGCCCTGGCTCCCGGCCTCGTCACCGGCGCCGCTCAGGGCGCCCGAAGCAGCTCCGCCGGCGAAAGCGGGCATGCCGATCACACCACCGGTGCCCATCCCGGTGCCCGTCGACGCACCGCCCGCGCCGAACGTGGCCCCACCGCCGGACCCCACCGCGCCGAGACCGGTCGGACCGGCATAGTCCGACGCCGTCGTGCCGCTGTTCGCGCCAGGAGCCGGACCGACCGGCTGTGCCGGTGGCTGCGGCTTACCTGGTGGCGTCGGCGGGATCGGCTTCCGTGGCGGTGGCCCCGGTAGCCGAGGTGGCCCCGGCGGGGCCGGTTCGGGCGAGGGGAAGTTGCCGGCCTTGGGCGGTCGGGTGAACGTCGGCAGACCGTGGTAGGCCGATCCGGACTCCTGCTCGAACTGGCGCATCACCTCGACCGCCTTGTTCTTGGCCGTGGTGGCCTGCGCCTGCGTCGCGGTGTCGCCGTTGGCCATCGCGGCGAGTTCCGGCTCGTTCAGGCTCAGGTTGTTCACCGTCGCCGTGCCGCCGTCGGCGACCGCGTCGAGTTGCTGGGCGTCCACCGGGTTGGGCATCCGCAGCCGGGCGTGGTTGAGCGCCTCGGCGTAGGTGCCGAGCCTGCGGGCGATCTCCGAACCGGTCGTCGCCGCGCCGGAGGCCCAGTTCAGCAGCGGCTGGACCACGGACGCGGCCTGGTCGGCGGCCGTGCCGGACCAGGTCGACATGAGCTTTTCCATCGCCCTGTACGCGCCGTTCACGTTGTCGCCCATGTGTTTGGCGAGCGCGTCCAGCTCGTTGGCGCGGCTGAGCATCTCCTTCGGGTCGGCCGACTCGACCATGTCCCACATGGCCTGGTGGTCGTACTGCTCCCACTGGATGCCACCCAGTTGCGGTGTGTCGCTCACGCGGTGCCGCCCATCTGCTGGGCCACGGCGGCCATCGCGCTGGACACCTGGTCCTCGCCGTCCTGGTAGGTCGCGGCCATCTGCTGTAGCGAGGACACGATCTTGCTCAGGTGCTCGACGTGCGTGCGCAGCGCGTACCGCATGCCGCCGTCCGCGCCGAGCCGGTGGTTGAACGCCTCCCCGACGACCGAGGCGATCGGGCCAGAGCCGTCCGGCAGTTGGGCGGCGAGCCCGTTGGCATCGTCCAGTGCTTTCATGAACTGGTCGCACTGCTGCGCGAGGCCCTGCACGACCGCGTTGAACTCCGGCAGCTGCACCTCGAAACTGCCGCCGGGGGCCGAGTCGAGCCCCGTGTGCTTGCCGTAGTGGTGGAGTGCCGGTGTCTTCGGATGCTTGGCCAGGTCGCCGACCTTGCGCGGGTCGCGCGCAGGATCCTCGTGCTCGACCCGTCGCGCGTCCGCCGCACCACTGATCCGGAAATGCCCCATCTGCACCCGTCCCCGATTTCAGTCCATGCCATGTCCCGCACAGGATCGCCGACCTCCACAGGATCGCTGACGATACCGCCGACGGCGAGGGCCCGGTGCACAGTTGAGCACAACCACGGCTCAACTGGCACAGCCCTCGGTGACCAAATGAACCAAAGCCCATCGCGATTCCGCAATGTAGACAATGACGAGAATGACGAGAATGCCGCTATGTCACCGGTTGGTCCGTTTCCCTGGACCGGTGCGGTCGGGGTTCAGGAGTCGTGTGGCGTGAACCGAACTCGCACCGCGTCGGGTCCACGGGTGAAATGGCCCTGCTCGGCCGGTGTGAAGCCGTCCTCAAGCACCATGTCGGGCATGGCGTCAAGGACCTGGTTGACGACGATCTCGACCTCGGCCTTGGCCAGGTGGGTGCCGACGCAGAAGTGCCGGCCGAGGGCGAAGGCCAGGTGGTCGGCAGCGGCCGAAAACGCGCTGGTGACCGTCAGGTCCTCGCGGAAAATGTTGAAAGTGTCCGGGTCGGCGTAGCGCTGCGGGTCGCGGTTCGCGGCGCCGATCAGGCAGGTGACCGCGGACCCCGCGCGGATCTTGCCACCGCTGACGATCACGTCCTCGGTGGCCTTGCGCATGACCATGTGCAGCGGCGGGGAGTACCGCAGCGTCTCGGCGAAGGCCTGGGGGATCAGCTCCCGGTCGACTCGGACCGCCGCGAGTTGTACCGGGTGCGTCAGCAGGTTGGCGAACACACTGGCGATCGCAAGCTCGCTGGTCCTCGTGCCGGCGAACAGCAGAAAGCAGCAGAACGTCTCGATGTCCTCGTCGCTCATCGTCATGCCGTCGACCTCCGCCACGCACAGCGCCGACAGCAGGTCCTCCCTCGGCGCCACCCGGCGCTCCCGGATGATCGGCGCCAGGTGGGCGGCGAACTCCTTGCGGGTCCGCTTGGCCGCCGCGGTCACCTCGGGGTCCTGGCCGAGGTCGCCGAGGAACGTGACCACCGAGTTGGACCAGCCGCGAAACTTCTCGTGGTCGCCGCTGCCCAGCCCGAGCATGTCGGCGGTCATGTTGGCCGGGAACATGCCGCAGAACTCACTGACCAGATCGGCCGACCCCACCCCGAGGAACCGGTCGATGAGCCCGCGCGCGTTCCGCTCGATCACCGGCAGGACCCGATCCCGCAACTGCCTTCCCCGGAACTCCGGAGCCACCATGGCCCGCTGCACCGCGTGCTCCCGCCCGGTCATTCGCGAGATGGTCCGACCCATTACCGATTCCACCTGCCACGGGTAGTTCTCCGCGGTGAAAACCGGGTTCCGGAAGGCCCGTTCCACGTCGTCGTAGCGGGAGATGATGTAGCTGTGCATCGCTTCATGCCAGACCAGCGGCGCATCCTCGCGCATGACCCGATATGCCGCGTAGGGATTGGCCCTGAACTCGTAGGACAGTACGTCGGGTACCCGTCCGGCTGTGGGCATGGAAACAATTCCTTTGCGTACTAGTCGAGTCAGAGGCGCGGATTGCTCTGCGCCTGCCGAGTCGTTCTCGCCACACCGAGACCGGACTCCTGGCCGCCAGCCGTGGCCAACGGAAAGCCATGGCACACAAGGAAAATCTTGATGTAGGTGGCGGACCGGTACAACACCCGGCGGACGGTATCGCGGCCTCGGCCACCTCCGCCCAACCTGCTACGAAGCCATCCGTGCCCCCGCCACCGGGCGTGCGACAACCGGACCACGGGTCGGCCGTGGCTGTCGGATCGGTTCGACGACACGGGGATTCATGACCTTGTTCGCGGCTCGCCCCACCACCGCGCGCATGTGCTCAAGGACCATTTCCGGTTCGATCTTGTCAAGTTTGCCCTTGAGCGTGAAGGCGACGTTGGGCAGGTCCGGGCGACGGTGCAGCGGCACGGCGACGCAGAGCGCGGCGTTGCCGGTGGTGTTCACCGCGAAGTGCTGCCGCCTGATCGCCAGCAGCTCCCTGGTGAGGCGTGCCTCCTCCTCGATGGTCAGCTCGCAGGTGTTGGTCAGCTGCCGCGCCGTCCGGCTGTCATAGGCAAGCAGCAGCCGCCCGGCGGCCGTGCGGTGCGCGGGTTCGCGACCGGTGTCGTCGCCCGATGTCCACACGCCCTGATGCCCGTACACCCGATGGGGGAAGATGACGTCCGTTCCGCGCAGGACGGCAAGGCTTGCCGTGAAGCCGGTCCGTACCATCAGATCGCCCAGGAACGGGGCAAGGTCGTTGAGCAACGTCCGCTGTTCGGAATCTGCTTCGGAACAGCCGTCCCTGGAAGGTACGACGGCCTGGTAGACGTTCCCGTTCCGGGACACCACGCCGACGTTGACCAGTGCACCGAGCAGCCGGTGCATCGTCGACTTCGCCAGCCCGGTTCGCCTGGCGAGTTCGGAAAGCCGGGCGCCATAACACATACCCTGCAATTCGATCAATATCGCAAAGGCCCTGTCGATGGACTGCGGCAGTTGACGCTGGTCGACCATGTCGCTCCTCACAGCGCGGTGGACCGAATTTCAATCACATGATGCTTGCGATGATCATTCTGGGAAACACGACTTTCGTTCTGGTCGCGCCTTACACGCTGAACCACGATGGAATCGGGGCTCATGCGCTGCGCGGCTCGATGTACTCATAAGAGAAAGTTTGCCTACCGCGGCTGACTTCCGGACTTCGCCGACACATCTGCCACAGTTGTCCAGCCCTGATCATCCCTGCTGGCGGCGTTGCGGCTTCAGCCTGACAGTGCGATACACCTCGATTGATCATGACGGCCGGCTCCTGGTCGAGGGACTGTTCGTACCTGACCAATGTCCATCGCGGAACAACGAGCGTCTTGGACCGAAGAGAACGCCGATAGGACATGCGCGCACCGTCTTGACAGGGATACGGGTGCGCAGGACCCTTGACTCCGAGGAGGCGGCGTGGCGGAGGTCTTCAGTACCACCGGGCTCAAGAGGCACGACGGTGAGGCCTCTTGGCGCAGTGCGATGTCGGAGAACTTCGTCTCCGTCGACATCGCCAACGTGCCCGACGGCACCTTCAACGGAAGCATCGAGGCCAACTGGGTGGGCTCGGTGATGCTCGGCCGGGTCAGGTCCACCGCTCAGGAGATCGTTCGCACGCAACGGCTGGTCAACCACGCGGCCGCGGAGTTGTTCCAGGTGGGGATCGTCAACTCCGGCCTTGCGCACGTCGAGCAGGACGGCCGCCAGACCATCCTGTATCCGGGCGACGTGGCCGTCTATGAGACGAACCGCCCCTTCGACTGGTCCTTCGACCGCGATTGGGACGTCTCGGTGTTCACCTTCCCCATGGAGGCGATCGCCCTCGGCGCCGACGAGCGACGCCACCTCACGGCCCGCAGGCTCGACGGCCGCAACCCGCTCACGGGGCTCGCCTCACGGTTCCTGCTCGACCTGGCACGCACCAGCGCAACCGTGCCCTCGGAACAGGCCGAACGATTGGTCACCCACGCGGGCGACCTCCTGGTCACCCTCCTCGGCGGCGGCCTTGACGACGATGAGACCGTCCAGAGCGCGCTACAACGGACGCTCCTGACCCGGGCCAAGGACTACATCGCCAAGAACCTGGCCAACCCCGGCCTCGGCCCGCAGGACATCGCGGCTGCCGTGAGCATCTCACCTCGGTACCTGCACCGGATCTTCGAGTCCGAGGACCGCAGCGTGACGCACTATGTGCGCGAACTACGCCTCGAACGGTGCTGGCGAGACCTCACCGACCCCGCCCACGCGGCACGGCCCATTTCGGACATCGCGTTCGGACACGGTTTCGGCGATCTGAGCGGCTTCAACCGCGTGTTCAAAGCCCGGTACGGCGTGCGGCCCAGTGAGCTTCGGCTCGCCCCGCAACCACTGCAAGCGCGGCAGGTGCCCGCACCAAGGCAGTTGCCCTCGCCTCCTCTGCACATACGTCATGGCGGTCAGGTGACGTAGACGGCGGGCGCCACTCGACAAAGCGGTTTGCGAGGATCGTCCGTAATGTCGGCCGGGCACGATTCCACGTCGAGCCAACCGGATCAGCCGGTGTACTGCGTCACGATCTTGGTGAAGTCGTAGGGGTTCTGCGTGATGTTGCTGCACGTGCCCGGCGCCCACGGTTCGACCACCCCGGACGGGCACGGGAAGTCGCGGTTCTCCGACCAGAAGGAGAACCATGCCGGATGGTTGGCGTCGGCGAAGCTCAGCAGTTGGGTGAAGTCGTCCTGGGTGAACAGTTCGCTTGGCTGGTCGGTGTGCCCGTTCATCAGTTGCAGTCCCAGGTGCGACCACGCGGTCGCCGAATCCCAGCCGTAGATCGACTCCAGTTGGCCGACCGCGTCGTCGGCGATGGCCTCGGTCTGCCCGACCTCGGTGCCGCTGGTCAGCCCGGTGTCGAAGTCCATGGCGTTGATGACATCCAGCCGCGCGCCCGCCGCGACCGCCTGCTGGATCTCGTCCACCCCGCTGCCGGGAAAGCCGACCGTGGTCATCGGAATGGTCAGCGACACAACCAGGTTCGGGTTGTTCTGCTCCAGGATCGCGATCGCGCCGAACCGGACCGTGGTGTTGCTGTCCAGTGCGCCGTTCTCGTAGTCGAAGTCCACTCTCGTCAGGTTGTACTTGGTGATCACCTGCTGGTAGGCGGCGGCCAGCGCACTGGCGCTGCCGCAGGTGGTACCCAGTTCGGTGCCGTTGTAGCCGCCGAAGGAGACCGCGACATCGCCGCCGGCCGCGCGGATGGCGTTGATCTCGGACTGCACGGTGGTGTCACTGGACACCGGCTGGCCGGCGTCGCCGTCCCAGGCCGGCGTGCAGCCGCCGGAGTCCAGTACGAACGCGAGATTGAACTCCGTCTCGCCCGAGTTCGCCACGATGTCGCTGATCGCCGGCGCGTTGTTGTCCAACGGCATCAGGTACACCGGATGCCGGAAGGAGCCCGAGGCGGCCTGCGCTGCCGGACCGGCGCCCGCTGTCGCAGCGGCGCCCGCTGTGGGACTGGCGCCCGCTGCGGGAGTGGCCAAGGCCAGCGCCCCGGCTGACAGCACGGCCACCGCCGCGCACATGGCTGACCGTAATCGCGGTGCGTACGTCATTGTCGCCTCCGTGTTCACTGGGCATCGCCTCCCAAAATGGACTAGACCAATAATGGAAGTCAAGCCTGCGTCAACGGTGAACGGGAACAATGATCACAACCGGCGGCACGAGGCCGGGATTACGGGACGCCGCGCTGGGTTCCAGGACGGGTCCGAAACGTGCCGAGCTGGACGTCGGCCCGCAGAGGTGCGACGTTGGTATCCGGACAACCTGTTCGATTGATCCTTTCGTCCTCAATCGACAAGGAGCACGACAATGATCAGGGGTAGGGATGCGCGGGTGGCTGATCGGGCTGGCGCTTCTTGGCATGGTCTGCGCGGTGGTGACCGGCTGCGGTCGGGCATCGACCACCTCGTCCGGGACGGTGGCCGTCGCGCCGGTCGTGGTGGCGAGGAGCTGCCCGACGATGTCGACTCCGGCCGGCCATCCGACGGTGCTGGGTGTAGGAACCAGGCGTGTGGGTGCGATTCCGGTCGGGTTCCGGACCGCCTGGGTACTGCGCTGCACCCAGGCAAGTCAGCAGGTGGCAGGCGAGGGCCAGTGGGAGGTATTGACAACCGCGCGAGCTGACACCCCCGCGGACGCCCTCGTCGACGCGCTGCGCGCAGCATCCCAGCCGCGCACCAGCCAACCCTGTTCGGCGATCCTGCCGATCGTGCCGTACTTCGCCCTGGTCGACACCCAGGACACCGCGATCGCGCCCGCGATTCCCACCGACGGCTGCGGCTTTCCGCAGCAGGCGGTGACAACCGCGCTGAACGCATTGCCGTTCCGCACCGTCTCCAGTACCCGCGAGTGGCAGATACAGAGCCCGACCTCTGTCGCGTCCGGTTGCAGCCAGTCGTTCAAAGACCTGTTCAACTGGACCATCGCCGGCCAGAAAACGCCAGTTTCCACCGGTGCCGTATGGAATGGCGCGCCCACCGGGGTCCGGATCTGCGCCTACGGGAACCTGAGCGCCGGTTCGGATCCGGTCGGCCAACTGACCTTCACCCACACCGTGACCGGTCTCCTGGCCAGTCGACTGGCCACCGAAGTCAACCAGACCGGACCGGTCACCAGCACCTGTCAGGTTCCGAACACCCAATTCGCCGTGCTCACCCCGCTGGGCGCCGACACCGACCAATGGCTGACCGTCGAACTGGACGGCTGCGGCCGGCTGAGCACCTCAACCGGCGCGCTGCGCCAGGTCACCGCCGCCATTCAAGCCATCGTGATCGCCGGCTGAACCGAGCGCTCGCGATTCCGGATGCCTGTCACCGCTGGGTCTATCGGTGATCCGCGCTCGTATCAGCGGCGCGGTCGACGGTTCCTCGGAAGGTCAGGGCCACGTTGTGGCCGCCGAATCCGGCCGAGTTCTTGACGGCGACGAGTTCACCGCCGGCCAACTTGAGCGGAACGCCGGCCACCACGCGGACCGACAGGTCCTCGTCGAGCCGAGTGAAGTTGCGGGTGGGTGGCACCAGTCCGTACCGCAGGCTGAGGATGGTGGCAATCGACTCGATCGCTCCGGCGGCACCGAGACTGTGCCCGGTCATCGACTTGTTGGCGGTGAGCGGTGGTCCCTGGTCGGCGTCGCCGAACACGCTGCGCACCGCACGTGCCTCGGCGGTGTCGCCGGAGGCGGTGCCGGTGCCGTTCACGTTGACGCAGGCGACGTCTGACGGTGAGACACCGGCATCCTCAAGCGAGGTTCGCAGGGCACGGGCGGTGCCGTCGCCGGACGGCTCCGGGTTTATCGGGTGATGGGCGTCGGCCGAAACCCCCACCCCGGCCAGTTCGGCGTAGCTGCGGGCGCCACGTTCCAGGGCGTGCCGCTCCGACTCCAGCACGAGGATCCCGGCTCCTTCGGCCATCACCATTCCGTCGCGCTCCGCGTCGTAGGGGCGGCACGCCGACGCGGGATCGTGCACCCGCCGCGACAGGACCTGCAAGGCAGCGAGCGAGGACAGGACGAAGGGGTGTAACGGGGCCTCCGCACCACCTGCCACCACGACGTCCGCTTCGCCGCGACGGATCAGGTTCGCCGCTGTCGCCAACGCCTGGCTCCCGGAGGAGCAGGCGTTCGCCGTCGCGTGCACCCCGGCTCTGGCGTTCACAGCC
This sequence comes from Pseudonocardiaceae bacterium, assembly GCA_036268955.1. Taxonomy (GTDB): domain Bacteria; phylum Actinomycetota; class Actinomycetes; order Mycobacteriales; family Pseudonocardiaceae; genus CAJCJE01. Next base: position 19,285 of record DATATE010000179.1, read on the forward strand.
AGTGCCACGGCAACCGCTGAACCGTTGCCAAGGGAATTCGGCGCTGTCATCGGCGGTACCCGTCGCCAGCCCCGCGTCTTCAGCGCTTCCCAGCCGTCGATGATCGAGGTGGTGTCGCCAAGGGTGGCCGAGATGACAACGGCAACCCGGTGCGGTGGGACCGAGGCGTCGTCAAGGCCGGCGTCGGCCCACGCCTCCGCCGCCGCGGTCACGGCCAGCTGAGCGGAATGGCTCAGGCGCCTGCGCTGCTGGTGGTCGAGGCCGGGGCCGGGCTCGACCTTCACCCGCCCGCCTATCACCGGTGGCATCTGTAGGCCCCAGTTCTCGTCCTCCAGCAGTCGGATTCCACTGTCACCCGACAGCATCGCGTTCCAGGTACTGGGCACGTCGCCGCCGAGAGGGGTGGTCTCCCCGAGTCCGGTGACGACGATCTTCGGTTCCGCTGTGGCTCTCATGTAGTGGGTGCCTTCGTGCCGAGCCGGGCGGCCAGTTTGGCCGAGTCCTGTTTGATCGACTCGACGAGCATCTTGTAGATCAGGTTGTGCGACATGATTCCGAAATAGTCCCCTGGAATCACATTCAATGTCGACCGCACACTCGTGGTCCCGTTCTCATGAGCAGCGTAGTCGTAAGCACCGAAATACTGGAATGACCCCCGCAAGGTGCGGAACTTCGAGCTGCGACCCGGCTCGAACTCCTCTATCTGGACGGTGAACTCCATCCGCTTGCCGAACATCTCGAACACGATCTCGTACTGACTGCCCACTCGGGGCACCTCGTCCAACGGCGTCACCTCGACGCAGATCGCCCGCCATACGCGCTCTTGACGTGGGTCGGAGATGAGCGCGAAGGCTTCCTTCGGTGGTACCGGCACATCGAACGTGTACTCGACCTCGACCAGTTCTGCGTTACTCATCGGCGATGTGCCCTTCCTGGCGTGAGTTCGAATGGGTTTTGAGGTGGGCGGCGACCGTCGAGCCGACGACTTCGGCTTGCGGCGGGTACATCAACGAGTTGTGGTCTCCGGCGATGTCAACGGTCTGGAGCGTGCCTTTGATCAGTTCCTCCCAGCCGAGATTGGGCCCATAGTCGACCGGCTCGTCCATCGCGCGCAGCAGGAGCAGATCGAGGGTGTTGGGCTCAGGCAGATAAGTCTGTAGAGCGATACCGCTGGCGAGATATGCCTCGAAATAGCGGAGTATCAGCGCCCGATCAGCGTTCCCGGCCAGAATGCCGATGGCCGTGGCCTGTTCGACGATGTGGTCGAACGCGGCGTCGCTGCCCAGCGTCCGCAGGTGCTCAGCGGGAATGTCGAGGGTTGTGCCGTAAGGTATCGCGAGGTCACGGGCGAACCACGACAACAGCGTCGCGTCGTCGGCGATCTCCGGTGTGTTCGCAGGGATCGGCGCTCTGCTGTCGATGGCGAAAAGAAGCTCGATCTCCTCGCCCGCCCGACGCAGTTGGCCGGCCACTTCGTAGGCGACCGCACCACCGAAGCACCAACCACCGAGAACGTAGGGCCCGACCGGCTGGATCTCCCTGAGGTAACCGATGTAACGCGTGGCCATCGATTCCACGCCGACCTCGGCTTCGCCCTCGGCCTCGATGCCGGGGGCCTCGATCGCGAGGACCGGCCTACCCGCCGGGAGGTGGCGTGTCAGCTCGACGTAGCAGAAGACGGTGCCACCAAGCGGGTGGATCAGGAATATCGGTCGTTGTTCGCCGGTGGAGTCGCCACGGCGCAGCGTGACGACCGGGATACGTGAGGCATCCTGGCCGCCACTGCTGACAATGGTGGCGAGTTCGGCGATGGTGCCGTGGCGTAGCAACATGGAATTCGGGACCTCGACGTCCCACTCGGCGCGGATGGCCGCACCAAGCCGGACGGCCAACAGCGAGTGACCGCCTATGTCGAAGAAGTTGTCGTGGATGCCGACCTCGTGGATGCCAAGGACGTCGGTCCAGATCCGGGCCAGGGTGATCTCCGTGGCGTCGCGCGGCTTGACGAAGGCCGCCTCGGAGGTGGCCACGGGTTCCGGCAGTCGATTGCGATCGATTTTCCTGCTGGACGTCAACGGCAGTTCGTCAAGGATCATCACGATCCCGGGCACCATGTACGTCGGGAGCGACACCGCCGCGGCCGATCTGATGGCCGCCGGCGTCAGCTCGACACCGGGCTGGGCGGTGACGTAGGCGACGAGTTGGTCGTCGCGGGCGATCACCGCCGCCGCGCCCACCCCATCGATTGTTTCGAGGACGGCCTCGACCTCGGCAAGCTCGATGCGATACCCACGAAGCTTGACCTGGTTGTCCAGGCGACCGTGGTACAGCAGCCGTCCGTCGCTGGTCCACCGCGCCCGGTCCCCGGTGCGGTACAGCCGCTGGTTGGGGGCTGCGGGCAGTCCGCTGACGAACCGCTCCGCCGTCAGCTCCGGGCGATCCCAGTAGCCGACGGCGAGACCCGCACCGCCGATCCACAGCTCGCCGGTGAAGCCCGGCTCAACGCGGCGCCCCTGCGGATCGAGGACGTATACCTGGGTGTTGGCCAGCGGCGTCCCGATGTCGACGCCGACCGAGACGTCGACGAGACCCGAAGTGGAATAGATGGTCGTCTCGGTCGGCCCATACGCGTTACGCAGACTGGCCACCCGCCCACTCAAGAACTCGGCCAGTTCTAAGGGCAGTTCCTCACCCGCGCACAGCACGTTCAGCCGGGCGGTGCCGCGCCACCCCGCATCACGCAACATCCGCCACGAGGTGGGTGTTGCCGACATCCAGGTGGCACCGGACTCCTCGATGCGGGCCGCGAGACGGATGCCGTCGCTCGCTGAGTCGCTGTCGCACACGATGACCTGCCCGCCGGCCACCAGGGGCAGGTACAACTCCACACCGGCGACGTCGAAGGAGATCGTGGTGACCGCGAGGAGGCTGTCCGACGCGGAGAACCCGGTGTCCTCCCACATCGCCAGCAGCAGGTTGGTCAATCCACGATGCGGGATCGCCACACCCTTGGGGCGGCCGGTGGACCCGGAGGTGTATAGGATGTAGGCCAGGTCCGAGCCGGTGGTGGCGGTTGGCTCGACGGGAGCTGCCACCGGCAGGTCGTCGATGTTGAGTACCGGGCGACCGGGCGGATGGCTCTCACTCAGGCTTGTCTGGCTGAGCAGCAGGCCGGCACGGGAGTCCTCGGCCATGTAGGCCAGTCGCTCGGCGGGGAGCTTCGGGTCCAGCGGCACGTACGCGGCGCCGGCGTCCAGGACTCCCAGGAGGGCGACCAGGAGAGCCGCACCGCGTTCCAGCATCACCGCGACACGGTCCCCCTCGGCGATGCCGGCATCCCGCAGGGCCGCCGCGGTCTTCTCGACCCCCGCCAGCAGCCGCGTGTAGCTCCAGTGCTCGCCGTCGGCGACCAGCGCGGTCGCGTCGGGTGTCCGCGCCACCTGCGCCCGGAAAAGTTCGGGGAGCACAGCCGGGGGGACGGCGCGTGCGGGGCCACAACCCCACTGGGAAAGCAGCGCACGCTGCCGATCGTTGCCTCGGCCGAGGTCGCCCAACGGCTTGTCGGGGTTCGAGACCAGCTGCCGCACGATGGTGACGAAGGCATCGGCCAGTTCACGGGCCGAGCCCGCCGTGAAGACGTCGGTGTTGTAGCGCAGGACGCCCGCATAACCCCCTGCTCGCTCCGCGCCCATCTCGATCCACAGGTCGGTCTGGCCCTCCTGCTGCGGCAGCCGGTACGGCCGCAGGGTCGCGCCCGCGACAACCAGCTCGTCGGCAGAACCTGGCTCCAGGAGGAAGAACTCGTCAAGGTAACGCAGGAACGGCAGCCGATCCCAGGCGAAACCGGCTTGGTACAGCGGTGTCCTGCTGGGATCCCGTTGTGGCGCCAGCTCTCGGACCAGCTGCGGGAAGGGCAGTTCCTGTGCCCTGGTGGCCTGTAGCACCCGTTCTCGGGTGCCGGCGAGCAGTTGCGCGTACGTCCACTCCTCGTCGACCTCACCACGGATGACGATCGTGTTGACGAAGTTGCCGAGCGCGTCGCGGTATCGGCGGTGCAGGCGGCCTGAGGTCGGTGTACCGACCAGAATGTCCGCCTGGCCGCTCAGCCGGCTCAGCAGCACGAAATAGGCCGACAGCAGCGCCGTGTACGGCGTTGTCGAGGCTTCCCGCGCCAGCCGCCGCACCGCGTCCGTCACGTCGGCGGACAGGGCGAAGGGGATCGAGCCGCCTTCGTAGGAGGGCATCGGCGGCCGTGGCCGGTCGCCGTGCAGGTCCAGTGCCGGCGGTGCGTCCGCCAGTCGCTTCACCTCGTCGCCGAACAAGCCGCTGGCCTGCTCGGTGGCCAGGAAACCGCGCTGCTGCTCGGCGTATGCGGCGAACGCGTCGCCGTCCAGGGTGAATCGGTTCGGCGTGCCGTCCAGCCGGCTGCGTAGTTCGCCCAGCAGGAGACCCAGCGACCAGAAGTCGATCGCGATGTGGTGCATCACGACCGTGAACACCCAGGTGTGTCCGCCGGTCCGGTAGAGGTGGATGCGCCACAGCGGCGGCCGGGACAGGTTGAACGGTTCCCGGCTGTCCCTCCTGACCCGGTCCCGCAGTTGCGTCGGGTCCACGCCCTGGGCATCGGTGTGCCGGATGTCCACCGGCAACGAGTCCGCCACCCACTGCTCTGGACCGTCCGGACCCGCACGGAAACCGACACGGAGGGCGTCGTAGCGGCCCATCAGGTCGTTGATGACGTCCCTGACCCTTGCGCCGAGTTCCGCGTCGGCGGAGACCTCGGCACCGAACACGATGTGGTAGGCCGAGCACTGTGGGGCGGTGTCGTGGACGAACCAGAGACCGGCCTGTTGCGCGTTGGCGGGGATCGGTGGCCTCATTGGTGACCGTCCGCGTGGACAGCGGCCAGGTCGACGGACGTCGGCGGCAGGGCCTCCTCGTTCAGGAACTTCCAGAGTGCTTCCGCGAGGGAGTCCACTGTCGGGTAGTCCCACAGGAGACTTGTCGGCGGATCGGAGACGCCGCAGGCGTCCTCGATTTCCATGCCGACGGACAGCACCGCCACCGAGTCGAGGCCGTATGAGGTGAAGGCCTTGTCGGTCGGCAGCTCGGCGGGTGCGATGCCGACTTCGGCGGCCACAATCCTGATCAGAATGTCGCGGATGCCTTCCAGCGTCATGTCCGTGGTGCTCATTCGAGGTCGCGGTCCTTCCATTGCTGGGGACGGTGGGGGAGGTGGTTCAGACTGCGGCGGATGCCTGGGGCGCCTCGCGCGTACCGGATGCGGCCATGCGCACGTCGAGGACGGAGAAGAACTTGTTGTTCGCACGCTGGAGCCGCATCCGGTCGACGAGGGTGCTGGCCATCGACGGATCGAGGTCACCGAGTCGGTGCTGGTGCACCTGCCCTCGGGCCAGCGCGGCCGCCAGCCAGGCGCCATCGGCGACGAACCCATCAAGGTGATCCCGGTTGAACAGCCAGATTCCCAGCGCCGCCACCTTGACATGCAGGGCACACAGCTCCTCGGCCACGCGCAGGAGAGCGGGCGGGGTGGCCTTCGTGGAACCCGGAGGCCGACTGGTCGGCGTGGCCGTACCAACCCGTTCCACGGACGACCGCCGTATTTCCCGGACCCGCAGGAACAACGTGGTGAGTTCGAAGCGCAGTTGCTCCGCCTGGCCGCGCAGCAGGGTGAGCCGCTGTTCGTCACAACCACCGGAGGGCGACAGGGTGCCCAGCAGGTCGATGAGCGCCGGCAAGCTGGCGAACGTCGCGTCCCGGCCGCGACCGAACACACTCACCCGGTGTGGCTCGAAGGCGGGCAGCTCGGCCCGCAGGTCGTACAGTGGACGCCAGTCCACGTCCCGGTCGTGCCCATACGCGCCGACAAGGGCGGTCAGCTGGAGTGCGATGCTGTCCAGGCAGACCGGCTCGCTGCCGTCGAACAGCGAGATCACCGCGCCGTCCCTGAACATCTTCTGGAACGTGCCGACGTGCTCGTGGGCGCGCATGAAGTACCGCGCGCCCAGGGTGCGGGCGAGCACCTGTGCGTTGGCATCCACCAGACGGGCGACCTGCACCTTGGCGATGTTCCCCCAGATGCTGAACTGCTCGGTGTGCAGATGCAGTCCGCGCATCGCCACCAGGCTCGCGCACTCGGCAACGAGCAGGCTCAGGTAGGCGTTGGCAAGCGACTCCGATACGTACGGGATCTCGGTGGCCGGTCCATTGTAGAGGGTTCGCTCGGACAGGAAACCGGCCGCCGTTCGTAGCATGGCGTCGCCGGTGCCAAGGGAAAGGCCCACGCAGAACGTCCGGGTGATCAGCAGGCCCCGCAGGGCGAGTTCGAGTCCTTCTCCCTCGGCACCGAGCCGGGTCGAAGCATCCACGCGAGCCTCGGCGAAGTCCAGTCCGCTGATATCGCAGCCGCGCAGACCATAGGTGGACACGCGCGGGAGGCCGGTCACGGTGCCGGAAGTGACCTGCGCCCTCTCCACGAGGAAGATGGACTGTCGGCGCTTGGGCTGGCTCCGGTGGTCTCCGGTGGTACCGAGCACCACGATGTGCGTCGATGTGCTGCCGCGGTTGATCGGCCACTTCTCGCCGGACAGGACGTACTCTCCACCATCCGCAACGGCCGCCAGTGTGCTGGCCGCGAGATCCGCGCCGTGTTCCGGTTCGGAGTAGGCAAGACACGGCAGGACCCCGCCACGCAGCACCATCGCCGCATACGTTTCCCGCTGCCGCGCCGTGCCGCCGATCCAGACGAGCATCATCCACAGCACGGTGAGTTCGCTCACCACGACGTTCATGTCCCGTCGGGCGATGACCCGAAAGAGCATCAGGATGTCCGTCGAGGCCCGGAGATCCCCACCGAGCCGTTCGGGAACGAAGTACCGATGGAACCCGAAGGCTCGTATCCGCTCGATTCCCTCGGTCGGCAGGTCGTCGTTCTCATCCGCCCGCAATGCCCGCGAAAAAGAAAGCGAGTTCGAGTCCACCTCCGGATCACCGAGCCACTCCTCCAGCGACTCGGCGAGAGCGGCCGAACTGACCGGGAGGTTCTGGATTCTCATCTCTGTCACAGGGATCTCTCATTCCGCACAGTGGAGGCATGCCAGACGCGCGGCATGGTTCGCCTTGTCGTGCCGCGTCGGCCCGGCAACCGCGTCAGGCGGCCGGCAGTCGGACGATCACGGTGCAGACATCCCCGCACGTGCCGTTGCCGATCCAGCACCTGTCGCCGTCGCGCAGCCGAGCGGGCGGCGTCGGTCGGGCGTCGTCGAGATCCGCGAGAGATCACTGCCGGCGCCCGGTTCGGTCTGGCGTGGGTGCCGAGGGTGCGACCGGTCCTCCGGTGTCCTGCCCGACCAACCTGGTCATGCCTGCTTCCCTTTCTTTCCCCGGACCTGCGCGACGGGCTGCCCATCAGGCGGGGGCCAGGGCCAGGACGGCGTTCTGGCCGCCGAACCCGCTCGAGTTGCTCAGCGCCAGTTCGATGTGCTGCGACCGGGCCGTACCGGCGACGAGGTCCAGTTCGATCCGTGGATCGAGACGGTCGAGGTTGGCCGTCGGCGGCACGGTCTGCTCGCTGATGGCGAGCGCGGTCAGGGCCGCCTCGATGGCACCGGCCCCGCCCATGCTGTGCCCCAGCACACCCTTCGCCGAGGTGACCGTTGGCCGGCCGCCGAAGAGCCGGGCGAGCAACCCGGCCTCCGCAAGGTCGCCCTTGGGTGTGCTGGTGGCATGGGCGTTGACGTGATCGACATCCGCCGTTATGGCATCGGCCTGTGCCAGGGCGACCATGGTCGCGTCCTCCAGCCCAACGCCCTGCGGATGGGGCGAGGTGAGGTGGTGGGCATCTGCCGAGGCGCCGTAGCCCACTATCCGGGCCAGCGCCTTCGCCCTGCGGGTGGAGGCTGGTTCGATGCGCTCCAGCACCAGAACCGCGGCGCCCTCGCTCATCACGAAGCCGTCGCGTGCGGCGTCGAACGGTCGGGAGGCAAGGGCAGGGGACTGGCACCGCTGCGACAGCGCACCCATCCGGGCGAACGACGCGGTGATGACCCGGTTCACGGGCGCGTCACTGCCGCCGGCCAGCACGATGTCGCACACTCCCGCGCGCAGCAGCGCCGTACCCAGTCCGATCGCGGTGGCCCCCGAGGCGCAGGCCGTACAGGTCGCGAAGCTGGGGCCACGTGCTCCCCAGTGCAGCGAGAGCTGCCCGGCCAGCATGTTGGGCGCGACCATGGGAATGGTGAACGGGGACGCCGGCTCGTTCCGGGCCACGCGCAGGGTCTGGTCCTCCAGCGTGGTGACGCCGCCGAGCGCGGTGCCGATGACAACGCCGACCCGTCTCGCGTCCCAGTCCTTCGGCTCCAAACCGGCCATACTCAGCGCCTCGGCCCCGGCGACGAAGGCCAGTTGGCTGTAGCGATCGGTGCGGCGGGCCAGATTCGCGCCCAACTGGGCCTCAGGGTCGAGATCATGCACCTGGCAGGCGAAGTCCACCGCGAGTCCGGCCAGATCCGGGTTGGTCCGGGCCGTTGGCTGCCCGGCCAACACGCCCTTCCACGTGGCGTCGACGCCGATGCCGGCCGAGGTAGCCAGACCGACACCGGTGACCACCACGTCCTGGTCCCGACCGGATCTGCTCATACCGCCCCGCCCTGCCGCAGTACTTCCACCGCCTCCTCGACGGTCATCGCCGCATCCAGGGTGTCGTCCTGGAGCTGCAAACCCAGATCGGCAGCCATGAAATCGATGAGTTCCAACACGGCGAGCGAGTCCAACCCAAGATCATCGAGCGTGCTGGCGTCAGCGATGGCAGCCGAATCCACCTGGAATTTCTCCGTGAGGGTCTGCTGAAGGCAGGCACGTAGTGAAGCTGTGGTGGTCATGAAAAACCTCTCTACGGATTCGCGGGAAAAGTCCGAGACCGCGAGCCTGAACAGCCTGGTCACCATTCAGACACGAAGCGCGGTCCACGTCATGAGTCATTAGGCTGATATTTCGATGTTCAGGAGTTACGGCAAAGTGCAATTGTGTGCGCGCGGCAATAGTTTTCCGCGTTCCGGACCGCCCCGAACGGAAGTGACAATGGTTCGGCGGAGCGCGGCACGCGATGCTCTCACGATTTCGTTGCTCAATTCGGGACGTGAGCTGCGCGCACAGGGACCTCGGTAGGAGGTCGGGGTTTCGGCGGCAGATAAATCGGTACCACATCCGGCCAGGTCACGGCGACCGATCCCCAGGTGAGACCACCACCGAAGGCCGTGAGCACACTGGGTGAGCCGGGGCGGACACGACCCTTGACCGCAGCATCCGCCAGCGCCAGCGGGATGGAGGCCGCGGCGGTGTTGCCGACTTCGGCGATGTTCCCGTACTGGTGGCAGGCGGCGATTCCCAGGCGCTCGGCGACCGAGTCCAGGATGCGCTGGTTGGCTTGGTGGCCAATGAAAGCCCGCACCGCGGAGGGTGGCCAACCGGCGCGGTCCAGCACACAGCGGGCGGAGGAGGTCATCCGATGTACCGCCTGCCGGTACACCTTGCGCCCCTGCATCTGGAAGTACCGTTGGTCAGCGGGCAACTCCTCGTCCCGCCCAGGCCGTCGCGATCCGCCCGCGGGCACCATGATCAGCTCGCAGCCGGATCCGGCACTGCCCAGATCCACGGCCCGGACCGCCCCCGGCTCGCCGCCGCGACCACGGCGCAGCAGTACCGCCCCCGCACCATCACCGAAGATCACCGCGGTGTCGCGATCCCGCGGGTCGATGATCGACGTGTACACCTCAGCGCCGATCACGAGCGGCCGCTCACAGGTCCCGGCTCTCACCAGAGCGTCGGCGAGGGACAAGGCGTAGACGAATCCCGAGCACACCGCTGCCACATCCATCGCCGGCACCTCGCCCAAGCCCAGCCGATGGGCTACCTCCGGCGCCGTCGCCGGACATGGACGATCGGGGGTGGTCGTCGCCAACAATACGAAGTCGACATCTTGACCGCCCGACTCCATGGCTGCCTGTCCCGCGGCGACCGCCAGGTCACCGGTGCTCGTCCCGGCGGAGACCATCCGGCGCTGGCGAATGCCCGTCCGCGAGCGAATCCAGTCGTCACTGGTGTCGAGGTGGGCCGCCAGATCCGCATTCGTGACCACACGTTCCGGCAGACACGCTCCCAGACCACCTATGACGGCACGTGTGGACATCTAGGCCACGTCCCTGTGCTTTCGACGTAGCTCCGCATTGCTCATCAGCCATGGTCCTTCCATGAATCACATCGAACGTGTTTCACGTTGCAAGCAAGTCCGACCTGAGATCGTCAAACGTGCTGGTGCCAGCAATAGCAGCCGGATCGACCTGAAATTTCTCGACCAGTGTCCACGCCAGGTATGCATGTGGTCAAGCTGCGGTGGTTATGAGCAACCTCTCTCAAGGATGTGGGCGACGACCGGTCCATCAGCGAAAAGATAATTGAACGTTAAAATTGGGGGCCCGAGGGTAGCGTCATCGCTGGCAACATTGTCGCCATTTAGGCATACACGCCCCACCGTGTCATGGGTCATCTGGTGGATGTTCCATATATTTAGTACGTCGCTGAAGTGGAGCTTTCAAAGTAACTGAGCCGATGCTTACTGATCTGTGTCTCCCGCCCTACCCATCGGTTATCGTGGGCGTCGACGCTGCTGGGCGAACTCCTGGCCGCGAGGTGGAATCCGCCTGGATTCCGGTGCGGGAATTCGGCTCGATCGACCGCCAACGCGCTTCTTGATCATTACCGACGTGGAAACGACGACGCGACCGACGAAAAGCCTCGCTACCGGCGCAGACTCCTCGTGCGGTCGATCACCCAAGATCGCTGATCTCGCCTCGGATTGCCAGCCGGATCGCCGATCACCCGCGATGGCAGCCACCACGCCGCCGTATCTTTTCGGCCCACCACGCTTCGCGCGGCTCATACGATCGGAATCATGCTCGGAACAGTGGCAGCAATGTGCCCCAAAGACTCCAATATTCGCCCGAATGGTCAGTTGGCTCGACGCTTCCCGTCTTTCGGCAGCAGGCACAGGTGTGCGAAGGAAGTACGGAGCCGATGTCGGCCATGCGGGCGGAGCGGGTGCCAACGAATACCTGAGGGTGCGGCTGCCGCCGACCGACGCGTCAGTGACCTGGTTCGAGGCAAGCGGACGATCCGCATTGACGATGGTTGCCCGTGTTGGCAACCATCTCAGGCTCTCGGGTCACTGGTTTCCCTGCTGTCGTGGTCGCACCGGGAGCGGGTTTCCGGTGCCGTGCAGCGTCGCGATGATCCGGTCCGCGTAGTCGGCAGGTGTGGTCTCGTCGAAGCTGTCGCGATCGTGGTCGTGCGCCATCGTGATGATCATGATCGTGAGATGCGCGGCGGCTGCGTTCCACAGTGGATCCCGGCCGCTGCGCTCCGCGATCGCGTCCTCCAGCAGCGTCCGCTCCCGTTGCAGGATGTCCCACAGCCGCGCCCTCGGCCCCGGCGCCCGATCCAGCTGCGCGCGTAGCCTGCGCATCCGGGCCAGGTACTCCGGGCCGACGTCCAGGATGGCGTGCACGATCCAGCCGAGCGAGACCGTCACGTCCTCGTCATCGGGCCGGGTCCGGCACAGGTCGGCGAGCCCGCTGACGTTGCTCTCGATCGGGTCGAGCAGGATCGCGTCCTTGTTCGCGAAGTACCGGTAGACCGTCGAGATTCCCACCTCGGCCCGGTCGGCCACCTGCTCCAGCGTGGCCGCGTCATAGCCGTCGCGCTCGGCGAGCGTGAGCATCGCGTCGTAGATCGCCTCGCGGACCTTCTGCGCCTTCTTCTCCCTCAATCCCATCTGGGAACTATACCAGAATGAGAAGAGTTACCATTTAGGCTGTGATATCGTTTGGCAAAGCTTGTCGAATGGGATAGCTTCCAGGTGCAGGCGCACGAAGGAGCGCAGATGACGCCATCCGCCACGACTCGCTGCCGCGGTCGCTGGTCCCGTTCGCCGCGCCGGGACTGCTCGCCATCGGTGGCTATCCGATGCTGTTCCTGACCTTGGCCGTGCTCGTCCTGCTCGGCGCGGCCGCGGTCCTTCGCGTGCCGGAGGTGGGACGCGAGAACGCGCCCGGCCGCGCCGCACCGATCACCCGAATACGAGAACCCGAATACGTGACCAAGGAGAAATCGTGCAGATCAACGACTTCGAACTCGTCGGCACCGACATCGGGCTCGACGTGTCCGCACTGCCGGCCGAGGGTTGGCTGCCCACGGTGGTACCCGGTGGTGTGCACGAGTCGCTGCTGGCCGCCGGCCGGATCGAGCACCCGTACGCCGACCGCAACGAGAACGAGGTGCGCTGGATCGAGGAGCGCGACTGGTGGTTCCGCGCCTCGTTCACCGGCCCGGCCCACCTCGGTGAGGACGAGCGGGCGCGGCTGGTGTTCCTCGGCCTGGACACCGTCGTGGACGTCTGGCTCAACGGCGAACCGCTCGGCCATCACGAGAACATGTTCCGGCCTGCCGAGTTCGATGTGACGGAGCGGGTGCGTGACCACAACGACCTGCTGTTGCGGTTCTCCCCTCCGCTGCACGGGTTGACCGTGCCGGCATCGGTTGCCGAACTCCAGGAACGGTTCACCGCCCTGTTCGCCCGGCTCGCTCCCCCCGACGGCGAAGTGCCCGATGACCACGAGGGGTTCATGACGACGACGAAGGCGCTCGCCTCCCTGCGGCGCAAGGCATCGTGCTCCTGGGGCTGGGACTTCGGGCCGCGCGTGCCGTCGGTCGGCATCTGGCGACCGGTCGAGCTACACCTGGACAAGGCGGCCGTCCTCACCGGACACCACATCCGCACGCACGCGATCGGCGCGGACGGTTCGGCGACCGTGGGCGTGTTGGTCGAGGCCGAGGCGTTCGGCACCGACGCCCAGCTGACCGCGCTGGTCGAGCTTGTCGCGCCGTCCGGCCGGCGCACCACGGTCGAACTGCCGGTGAACGGCAGCCAGGCGCACGGCATGGTCACCGTGCCGGACGCGGAGCTGTGGTGGACCCACGACCTCGGCGAACCGGCCCGCTATGATGTGACGATCACCCTGCTGGCCGACGAGAAGGTCCTGGACCGCGCGACCGACCGGGTCGGGCTGCGCACCATCACGCTGGACCGCGCCGCCGATCCCGAAGGCGGACACGTCTTCCGCTTCATCCTCAACGACGTACCGGTTTTCGCCCGCGGCGCCGCCTGGCTGCCCTCGGACATGCTGGTCGCCTCGATCGAGGCGGACCGGATCCGGGCCCTGGTCGGCCTCGCCCGCGACGGCGGCATGACCATGCTGCGCGTGTGGGGCGGTGGCATCTACGAGCAGGATGCCTTCTACCGCGCGTGCGATGAGCAGGGGGTGTTGATCTGGCAGGACTTCATGTTCGCCTGCATCGACTACCCGCAGAGCGATCCCTCGCTCGCCGCCGAGGTCAGGCAGGAGGCCGAGTATCAGGTCAGGCGGCTGCGCAATCACCCGAGTCTGGCGTTGTGGTGTGGCAACAACGAGGTGCAGATGCTCCATGGCGCCGCCTACCAGAGCTACGAACCCGGCGACTGGGGCTACGACTTCTTCTACCGCGTGCTGCCCGAGGCGGTTGCGGAGTTCGACGGCAGGACGCCGTATTGGCCGGGCAGTCCGTGGGGCGAGGATCCCAGTGAGGGCTTGGCGGCGGCCAACGGCGTCCTGGACGGCGACCGGCATTCCTGGGAGGTGTGGCACGGCGTCAACTTCGGCCCGAACGCGCGCACCTTCGACAATCCCGGCGACGCCCGACACTACCGCCGCTACGCCGAGGACAGCGGGAAGTTCATCAGCGAGTTCGGCATCCACGCCGCGCCGGAACTCGCCACGCTGCGCCGGTACCTCCCGCAGGACCAGCTGTATGTCCACAGTGCATCGTTCGACCACCACAACAAGGACAACCCGAAGAACAAGCACGATGCCGTGCTGGCGATCGTGACCGGCCTGCCCGAGACGATCGAGCAGTATGTGGACTTCACCATGATCTCGCAGGCCGAGGGGCTGAAGTTCGGTGTCGAGCACTACCGGCGTCGAGCGCCGCACTGCAACGGCACGCTGGTCTGGCAGTTCAACGACGTGTGGCCCGGCTTCAGCTGGTCGGTCGTTGATCACGACCTGGTACCGAAAGCCTCCTACCACTACCTGTCCCGCGCGTTCGCGCCGGTGCTGGCCAGTTTCCGACGGGACGGCGACCTGCTGGAACTGTGGCTGAGCAACAGCGGCCGGACCGAGGTGAGCACCACCGCGACCGTCACCATCGCCGGTTTCGACGGCATCGACCACCTGCGCGCGGAGGTCACCGCGACCGTCGCGCCCGGCGAGTCGCGTGCGGTGTGGACCGGCACCGGCCTGGAACTGACGCCGGATCGCTACGCCTGGGTGGACGGCGCGGACGGGGTCTTCCCGTCGAATCGGCTGTTCTTCGCCGAAATCAAGGACATTCCGTTCGAGGAGGCCAAACTCGCTGTCGTTGCCACGAGAACCGGCCAGGGTGCGGCCGAATTGACCATCACCGCGACCGGTTTCGCCTACTTCGTGCACGCGCTGACTCCGGCACCCGGAACGCGGTTCAGCAGGAACTATCTCGACCTGCGTGACGGCGAGACCGCCACGATCGCGGTCACCGGACTCCCTGCTGACCTCGACCCTACGACCATCGAGATTCGTGTCTGGCAACCCTGACGTCGCGTGCTCGGCTTTCTTTCCTGGCAGGCGTCCTCATGACAGATTGGAGTGCCGACCATGACGTGGACCAACCGCACCGGTTTGCGGGGTCGCTTCACGACCGGATCCGGCGAGCGGAGTTCGAAACCGATCGGACCCCGCCGCTACGCCGCTCACCCGACCGGCCGCCCGGTGCTCGTGTGCGCGGGCGACAGCATCACACACGGACTGATGAGCGCGAACTGGGTCCGGCAGGTGGCCAGGACCGTGGCTGCCGATGTGGACACGGTCAATGCCGGGGTCGGCGGCGACCTGGCCTGGAACCTGTTGCGGCGACTTGACGACGTCATCGCCTGCCGCCCCACGATCGTGACGGTGCTCATCGGCACGAACGACGCGCTGGCCCAGATTTCGCCACGGTGGTCCGACGGGTATGTGAAGGCTCAGCACCTTCCGCAACGTCCGAGCGCGGAATGGTACAAGGACAACCTGCACCGGATCGTCGACCGGCTGAAATCCGGGACGTCCGCCAGGATCGCCCTCATGTCGCTTCCGCCGCTGGGCGACGTGACCGATGGCAGATGGGCGGATCTGCTGGCGCCGTACAACACGATCATCCACGAGGTCGCGACGCGTGCCGGGGTGCCCGTCCTGCCGGCATACGAACGGATCGCCAGCATGATCGCGGCAGGCCGGCCGCCGACACCGTGGGACGGAACCAAGAATCTCATGGGTGCGGCGCTGGCGCGGCGGGTTCTGCTTCGGCAGCCGTGGACCACCATCGCGCGCCGCCAGGGTTTTACCACGACCAGCGACGGGGTGCATCTGAATGAGTTCGCGGCAGCGCGGATCGCGACGCTGGTCGAGCAATTCGTTCATGGATCCGGCGCAACCGAGTGGGTGGGCTGACCGCCTCCAATATCGAC
Source organism: Pseudonocardiaceae bacterium (assembly GCA_036268955.1). GTDB lineage: Bacteria > Actinomycetota > Actinomycetes > Mycobacteriales > Pseudonocardiaceae > CAJCJE01. The sequence goes on from DATATE010000179.1 coordinate 34,934, forward strand.
GTCTCGGCCAAACTGGTGCCCGCCATCATGTCCATCGTCGGCGAAAAGATATGGTACCGCCCCAGGTGGTTCGCTCGCCGGGTGCCCGATCCCGACATCGAAGGCGAACAGCTGGAGCACAAACTGGCCGAAGAACGAACCCTGCTGCCAGTCGATGCCACGCCGATCGGCTGACCATCACCTTGTCGGTCAGGAGCGGAGCCGCAGCTGCAACCGGGCGACCCCGGACAGTTCCATGGGCTCGTAAGAGACGGTCGCGATCGGTGTGCGCCTGGCCGCGCGGGACAGGATGTCCTCGATCGCGTCCTGCTGGTCGGTGTCCAGGTAGCCCCAGAACAGGCTGTGCCACACAACGGTGTACGTGGGGGATCCTGCCGCGTCCCGCAGGCGGTCCTCCAGCCAGCCGACCGCGTCCGCCTGCTCCACTCGCACGCCGCGCGTCGATGCCAGCTCGATCGCGTCGTCGAGTTCCAGCTGCGCGATGCTGAGTTCCGGCGGGATGAATGACCGGAGGATCGCGGCGTCCTCGGGGTTGCTCGGATCGCGTGGCATCAGGTCGCAACCGGCCCGCTCCACAATGGAGACCGGGCCGGAGCTGGGCCGTCCGCCGCCATGATGACCTTGGAGTCGTGGTCACCCCACTCCCAGTCCGCCGCGATCCACCGGTAGCGGTCCGGGATCAGGTTGAGCCCCGCGCAGGCGCCGAGTTCCAGCAGCCGCACCTGTGGCGCGGCCAGCATGCCAAGGCCCCGCAACAGTTGGCGCGAGCGATCGGGCTGGTGCTGCTGCACCGGCCGGTCGAGTGCGGCCGCGATCTCAGCCGGATTGTCGACGATGGTGCTGCGGAACAGGTCCCAGGTCCGGTCGTACCACTCCGGGTCGCCGTCGTGCGCGAACATGCCGTCGAGGTGCTCGGCGAAATCCGGAGAGCGTCCGCTGAGGATGAGGTACCGCACGCCGCCGAGTACACGAACCACGAACAGCGGGGCATTCGCCGAGGGGTGGCCGACGATCCGATCGGCGATCGGACCGCCATGCTCGATCTCGGTCACCAGTCTGAACAACATTGCTGACGACACCGGTGTCCGGAACGACATGCCGTCGGCCAGCTGCCGCAACATTCGCAGGTTGACGTCGGTGATCATCTCGGTCCTTTCGGTCGGGCGTCGGCCAGTACGCCCGGTCCAACGCGGCCACACCCAGCTCAGCGCACCGTGCGGACGGCTCGCTCGCCGTCCGCACGGTGCGCTGAGAACAATCGGACTCGCAGGGCTCAGTTGTTGTTCGTCGTCATACCGGGCATGACATGCGCCCCTGCCATGCTTGGCGTGCTCGGCGGCGTGCTCGGCATTCCCGACATGCTCGGCATTCCTGTCATGCTTGGCGGCATGCTGGGCATCCCGGTCATGCTCGGCATGCCTGTCATACCGGGGGACGGGGCTTCGGTGGTGCCGCTCGACCCACCGGACATGTCCATGCCGTCGCCCGGACTGGCGTGGCCCATGAACCCGTAGTTCATCACGTCCATCATGGTCAGGTCGGCCGCGGTGCCGACCGGTGCGAGCACGTGCAGCGTGCCGGACCGTTTGAAGGTCAACGTCAGCTGCAACGGCTGGTGGCCCTTGCTCAGTGGGCCGAGACCGGTCACCTCGACGTAGGGACCGCCCGGCCGGAACCGCGTGGTGCTGGTCGAGGAGATGTCGATGGTGGTCGCACCGCTGCACGGGTCGTCCGCGCACAGCCGGACGCTCTTCGCGGCCGAGCCGGTCTGGTACTCGGCGTTCACGCTCTCCAGGGTGTCCGTCCCTGCTCCGGCATTGCTGAGCGTGAAGTACACGTCCGCGGTATTCGAGTTGGTCGGTGGCACGTACACCTTGGTCACGGTGATCGCGGCGGGCGGCACGCCAGGGCTGGTCGCCGCCCAGGCGATCGCACCGGCGGCGATGATCACCGCCGCGCCGACGGCGAACAGCATCGGGCGACGCCGGCCAGGGCCGCCGGCTTCCTGCTGAACGAGTGGGCCACCGCGACGCGGAGTGGCCCCGTCCTCGGCGTTGGTCTCCGGTGTCACGGTCATTCCCCCTCCGGGAAGGTGAACGGTTGCGGCGCCACGTCCTCGCCCAGATCCAACTGGATGACGTTGTGCGCGGTGAGCGCAATGTCCCTCGGGTTGCCGGTGAACATCTTGCCGTTGACGTAGGCGGTCACCTTGCCGGTGTTCGAGCCGACCTGGTTCGGGCCGAGCTGCTGGCCCCACTCGTCGAAGAACTGGCCGAGGGTGAAGGTTTCCTGTTTGGACGACTCGATGTGGATCACACCGGTCTCGTCGTGCGTGTGCAGCCAGTAGAACTTGCTGCCACCGCTGACGAAATCGGTACCGGCGGCAGCCTGACCGGCCGGGATCGGCTGCAACTGGTACGGCGGCACGATGCCGACACCGTACGGGATCAGCTTCTGCTCACCGTTGACGAAGATGGCCAGGTGCGCGTGGATGTGGAATGCCGCCTGCTCCATGTCGTTGCTGGACACGCCGTCCACGGGCAGGCCGGTGAGGCCGGAGTTGGTCCTTGCCAGCAGCGCCGAGTTGGTGTCCTGCGGAGTCAGTTCGCTCGCGTTGCCGCTGCCTCGCGCGAACACGATGCCGGTCACGACGGCGGCGGCCACGACCACCACGATCACGCCGGGCAGTATGACGTCCCTGAACACCGACGTCTGTCGGGTGGCCTTGATCGCGCGTCGCGCCGGCGCCACCCCGCCCTTCACCGGTGCCACTTCGTCCCTACTCTCACCAGACGGCCACCCATGCTTCGTCACCTTTTCTTCCGGGGGAATGAACAAGCCGTGCGCGACGCCGGGTAGTCCCTGGGCGGAGGTAGGTCGGCGGCATCGGATCCGACCTACCTCTTGCACCCATGGGTCACCTGATCAGCGTGGCCGTCGGCTGGTGAATTATCGGCGGTCGCCACACGCGGTGGACAGCCAAACTGGCGCTTGCTGGAAACCGCTGGAGCCCGGTCCGCCCGTTCAGTGTGCCGTCTGAAGATCGGCGTCCAGGCCCACGGTGACCCGACGGGTTTCCGGCAGCCAGACCGTGCACAGCAGGCTGACCACCGCCGCGATGCTGACATACCAGCCGACCGCGCCCGCACCGAGGCCCACGGTCAGCGCGGCCGCGATGGTCGGCGCCAGCGAGCCGCCCAACACTCCGCCGAGGTTGTAGGCGAAGGAGGCCGCCGAGTACCGGTAGCGAACGTCGAAAAGCTCCGGCAGGAACGCGCCCAGCGGGCCGTACACCGAGCCCATGGCGGCGAGGCCGAGGGTGAACGCGATGCCGACAGCCACCGCTGAGCCATTGCTGAGCAGGGGGAACATCAAGACCCCGACGAGCGCTGTGAACACGCCGCCGGCCAGCAGCACGGGTTTGCGTCCCAACCGGTCGCTGGCGATGCAGGACACCACCGTCATGATCGCAAGGCCCCACACCGCGATGATCAACAGGGTCAGGCCCTCGGTCCTGGGCAGCTTCAACGTGGTCGTCACATAGGACAGGCCGAATGCGGTGGTCACGTAGAAGACCACGTACGCGCCGATGATGGTGCCGCTGCCCAGCAGCAACCGAACGGGCGCGCGCCGCAGCATGTCGACCAGCGGCATGCTGCTCTGCTTCCTGCCGCGAAGCACCTCGACGAATGCCGGCGTCTCGACCAGTCGCAGCCGCACGACGAGCCCGACCACGACCAGCAGGGCCGAGGCCAGGAACGGGATACGCCAACCCCACGAGCGGAACGCCGCGTCCGACAACCCGTTTGACAGCAGCAGGAACAGGCCGTTCGCCGCGAAGAACCCGATCGAGGGCCCCAGCTGCGGAAATATCGCGAACCAGCCGCGTCGCCGGGCAGGTGCGTTCTCGGCCGCCAGCAGCGCCGCCCCACCCCACTCGCCGCCGAGGCCGATGCCCTGCAGGAACCGCAGCACCACCAGCAGTACCGGCGCGGCAACGCCGATCGACGCATACCCTGGCAGCAGGCCGATCAGGACCGTGGCCAGGCCCATCGTCAGCAGCGAAGCGACCAATGTGGACTTACGGCCGATCCGGTCACCGAAGTGTCCGAACAGCAACGATCCCAGTGGTCTGCCGATGAACGCGACGGCGAAGGTGGAGAATGCGGCGAGGGTGCCGTTCACCGGCGACAGGTTCGGGAAGAAGGTGGTGTTGAGCACCAGCGCGGCGGCCGTGCTGTAGAGGTAGAAGTCGTAGAACTCGATCGCGGTGCCGACAAGGCTGCCGACCGCGATCCGTCCGATACCCTGAGAACTCATCATTTTCTTTCAGTGGATCGGGTTGATTCCGTCAAGCGACAATCCGCGTTGGCGAGTCTACGTTTACTCACCATTGAGTGAGCGCACCAGCGGAAGGGGGCGTCGGTCGAGGCAGACCGACGGGATGGTTTCCGCGACTGCCGGTCCTGCCGATCATAGTTCGACGACCACCTTACCCTTGGCGTGGCCCTGTTCCAGATAGGCGAAGGCCTCGGCGATCTCATCGAACGGAAACACCCGATCGGTCACCGTCCGCAGATGGCCGTTGTCGACGAGGGCGGCCAGCACGTCGAGATCCACCCCGCTAGGGTGCATGAACATGTACCGGTAGCCGACTCCCTTGCGTCGGGCCTTGCGGCGGATCTTGGCGCTGGCTGCCCATAGCAGAGCCGTCATCAGCGGGCCTGCGCCCAGGTCGACACGGGCGGTGGTCGGCTCGGGGACCCCGGCGACGGAGACGGTCTTGGCTCCTGGCTTGAGGATGGCGAAACTGTCCGTCAGATCCTGTTCGCCGGTCAGGTCGAGTGCGCCGTCGTAGTTGCTGAGGACGTCCTTGAACCGGTTCTGCCGGTAGTCGATGACCGTCTCGGCGCCCATGGTCCGCACCAGCGTTTCGCCTTGAGGTGATGCGGTGGTGGCCACTGCGGCCCCCATCCAGGTGGCCAGCTGGATCGCGAGCGTGCCGACGCCGCCTGCCCCGCCGGAGATGAATATCCGGTCGCCCGCGGCGACCGCCAGTTCGTCACGTAGTGCCTGTAGCGCGGTCAACCCGGCCAGCGGCAACCCAGCCGCCTCGGCGAAGCTCAGCGACTCCGGCTTCCTGCCGACGAGCGTCTCGTCGACGACGGCGTAAGGGGCGTAAGCGCCCAGCTTCTTCTTGTCCAACCGCGCGAACACTCGGTCACCGACAGCGAACCCGGTCACCCCGGCTCCGACCTCTTCCACGACGCCGGACAGTTCACTGCCGGCCACCAGTGGCAGGCCGAGGGAGTACAGCGGTCGGAGCTTGCCCTCGCGCATCTTGTAATCGACCGGATTCAAGCCCGCGGCGCGGACCTGGATGAGCACCTCGCCGTCGCCGGGTGCGGGCTTGCGGACTTCCCGCATCTCCATCGCGCTCGGGTCCCCATAGCGCGTCAGCACGTATCCTCGCACAGCAGCCAGCTTCCTTCGGCTCGTATTCGGCTAGTTCGGTCGGGTCGTGCTCAGGCCAGTGCGGCGGTGATCAGGTCGGCCACCTGCTGTGGTGTTTCCCAGGGCGGAGTGTGGCCGGCGCCGGGCAGCATCGTGACGTTGGCGTGCGCGAGGTGGGCGAACTCGTTGTGCGGCGCGGCTACTCGGGCGTCCTGTTCGCCGAAGACGAGTTCGGTGGGCACGGAGAGCTGCTCCAGCCGGTGAGAGAGCGGGCCTGCCGTGAGGTAGTCGTCGATGGATTGGGTGCTGCGCACGAGATTGCGTCGTCCGCGGGCACGGAGATCGGCGACGAACTGATCCGGGACCGATGTCGCTGGTCCGAACGCGGTGCGCAGCGCGGCTCGTTGCCGAGTCTTGGACGCCGTGGCCCACAGTAGGTCGCCGATACCGGGTACCGCGAGGGCGCGCTCGATCGGACTCTTGGCTTGCAGTCGGCTGGCCTGCGACCACGCAGGGCAGAGCAGGATGAGTTTGCTGACCAGTGCGGGGTGGCGTTCGGCCACGGCGGTGGCGACCAGACCACCTCGGGAGAGCCCGACGACCACGGTCGGCCTGTCGATGAGTGCGGCGGCGTCGTCGGCGTCGCGTTCGATGGAGTCGGCGGATTCGAGATCGACCGCACGAATCCGAGCCGCCTGTTCGATCAATGGCAGCACCCGATTCCAGGCCCGATACGAGCCGCCGAGGCCGTGGATCAACATGACGGCAGGCGCGTCCGGTCTGCCGGCCACCACCGCTCCCGCGCTCATGACGCCACCGCATCGGCCGCCGGCACCTGCTGGCGGTGCAGCAGGTGATGGGTCGGGTCGAAATGCACGCTCCGCCGCCGGAATTCCAGCGTGCTGCCCGGCCAGATGTTGGTGTTGCGGCCACTGTCGTTGAGGTACCAGCTGTGACAGCCGCCTGCCGTCCACACACTGCCCGCGCCCAGTCGGTCGACGCGGGCGATGAATGCTTCCTGGGCGCCGCGGGTGGGTTCGACCGATGCGAAGCCATGGGCATTGGCATAGCTGACGGCGCTGGTGATGTATTTGGCCTGGGACTCGATCATGTGGATCACCGAGTTGTGGCCGAGACCGACATTCGGGCCGTGGATGAGATAACAGTTCGGAAAACCCGCGACCGCCGTGCCCAGATAGGCAGCGGGTTCATCACCCCAGGTCTCCGCCATGGTCGGTCCGTCAGGGCCGTGGATCTGGTCGGTCAGCGGCAGTCGGCTGGTGCGGAATCCGGTGCCGAAGATGATCGCGTCGACCGGGTGCCGTGCGCCGGTCACGTCGATGAGCGCGTGCTCGTCCACTTCGCGGATGCCGTCGGTGACCACGCTGGCGTTCGACTCGGTGAGAGACCGCAGGTAGTCGTCGGAGATCAGCACACGCTTGCAGCCGAACCGGAAGTCCGGCAGCAGTTTGGCGCGTAACTCGGGGTCCCGGACCTGCTTTTCGAGGTACTTGCGGGCCTTGCGCTCGGGCAGCTTCATCAGCGCCGGGTTCTGGAAACCCACGATCATCCACTCGCGCTCCAGGTAGATACGCAGCCGTTCCAACCGCTGCAGGACCGGCGCGGTGCGATAGAGCCGCGACCGGAGCCGGCCGTTTTCGTGGTTGTGGCGGGGGACCACCCAGGCCGGGGTCCGTTGGAAGACCGTGAGGTCGGCGACGGTGGGCTGGATGGCGGGGACGAACTGGACCGCTGAGGGGCCGGTACCGATCACCGCGACCTTCTTCCCGGACAGGTCGTGGTCGTGCTCCCAGCGCGCGGAATGGAAGCTGATGCCGGAGAACCGATCAAGGCCCGGCAGGTCGGGCACGACGGGGTCGGCCAGTGCACCGGTCGCGATCACGACATGGTTGGCGGTTCGCGGGCCGTTCGCGGTCTGCAACTGCCAGCGTTGCTTGGCGGTGTCCCAGTCCAGCCGCTCGACCGCGCAGTTGAGAATCATCTTGCGGCGCAGCCCGAACCGCTCGGTGACGTCTCTCAGATACGAATGGAGTTCCGGTTGCGTTGCGTAGGTGCTGTGCCAGTCCGGATTCGGCGCGAACGACAGTGAGTACAGGTCGCTCTGGATGTCCACCGCGGCACCGGGATAGTCGTTGTCCCGCCACACTCCGCCGACGTCGCGGGCCCGGTCCAGCAACACGATGTCGTCGAACCCGTTCTGCTCCAGGCCGATCGCGGTGGCGATGCCGCCGAATCCCGTTCCGATGATGGCGACATGGTTGTGCGGGCGGGGATCGGTAGTCATGGTTTTCTCCGTTCGGGACAACACGAGTCCGTGTTCGGGCGCGGGAGCGAGTCCTCGGGTGGTGCGGCGCGGCTGGTGTCGGGCGCACTGGGCGGAGGCCGGCAAGAGCGTCAGCGGCGTGAACAGCTCGCCGGGCATCACAGCCCTCCGTGCGATCGACATTATGTGTATAACGCTCACATTAGACACCTGATGTAAGCGGTGTCAACATGAGTGCCGATGTATGTGATGTGGGCCATGCGGACCGCGTGCGTGGCCCGTGCTACACGGGTGGGTCTTCCAGCTGTTTCCGGACCGTTTCAGCATCGCTTGTGGACAGCAGCCGTGCCTGGGAAGGCTCTGATCGAACCAAAACGAGTGGATGTCTGGCATCCGATCGAGGTGCAGGCCGAGGGGAGCATCGGTGGAAGCACGCCAGAAGTTGGCGTTCGACAGGGCAGGGGTGCTGGTCAGCGACACGCTGGCGAGGGCAAAACCCATGGTCAGGTGGAGCCTGCGGCATGGCATGCCGCGGGCCATGCTGTGGCATGGGGCACGCCGAGGGGACCTGCAGGGTCGCATCATGGTCGAGTCCGAGCACGGTCGCGACATTTCCGGGCTGTTCGGCGAAGTGCGGGCCGTCGGGCCGATCGCCCCTACGCGCTTCGGGTGGATCACCGCCTCGCAACCCGTCGTGCGCGAGGTGCTCTCCAGCAACGACTTCCGCACCGGCACGTTCGACCCGGACGACTCGGCGCTGGGACGGTTGGCCGCATGGTCGGCGAGCGAACTGCTCGATCCGATCCAACCGCCGTCCCTACTGGCCACCGATCCGCCCGACCACACCCGCTACCGCAAGCTGGTGACTCGCGTGTTCACCGCGCGCGCGATCGAACGGTTGCGCGCGCGGATCCAGCAGATCTCGGAGGAACTGCTGGACGAGATCGGCGCAGCCGACCGGGGCGAGCCGGTGGATCTGATCGAGTCCTACTGCGCGCTGCTGCCCGTGACCGTGATCAGCGAGATCCTTGGCGTCCCGCCGCATGAGCGGGACCGGGTCCTGGCCTTCGGCGCGGCGACCGCGCCGGCCGTCGAGTTCGGCCTGCACTGGCGCGTGTTCCGGAGTGTGGAGACCGCGCAGGCGGAGTTCAGCGCCTGGCTCGGCGATCACTTCGAACGCCTCCGTCGCCATCCGGGCGACAACCTGCTCAGCCACCTCGTCGCGGTTCGGGACGACGGCGTCGGGCTGACCGAGAGGGAGTTGAAGGCCACTGCGGGGCTGGTACTGACCGCCGGCTTCGAAACAACCGTCAACCTGCTCGGGAGCGGCATCGCGCTGCTCGCCGGCCATCCCCGGCAACTCGCCCTGGTCCGCGAGTGCCCGGAGCTGTGGAGCAACGCGGTCGAAGAGGTACTGCGTTACGACCCGCCTATTCTGCAGACCGGCCGTACGGCACTGCGCGACACCGACGTCTCCGGAGTACCGCTGCCGCGTGGGGCGTTCGTGGCCACTCTCCTGGCCGGCGCGAACCGGGACCCGCAGGTCTTCGCGAACGCGGACGTCTTCGACGTCACCCGATCCAACGCACGCGAGCATGTTTCGTTCGGCGCGGGCCGACACCACTGCCTGGGCGCCTCGTTGGCTCGTCTTGAGGGCGAGATCGGCTTGCGCGCGATCTTCGACCGGTTCCCCGCCCTCCGCGTGCTACCGGGGGCGAACGGCGTAGGACCCCGATCCTGCGCGGATACGAGTACCTGCCGGGCCTGCTCGGCTGAACGGATGTGCGGCGGGTGCCTCCGAGGCCATGGCCGGAGGTGACCGCCGCACCCGGCATCGCGACTCGCCTGCCCGCGCTGTCGACATGGCGCCCACCTGCGGTGGCTTGAGTTCGCACGGAAGCCACCGCAGGCTCGTCCTGGCTGAACTGCCGGTCGTGGTCAGTCAGTCCAACAACATCGTGATCTTGGCGGCGACATCGGAAGCGGTCGGCATGTCGGCGATCTGCGCGGCGACCTTGGCCGCGCTGTCGCGGAATTCGGGCGAGGTCAGCACCCCGGTGACCGCGTCCCGGAGTCGGCCGGGCGTGATCTCGTCGGGCAGCAGACGGCGTGCCGCGCCGGATGCGGCGGCCCGCTCAGCCACGGTGAACTGGTCGGCGCCCTGCGGCAGCAGGACCAGCGGGACGCCTGCGGCGAGTGCGCCGATGGTGGTGCCAGCGCCTGCGTGGTTGACGACGACATCCACATCGGACAACAACTCGGCCAGCGGCCGGAACGGCTCAAACCGAACGCGGTCATGCTCGACGTCGAAGTCCTCGGGGTTCGCGATCGGCCCGAGCGTGACGCGCAGGTCGACGTCGAGCATGGCGATGTCGTTGATCAGCGGGCCGAGAACCTTTGGCGCGCCGAAAAGCGTGCCGAATGTGAGCAGGACCTGCGGGCGCTTCCCGTTGTCGTGGCGGACCGTCGTTACCGGCGAACCGCCCGGCGCATGGTAAGCCTCGGGCCGCAGCGGCAGCCAACCTTCGGGCTTCTCCCACTGAGCGCTCTGAAGCAGAGGCGGGCAGCTGTCCGCGACGAACAGAGGCCGGCGCGGCGTCACACGCAGCGCCTGATATCGAAGCGTGACCCTGGATCGCAGGGCGGCATTCTGTACCGGCAGCAGGGCCGGGCCCAGCGTCACGGTACCGAACCGCACGTTGAGCACGCTCGCGACGAGTGGGCCGAGACAGTCGTACACATCGCCGACGATCAGGTCCGCTCCCCATTGCCGAGCCGCCGCGAGTGCGTCATCGAAGGACAGGTCGACCCGGACGCCGGCGAACAGCTCCGCCTCGGTTTCGGCTGATATCGCACCGGCCAGTGGGTCCTGGCCGGTGCGGCTCACCAACTCGGCGACGAGATGGGGTACCTCGGGCCCGGCGGTGATCACCTCGAAATCCTCGCCGGCGAGGATCTGGCGGACCGAATGCGGTCCCAAGAAGGCAACCTCGTCGCCGCGAGCGCGGAAAGCGCGCGCCAGCGGCAGCATCGGATACAAGTGGCCGAACACCTGAACTGCGGAGAAGAGAATACGCACGTGGAACTCCCCATTGTGTGGAACAACGTGTCCGGAGCCGCCAACTCACCTGTGCTTCACCGGCAGCTCCGGGAATTCTGGAAAACGCTGGGCCCTGCCGATGACCGGACCGACCTGTTGGTGCCGCGGTCGCCAGAGATCTGGCCTCAGGAACGACGCGCCAAGAGTGACCTCCCGGTCACGACTCCACAGGGCCATCGGTATGGACCACGTCCGGGCGCTTCACATTTCGCACCGCGGACCAGGATGTGACGGCAGCCCGACGATCTCTTCCGGAGTCGCGGGTGTCGCCGCTCAACGCACGAAGTTGCCAGTGTCGTCTGCGGCAACACCCACCTCGGCCGACCGGCTGCCTTGATGAACAGGTACGGGTTGAAGATCGGGATGATGGCGCCCCATCCGGGCTGGTCGGCCTCGGGGGAGCGTCCGCCACAACCCGACGACACCGAGCAGCACCACTGCGAGTAAGACGATAGTGGCAGTCGTGTTCACTTTTCCTCGTTTCAGGGATAAAGTTTGCCGCACCTTCCCCAGACGGTTTCCTTCTCGCGAACGCCTCGCCCGTGAAAGATGGCCGCTCGGTTCGGCGGTCGTCCAGAGATTCCGGATCGGTCTGGAAACCGCTGGAGTGCTGCGGGCTGGGCGGGTCCAGTGGTTTCCAGATCACCTCAGGACCACTGGCGTACCTCCGCGTGGTCGGAGAGTCTGCTGTCGCACAGCGACATGTCGACGTCGATCGTCGGCCTGCGCAGGGAAAGTCGGAGAGTGGGTGAACATGCGATACCGGGAAACGCCGCCGTGGCGGTGACAAACTCGGCTGTCGTACCGGCGGTGAGCTGGTGAGCCGGTGTCACGGCTGACTGACTCTCACCGGGGTGCGGGGCAAGTCGTCGGAGTGGGTGTCGAAGAGGGCAGTGGTCGGTGTTCGAATGGCTAGATTGGCGGGTTCGTCCGGTGCCGGTGGGTTCCGTCGCTGTTAGACAGTCCGTGTCGATGTCCACTTGAGAACATGGAGTGTTCAATGCGGAAAGTTCTGTCCCGCCGGCTGACCCTGGCGTCCGGAGTCGTTGGCGCGGTGGGTATTGCCGTCGCGTTCGCGACCGCCGGCACCGCGCAGGCTGATTCGATTGGCCCGACGCCGAACGCCATCACCATCTGTGAGAATTATGGTGACACGATTACGGTTTTCTTCATAGATCGCCCCAACAACTACAGTGTGACTCCGCCGCCCGCGCCGAACGATGGACGGGCCCAGTGCACTGTGTTCTGGGTTGGTGGGGACACGGACGAAGATATCAAGGCCACCGACAATCCCGTGGGAGACACAGAGTATACCGTCTTCAACGGCACTCGAGGTCTCGTCGTCCCCGAGTTCTGATGTCGGTGCCGGTGTTTGGTCATCCGGCGGGTTGACGTTGCCGGGATGGCATCCAATCAGGCGGCGCAGGCCGGAACGGTCAGATTACCGGTTCGTCGACTATCCGTGCCTGCTGCCGGTGAAATTACATTCCAGATCAACACGAGAAATGGAGTATCGAATGCGGAACTTTTTGGGCCGTAGGGTCATTGCGGCAACAGCGATTGCCGGCGTAATGGCCTCGGGTCTTGTGCTCGCGACGGCGGGATCCGCCGCAGCGGCTCCTGCCGCAGCGAACGAAATCGAACTGTGTTCTTACGGCAACTATGCTTCCTACGTTCAGTTCCCGAACTTCGATACGGAGGTCGTCAACGCCGGAGCCTGCGAGACCTTCGGTGTCGGCGCCAGTGATGATGTAGAGAGCTTCAACATATACGGTCTCGACGACTCGGGCTCCTCCTTCTTCGTGGGGCAGGGCTACATTCGCCCGAGTCGGGGCGGGGAAGTTGTCACCTACGGTACCGAGGGCAATAGCTGGGCTGAAACCCCAACGGTTTGATCAACCGACGGTACCCGCTTGAGGCCGAACTGAACATGTGAGAAGCCCGTGGCGAACATCGCCACGGGCTTCTCGCCGCGATCACCGCCCGGCAGGCAGCCCGGCTCAGCTGCCGAGGCTCAGCAGCGGCACAAGGTTGCCGTGCGACGCGCTTGCGCACCCCGACCGGCCGGTCGTCGTCACCATGGGCCGAAGACCGCACCGGGAAGTGGACCAGCGAAATGCTCCGGCCTTGGCTCGATTTCCGCTATCAAACAGGCGACCTCGACGAGACGTGGCAGGAAGTTGCCGCTCTCGTCTTCTTCCCGGTACGTGCCCACGCCGATCTGTTCCATGAACGGGACCACCACACTCGGATCCACACCTTCTGGTGCTGGCACGGCGTAGCGCAGGAAGTCCGGTCCGCCATCGTCGTCGTTGTAGGTCGCGAGCGGTTCGTTGTCCTGATACCAGGAGAAGAAATGGTTACCGTCGAAGCCCAGGTGATAGACGATGGCCTGGGTCCACTTCGACATCTCCGGGCCACGTAGCATTGCCTCGATCCCGCCCGGCTCGATCACCATGACCCAGTTGTCGATGGGGACGGCCAGAGCGCCCTTGACCGGCCGGCCGTCGACCCCCGCTCGTACCGCTGCGCGGAGCTGCTCGTATGTCATCGGTTCGATGGTCTCGGCAGGCGCGCCGAGCTGGCGCAGCGCTTCGTGTCCGTCGGTGTGCTGCACCAGCGTGATCGTGTAGACGTCGGAGAGATTGAGCAGATCGAACCAGTCCGTTGGTAGGCCACTTCCCGCCGGACGCACCGGCCTCGTGTCGTTCTCCGCCTCCTCGTCGGAGAATTCCTGGTCGAGGCGAGCGCGGCGGACCTCCTCCTCAGCGGTTTCGCTGGAACAGATCTCGGCGCCCTGTTCGTCCAGCAGCACGATGTCACCAACGTCACGCACAATCAGTGCGGCGGCCCGCACCGTCGTCGGATCAAGTCGCAGCAGACCGGTCCATTTCGGCAGTACCATCGAGTTGGCCCCGGCACGCAACACACCATCCGCGCCGAGGGAGAGCGTCTCACCTGGACTTCCGACCGTCCGTGACCACAGGACGCGGACACGGTCGTCGTTCATGAGTGTGGTGAGCACGGTCTCGCCGCCCGAGGTGTGAGTGAGCCGATACCTGCCATTGGGGGAAACGATCGAGTTGGCAAGGATCTCACCAGGCAGCAGGCGGTCACCACTCGCGGGCCGGTAGGAAGCGAGGTCTGCCGCGCTGAGCGGATCCTTGGTCCAGAGTGGATACCCGTCCTGATCGATCAGGACGAGACTGCCGTTGTCCTTGACCATCGCGGCGACGACTCGGCGGTCAGCGGCTCCGGAGTGCCACGCATGAACTCCGGGCCGCGCTTCGAGCACCAGAACCCCTTCGGCCAGGAGGCTGACAAGACCGGGGTACGCGGCCGGTGTACCGATGTGCCAGACATCTCGGAGGGTGACGTTGTCCCGCAGTTCCAGCGTTCCATCGTGCAGATGTTCCAAGGCGTAAGCACCGTTCGGCGAGACAAGCGACTGGAGAACCATGGACTCTCCAGCTTTCAGTATCATCCTGTCAGTGGAATTCACCATTACCTCCGGTCGTCGTGAACAGCCTCGACAATGACACAACTGGCGACGTGACGCTCGATCGCGGAAAATTGGTTGTCCGAATAGGCAGACTTCTTGCCGGTGGGGGAAACACGTCACACCAGGGTATTCAATTGCGCGGAGTATGGTCGTCACGACCGGCGAGAACCTGAGAGCGGGACAACAGTCGGATTGTCCGGAAATCAGTTGCTGACAAGGCTGTCGTCAGTGGGCTCTCGCCGTTCGCTGTTCCGATACCAGCGGGATTGCTGGCGGTTGGGAAGTGTGTTCTCATGTTGGTTCGGATTGACCTGGCCGCAACGGGAAGGCCGTTCCTCAGGATCGAAAGGGGGACGGGGGTGCCGATCTTTGGGTCATCGTGCCCCTGACGACTCATGCCCGAGATATTGCTCGTCGAAGACGAGCCCACAGTCCGTGCGGCACTCATCCGCACATTGCGCGACAACGGCATGCAGGTGCTCCCGGTCGGTACTGCCTTGGATGCCCTGCGTGCGATTACCATCGGCGGACCGGATCTTGTCATCCTCGATCTGGGCCTCCCCGATCTCGACGGAACCTCGGTCCTGCGGATGCTGCGCGGTATCAGCGACGTCCCCGTGATCATCGCGACCGCGCGTGGTGACGAGCACAGCATTGTCGAACTGCTCGACGCCGGCGCCGACGACTACGTGGTCAAGCCCTTCGCCGGTAAACAACTCGTCGCCCGGATCAACGCCCTCCTCCGACGCGTCAAGGCCGCCGTGCCCCAGGACGGAATGCTGGAGGTCGGTGGGCTCCATATCGACACGTGGCAGCGGATGGTCAAGCTCGATGGCAGAGCGGTGGACCTGCATCGGCTGGAGTTCGAGGTACTCAGCTATCTCGCGGCCCGCCGGGACACCGTGGTGACCCGGCAGGAACTCAGCCGCGAGGTGTGGCGCCAGCGGCACCTCAACGATTCCCAGACCATCGACGTGCACATCTCCTGGCTGCGGCGCAAGCTCGGGGAAACCGCGGCAAACCCACGATATCTGCACACGATCAGGGGAGTCGGCTTCAAGCTGACGGCACCGCGGCCATGAGCCGGATCCTGTTGTCCGTCCGCGCGGACGACTGGGTACGGAGTCCGATCGGACGGCGCAGCGGTCATCGTGCTCTCCTCCTCAGCGAGCCGACGCCATCCCTGATCGGATGACCCACGGCGGATGGTAGGCATGCCGATCCACTGTGCTTCCAGAGAATTAAGCGAATGTCGATCGGTGGATAAGGGATTTTTATGGCGCGGTACCGCTATGATCAACTTTTGTACCCGGTCGGCGGAGCCCTTGGCGGCTCGGCAACGAGCGCGGCGATTGTGGCAGTCGTGTTCACTTTTTCTCGTTCCAACGATAGAGTTTGCTTCAGCGTCCACTAGTACTACAGGGCTAGATCATTAGCGTCTGGACGCGTAGTCTCCGTCGGACGTGGGCGCGACGGGCTTCGGCCTGGTGCCGGCGGCGCCAGGTCGACCAATGCAGACCGTGGGTGATGGCGTGTTCGCCGTAGTGAA
>DATATE010000180.1:0-34357 GCA_036268955.1 Pseudonocardiaceae bacterium
CATGGCCGAACGCCTCAACGGCATGTACGCCTTCGCGATCTGGGACTCCCGCACCGAGAAGCTCGTCATGATCCGCGACCGGATGGGCATCAAGCCCTTCTACTACTACCCCACCGCCGACGGCGTCCTGTTCGGCTCCGAGCCCAAGGCCATCCTCGCCAACCCCCTGGCCAAGCGGACCGTCGACCTCGACGGCCTGCGTGAGCTGTTCACCTTCAGCAAGACCCCCGGCCACGCCGTCTGGTCCGGGATGCGCGAGGTCGAGCCGGGCACCGTCGTCACCGTCGACCACAACGGCGTGCACACCTCGGTCTACTGGCGGTTGGAGACCAGGGAACACACCGACGACCAGCAGACCACCGTCAAGCATGTGCGGGAACTGCTCGACGACATCGTGGCCCGCCAGCTGGTCGCGGACGTGCCGCGCTGTGTGCTGCTCTCCGGCGGCCTCGACTCCAGCGCGCTGACCGCGTTGGCCGCCAAGCAACTGGGCGAGCAGGGCGAGACGCTGCGCAGCTTCTCCGTCGACTTCGTCGGCCAGGCGGAGAACTTCACCGCCGACGAGCTGCGCCCCACCCCGGACACCCCGTTCGTGCACGATGTCGCCCAACACGTGCACTCCCGGCACGAGGACGTGGTGCTGGACTCCGACGCGCTCACCGATCCGGCCATTCGCAGGGCCGTGGTCACCGCCAACGACACCCCGGCCGGTCGCGGCGACATGGATGCCTCGCTGTATCTGCTGTTCAAGGCGATCCGGGCGCAGTCGACGGTCGCGCTCTCCGGTGAGTCCGCCGACGAGGTCTTCGGCGGTTACCGCTGGTTCCACCTGCCCGAGGTGCAGAAGGCCGACACGTTCCCGTGGGCGGCCTCGATGCAGTTGGAACGCGCGGGCTTCACCGCGCCGCAGCTGCTCAACCCCGGTCTCGCCGAGAAGCTCGACACCAAGGGCTACCTGGCCGACCAGTACGCGACGGCGGTCGCCGAGGTCACCCCGCTGCCGGGGGAGAGCGAGCACGAGCGGCGGATGCGGGTGATCTGCTACCTGCACCTGACCCGGTTCGTGCGGATGCTGCTGGACCGCAAGGACCGGATGAGCATGGCCGTCGGCCTTGAGGTCCGGGTGCCGTTCTGCGACCACCGGCTGGTCGAGTACGTCTACAACACGCCCTGGTCACTGAAGACCTACGACGGCCGGGAGAAGAGCCTGCTGCGCGGGGCGACCAAGGATGTGCTGCCGCAGTCGGTGATCGAGCGGGTGAAGAGCCCTTACCCGTCCACTCAGGACCCGAAGTACCCGACCATGCTGCAACAGCAGGTCAAGGAACTGCTCACCGACGCCGACAACCCGATCTTCGAGGTCGTCAACCGGGAGTTCCTCAACACGGCGGTGCAGTCCGATCCTGCGGCGTTCAACCCGATGTCCCGGCACGCTCTGGAACGGAGCCTGGATCTGGCAGCGTGGCTGGACATCTACCGGCCCGAGGTGCGAACGTCCTGACCACACCGGCAGGCCCGTCCGGCGTGATGTGGAGGGGAGCAGCGGTGATGACCACCGAACCGAGGACCGAGCCAACGCTCGACGGTGCCAGCAGACCGGCGCTGGACCTTGTGCTGGCCATTCACCGGCTGGTTCGGGGCATGCGCGCGGTCCTGCCGGCCAGCTCCATCAACTTCACCCAGCTGCTCGTGCTCAGCCAACTGATCGGGCTCGGGCCGGTTCGCATCGGCGAACTGGCCCAGCTCGTTCAGTGCTCGCAGCCGACCGCGACAACGGTGGTCAGCAGCCTTGAGGCGATCGGCTACGTGCAGCGAATCAAGGACGCCTCGGACGGCAGGGCGATCAAGGTCGGCCTGACCGAGCGGGGCCGCGACGCCCTCTACGACTTCGGGCGGCAGGAGGCCGGCCTGCTCGACCGGCTCATGGCCGACCTGCCCGAGGCGGAGCGCGAGATCGTCCTCGCCGCCATCCCGGTGCTGAGCCGGCTCGCGGAAGCCAGTATCGGCGGCGGACTCATGCCCTCGGCGGCGGCTGACACCTCGGACAGAAGTAGGACGACCGGTTCATGAAGGCCTCCCTGCGCACCTCGGTGCCGCAGCGTGGACAGGGCTGGCCGGCCTGGCCGTACACCGCGAGCGAGCGGCTGAAGTAGCCGGACTGGCCGTTGACGTTGACATACAGCGCGTCGAACGAGGTGCCCCCGGCGAGCAGTGCCTCGCCCATCACCTCACCGGCCGCCGCGAGTACCGCGCCGGCCTGCGCCCTTGTCAGCTTCTCGGTCGGGCGCGACCAGTGCAGCTTCGCCCGCCACAGCGCCTCGTCGGCGTAGATGTTGCCGACCCCGGAGATCAGCGTCTGGTCCAACAGGGCCCGTTTGACCTCGGTGCGGCGTTTACGCAGCGCGGCGACGACCGCATCGGAATCGAAGTCGGTCTCCATCGGGTCACGCGCGATGTGCGCGATCGGACCCGGTACCAGTTGGCCCCCGACGTCGACGAGTTCGCTCATGGCCAGCCCGCCGAAGGTGCGTTGGTCGACGAACCGCAGTTCGGGGCCGTCATCGGCGAAGCGCACCCGAATACGCAGGTGCGCTTCGTCGGCGGCGCCGACCGGCTGCACCCGCAGCTGGCCACTCATCCCGAGATGCGCGAGAACCGCGTCCTGCACCAACGCCTCGGCAGGCGAACCGGCGTTCGCTTCGACCGTCCTGGCGACCTTGATCGTCTTGGCGGCCTTGGTCGTCCTGGTCGTTCTGGTCGCTCTGGCAGCCTTCGTCGAACGAGCCTGGACCGGCAGGAGCACGCCAGGTTCGGTCAGCTCCAGCCACAGGTACTTGCCGCGCCGCCTGGCCCGTGCGATCGTCCGGCCGGCCAACTGCGCGGCGAAATCATCGCCGCCGAGCAGATGACGCCGCACGGCGCGCGGATGCAGTACGTCGACCTTGGTGATGGTGCGGCCGACGACATGCTCGGCAAGGCCACGCCGAACAACTTCGACCTCGGGAAGTTCAGGCACAGCTGATTCTCGCGCGGACCACCGACGATTCCGCGCCCACCCCTGGTCTGGCGGCGTCCGTGCCCGATCTAGTCGGCCGGTGTCTCCGGAGCGCTCTCACCCTCCGCCTCGACCGGGTCGGTCGAGCTGACCTGGCCGTTGGACACGCCGCCGACACCATCGGTGTCCGCAACGGGCTCAGCGGCGTCGGTCGCCTCGGTGGGCGCGGCGGTCTCAGCGGCTGCCTCGGCTTCCGCGCGGCGGGCCGGGAGTTGCTGTTCGAGCGTGCGGTAAGCCGCCTCGGCGGCCTTCTGCTCGGCTTCCTTCTTGGTGGTGCCGTCCCCGCTGCCGTAGGGCTGACCGGCGACGAGCACCGTCGCGGTGAACTCCTTGCGGTGATCGGGGCCCTGCTCTTCCACCTGGTACTCGGGCACGCCGAGGCTCGCGGCGGCGGTGAGTTCCTGCAGGCTGGTCTTCCAGTCGAGACCGGCTCCGCGCAGCGGCGCCTCGGCGAGCAGGGCCGCGAACAGCCGGTGCACCAGGTCACGCGCGGTCTCGATGCCGTGCTCCAGGTACACCGCACCGATCACGGCCTCCAACCCGTCGGCGAGGATGCTCGCCTTGTCCCGGCCGCCGGTGAGTTCCTCACCTCGGCCGAGCAGGAGGTAGGAGCCGAGGCCACCGTTGCCGAGCTGGCGAGCCACCCTGGCCAGGGCGTGCATGTTCACCACGCTGGCCCGCAGCTTGGCGAGCTGGCCTTCTGGCAGGTCCGGGTGTTCCCGGTACAGGCGGTCAGTGACCACAACGCCGAGCACCGCGTCGCCGAGGAACTCGAGACGCTCGTTGGGCGGCAGACCGCCATGCTCGTAGGCGTAGGACCGGTGGGTCAGCGCAAGCATCAGCAACTCGGCGTCCAAGGTGACGCCGAGTGCGGTCAGTAGCTCAGCACGGTCGACTGGCTCGCCCCTGGGTGCTCTGGTTCCCATGGCGCGGGCTACTTTCGAAACGCTGGTCAGGCCGGTTGGGTGACTTGACGGCCGTCGTACTGGCCACAGGTCGGGCAGGCGACGTGCGGCAGCTTCGGTGCCTTGCAGGCCCGGTTCGAGCAGGCGACCAGGGTCGGGGCCGACGCCTTCCACTGGGACCGGCGGGAGCGGGTGTTCGAGCGGGACATTTTCCGCTTCGGGACGGCCACGACTTCTTCTCCTCGTCAAACGCGGTACATCTTGGGGTGGATCTTGGCAGGACCGGGCGGTCCGTCATCGAGCGACGATTCGCAGAGCAACAACACTCAGTCGTCACGCGCCCCGTCGAACCGGTCGGCAAGACCGGCCCAACGAGGATCAATGGTCTCATGCCCGTGGTCGGGCCCGAGTTCGGCCCGCCGGCCGCCGCATTCCGGGCACAGGCCCGGACAGTCCGGCGTGCACAGGGGGGCCTGCGGCAGGGCGAGCACGATCGCGTCACGCACGATCGGTTCGAGGTCGATCAGGTCGTCGACCAACCGGTAGACCTCGTCGGCGTCGGTGGTCGCCTCGGTGAGGCTGTCCGGGTAGGCGAACAGCTCGGTGAACTCCACCTCGACCGAACCGGTCAGCGGGTCGAGGCAGCGTGCGCACTCGCCCTCGGTGGCGACGGCGGCCGTTCCGGAGACCAGCACACCTTCGACCACGGACTCGGCGAGCGCGTCGAAGGTGATCTCGGCACCCTTGGGCACCGTGACCACCGGTTCGAAGCCAAGCGCGTACTCCACCGCGGCGACGCGGTGGTAACGGCGACTCACGCCTGGGCGACGACCGATGTCCCTGGTGTCGATGATCCAGGGCCCGGCAATCGCGGGGCGTGCGGAAGTTGAACGATTACGTGGCATAAGTATGTGTGCCGGCGGGGGACCTACCACGCGCAGCCGTTCCAGGCTACGCGAGTACGCGGCCTAAGAAAAATCAACTACCGCTCACCACGAAACCGCACCACCCGGCCGTGACTTTTCGTAGCTAATCGTCTACTGACGGTAGTCGAACGGGGCGCCGACCGCATCGGCCATCGGCGGGCGTAGGTGCGAGCGGCCCTTCCCCACGGTGCGCAGGGTGTGGGTGAGCAGCTCCTCGAACTCGCCGAGCTTGCCGTCGACGTAGGCGTCGCACTCGGTGCGCAGCCGGTTGGCCTCGGCGTCTGTGGCGTCCAGGATACGCCCGGACTCGGCGTGCGCGGCCTGCACGACCTCGGTCTGCGAGACGAGGTGGGCCTGTTCGGCGCGGCCTTCCTCGACCGCCCGGTCGTAGGAGGCGCGGCCGGCCTGCAACATCCGCTCCGCCTCGCTCTCGGCACTGCCGACGAGCTGTTCGTACTCCTCGCGGCCCGCGTTGACCGCGCGCTGCGCCTTGTCCTCGGCGTCCGCGAGCAGGGCTTCTGCCCGCGCGGTCGCCTCGGACACCAGCCGCTCGGCTTCGGCCTGCGCGTCGGCGAGGGTCTGCTCGGCCGAGTTGTTCGCCTTGTTGATCGTCTGGTCGGCCTCGTGCCGCGCCTTGCCGAGCATCTCGTCGCGCTGGTCGAGCACGTCCTGGGCGTCGTCGAGCTCGTTGGGGATCGCGTCGCGCACGTCGTCGAGGAGTTCGAGCACGTCACCGCGGGGCACGACGCAACCGGAAGTCATCGGGACGCCCCGAGCTTCCTCAATGATGGTGACGAGTTCGTCGAGGGCCTCGAACACCCGGTACACGGCAACTCCCCGGTGCGATCCTCGTCCGGCCGAAGGCACGGACACTGCTGCTTACAGTCTGGGCTAGCTACAGTCTGGCTTCTTACAGTTTGCCCCCGCAGAGCGGACGAATCGGGGACGAGGGGAGCGCCGGGCGTGTCCGGTCGGCCGCTCGGGTGATCACCGCTTGACGCCAGGATGAACGAGAAGCGTTGACAACGAACAGAACAGATCCGGATTTCACACCAACGGGAGCCCAGCGATGGCAGCCATCGAAGCGCTGACGGTCCGCAGGGCGCGCCGCGCCGACCTGGACGAGATCGTGGCCATGCTCGCCGACGACGAACTCGGCGCGAAGCGGGAAGCGCCCGGCGATCCGCGTTATCTGGCCGCCTTCGACGCGCTGGACGCCGATCCGAACCAGTTCCTCGCCGTCGCCGAACTCGACGGCGAGGTGGTCGGCACGCTACAGCTGAGCTATCTGGCGGGCCTGTCCAGGATCGGTGCGACGCGCGCCCAGATCGAGGCGGTGCGGGTCCGCGCCGACCAACGCGGCAGCGGCCTCGGCAAGATGCTGTTCGAATGGGCCATCGAGCAGGCGCGGCAGCGCGGGGCCGTACTGGTCCAGCTGACCACCGATGCCAGCCGGGCCGACGCGCACCGCTTCTACGAGCGCCTCGGCTTCGTACCGAGCCACGTCGGCATGAAACTGGCCCTCGGCTAGCTTCCCGGCCGCCCTCCGGGGCCGGTACGCGGCCGGGTGCGGCTTACTCGGCGAACTTCTCGCCGAGCCTGCGGTGCACGGGCGTCGGCACCAGGTGCGACACGTCCCCACCGTTGGCGGCCACGTCCTTGACCAGCGAGCTGGACAGGAAGCTCCACAGCGGATTGGTCGGCATGAACAGCGTCTCGACTCTGGAAAGCTGATGGTTCATCTGCGCCATCTGCAGCTCGTAGTCGAAGTCGCTGACCGCGCGAAGACCCTTCACGATCACCTTGATGTCGTTGTTGCGGCAGTAGTCGACCAGCAGGCCGTGCCAGGAGTCGACCCGCACGTTGGGCAGCGGGTCGGTGACCTCACGCAGCAGTTCGATCCGCTCGTCGACGGTGAACAGACCCGACTTGGTCTTGTTGATCAGAACCGCGATGACGACCTCGTCGTAGAGGCCGGCCGCCCGTTCGACAATGTCGAGATGACCATTGGTGACGGGGTCGTAGGAACCGGGACACACCGCGCGCCGCATGGGCCGGGACGCTAGCAGCCGAACCGCGGAATTTCCGGTCCGCCGTGGCAACGATCACTCTGTCGAGCAACCGCGCGGCGGTCCGGGGTCGGGTTCGGCGCTGCTCGGTTCGACCCAGTTCGATTCGGCTCAGTCCGGTTCAGCTCAGCCCGGTTCGGCCCAGTGCAGCACGGTGTCGCCGTAGCGCCTGCTGCGCCTCGGCACCAGTCCAGCCGGCCAGTCCGGTGTCCCGTCCCGGTGCGCGCGTTCCAGCACCAGCAGCCCGTCCGATGCCAGCCAACCGCCTTCGACCAGGTCGGCGAGCACCTCGGTGAGCCGGTCGTTGGTCAGCGCGTAGGGCGGATCGGCCAGGATCACGTCGTAAGCTCGTTGTGAGGTGGCCGCGACGAGCGACTCGACGGTGCCGCCAAGGACCTCGGCGCCGGCCAGTCCGAGCGCGGCCGCGTTGCGGCGCAGCACATCCAGCGCCTGCCGATCGGATTCGATAAAGGTGACCCCGCTCGCACCACGCGAGAGCGCCTCGAAGCCGAGTGCGCCGGAGCCCGCGTAGAGGTCGAGCAGCCAGATGCCCTCGAAGTCGAAGACGGCCTCCAGCGCGCCGAACAGCGCTTCCCGAACACGCTCGGCAGTGGGCCGGGTGCCCTTCGGCGGCACCGCGAGCCGACGGCCACCAGCTGCACCGGCCACGATCCTGGTCACCGGCCCAGTGTCGCGCACGGGCGTGGCGGGGTGGCCGGACGGTGGTCCGATCGCGAATCCGACCAGGGCCGAATGACGGACCCGGTGGCGGCCTCTCGTGCGGACTCCCAGGTGAACTCCGGGCACTTTCGGGCCAGATACCACGTTACCTTGCCCAGTCGGAGTAAACATCCACCTGGCGTGCGATTTCATGGCGAACCGGGCGGCGTACCGTCACCATCTCGCCCATAAACCGCCGCGGTGGGGGCGGGCCCTCGCAACACGGGGGTCGACCCTCGGGGTCCGGGGGCCGGAAGGAACGCAGCAACGGGAGAGTCGGGTGCCGGAGACCTCTGCCAGAGAGGCCGAGATCGCGATCGAGCAGCAACACGTGGACCTCGTCTACGCGCGCCTCACCGAGGTGCGGGCGGAAACCGAGGCGTTGCGCGACCGTGGTTACGAGCTGGCGCACGGCGCCGGCAAGGAAGCCATCTTCGAGCAGGCCCAGATGCTGCTGGAACGCGATGTGATGGTGCAGCACGCCAACAAGATGCTGCACACCCTGGACGCCGAGCACGAGGGCCTCGTCTTCGGCCGGCTGGATCTCGGCAACGCGACCGCGCGGGGCGAGACCCTCTACATCGGCAGGCTCGGGCTGCGCGACACCAACTTCGACAACCTGGTGCTCGACTGGCGCGCCCCGGCCTCGGCGGCGTTCTACCAGGCGACCGCCGAGGAACCCATGGACGTGCTGCGGCGGCGGGTGATCCGCTGTTCGCAGGAGAAGGTCCTGGACATCGACGACGACGTGCTGACCCCGGACGCGCTGACCGACGACATCACCGTCATCGGCGAGGGCGCGCTGATGGCAGCGCTCGGCCGGGCGCGCGGCGACACCATGCGCGACATCGTCGCGACCATCCAGCGCGAACAGGACGAGGCGATCCGGGCACCCTCCGCTGGCGTGACGCAGATCACCGGGGGTCCCGGTACCGGTAAGACCGCGGTCGCCCTGCACCGCGCCGCCTACCTGCTCTACCGCAACCGGCGGCAGATGACCGGCGCCGGTGTGCTGGTGATCGGCCCGTCGCCGGTGTTCACCAACTACATCTCGCGTGTGCTCCCCTCGATGGGTGAGGACAGCGTCGACCTGCGCGCGCTCGGCGAGATCCTGGACGGCGAGACCGCGACGCACACCGACACCGCGCCGGTCGCGGTCATCAAGGGCTCGCCGAGGATGCTGCGGCTGCTGCGCAAGGCGACCCGACAGACCCCGCCAGAGGTGCCGACCGAGCTGCGGCTGGTCTACCGCGGTGAGGTACTCAAGCTGGCCGGCCCGGAACTGGAGCAGGTCCGCAAGGCGGTGCTGCGCAAGGGCGGCATGCCCAACCGGTCCCGTGTGGACGCGGCGGAGGCACTGCTGGAAGCGTTGTGGCGCAGGGCCGAGTCCTACGCCGCCGACGACGAACGCACCGCATCGCCCCCGCATTCGGTCACCGCTCCCGCGGCGACGGGAGACAGGGCAGCAGGAGACAGGGCAGGCGGGGGCAGGGCAGCCGGAACCAGGGCGAAATTCTCCGCGGCACACGACGAACTCGTCACCGAGCTGGGCGAACGGATGGAATTCCACCGGTTCCTTGTCGACTGGTGGCCGGTACTGACTCCGTCGAGTGTCCTGGACAGCCTCGGCGACCGGGCTCGGCTGGCCACCTGCGCGGGCCGCAGCCTGACCAACACCGAACTCACCCTGCTGAGCCAGTCCTTCACGACGCGCCAGGAACGCGGCTCGTCCGTCGCGGACATCGCGCTGCTCGACGAGCTGCGCGTGCTGCTCGGTGAACCGCGTCGCCGGCGCCGGCAGGCCGAGGACGACGGCACCATCCGCAACGCCGAAGGCCGCGTCCGGCCCCGGCACTACGACGAGTACGCACACATCGTGTTGGACGAGGCGCAGGACCTCTCCCCCATGCAGTGGCGCATGATCGGCCGCCGAGGCCGGTACGCGAGCTGGACCATCGTCGGCGACCCGATGCAGAGTTCCTGGCCCGACCCGGCCGAAGCCGAAGAGGCCCGCGACACCGCACTGCGCACGGTCAGAACCCGGCGCGAATTCGCGCTGCGCACCAACTACCGCAACTCGGCGGAGATCTTCTCCCTCGCCGCCGACGTACTCGGCAAACTCGCCACGGCCGAGGATCTGCCGATCGCGGTCCGCAAAACCGGCTTCGCCCCGTCCGTCGTCACCACCACCCAACCCGAACTCCCGGAAGCCGCCCGAACCGCCGCCCGCGACCTGCTCGGTCTCGTCGACGGCACGGTCGGCGTGATCACCGCGATGGACCGCAGGGACTCGGTGGCAAGCTGGCTGGCCTCGATCGAGGCGGACCGACTGCGCGTGGTCGGCAGCCTTGAGGCCAAGGGCCTCGAATACGACGGCGTCCTGGTGATCGGCCCGGAGGAGATCCTCACCGAGTCGATAGCCGACACCGGCCGGCGCGCGTTGTACGTCGCCCTCACGCGAGCCACCCAACGCCTGACCGTCCTGGCCACCACCTCGAACTGGATCACCGGCTGACCCGCCCAATAGCACGACATCCCCCACACACCAAACCAATTCCCCGAGCTGTCCACAGTTGCGGTGATCATCCACAGCGGACGATCAAACCCTTGATTCCCCTACCAGCACCGATAGACTGGTGTCGGGGCAGCCCCCCGGCGGTTACCACTTTGTAGGCCTAGTCTGCATGTATGACTCCGAAACGTCAGGTTAGCGCTGGTCAGGCCCGCCGCGAGCGGGGTCAGGCGCCAGTTTATGACTCGTATGCGCGGCTGTCGAAGAATCCGACGACGGGCGAGCTGGAGAAGATTGACGATCAGTGGGCCGACAACGGCGCGGTGATCGAACGGTTGGGCGGCCGATTGGGCGAGCAGCTGTCAGACGGCCTGTCGGCGTGGAAACGCACCGTGCGCCGGCCGGGTTGGGAAAAGCTGCTGGAGCGGGTCAAGGCCGGTGAGTCGGATGGCATCGTGGTCTGGCACACCGACCGCCTGTTCCGTCAGCCGCGTGACTTGGAAGCGTTGGTCGATCTCGCGGACAAGGGGTTTCAGGTCGCGTCCGCGCGTGGCACTCGGGATCTGTCGGACCCGGATGACCGGTTCATCCTGCGGATCGAGGTCGCCCATGCTGCGCGTTCCTCGGATGACACGTCACGGCGGTTGAAGCGCCGTTTTCAGACGTTGCGGGCCAATGGACAGCGGACCGGGGGTGCCCGGCCGTTCGGGTTGCCGGGATTCGTGATCTTGCCGCAGGCGGAGCGGGAAGCGTTGGAAGCAGCGGGTGAGGAGCGTCCGATGGTGCCGGAGGCCCAGGTCGCGGCCGAGCGGCAGGCGATTGCGGACGGGTGCCGGGGGCTGCTGGCAGAGCAGTCGTTGGCGGATATCGCGCGGAAGTGGAACGCGGACGGGCTGGTGACTCCTCGGGGGAATCGGTGGGCGTTCGACACGGTGCGCCGGACGTTGGCCCGGCCGATCAACGCGGGCTTGATCGAGCATGACGGGGTGATCGTGGGGCGGGTCGAGGGTGACCCGATTGTGAATGAAGACCTGTTTAGCCAGGTTCAGGCGTTTCTGGCCGGTCGGCGGCAAGGTCGGGTAGCGGGGCAGACAGGGCGGAAGTACGTCGGGTCGGGCATTCTGCGGTGCGGGGACTGTGACCATGCGCTCTCAGCGCGGGTGCAGCGGGCGAACAAGGCGTATTCCCGAGATCGGTACCTGTACTTCTGTCCGTCGCACCGGTATGGGTGCGGCAAGGTCATGGCTGCGGTACCGGGGGTCGATCGTGAGTTGCGGACCTTGGTGATTGCCCGATTGTCCGATCCCGAGCATGCCCGGCAGGTGAGCGAGTTCACCAGCACACGCGCCCAGCGGCTGACGGAGGTCCGTATCGATCTGGAGAAGGCCAAGCGGCTTCAGGCGGCGCTGAGTGAACGGCTGGGCCGTGAGGAGATCGGGTTGGAAGCGTTCGACGTGGCGAATCGGCCGGTGGTCAAGCGGTTGGCCGGGTTGAGGGCGGAACGGGACTCGTTGGAGTCCGGCGAGTTGGGACCGTTGGAGGTGGCGAGCGCGAAGGAGATCGCCGCCGAGTGGGATGCGTTGGCCGCTGCCGAGGATATTGAGGGCCTGCGGGCGATGCTGCGGCGCGCGTTGGGCCGGCATACGTTGTTCATCGACCGGGCCACGAGCCGCCGGCCTGTGTTCGACAAGACCCGGTTGCGGTTGGAACGCCCGGATATGCCGGCGCCTTCGGGTTCGACCGAGTAGCAGCACACAGCACCCGGTCGGCACCCACGGTGGAGTCTGTGGGTGCCGACCGGGTGCTGTTCTTACCGGGCGCTGTGTCTGCTGGTCAGAGTCGGCCGGTGTAGGGGCCGGGTTGGTGGTAGCGGCGGGTGTGGCTGCGCTGGATGACCTCGGCGACCACGGCGAGGTCTTCGGCGGACATGGGTCCCATGGCCTGGTTGGCTGCCTGCCAGTACTCGTCTGGCCCGTCTGGTGTGGTGCTGCGGAGTTGGTCGGGTTGGCAGTCGAGTGCGGCGGCCCATGCGGTGATCATCCCCGCGTGTGGTTGCGATCGGCCAGCCTCGCATGCGGCTACGTCCTCGCTGGTGGTGCCTGCTGCGTGGGCCAGTGTGGTGTGGTCGGTGCCGCGTAGGTGTCGCCAGGCCCGCAACCGTGACGGGGAGAACGTCAGCGGCGCCGGACTGGTTGTGCCTGGTGGCCCGTCGTCCGGTGCGGGCGTAGGGCTGGGCAGCGGGGTGCGCGGGGCGGGAGCGATGCTGTCCCGCCCGGTGGTGGGTTGGTCGCTGGCCGGTCCGGCGGTCGTCGGGGCGGCGGTGGTAGTGCGGTGTTTCATGGAATGGTCCTGTTCCGTGTTGGGGGTGTCGTTGTTGGCGCACCGGATGGGGGTGGTCGAGCCGGGATGTATCGCAGTCACGCGGCCTGCGTGTGGTCCCGCGTGGAAAGGGCTCAGGCGAGCCGGCAGTAGACGTAGGCGTCGTAGATGTAGGCGTCGGCGTGGCCGGGGCGCTGCATGATGTCCCAGTATTGGAGTCGGACTCGGGGGTTGGGGATTCCGCCGTCACTGGCGAACTGGTAGCCCTTGGTCACTTGGCCGAAGGATGCGTATTGGGTGCCGGGGCCTCGGCGGTAGTTGACGTTGGAGCCGGTGACGACGCAGCGGAGGAGGTAGGGCGGATGTTGCGCTGCCTGGTGACTGACTGCGGCTGGCGCGGGCCCGGCGGCGACGGGTTTCGCTGGCGCGGCCGGGGCCGATGTGGCAAGAGCTGCGGTGATGCCGCACGCGCAGATGATCAGCGCGGTGGCGGCGAGGATGCGGTGGTGCATGGGAATCGTCTCTCTTTCCTGGGCTGAGGCAACACGCCTGCGGCGCGTGCCCTGATAGATCGGATGCCGGGCGAGAACGGCCGAGGTGAGGGAAACAGTTGCGTTGTCAAGGTTTCCCTCACCTCGGCGGCTACCGGCTTACGGCCCGCCGACAGGGCCGGGGAATGAGCAGCTGTGGCCGTCGTAGGTAGCGCCGGTGATCGACAGGTTGCTGCTTCCTTGGTCGATGTAGTGCACTCCGGGTTCTACGCAGTCGTAGGTGGTTTGAAACCACCAGTGGTTGACCTTGAGGACGATGTCGCCTCGGCCGCAGTGGTTGTAGAGGGGTAGGTCGTTGGCGCTGCTGTTGTAGCCGTCGTAGCCGCAGGCGTAGCCCGCGCTGGCCTGCCTGGCGGCGGCGGCCGTGGCCGGGGTGGCGACGGCGGCAGCAGTGCCGAGGACGCCGAGGAGGAGCGCGGCGGCGGCAAGGGTGCGGTGTTCCATGGGGGTGGTTTCCTTTTCCTGTTGTGGACACGTCGTGTGTCGGCGTGTCCGGTGTGGCCGACCTGTGGGTGGTGGTCGGTCGTCTAGGGGGCCGTTGCCTTGTCGTGGCGGCGCTGGCTTTCGTAGATGGCGTGGGCGTATCGGCAGGCATCGCAGCGGCAGCCGTGCCGGATGTAGCGGGCCTGCACGCCGTGACTGGGCAGCGCGTTCGGCACCGGCAAACCGCTGTCGCGTGCGAGGTCGGCGCGCTCGTCGGGGTCCAGGCCGCCCCAGATACCCCAGGGTTCGGCGGCGATTAGCGCGGCACCAAGGCATTCCCGTCGCACGGGGCAGTCAACGCAGATGACCCGGCAGTGGCGGGCCTGCTGCGGGGTGGGGTCGATCCAGTCCAGGTCTGCCCAGTCCCGACAGGCCGCGTGGCGGGTCCATGCCGGCGGCGTCGGCAGTTGCGGCGGTGGCGTGGTGGTGGTGGGTGGCGTGATCATCGGGTGTCCCCGGTGAGGGGATCGAACGCCAGCACGTAGGCAAGGGGTGCGTTGAGGATTCGGCAGATGATCTGGACGGCCTGTTTCGCGGTGTCGGTGTCGGGCCGGTCGTGGTCGTAGCAGGGGCGGGGCAAGGTCACCCCGGCCAGCGGGACGGAGATCCGCAGGACGGTGACGGCGTTGGGGCGGGAGTAGTCCTCCGGCGGTACCCAGTGCCCCAGCTCGTCGCGGGTCCACCGTCGCCACGGGAACGTGAAGCACGCCGCTTCGGGCGCTGTGGACACGGCCAGCTCAACGCACACGGCGGGCTGGCCATCCTCGTCCCAGTGCACCGAGGTCGTCTGGACTCGGCCATGTGCCCGGACGTAGCCGGGCGCCATGGTGGGCTGCTGCGCGATCCGCCACGCAACGGCGGCGAACAGTGCCGGGTCAGCAGTGGGTTCGTCGTCGTCGGTGAACAGGTGCGCGTGTTGGGCGAGGTATGCGCCGTAGCGGGATACACCGTTGCTGGCGTGGGTCCGGTCGTAGCCCTCGTCTGGTTCGAACGCTCGAATGAAGATCACGCATCCCCCAAAGGTCAGGGCCCCGGCTGGTGTGGGCCTGCATTCCAGGGTTCGCGTCGATCGGGATTCGCGAATGCGGGTAAACACCAATCCCGACACCAATCCCGACACCAATCTCGGTCACGGCCGGCAGGAAGCGAGAGAAATCCGAGATGAAATCCGAGAGCAACGAGATTGAGCGAGGCTTTTTCTCGTGTCGGCTTGAGGAAACATCTCGTTCTCGGGGTGGCGAGATTTCTTCTCGTTTGATGTCGAGACGAGTTCTCGGACCTGGCTGCAGGCGGGGGTGTTTATCTCGCTGCACGCGCATCGGTGGGCGCGAGCGGAAATCACCCCGCGCGGTGGCTCCGAAGATTCCGGGCGATCAGAGCCGCGCGGGGCGTGGGAAAGGGGTTCAGCAGGGTTGGTATTGGGTGATCTGCCAGCCTTCGCCGTCCAGTTGGGCCAGTGTCCACAGGCCGGGGAGCGGGCCGGGTGCCGGGCTGGGAGTGTCCGACAGTGGGCCGGACCAGTTCACGGCGCAGCCGTTGAGGCTGGCCGTCGTGCCGACCTGGGTCCAAGCGGTATCGGGGACGCTGAGATTGTTGGCGTAGGCGGCCGGGTCGGCAACCAGGCCGTGAAGTTGCTGCATGGCAGCATCGCAGCCGGTCGTGTGCTGTGCGGTGGCGAACTGAGCTGCGGCCGTGGAGGTGAACATCAGGCAGCTTTCCTGCGCGGCGAACAGGCCGCCCTCGGCGAGGAGATCGACGAATGCGGCGGCGACATCGGGCGGCGTTCTGGGCAGTTCACTGGCTAGCTGTAACTGATCGGCCAACTGCGCGTCTGCCTGCTGTCGTGCCTGCGCGGCAGTGTCCTGGTGTATGGCGTCGATGGTCATGGGTGTACCGCACCCGAGGACCAGGGCCATCCCTGCCGCGAACATCCGCTGGTGCATTGCCGTTTCCTCCCAAGGCTGGTGCTGGGGGTATATGTCTGCCTTGGTGTGAGTGTCGCGCGGGTGTGTAACTCCCCCATGGGTTGCGCCGGTCCCCGGTAGGGTTCACAGTGGACGGTAGGGGTGGTCAGTTCGGGAGAACTGATCATGTGTAGATCGTGTGCCGAGTACCCGCCGCACGGCCGGCGGTGTCCAGGGCTAGCCAATCCTGTTCGACGGCGGCAAGCGCAGATCCGGCAACGCATCGGCCGCTACGACCGTGCCGTACGGGCCGCGTCCGAGATCGGCGACTGGGCCGCCGTCGAAAAGTACGTCGCACTGCTGGACCGAGACGTTGCCCAGCATTCCGCGGTGCACACCCCACCGGTCGACAACACCGCGACCGGCGATGCGCTCGGCGGTGGTGGTCTGGTCGCGCCGGACACGATGGCCGGCGAGTACACCCCGGCGGCCACGGTGGACTGGTCGGACGACGACCTGCTCACCGCGTGGACCGAGTTGGCCGATGACCCGGCCGCCCAGGACCAGATCATGGCCACGCTGGAGTGGCGCGAGGAAGTAGCGGCAGCGCGGGATGCGGACATTGCCGCGCACGAGCAGCAGCAGCGCGCCGAGCGCGAACGGGCCTGGTCGGTCGCGGCGGATGCCGAGGACGCCAGTCCCCTGACCAACCCGGCCCGCCGGCCCGCCCGGCGGCTGTCCCCGGACCAGGCGTGCCGGGAGGAGTACGACTCGTTCGTACGGGACAGTTACGTTGTTGCGGAAAACGACTGTCGGGGTGTCATGCTGAACCGGGATGGGATCGCGTCCGGTATTGATCCGAGTAGCTTTTTCTGCGGTCCGGCGTCGCGGGTGCGGAAATACGCGAGCGAGGAATTGCGGACGTGGTTCGCGCGGAATGGTCGCATCACTTACGGTGAATGGAAATACAACTGGTTCGGTCGGGATTCCGACCGGAAAGCCGCGCGCAACGCGCGGTACCAATCGCTGGGAGAGGTGACGTTGTGAACAACACCAACCCGAATGACGGTGGCACGACCGACCGACGCGGCGACACAACGCCCGGTGCCCCCGGCCGCGCCGGAGGCGGGCCACGCCAGTCCCCGCTGACTGGTTGGCTGGGTAGCTCGGCGGCGGACCTACTGGGTCCTCGGCTGGTGCTGGCCACCCAAGATCAGGGATACGCGGCAGCGCTGAACGGTGATCACGTCACGACCTGTCCGTGGATGGTGGCCGACACCGATCGAGACCGGGCGCTACGGCAGATGTGGATACGGGGCTACTCGGCTGGCCGTACCGATCTGCGCACTGCCCGCAGCCGCGAGCAACCGTCCCGGTAGGCGACGCCAGTCCCCGGCCCACCAAACAAACGGGCGCTAACCTGACGCGCTCCGCTGGCATAGCCACCCCGCTCGGGAGGCTCCCGAGCGGGACCGGATTCGACCGGGATCGGCGCGTCCAGCGCCCCGACCGAACCCCTTCTGTGGACACCGAGTCATGTACAGAATCGTCCAATTGATCGACCAGAAGATGATCAACACCCCTCCCCCATCGTGACGGGTTCGGCGCCCGAAAAATTCGCGAAACATTTTTCGAATCGAAAAATCGCTCACCGTCACGCGCGATTCGGATGATATACTGCGGAGCGTAAAGCGCCGCAGAAATATTCGGACCGTAATCCGCGCGAGCCGTATACCACTGTTCCGACCGCGCTGACTGTGATCATGAAACGTCCCCATTTCCGATCATGGAAATGGGGACGTCGCGTGAAACGCGCGTTGAGCTGGGCTACACGGTGCCACGCCTCTGATCGCCCCGTGGTGGCTTGTTCTGTGCGGGTGGCGACGGTGGGGCCAGCGGGTTGACCGGGACGCCGTAGGGCGACGTTGGGGCGTCATCGTCGACCGGCGCGGCGGACTCGGGTGGCGGGGTCGGGGCCCATCGGCTGGACGTGGTGGGCAACGTGCCGGACCGTGACTGATCGGTGTCCCCGTTGCCTGCGGCGGGGGTGGTGGTAGCGGTGCGGGTTGCCGAGGCTGCCTGGTTGGTCTTGGGTGGGTAGAACTCCTCTAGTTCGGGATGTTCGCGGGGCGGGTCGAGGCGGAAGCTCTGGATGCGGACCAGTCGGCCGGTGGTCCGGGCCAGTCCCCGGCCAGGGACCGGTGCTTGGCCGTATTCGTCGGTGACGGCCTGCCAGTCCTTCTCCAACACCATCCGCGCGCCAGTCCCCGACACGAACCCCAGGATGATGCGGTCTTCGAGCATGTCGCGTACCGCGCCGGGGATCGCGTCCTCGGCGTCCGGGCGCTGCGTCACCACAACCAGGCGCCCGTTCGCCGCCCGGACCTGCCGGGAGATCTGCTGAAGAAACGGGTCGACTACCTTCTTCCCGAGCACGCGGCGGATTTCTTGGATCTCTTCGAGAATAACCACCCAGCGGGGATGTTCCGGCTTTCCCCGTTGCTCACGATGATAAGCGGCATCCTCGTCATACCGGGCACGCATCATCGCCGCCACGGCGGCCATATTCGTTTCCCATTCCTCCGGCTCCCGCGCAACACACCGAATACCCTCCCGGCCCTCAAAAACGATATAATCACTGCCGGCTTTCCCGTCGAAGATGAAGCAGCCACCGGGAAACCAGCCCATCCGCATCGACCGAGCCACCAGGCCGCGCGTGAAGTTCGACTTCCCCGCGCCCGTCCCACCCACGATCAGGTAGTGGCGTTGGCTATCGCCGGGGTGGATCAACAACACCGGCAGGCTGCTGCCGAGGGGTTCCCCGGTGACCGCGTCGACCGTGTCCACCACGCCATCGGCGTGGGCGGTGTCGGTGACACCGATCGGAATACCCGGCAGATCAGCGGGCCAGTGCTGTTCGTCGACCAGCTCCGGCAGCGCGGGGTCGGCGGCGATCTCAAACGTGTTCACCCCCGGCGGCCACGTCACGCTGTGGCCGCCCGCGTGCCGTAGACACCACGACACCGCGCCGGCCACCCGCTCCCGCACCGCCGCGTCCTCCACCCGGACCTGCCCGCGCGTATCGACCTCCGCCCACGTCAGGCGGCGGCCATCCCATTCACTTTGCCGCACCCGCAGGTCGGCAGGATCGACCCGGACCGCGCGGGCCACCGCCCGGCAGATCCACGCCAGCAGCCGACGCCGAGCACGCCAATTGTCCGTGATCGCGGCGACGATCAGCCACAGGCCGATCGCGATACCCCACGCCAACGGCCCGGCCTGCGCGGTCAACACCACCAGGGTGGCGAGGCCGATGGTCGGCAGGGTCGCGCGGCGCACCCGCCACCGCAGCCACCACCGCACCGGACGAGTCGCGACATACACCACCACCCACGCCCCACCCGCGACCGCCAGCGGCACCCAGGTAAACCCGCTCAACGGCCAGAACACGACGACCATGCCGAACACGACCAAGCCTGGATGCCGATAGGTGTCCAAGATGGCCGCGCGGACCTCGTAGGCCGAGGACGAATACCACCAGCTACACAGCGCAGAGCGGAACGTGGACCAGTCCAGCATCCACGCCGGCCACCGCCACCGCCGCGGCCACCGCCACCCACGGCGCTGCCGTGCACGGCCTACCGTCTGGCCGGGCACGGACGCTGCTGGCGAGTTCGGCGCCGGTCCCCGTGTCATCGCGGGAGGACCATGGCTCGGCCGGCGACGTCGTAGGCGGCGCGTTCGTGATCGCGTTCGCCCTTGCGTGCCTCGCACGGCCCCCAGTCCGGCGGCCGGCTCCCGCGCAGATCGGCGGGGTACTCCAGAGCCGGGCGCCGGCCCATGCCATCCGGGCGGATCAACCGGGCACCGGGGTAGGCGCCGAGGACGACGGCGGCGACTTGCCGGGGAATCAGCCAGTCCCGCATCGGCAGGCGTTGAAACTTCTGCGGGTGGCTGCCCGGCTGCCAGCCGATCGGGACGCCGGGTACCTCGATCCCCACCCGGATCTCGCCCCATCTCGTCCGGGCGTAGTCGACCAGTTCGTCGAGGCCGGCGATCAGGCGTGCGGTGTAGCGGGCGAAGGCATCCCAGTTGTCCACCTCGTTGAGCGCGTCCCGGACCACCGTGCCGAACCGGTCCACCGGCCCCATCGTCCACCCGTGCACCGCAGCGTCCCCGACCCGCAGCACCGCCGCCGTCCACGTCTGCCCCGGATCAACCCCGATCGTCGGCACCGGCACCCACGTCCAGCCCGTTGCCGGAGCGGTCGCTGAGCCTGGTTCCTCCGCTGGTTGTGGTGGCTGGTTGACCGGCGTCTCGGAGGGGGTGGTCATGCTCCCCACCTCGCCCGAGTCCAGCCCGCCACCACCGCAGCAGCCACCGTTGCCACCCCGGCCGCCACACCCACCAGGGCACAGCCACCGTCACCCGACGTCGAACTCGGCGACTCGGCCCTCACCGCCGATGCGTCGGTGTCCTGGAGGTGGACACCGTTGGATAGTTCGATGTCCAGCCCGCCGAGGAAGGCGGTACTGGTCACCTTCCCTCGCTGGCCTGCCCGGCCGCCGTCGACGTCGCGGACCAGTTCGACCCAGTCACCGGGTTGGCATGCCATGACTTACCTCCGTGTTCTCGATGTGCGGTGGTGTTCTCGGGGCAAGCGCGATGGAGTTCTTGGCGGTCCGCTCGCCTGGCTGAGTCGACGTGGTGGCCGTGTCCAGGCCCGGCAGGCCGCGCCTACCGCACCGAGTACGGACGCGAGAGCGGGCAGGTGCGGGGCCAGCACGCCGACCCCCGCACGGAGCAGGGCCAGCACGGCGTGCGCGGGGCGGCGCAGGAGGAGGTGCGCGAGCGCCGCGATCACGGCGGCGATCCCGGCGACCGGCCAGAGATGCACGAATTCCGCGCACCCGGCGACGCAGGCGGTCCAGTCCGCACCACAGGTCACCGTCACCGCCAGCGGCCGACTCGCACGGCTGCCACCGAGACCCCGTCTCGCCACGACGAGAACGCACCGGGCGGCCAGAGACACAATCTCGCTGGCGAGAACGAGACTCGAAGAAGTCTCATGTGGACCGAGAGTTCCGGTCTCGTGCCCGGAACGGATGATCGCGGCCAGTCTCGCGGCGGCCGAGGCCACCGCATCAACCTGGGCCAGAACCGCGGCATCGACATCAGCGCCGGGCGCGGCCGGGCCGATCAGGACGCGCAACGCGGCGACGCGGTCCAGTTCGGAGCAGACCACGGCGAGGACGCCGCCGAGTTCAGCCATCGGGCGGGAACCCGCATCCCAGGCCGCGATGCATTCGGCGGCCTCGGCGAGTTCGTGATGCACCACGAACAAGGCGTGCACCAGCGTCCCAGCGTCGGTCGGGGTGTCGGGGTCGGTGCTGGCGGATGGACGTTCGGGCACGGCGGTCACCTCGTCTCGGAATAGAGAACGCCGGCCCCGGATGGGCGAAGTCCGGGGCCGGCGCGAGCCGGGAACCGGGGAGGGGTGGTCGGATCGGTTGTTTCCCTGGCTCCCGGCGGTCTGGTGTGGACTGCTCCACCATGCCGGGACCGGACGGCCAACCACGTCCGTGAAAACACCGAGACCGCCACCGATCTACGAGCACCCGATCACCCGATTGCGTGACTCGCAAGCAACCACCCTGCGTGTCATCATGATCTGTTATATGCCTGTGAGCAGCACAAACACGCCCGATCGGGGGATCGGGCAGCACAACCTTTGGGGGTCCGATGAGCATCCACGGCCACACCCATACCCACACCGGCACGGTCGGGCAGGGGGTGGCGTCATGACCGCTCGTCGCGCGCTCGCCGGCTACCTGCCCGCCGACGCCACCGCGTTCGTCGGCCGCCGCCGGCTCCTGGACGCGGCCGGCCACGCGCTGACCGAATACCGCCTGGTGACCCTCCTCGGCCCTGGCGGGGTCGGCAAAACCCGCGCCGCGATCCACCTCGCCCGCACCCGAGGCCGGGCCACCCCCGGCGGGGTCTGGCTGGTCGACCTCGCCACCGTCGACGACCCCGAACTCGTGGCCCGCGCCGTCGCCGCCACGCTGGGTATTCACGACCAGTCGCAACGCCCGGCCCTCGACGCCGTCACCGCGCACGTCCGCGACCTCGGACCCGTCCTGATCGTCTTGGACAACTGCGAACACCTCATCCCCGCCATCGCCACGCTGGCCGACACCCTGCTGCGGCACACACCCGACGCGCGCCTGCTCGCGACCAGCCGGCAACCCTTGGGCGTGCCCGGTGAACACCGCGTGCGGGTGCGACCGATGACCATGCCCAGCCGCGCGGAGCTGCTCGACGGCGCCACGCTCGACGCGATCAGCCACTACGACGCCGTGCGGTTGTTCCTCGACCGCGTCACCGACGCCGGCATACGCCTCACCGACGCCGACACCACCACGGTCGGCGAACTCGTGTCCGCGTTGGAAGGCGTACCGCTGGCGATCGAACTCGCCGCCGCCCGCACCACCACCATCTCCCTGGCCGACATCCTGGCCCGCGTCAACGACCCGCTGCGCCTGCTGGCCAGCCCCGACCACATCGCCCACCCCGACCACCACCGGACCCTGCACAGCACCCTGCAGTGGAGTCACCAACGGTGCACCCCGGCCGAACAACACCTCTGGGCCCGGCTGGCCGTATTCGTCGGCGGGTTCGACCTGGCCGCCGCCGAAGCCGTCTGCGCCGACGACACCCTGCCCGCCACCGAGATCCTGACCGTGCTCGACGGACTGGTACGCCAGTCCCTGGTCACCGTCCTGCGCCCACCCGGACGGACCTACGGCGGCCCGCCCGTGCGGTATCGGATGCTGGAAACCGTCCGCGCCTACGGCCAGGCCCGCCTCGCCGCCCAGCGCCAGGACAGCGAGACCCGCCGCCGCCACCGCGACTACTACCGGCAACTCAGCGAGCAGGCCGCGGTGGACTGGTTCAGCCCGCGCGAACTGAACTGGATGGACCGCATCCGCGCCGAACTCCCCAACATCCGCACCGCCCTGGGCAGCGCGGTCACCACCCACGACACCGGCACCGGCCTGACCACCGTCGTGAACCTCACCCGCTGCCGCGCCTGGTTTTTCGCCGGCACCCTCTCCGAAGCCCGCTACTGGCTACGCATCCTCTACAACCAACAACCCGACACACCCATGGCACTGATAGTGTTGACCTCCGGTGCATGGATCGCCGCCTGCCAAGCCGACCACCGCTCCGCGCTGTCGATCATCGCGGACTGTCTGCGCGTCGCCCGCGACACCCACGCCACCGACACCGCTCACCAAGACCTATCCGCAGCCATGATCGCCTTCGCCAAAGGCGCCTACCTGCTGTTCTGCCAAGGCAACATGCCCGCCGCCGCCACCCAGTTCACCCGCGCCCGCGACGGCCTCCTACGCGCCGAACTGCCCGGTGACGCCCACATGGCCCGCCTGTGCCGCACCGCCGCCACCGCCGCCGGCACCGACCCGCACACCGCATTCGACGCCACCCACGACTGCACCCGAGACGCCGAGACGGCCGGCGCACAATGGGCCACCTCCTGGGCACAATGGGCACACGGCATCGCCCACCTGGCTCATGGCGACCCCCACCAAGCCCAAACACTCCTCCGCGCGGGCCTCCGCACCCAACACACCGCCGGAGACCACTGGGGACCACCCTGGTCACTCGTCGGGCTCGGCTGGACCGCCGCCGCCCTCGGCGAACACGACCGCGCCGCACTGCTCATCGGCGCCGCCCACCGCCACTACCAACGCATCGGCCTAGACACCACCGCCATGGCACTCCTCGGCCAGCTCGGCGCCACCGCCGAACACACCGCACGACACGCACTCGGCAACCACGCATACAGAAACAGCTACACAGCCGGCTTCGAACTCGACTACGACACGGCGGTAACAACAGCACTCGCCGACAACGCCGCCGTGCCCGAGGAGTCCGCCAAAGACCGTGCACCACGCCCGGCCACCATCGCCAACTCCGACAGCCCGGACAACACGCAACTCACCGACCGCGAACGCGACGTAGCCCGACTACTCGGCGCGGACCCCGGACTGACCAACAAAGACATGGCAGCACGGCTATATGTCAGCGTCCGCACCATCGAAGCCCACCTCAACCACATCATGCGCAAACTCGGCGTCACCTCCCGCGCCCAAATCGCCGTCTGGGCCACCACCCACACCTCACACAGCCGGTGACGCGGGCAACGCATCCCCGTTGACACCATCCGTGTGTGGATCGGACGCGGCCGACTCATCCGGCGCGCCTGGCTATCCAGCGGACTCGTTTACACGCAACGCCAGACCGGCCGCTGTGCAGGATCGGCGACGTGATCGACCTCGCCCGCCAACGCGACGAACGGGCCGCGTCCTGAAAATACGAGCGTCCCCCGTCCATTATGGACAGGGGACGCTCGGTTAGTGGTCCGGGACGGTGCTACTGCCGGTCGAACCGTCCCGACTTGACATCGCTCAGCAGCATGGAAAGTCCGGCAACCGGCAGAACCGGACCATCCGGGTTCTTGCTGTCGCGCACGGCGTCAAGCATGCCGTTTAGCTCAACACAACTGTCTGAACCATTCGAACGGCTAGACTTGCGCCAACGTTGATCATCTGACACTATCGGTCCTCCCATCTTTCGATGTATTTCCCGATGAGCCCGGCCGACTCCGCCGGGCTCATCGCCTTCTCGGACACCTGCTCGGCAGCACGCCGATAGGAACCCAAGTCCTTTTCCTCGTGCAGAAACAGCGACGAGCGGCGCGTCTCCAACTGAACAACCGGCATCGGGTCGGACTCGATCAGGTCGAACGAACCTTCCAGACCGGGATGCCAACCGCTCATTTTTGGGATTACGCGAATGGTCACGTTGTCACGCTTGCCCATGTCCAGTAGATATTGAAGCTGCCCGACCATGACGGCCGGCGTTCCGATGAGCTGATCGAGCACCCCTTCACTGATCATCGCAAGCATCGGAACCGGATCGACCCGAGTAAGGATGTCTTTCCGGCCTGACCGGATGTTGACGCGCCTCCGAATCTCAATCGCCGGCACATCTGAATCCGTCGACATTATCGCTTGCGTATATTCCCTGGTCTGCAACAGACCGGGAACCAATAGCGGACCAATCTTCGTGATACTGATCGCGTTTTCCTCAAATTCGAGCAGCGCGTCAAACTGATGTTGCTGCTCAGGCAGGCTGACCGCGACCCACAGTGGCCCCTCGGCGTCACGAGTCAAGGCCATGATCGACTCGTAGTCTTCGCCGTTCACGCCGAGCGTCGCCAGGATGCGAGCCACCTTCTCGGGTGTGGTCCCGCGCTCGCCCTTCTCGTACCGGCCCAACGCGCCGGCATCGTCGCCGAGCTGGCGCGCCAATTCGCGGAGGCTGACATCCTTCGCCTCGCGTGCTTTGCGAAGCGCAACACCCAGCGCGCGCAGCTTCGGCGTCGACGCTTTCCCTGCCATCTAATGACCTCCCGAGTGTGGCTCGCGCGCAACACCTTACGCCTACCAGGCACAACGGGCACATGTCACCCGAATAGACGAACATCGCGTGTTGCGCGCGCTGCTTGCGTGGCTCATTATTGCAGTCGTAGCGCGAAACATGCTCAACACTATGGGATATCGCGCAGCAGACTACCCGCCCGAGGGAGGCGCCATGCTTGACCCCCTGCTCGTCGGGTTGCTGCTGTTCGACGCCCTGTTCGGGTCCTCCCTGATCCTGCGCACCATTGCCGGCAAGGTAGGCACGCTGATCAAGCGCCACCGCAACCGGCGATGGGTGCGCACCCGTGCGTCGGTTCGGCCTGCCCATCCCCCGATCAAGCGGGCCGAACCGGCACCTACACAGACCACGGCCGGCGCGGCGGGTGACGAGACCCTCGCCGCGCCGGCCGTCTTCAACGGCGAACGGTGGTGCGTCCGACTATGAACGAGATCAGCCCCGCGATGCGGGCACTCAACGAGTTGATCAGCTCCGGCCAGTGGCGCAACCTGCCCGGACCACCCAATGCCGTCATCTTCATGCACCCGTGGGAAGACGGGACGGTTGACACCTTGGCCATGCACAGCGAGATCGACTCACTTGCCGAACGCACCAACCAGGACGGTAAGCCAGTGTGGCGCGCAACCGGCAGCGTCATCGACGTCATCGCCAAACTCCGCAACGTGCCGTCGCCGTTGGCGCTCGACGCACCGCGTCAAGTACTGCCCGACAACACCCCGAACGCCGACCGCGACATGGGCCTGACGTGAAGGGCCGCCACGCTGACGTCAAAGGTGCGGCGCTCACCCTGCAAACTCTGTTAGCGCGGCTACTCGCCGAGACCCGCGATGAACTCGCCGCCGAGCGACGGCCCGACGGCCGACACGCCGTCAACCGGACACGGCGCCGCCGACCATCCACCGCGTGACCCTGCTGTCCGTGGTCGTGTTCGGCCACGCACCGACCTGGCTCGCCGTCCTGCTCTGGTTCTTGATCGCCATCACCGCCGGGCCGCTCTGGCCCCTCCATCCGCCGCCAGGCCGACCGCGAACGCACCGAACTCGACCGAATCGCCGACCAGCTCGACGACCTCGCCGACCGAGTCCACTACATCGAGCACTACCTGTTCGACGACGAACCGGAGGAGGACCGTCAGTGGCCGAACTCAGTACGCAAGCAATGATCAACGACGACCGATGGGTGTTCGTCGAATCACTGTTGCCGCAGCGACGACCCCGCACGACGACCACCCGGAAGACCGACCCGCGCGCCGCACTCGCCGCCGTCGTCTACGCCGTCACCACCGACACCAAATGGCAAGACCTACCCGACGTGTTCGGTGTCGCCCCGTCCGCCGCGCAACGCCGCTTCTGGACGTGGACCGACGCCGATGTGTGGCGCCGGCTCGCCGTCGCCGCCATCGCTACTCCACACGCCCGCTGGGCACGCAACGACGCCGATGCTGCGATCTACCGCGCTGGCTACCGCGCACACGGCTTCCCAGCTCCCGAACCGGACGCCGACCTGCCCGACGATGAGCCCGCCGCTGAGCTGGTTGACGACGGGCCGGCCGAGTACGAACCCCCACGACCACGCCGCTACGTCCAGTACAGCACCGATGAATACGCCGTCGCTCGCGACGCAATGAACCGACACGACGACAGCGGTTAATAACCCCGCACCTGCGGCAGACAACAATTCACCAACGAGTGGAACCCAGGAATGCACGCCAAATTAAAAAAAGCGCAATAGTCCTAGCCGACCTCAAATATCACTACGTCGAACTCAACAAGCCCATCCGCAAAATCGCCGAGGAAACCGGACGCAGCTACGGCGCCATACAGACATGCTCGCCGAAGCCGGCGTACTCCGCACCAAAGGCGGGAAGCCACGACCGGAAGACACGCCATGACAGAACCGGAACTAAAACCATGGGCAATCTCACTGTACGCGCGCACCCTCGGCGACGTCATACGCCACCACCGCAAAGCCAAAGGTTGGACGCGCAAGCAACTACAGGAACAACTACCCGACAGTGACGTCTCCCTACAGACGCTCGCCACATACGAACTCGGCACCCGACACCTGTCCGTTGAACGCCTCGACGAGATCGCCCGCACGCTCGGCACCCGCGCACACGCCATCCTCGCCGAAGTCGACCAGCGCGTATACGGCGGCGCCAGCGAAAAGCTCGTCGTCAACCTTGCCGAACTCGCGCGCAGCAACCAACCCGACATCGCGCCGGCCGCCAAGTGGGCAGCAATCCAAGTCGACGCACTCGACGGCATCGCGCAGCCCATCGCCGAATTCTCAACCAAAGCGCTCGACATGCTTGCCAACGTATGCGACCTCGACATGGCCGACCTGTCCGACCTACTTCGCGAACTCGCCTGACCGAAAAGGAATTTGACAAGGTGTCACTATTCCGTGCCCGCCGTGATGCTCAACGGGACGATACAGATAATACGTCGACCAAGTGCCCGAATCCGGCACCGTGGGATACAGAAGGACCGATCAGAGAAGGCAACAAGTCATACACCAAATAAACGTGCCCGGATTGCGGAAGAATAATGCGGAAGCAATACTACTAGCGGACGGAAGAGATGACGAACAACAAACAACCGTAAAGCTCGGCTCACTGCTGCGTCTCGCGCTGTCCCTGCTCGCGATCACAGCTCTGATCATCTCGACGTGTTGGATCATGCACCAGATCGAGCTTGAGACGGTGAAAAAGAATATGTTGCATGTCGCGTGGGAACTCGAAGATTTGGCCATACGAGTGGACAACGTGGCCACGCGACCGGTGTCAGGGAAAGGGAACAACAATGAAACACGGACTGGCCCACGGTGAACCGCCGTCGCCGGACGGACCGGCGGCAGCGGAATCGGAGGCGGTGCGTCACACCGAGCGCATGATTTTGCGGCCCACGGGAACTGGTGGTCTGATCATGCGGGTACTGCTCGCCGCCCGTGATACCGAGTTCGATCTGGCCATGCTGGTGCGTCGCACCCGAGCACTCAGGCCCAATATCAACAGTGCTCTGGACCGCTTGGAATCGCTCGGGTTCGTGGACAAGCGGCACGACTACCACGCCACACCCTTGCGCGGCGGTGCCGCTCCGCGCTGGTATCGCATCACGGACAAAGGCCACCACGCCGCCGTACGCGAGGGACTCACACCCGCGCTACCACCCGAACACGCAGGCGCCGCCCCCGGCGCGACGAGCGCCGCGAGTGCCCGCTACGAACTGGCGGCTGGCGGAAGGCGGCAGCGGTGACGACACCGAAACCCCCAGAGTTGGCACAACCCATCCGCAACCGCGAACTGGGGCGCCGGTTGCGGCGCGCCATGCGCGAGGCCCGCGTGGACGGCCTCACCGTAAGCACGGCGTTGGGGACGAGCGTGTATACGGTCTCGCGATGGTTGACCGGCCGGTTGACACCATCGGTGATGGATGCCGCGTCGATCCTGCTCCTCTG
The DNA here is from genome assembly GCA_036268955.1 of Pseudonocardiaceae bacterium. Taxonomy (GTDB): domain Bacteria; phylum Actinomycetota; class Actinomycetes; order Mycobacteriales; family Pseudonocardiaceae; genus CAJCJE01. The sequence continues at coordinate 28,432 of DATATE010000180.1, forward strand.
CCAGGTCCCCCGGTCGCAACGGCAGGAGATCCTGGAGCTACTCCGCCCGGAGTGTGATCCGGGCGTGCTGCGGCTGCCTGTCGAGGAACAGTGGGACGCCTACCGCGCGTTCGCCGCCGACGCCAAGCCGTTGGTGGAGTTCGCGTCGTTCATGGTGCCGTGGCTGGTGCAAACCCCGCACTACACGCACGCCTACCTCATGCACGTTCCGCCCAGCGGCGGGGACGTCGTCGCCGTCGAGGCCAAAGCACGTCAGGCACCGACGGTGCTGGACACCGTGCTCCGGCTGAACCTATTGCTGCACGAATGCGCGCTCCGCATCCCGGTAGGAGGCAGCGAGGTCATGGCCGACCAGGTCCGATACCTCGCCCTGCTGGCCTTCCGCTTCGGGGTGTCCGTGCGGATCATCCCCGCCAACAATCCGGACAACCTGGCGATACCGGCTGGTTTCACGCTGATGGACTTCGCGGACTTCCCGTCCGTGATCTACCGCGACGACCCGACCGGCGCCATCCTCCTCGACCACCACCGCGACATCGCCGCCTACCGCGACATCGCCGACCGGCTCAGCGATAGTGCGCTGGACGAAGACACCTCGCTCGACCTGCTGACCACGATCGCGGCGGAATATGACCAGCACACCACCGACACCCACCGCGCACGACTAACTCACCGCTGCGACACGGCACCCGTCGACGTCGGTCGCAGTCCGACGATCACCCCTCCAGCACCCGCCGAGATCCAGGCAAGCCAGCACGCTCCCGACGCCACACCAGCATCATGACCACCCACCCGAGCACCGACACCACCAGCGAACCACCACGCGACGGCGACACCCCGCCGGGCGGACCAGTGACAAGCGGGAGGCTCCGTAGACGACGACTTCCCACGCTAACGAGGACCATCTCCCAGCAGCCGGCGACCGCTGCGACGCGATCGGCTGTGAATGAACGGCGACGAGCGCAGGGTCGGACATGCAGGACACGTGGTACAGCCGGGACCTGCCGGTTCTGCAAGCGGCCGTCGCGGCCTTCGAGCGCTGCCGTCCATCTCGACCCGCGCAGCGCCACTGCCACCAGGCGTTCCCGTAGCAGCGCCGCAGCAGGCAATGTTTCAGGCTCTGACCTGCGCCGATGCCAACCCGATGATCGTGCCAGGGGCGCCCCTGACCTGACCGAACAGGAATGTTCCTCAAACGGCCGGCGGCCGTTGGTAGCACCTGCCAGAATCGTGGCCGCTATCGCAGAGCCTTTCGATAGGCACTGGGTGTCTGTCATAGAGACAGGAGGAACGACGTGTGGCAAGCCACATTCACGATCAGCCTCGGCTTTGTCTTGACGGTGTTGATCGGCGGGGCGTACGCGAGCTATCTGCAACGGCGGTCGTGGGAGCATCAGAACCGATCCCGTCTTGACGAAGAGGCACGAAAGCGGGCGACCGAGATATGTACGGCGTTGTCCGAGTCGATCGACAAGCGGCGCTCCCGCTTGTGGCGCCTGCTGGAGGCGATCGAGAAACGAGTCCAGAACGAGATATCAGCCGATGAGCTTCGGGATCGAGGGTCCGAATGTGATGAGGCTGTAAGCGACTGGAATGATCAGCTCACCACAAGGCTGGTAAGCGTAGGGGTGTACTTCGGCGAGGACCTACGCAACCAGCTTAGGGACACCGTCGACCAGCGCTTCGAAGAAGTAAGCGACGGGATTGAAAAGCTCTATCGGCTGGTTGCAGCTGCTTCTGGGGCGACGGTTGGGGGGATCGACACCAACGGCGTAGGTTCTGTGACGGCGTCGCTGGACAAGATTCGTGATGCTGCCTACGGACTCAGCTTCACCATGATGCAGCGTATCGGGAGAGGCGAGATAGGACGAAACAAGCCGCAGCCGTCGCCGACATTGCGGCCGTCCGAGGCGGCCATGCCAGGACCGGCTGTCGTTTCAACGGATGGTGCCGCCGGGCCTGGGCCAGCTACTGCGACCGCGCCTATACCTGGCCAGCAGAAGGCGTCATCAGCCTGGACAGATACGGCCGGCGAACAAGGGCCGTATGTAGCCATCGCCGGCCTCGGCCTGTTGTGGGTGATCTGCATGTCGCTGCCGCTGTGGGACTGGCCAGGGGGAGATTTTTCGGCTTGGCAGTTGCTGGCCGGGGCCGGTTCTTTGCCCGGTCTGCAGTGGGGCTGGCTGCCGGCACTGGCCATGCTCGCGATCGCCGTGCTGGCGACCGCAACGCTCGTTCAACGCTGGTCCCGCTATCGGGCAGTCACGCTATGCTCAGCCATAGCTGTTGGCGCCGTGAGCGTGGTCACGCTGGTGGCTCTAGGGGTGGAGGCAACCAATTCCTACGGAAGTTACTGCAACACCGTCGATCCGGACTACCACACAAGATGTCTGAGCGCGGAGGGTCTCGGATTCGGCTACTACCTCTGCATCACGGTAGCCGCACTCGCTACGATCAGCGGCCTGTGGGCCGCCGTCCAAAGACAGCGAAGGCACATCGGGCCAGCCGTCTGACCTGACACCCCGCTCTATCAGGGCTCCGCGCTCTACGGCGTCGCCGTAGATGATCACGTGAATCTTGCTGAGATCACATCAGTGTGTGGTCTGGCTCCAACTGTGGCCCCGGATGGACAATAGAGCTAAGCGGTAGCGTGATCACGCCGGACTTTCAACCGTGCGACGACGAATACGCGCAGGACGTGACCGGATATCTCGACAGGTCGCGGCATTACGTGCTCGTTGAATTGCCTAACAAGGAACTCGTGGCGGTAGCGACGACGGACATTCACACCGAGCCGACATCACGAAACTCATCAACCAAAGAATGTTCCCCTTGATTCGCGCCATATTCAATCAACACGCAAGCAGATTTTTCGTGACAGACCGCCACCAATAGTGGTGTCGCGACGCCGGGCCCACCCCGAGTAGCAGCACCCCGGCACGAACGGCCCCACAGAATCACCCCCGTGCGGCTATCCGGCAACGGCATGGTTGTGCCAGGAATGAATATGCGGCATGTGCCGCGTGAAACTACAGAAAGGTAGGGCAGTTATGGAGACGGTGGGCGAACAGACCGACCACGGTCAGACGGCGGCAGACGATCCGGTATTGCTGGTGTCCATGGGTGACGTGGCTGCGGTAACTCTGGGCATGGGCAAGGGCAGTTCGGAAGACAAGCGACGGGCCTACAACTAACCCCTTGGCCTGTTGGGTGCCCGATCCCAGTTGACGGCCGGGAACCCAACACCAATCAGACGGAATGGGAAGGGTAGCGGCATGCGTTGGTGTGGTGGATTTAGCAATGTCGAGACACCTCCACGGGCTCCAGCCGACAACATGCGGACGTGGCCGACCGTGCCGGGATGTTGGACGGTCGGCCAGTGGCCCGGCTACGAAGTACGCGCGACGCGCGACGGTCCCCGTTACGTGGCCGTGCTCGGCCCATGCGTCTTGACACGCGCGGACCTGGTGCGGCTCGCGACTTTCGGCGTTCCCGATCATGTTGCGTGGCAGTGGCCGGGCAGCTACACAACAGTGGAAGTCACCGACCGACACACGCGGGTATGGACCGACCTCGGCGGAGCATGGCCGATCTACACGGCATGGGCCGATCGGGGCATGTACTGGGCGTCCAGCGCGCGCGCCCTGGCCACCCTGACCGACGCCGGACCGGACCCCGATCGGTTGGCCGCCTGGTTGCTCGCCCCCTCGATACCGGTCCTGCTGGCAGAGCGGTCGGCGTTCACAGGCGTGGACATGGTGCCTGCCGGCCACCGACTCACCCTCACACGGGACGGCTCCGCCCGCCTCGACCGCATGTGGTCACCCCGGCCACGCTCAGCCTGGACCGCCGACCAGTTGCGCGCCGAACTGGCGGCGGCCGTCGCCGTGCGCACAGACGCGGCCTCCGCGCCGACGGTGGATCTGTCCGGCGGCTACGACTCCACTGCCCTGGCATTGCTGGCACGCGCCTCCACCGGGTCCGGCCGAGGCGTGACCGGCGTGACGGTGTACCCGGTCGGTCACGCGACGGGCGGAGACCTGACCTACGCGCGGTTGGCGGCCGAGCGGTCCGGTATCACGCATCGGCTCGTGCCGTTGGACTCCGAGCACGCGCCCTATACCGCGTTGGGCGAGGTTCCCGCGACCGACGAGCCCGCACCCTCGACCATCACGCACGCCCGGTTCTCCGCTCAGCTGGTATGGATGCGAGAGGCCCTCGGCACCGATTGCCACCTGACCGGGGACGGCGGGGACAGTCTGCTGTGTTCGCCGCCGATCATGCTGGCCGACCTCGCCGCGACCGGACGCCGCTGGCGGGCCGTGGTCGAGACGATCCGGTGGGCGCGACTGCGACGACTGCCGGTGTGGCCGCTGCTGGCCTCCGTACATCGCACGGCCGCCACCCGTCGGGCCGACGCCATAACAACGTTGGCCCGCGACCTGCTCACGCGCACCCAGGCAATCGCCGTGGATGGCGATATCGGCTGGTGTCCCACCGAGGCCGTACCGCCATGGGCCACTGACGAAGCCTGCGCACGGGCCACGGCCATCGCGCGTGCGTTGCCGCAACGGGTAACCGAACCTGCCGCCGGCTCGTTCGCCATGACCATGACCGCTGAAGGGATGACCGAGGTCGGCCGGTCGGCGCGTGCCGACATCCAACTCGCCGAGGCCCTCGGCGTGGCGCTGCACAACCCGTTCACCGATTCCCGCGTCATCGACGCCTACCTGTCCATGCCGCTGGACGTCCGACCCGGCCCGGCCGACTACAAACCGATCTTGCGGGACGCCATGGCCGACCTGTTCCCCGCCGAACTCGCCGCACGGACCACCAAGGGCGACTTCAACGCCGACCACTACCACGGCATGCGCGCGAACCTCGGCGAACTCCACGCCTTGACCGACGGTCGACTGGCCGCGCTGAACCTCATCGATCCCGCCGAATTCCGACGCACCCTGACCATGACGGCCGCGGGACTGCCCGTGCCGTTCTCCACCGTCGAACCCGCTATAGCAGGGGAAGTGTGGCTACGCGCCCTGGACGCGACACCCGATGTGGTGTGGACGCCGGTACCGATGGCGCAGGACGCCGCGTGACATCACCTCGATACGTTGCCGTCCCCGCCCACGTGCGCTCGGTCGACCTCGGCCCGGCCACCGTCGTCGTGAACTACCGCAACGGCCGTGTCGAGACCCTGATCGGACCGGCCGCCCAGTGGTGGAATACCGCCACCACCACCGGCCACGCCGACATCCCCGGCCCGCTGGACCGACCAGCCGAACAGACCTTGCTCGGCCAACTCGTCACGGCCGGGCTGATCGTGCCCGCATCACACCCGCAGTCAGGCCCGCCAGTCCCCAGCGGCCCCCGATGGCAGCCCAGCTGGGGCACACAGGAGACGCCGGCGGGCCGCACCAAACCCGCCCGAGTGCCGCTCGGCACGACCGTGGGCGCAAGCGTCGCGCTGGCCGTCGTTCTCGGCGTGCTCGCAATCGGCCGCACGCATCGCCGTACCGCCCGACTCGTGTGGCTGCTGACCACCGCAGCCAACCGCACGACCCGCCCGGCCACCGCCGAGCACGCTCGCCGGGCCGTCCACGCGGTCCGGCGAGCCGGGCTGATCGCGCCTAGAGCGTGTCTCCTAATTCCGGGAAGCGGTGCGGGAGACCATGATCGTGCTCGCGAGTAGAACACCCCCGAGGAAAGTCAACGCGTACTTGTCATAGCGGGTGGCCACCCCGCCACTGCTTCAACCGGTTGAATGCCCGTTCCATTGTGTTGCGCTGCTTGTAGATCTCCGCATCGAAAGCCGGGGGCCGACCACCAGCAGAGCCCTTGGCCTTACGGTGGGCGATCTGGTCACGCCGTTCGGGGATCGTGTGCTTGATCCGGCGTCGACGCAGCTCCCGGCGGGTCGAGGGAT
>DATATE010000181.1:0-59522 GCA_036268955.1 Pseudonocardiaceae bacterium
TTCACTACGGCGAACACGCCATCACCCACGGTCTGCATTGGTCGACCTGGCGCCGCCGGCACCAGGCCGAAGCCCGTCGCGCCCACGTCCGACGGAGACTACGCGTCCAGACGCTAATGATCTAGCCCTGTAGTACTAGTGCGAAGGAGCAGCTCAGACGGCCGCGCCGGCCACCGCGGGGGTGGGGTGAGCGCCGAGCCGCAGGGTGATGCCCTCGCTGCGCAGCGAGCGGCGGAACCACAGCAGCGAGACGCCGATGGCGAGTGCGACGACGGTGTAGGAGCCTGCGGTGGAGACCATCAGGAAGTCACCGACGGTCGCCTTGGCCAGGATGTAGAGGGTGGTCGCACCGTTGGTGACGAACACGAGTGCCCACAGCAGTGAGACCCGCTTGAAGAACTGGGCGACACCGGGATGTTCGGAGAAATCGCTCGGAAACGCACAGAAGTCACTGGCCAGTTTCGCCAGGAACGGGCGGCCGAACGGCAGCGTGATCAGGAGGACTCCGGCAATCAGGAAATTCTGTAGCGTCGGCTGCAGGAAGTAGAGAAAGATACTCCCGGTAGCAAGACCGAGAATCGTCCGCGCGACCAGCAGACCGGTGGTCAGCAGCAGGACGGCGGGGATCTTCTTACGCAGCACAACACGTCGACCGAGCGCCATCATCGACCAGGCCAGCGCCGCGATCAGCCCGCCGTCGAGGCCGACCAGCGTCAGGAGCAGGTAGAACAGCACCAACGGGATGATCGTCGACTCAAGGAGGTGCTTACCCCCGTCCCGCAGCAGTACCCGGAAGGAGGGAAGGTGCACGGTCACATGTTGTGGCATCTACTCAGTTGTCACTTTCGGTCAACGGCGTCGCCGGGATAGGCGAACTCTGGCCGGTTGTGCCAAGTCGGTCGCGTCAGGTCGGTCTTGCAGTGATTTACGCTCTGCGTTTGAGAAATCACTCGCCGTAACCCCAACTTTGGAGTGCGGTAAATGTACTCGCCCGCTGTGTTGTGTGGCAGTTAGGTACCCGTATTTGCTGAGACGACTCGCACACCCTCCAGGTTCACTCCAACGGTGACCGAAATTCACTCCAGCGGCGCTTGCTCCAGCATCCGTCACCGCAAGGCTGTTGACCAGGACATCCGCCTCATCCGGGGTAGGACACCCGGCGATGTGCCCTTCTGGGCACCCCGCCGGCCATGCCGCTCTGCCACTGAGTGACCCCGTTGTGAAGAAATTTTTCAGCTGGGAAGACTGACAGCCAGGCTTTACGTTGTTCTTACCGGAGACGTGCAATCAGCAGGACGGGGTCAACGAGATGGGCGCCAACTCTGTCATGTTGGTGATCGCGGTGCCGGCCGCGATCGCCGGGGCAGCCTGTATGGGCCTGGCCAGTGCCGCGCAAGCTCGCGCCGCACACGAAGTACCCGCCAGCGGCACCCTCAACCCCCGCCTGCTGGTCGATCTCGCGCACCGAAAACTGTGGCTGATCGGCGTCGCCGCCACCATCGCCGGCCTCGGTCTGCAGGTGGTCGCGCTCGGCTGGGGCCCGCTGCTGCTGGTGCAGCCACTGCTGGTGACCGCGCTCCCGTTCGCGAGCACCTTCGCCGCGTTGATGGCGCGCAGGCGGCCGGACCGGGTGTTGGTGCTCGGCGGCCTGCTGTGCGTCGCGGGCCTGTCCGCGTTCCTGCTGCTGGCCAGGCCGACCGGCGGTTCCGACCACCTGCTGCCACCCGGCCAGTTGGTCCCGCTGGCGATCGCGCTGGCCGCGATCGGGGTCGGCGCGCTGGCCTGGGCGGCGATGGTGCGCGGCCCGGCCCATGTGCTCGGCCTCGCGGTGGCCACCGGCGTCACCTATGGGGTGACCGCCGCGCTGATCAAGGTCGTCGCGGGGCAGCTGCGGACCAGCCTTGCCGAGCCGTTCACGCACTGGACGCTCTACGCGGTGTGCATCGTGGGCCCGATCGGCTTCCTGCTCTCCCAGAACACCTTCCAGCAGGGCAAGCTCATCTCCCCTTCGCTGGCCGTGATCACCACCGTCGACCCGCTGGTCGGCGTCGCCATCGGTGTGTGGTGGCTTGACGAGTCGGCGACCACCGGCGCGGCCGTGCTGACCGGAGAGATCATCGCCGCGCTGGCCATCATCGCCGGGATCGCGATCGTCGCCCGCCGCGCGGCGCACCGGTTGACCGAGGAAGCCAACGCCGAGGACGCGCGGAAACAGGCCCAGCTGGACGCCCGCACGGCAATCCCCCCGCTCGACGGCAAGCCGCCGCCGAACCGGGCCGAGATCTCCCACAACCCCAACAGCGAGGACCTCGCGTTCCCGCCGAACTGACGCGGCCGGCCGCTCACAGCGAGTGAGCCGCTTGGTCAGCCGCGCAGTTCCATGGTGGCGCACTTCGGGCCGCCGCCCGCCTTGCGCAGCTCGGAGATGTCCACCATGACCGGGCAGTAGCCATGCGCGCGCAACTGCTCGGCAAGGCCGGTCGCCTCCACCGGCAGGACGACGTTGCGGCCGTCGGAGACGCCGTTGAGCCCGAGGCAGACCGCGTCGGCCTCGGTGGCGATCACCGCGTCCGGGAACAGCCTGCGCAGCACGTCGAGCGAGCCACGGGAGAACGCGCCGGGGTAGTAGGCGATCCGCGGATGCAGCGGTGAGTCGTCCAGGACGAACAGCGCGGTGTCCAGGTGGTAGTAACGCGGGTCGATCAGTCGCAGCGAGACGACCGGGACGCCGAGCACCTCCTGGGCCTCGGCGTGCGCGGCCGGGTCGGTGCGAAAGCCGGTGCCGGCCAACAGGAACCGGCCGGTCCAGACCAGATCGCCCTCGGCCTCGTTGTAGAGCGAGGGCATGACGACGTCGTGGTAACCGGCTTCGAGGAACCAGCGCCGGTAGTGCTCGGCCTCGGCGGAACGCTGCGGCGCGCGGAAGCGGGCGCCGAGAACCCGACCGGCGAGCACGGTGCCGGAGTTGGCGGCGAAGACCATGTCCGGCAGGTCCGGCTGGGGTTCGATCACCTCGACGACGTGGCCGAACCGCTCGTAGGTCTGTTTGAGCGCTGTCCACTGGTCCATCGCCCGCTGCACGCTGACCGGGATCTCCGGGTGCATCCACGGGTTGATCGCGTACTCGACGGTGAAGTACGTAGGTGGGCACATCAGGTATCGGCGGGCCACCGGCATCCGGTCCGGGATGGCCGGTTCGGGCTGCGATTCGGGCCGCGATTCGGGCTGCGACTCGGCCGGCGCGAGGGAGACGGTCGTCATGGATCGAAATGTATGGGTCCATGGCACCATCGATCAATGTCGTGACATTGCGCTGATCAGTGCAGAATGTTGCGCATGGACTCGATAGACCAGCGAATCGTTTCGTGCCTGGTTTCCGACGCCCGATCGAGCTACGCGGAGATCGGCGCGGTGGTCGGTTTGTCGGCTCCCGCTGTGAAGCGGCGGGTGGACAAACTGCTGGAACGGGGCGTACTACGCGGCTTCACCGCGGTGGTCGACCCGGAGGCGCTCGGCTGGGGCACCGAGGCGTTCGTCGAGGTGCACTGCCGGGGCAACGTGGTGCCGGCGCGGATCACCGCGACCCTGGAGCCACTGACCGAGGTGGTGGCCGCCTACACGGTCTCCGGCGCGGCCGATGCGATCGTGCACCTGCGCGCGGCCGACATCCACCATCTGGAGACCGCGCTTGAGCGGCTGCGGGCACTGGACATCGTGGACAGGACGGTGTCCACAGTGGTGCTCTCCACCCTGTTGGAACGCCCGCCGATGCCGGATAAGGACAGTCTGGCGTCAGGCTAAGCACCGATCGGTCACAGTTGTCCCATTAGCACACCGGGAAAAGTTGGGTCGCGGGACCCTGGCGAAAGGGACCGGGCAAGGTATAGACCACTTGTCAGCAGGCGAGAACAATATATGTAAACTGGAGTAACTGTTACCGTGAGTTCGGACAGGTTGGCAACATGTGAGCTGCGGCGCGTTCGGCCGCCAAACCAGCATGTCAATGCCTACCCTGAGAGTGGAGATCTGCTGCCGGAACCAGGCGGGGCAGTGACCGGGAAACACCGTTTCCCACGCTGTGACAACGAGATGACGTCTTGAGTCGGACACCGACACAGGCGACTACCCTCGTTGGTGGAGGCCGCGCCACCCGAAACGGCGCGGCGGCAAAGCAGTACCCGGCGGTCCCGACGTGATCAGCAGGCGGTCGCGTCGTTCCGCGCAGATAGCAGGGAAAGAGGGATCGGCGAATCCATGAGCGTTGATCTGGGGAACGACGCAAGTGCAGGCGATACCGGGATACGCAAGCTGGACCGTGTCGTCATCCGGTTCGCGGGCGACTCCGGCGACGGGATGCAGCTGACCGGGGACCGGTTCACCTCCGAGGCGGCCGCCTTCGGTAACGACCTCGCCACTCTGCCGAACTTTCCGGCCGAGATCCGGGCGCCACAGGGCACCCTGCCCGGCGTGTCGTCGTTCCAGTTGCACTTCGCCGACTACGACATCCTGACCCCCGGTGACCGACCCGACGTGCTCGTCGCGATGAACCCGGCCGCGTTGAGGGCCAACGTCGGCGACCTGCCGGCCGGCGGCATCCTGATCGTGAACACCGACGAGTTCACCAAGCGCAACCTGACCAAGGTCGGCTACCAGGCCGACCCGCTGGAAGGTGACGCGCTGGAGCAGTTCTCGGTGCACAAGGTCGCGATGGCCACCCTGACCCAGGGCGCGCTCGCCGAGACCGGGCTGGGCAAGAAGGACGCCGAGCGCTGCAAGAACATGTTCGCGCTCGGGCTGCTGTCCTGGATGTACCACCGGCCGACCGAGGGCACCGAGCGGTTCCTGCGGGAGAAGTTCGCCAAGAACACCGCCATCGCCGAGGCCAACGTGCTGGCCTTCCGGGCCGGCTGGAACTACGGCGAGACCACCGAGGCGTTCGCGGTGACCTACGAGGTCGCCCCGGCCAAGCTGGCCACCGGCACCTACCGCCCGATCACCGGCAACACCGCGATGGCCTACGGCATCGTCGCGGCCGGGCAGCGCAGCGGCCTGCCGGTGTTGCTGGGCACCTACCCGATCACGCCGGCCTCGGACATCCTGCACGAGCTGTCCAAGCACAAGAACTTCGGCGTGACCACCTTCCAGGCCGAGGACGAGATCGCCGGCATCGGCGCGGCACTGGGCGCCTCCTACGGCGGCGCGCTGGGCATGACGACCACCTCGGGGCCGGGTATCGCGCTGAAGTCCGAGACCATCGGGCTGGCCGTGATGACCGAGCTGCCGCTGGTCGTCATCGACGTGCAGCGCGGCGGGCCCTCCACCGGCCTGCCGACCAAGACCGAGCAGGCCGACCTGTTGCAGGCCATGTTCGGCCGCAACGGTGAGGCCCCGGTCCCGATCGTGGCGCCCCGCAGCCCGGCCGACTGCTTCGCGGTGCTCATCGACGCGGTGCGGATCGCGTTGGCCTACCGCACCCCGGTGCTGGTGCTCTCCGACGGCGCGATCGCCAACGGCTCCGAGCCCTGGCTGATCCCGGACGTCGCGACCCTGCCCGACCTCTCGGTGCCGTTCGCGACCAAGCCGAACGCCCCGGACGGCTCCGGCGAGTTCTGGCCCTACCTGCGTGATCCGGAAACCCTGGCCCGACCATGGGCCGTGCCGGGTACGCCGGGGTTGGAGCACCGGATCGGCGGCCTTGAGAAGGCCGACGGCAAGGGCAGCATCTCCTACGACCCGGACAACCACGACAAGATGGTGCGGCTGCGCGCGGCGAAGATCGCCGGCATCACCGTGCCGGATGTCGAGGTCGACGACCCGACCGGCGACGCCACCGTGCTCGCGCTGGGCTGGGGCTCGACCTTCGGCCCGATCGGCGCCGCGGCCCGCCGGGTGCGTGCGGGCGGCAAGTCCATCGCCACCGCCCACCTGCGGCACCTCAACCCGCTGCCGGCCAACCTCGGTGACGTGCTGCGCCGCTACCAGCGGGTGGTCATCCCGGAAATGAACCTCGGGCAGTTGGCGATGATCCTGAGGGCAACGTATCTGGTGGACGCGATCTCGTACACCAAGGTCGCCGGGCTGCCGTTCAAGGCCGAGGAGCTGCAAGGCGTGTTCACCGACATCATCGAGGGAGGGGCACGATGACCACGATCGATCTGGGTCTGCCCAGCATCGGTGGCCTGGACGGAGTGCCGACCACCGACGACAAGCAGAGTGCCAAGGACTACAAGTCCGACCAGGAGGTCCGCTGGTGCCCTGGCTGCGGTGACTATGCCGTGCTGGCCGCCGTGCAGTCCTTCATGCCGACCCTGGGTCTCAAGCGCGAGAACATCGTGTTCGTCTCCGGGATCGGCTGCTCCTCGCGGTTCCCGTACTACATGGACACCTACGGGGTGCACTCCATCCACGGCCGCGCCCCGGCCTTCGCCACCGGTCTCGCGGTGTCCCGGCCGGACCTGTCGGTCTGGGTGGTCACCGGTGACGGCGACGCACTGTCCATCGGCGGCAACCACCTGATGCACACCCTGCGCCGCAACGTGAACCTCAAGATCCTGCTGTTCAACAACCGGATCTACGGCCTCACCAAGGGCCAGTACTCACCGACCAGCGAAACCGGCAAGATCACCAAGTCCACCCCGATGGGTTCGCTGGACAACCCGTTCAACCCGGTCTCGCTGGCGCTGGGCGCGGAGGCGACCTTCGTGGCGCGGGCCATCGACTCCGACCGCAAGCAGCTCACCGAGGTCCTCGGCGCGGCTGCCGCGCACCGGGGCACCGCGCTGGTGGAGATCTACCAGAACTGCCCGATCTTCAACGACGGCGCGTTCGACGTGCTCAAGGAGCCGGGCGAGCGGGATCGGCGGATCATCCCACTGCGGCACGGCCAGCCGATCCGCTTCGGCGGCGGGGACGACGGCGGCGAGTACGGCGTCGCGCGGGACCCGAACACCGGCTCGCTACAGGTCCGCAAGGTCACCGAGGTCGGGGAGGACGCGCTGGTCGTGCACGACGCCTCGCTGGCCGACCCGTCGTATGCCTTCGCGTTGTCCCGGCTGACCGACACCTCGCTCGCGCACACCGTCACCGGTGTGTTCCGCAGCGTGGACCGGCAGACCTACGACGACGCGGCGCGGGCCCAGGTCCAGCAGGCCAAGGACAGCAAGCCCGCCGACCTACAGGCCCTGATCACCGGCAAGGACACCTGGACGATCGCGGGCTGACCCCGCTTCGCCTGACACGCTTCGAGGCCGCCTCCCGTTACCGGGAGGCGGCCTCGACGTCTGTTCGGCCTCGGGAGGTCTACCAGGTGCGCGGGCGTTCCCAGCTGGTGAAGCCGGCGCGCTGGGCGTCCTCCTGGCTGGCGAACCAGACCTGCGGTTCCAGCCTGTCGTAGAACGGCGAGGACTCGGTGTGGAACACCATCGACGAGGTCCGCGCCTTGACCCGGAACTGCGGCGCGGGCGCTGACCCGTCCGCCAGCGGCAGCGCGGAGCCAGGCCCGAACGGGCCGGTCTGCCAACCGGCGGAGCCGGCCGGGGCCCGCACCGGTCGCTGCGGCGCTGGTTGCGCCGCGGGGCGGGCCGACTGCGCGACCCCGGTCCGAACCCGGATCGGATGCGGCGCGGTCGACTGCTGGCTGGGTACCGGCTCGTCCTGCGGTGCCTGCGGGGCGGGCGGCTCGACCGGAGCCATGTACCCGGTCGGCTGCTCGGGCTCGATCACCGGTTCGAACAGCGACCGGGACGGCGAGGGCTGCGGCTCGTCCTCCTGGTAACCCGACTCGGCGTAGGCAGGCTCGGTCTGGTGCTGCTGCGCCTGGTACGGATCTGCCTGGTACTGACCGGCTTGGTAGGACTCGGCCGGGTACCCCTCGGGGGTCGTGTACTGCTGTTCGTACTGGTCGGACTGGTACTGCTCGGCCTGGTGGTACTGGTCGGCGGCCTCGTGCTGCCGCGCCTCGTACTGGTGGCCGTCGTAGTGCCCGTTGCTGCTCTGGCTCGGCGCCTCGTGATACCCGGCCGCCTCGGCTTGCGCGGCCTCGGGCTCCTCGGCGTTGCCGGCGGCGGGCTCGTAGTCCTCGGCCTGCGTCGAGTCGTTCGTCGAGTGCTCGGTGATCGGGCTGAACACGGTGGTCGTCTCCGTTGCCCCGGCCGGTTCCACCGGTGCGTGCTCGGCGACGGCCTCGGGTTCGGCGTCGGTGTAGTGCTGATATGCGTGCTCGACCTCGGTCGGTTCGGTGGTGGCGGCGGCCTGCTCGGCCTGCCGGATCACCTCGGCCGACACCGGGCCGGTCTGCTCGGCCGGGTCCTGGTCGTCGGAGTCCTGATGGACGTGCGCCGGGGCGAGCTGGGCCCCGTTCGCGGCGGCCTGCTCATGGCGATGGTCCTGGCCGTCGGCATCCTGACCACCGGCGCCGGCCCAGTCGTCCTGCCACTCCGGCGACGCCGGAGCCGCGTAGTCCTCATCCGGCAGGGCATCGGCCGGCTTGGCGAACGGCTGGAAACCGCCCTCCTCGATCGGCGTCAACTGGCCCTGGCGAAGACTGCGGTCACTGCGGTCCGGACCGTCCAGTTGGAAGGGCTGCGCGGACGCGATCGGCCCGCCGCCGCTGGACATCGGCCGCACCAGGTCGGTGATCGGCTCGGCGGTGCCGAAGTAGTCGTGCGACGGCGCGACGCCGGCTTCGTCCTGCTGCTCGCTCGCCGGATGCACCGCCTCGACCTGCTCTGGCTCCGCGTGCGCCGACTCGACGGAGTCCGGCTCCACATAGGCCGCTTCGTGCGCCGGTTCATGAGCGGGTTCGTGGGCCGGTTCGGCGTGGGCCGGTTGTTCCTCTGGCACCTCGTCGGCATCGGCGTCGATGAACGGCAGCACCGTGGTGACCTCGGCGGGATCGAGGTCGTGCTGCTGGAAGACCTGCTCGTGCTGCTCGGCGAGCGCCCCGTCGTGGCCGGTGTAGTCGTCCTGCCGCTGCTCGGCGACGACCGGCTCGTGCCGCTGCGTCTGCTCGGCGTGCTGGTACGGCTCGGGATAGGCGTCCCCGTCGGAGTCGGTCGGGTCGGTCGACTCCGACGACTCGGCCGCGACGACGACCGGCTCCGGCTCGGCCTCCGGGACACCGGAACGCAGATACTCCAGGTACTGCTCGTCGGCATCGCCCCGGCCACCGAACTCGGTGTTGACGAACCGGGTCTGCTCGGCGGCCTGTTCGTACGGCGCGGCCGGCTGCGAATCGTCCGGATAGGAGCTGTCCGGGTAGGAACTGTCCGGATGGGAGTTGTTCTGCTGCGTGGTGAACAGGTTCGGCTGGTACTGGGTGGCCTCGAACTGGTTCGTCTGGTTCGCTTCGAAGGCCTCCGGCCCAGCGGCGGGCTCCGCCTCGGGCTCGGGGTCCTGGTAGGCGGTGTGACCCGCGTACTCGTAGCCGGTGCGATCCTGGTCGGTGGACTCCAGCCGGGAACGCAGCGCGCCGGGCCGCCAGGACTCGACCGCATCCGGGGTCCGGTCGGCCCACGACCGGCTCTCCGCCGGGGTGTCGCCGCGGTACTCCTGCACGAGGGCTTCGACGTAGTCGTCGACCGAGCCGACCTGCGTCGCCTCGACATGGGTCGGGGCCTGCGCCTGTGAGTCGGGTTCGGACTGGAAGAGGTGGTCGAGGTTGCCACCGCTGATACCACCGCTGGTCAGGCCGACCTCGGACGGCGGGCCAGGATCGTAGGAGGTGTTCCCGAAGCCGGGCTGATACTCCGTCGACCTGGTCTGCTGCGATCCCGACGCCTGCTGGACACGGTTGGTGAGGTCGTCCGCCTCAAGGTCAGCGACCCGCCTGCTGAGCGGCCGGACCTGCCACAACCAGGTAAGCCCGACGCCGAACACGAAGCCGACCAGGCAGGCAAACCACACCTGACTGAAAACCCACATCCCGGTTTTCCCTCCTGCCGGTGGGCTGCCATCCCACATGACCACCGACACGTCGACCGCTGCCGATTCCCGTGCAGACAGCAGTCTCCCTTACCTGGTGTACCCGTGCCGAGGTACCCCATTAGGTGTACGCAGCTCAGCAGAACCACTCGTCCGTCTGGAAGGACAATCCGAACGGATGTGTTTCAGATCACAGCTACTCCCATGGCCGAGAAAGCAAGTCCTTCGGGTGTAACTCGACCGGTGATCGAGTGGTGATCATAAAGTCGCTGGCAGAACCGGTTTCGGCGATGGACATCGACGAGGAGTCCGAGTTGTGCCGGTTCACCGAGGATCGAAGACCACTACCAGTAATCCTAGGCAGGCAAAACCGGCAGAATCATCAATTTATTGGTAGTCAGGTTCAGCTATCCAGTCACGAAGAGTTTCCGACGACTACACACCACACTCACGATATCCCCCATTCGTGACGCGACGGGATGGATCGTGCGGCGCTACGTTCTCCCGGCGGCCGCAGTTATGAGAAATCCTCATCACGTCTCAATCGGAGGAAAACGTGATTGTTGTCAATGTTGTGCTGAACCTGTTCGTCTCGCTCGGCCACCACTGCTGGTGGTGACCGACTGCTGGTGACGAACTCGTTCGCGCCACAGTTCTGGCAGTTGTGATCATGCTTGACGCCGTCGACGGACGGTAGGACGAAGCCCCGGCCAACCAGGCCGGGGCTTCGTGGTCTTCAGAGACCTACGGCGCGGAGGAGTACCGGTGCAGCGCTTCCTCGTGCGTCGACACGGCCCGGTCGCACGCCTCACACGTGGATCACGGCAACTCGCTGATCCTTGGGGATACCAGGTTCCTCGACGAGTCGGTTCAGATCGTCGGGATCACTGGTGAGGAGCACGACTGGTCGAGCCATGATCAGCGCCGTCGCGGCCACCACGGAATCGACAGCGCAGCGCTGACCCGACAACCCGGTGGCGCCGAGCAGCTCGCCGGCGGCCTTCCCGAGCCCAGGAGAGACCGGCAACGTGACGATCCTGGACAGCACGCGATGAACGGACGCATCGCGGGCCCCGCCGCGAAGCACCTCGGCCAACGTGATGGCACTGACAACAACTCGCGCCCCCCGAAGACGCGCGGTCTCCAGATAGGCACGAACGCGCGCATCGCCCGCTGCCAGCTTGGACAAGCCCTCGCTGTCCAAGACCAGGGTCCCGCCCGCGGCTACTCGGCGTCCGGCCATGCCGCCCCTGCCTCCGCCAGGTACTCCTCAGGAACAGGACCGTGCTCGGCGTCGAGCAATTCGGACAACTCGGCCAAGAGGTCCAGCTCCAGTTGCCTGGCAACGGCTTCGGTGACGTAGTGGCTGAACTCGCCCTTCCCCACCCGCTGCTGTACGGCCGCCGTCAGTCCTTCGGGCAGCGAGATGCTGACCTTCCGCGCACGTCCCAGCGATCGGACATTGCCCGAAGGCTCTGCCGGAGCGATCTCCGATCCCAGCAGTGCTTCCAACTCCGACGCCACCTTGCCGACATCGCGTAACGACATCAGCCGCCGCGCCAAATCCAGTGTCGACCGCAGGTGCGAGGCGATCGGACCGGTGGCATCGTCCATCGGCTCATGCGGCAAGGCGGTCATATGATGATGCTACCAGCGGTAGTAAGCCCAGTGTTCGATTCGGCTCAGCCGGTGCGCTCGACCATGTAGTCGGTCAGCGAGCGCAGCGCGTCGCGAGCCGAACCGGCCGGCAGGGCGGCGAGCTGGGCGCGGGCGCGGTCGGCGTAGCCAGCGAGCGTCTTGCGGGCCTCCACCAGGGCGGACGAGTCGCGCAGCAGCACCAGCGCCTCCTCGACCTCGGCGTCGTCGGTGAGCGGCTCGGCCAACAGTGCGCGAAGGCGGGCGTTGGCGTCGTCCTGGTCGGCGAGCGCGTAGAGCATCGGCAGGGTGCGGACGCCCTCACGCAGGTCCGTTCCGGGTGTTTTGCCGGACTCGGTGGCCGGGGAGGCGATGTCGATGATGTCGTCGGAGATCTGGAAGGCCGCGCCGACGATCTCACCGAAGCTGCGCAGCGCCGTGATGTGCTCATCGGCCGCGCCGGAGCACATGCCGCCGTAGCGGCCGGCCGTCGCGATCAGAGAACCGGTCTTCTGGCCGATCACCGACAGGTAGTGCTCGACCGGATCGGCGTCGCCGAGCGGGCCGACGGTTTCCCGCATCTGGCCGGCGACCAGCTCCGCAAACGTTTCCGCGATGATCCTGGCCGCATCCGTGCCCAGGTCGGAGACCAGCCGGGAGGCGTGCGCGAACAGGTAGTCCCCGGCCAGGATGGCGACCGTGTTGTTCCACCGGGCGTTGGCGCTGACCGCGCCCCGGCGCATGGTCGCCTCGTCCATCACGTCGTCGTGACACAGGGTCGCCACATGCACCAGCTCGACGGCGGCGGCGGCGCTGATCACGTCCTGCCGCTTCGGGTCGCCGAACTGGGCGGCGAGCAGGGTGAACAGCGGCCGAATCCGCTTCCCACCGGCGTCGACCAGGTGCAGGGCCGTGGCCTGCACGAACTCGACGTCGGTGCGGACGACGCTGTGCAGCACGTCCTCGACCCGTTCAAGGCCGGCCCGCACGGACGCGGCCAGCGCGGGATCGGCGAGCTCGAACTGCGTTCCCAACTCACCGACGGCTCCCGCCGGTTGATTACTTGTCACATCGCCCTCGACGCGCTCAGAGGGCGAAGCCGCCACCGCCCGCCCAGCCAAGGACGACCGCCGGCCACACGCCCAACACGAGTGTCACCAATACGCCCAGGGTAATGGCCGCCGTGGTGAACGGACCGGGCACGCTCACCGTCGGCCCGTCAGGGGCCGGATCACTGAAGTACATCAGCACGATCACCCGCAGGTAGAAGAACGCGGCGACCGTGCTGGCGATCAGCCCGACCACGACGAGTGGGGCCATGCCGTCCTCGATACCGGCCGAGAAAACCAGCCACTTTCCGATAAAACCGCTGGTCAGCGGGATACCGGCGAGGGCGAGCAGTAGGAAGGTGAACACGCCTGCCAGTAGTGGCGAGCGTTTGGCGAGACCGGCCCAGGAAGAAAGGTGTGATGCCTCACCATCCGCTGTGCGGACCAGGGTGACGACGCCGAACGTGGCGAGCGTGGTGAAGCCGTAGGCGAGCAGGTAGAACAGGGTGCCGGACAGGCCGTTGTGGGTCAGCGCGATGGCGCCGATCAGCAGGAAGCCGGCGTGCGCGACCGAGGAGTAGGCGATCATCCGCTTCACATCGGTCTGGGTGAGACCCAACACGGCGCCGATGAACATCGAGGCGATGGCCACTCCCCACAGCACCCCGCGCCATTCCCAGCTGGTCACCTTGAACGCGACGGTCAGCACCCGCAGGATGCCGCCGAACGCGGCGACCTTCGTGCAGGCACCCATGAACGCGGTCATCGGCGTCGGCGCGCCCTGGTAGACGTCCGGGGTCCAGGTGTGGAACGGGCCGACCGAGCCCTTGAACAGCAGACCGACCACGACGAGGCCGAGACCACCGAACAGCAGCGCGTCGGAGTGGTTGGTGCCGGCGGCGGCGCTGGCGATCGAGGAGAGCTGCACGGAGTTCGCGTAGCCGTAGAGCAGCGCGAGGCCGTAGAGGAAGAACGCGGAGGCGAACGCGCCGAGCAGGAAGTACTTCAGCGCGGCTTCCTGCGACAGCAGCCTGCGACGACGCGCGAGGCCGACCATCAGGTACAGCGGGAGGCTGAGCACCTCCAGCGCGATGAACATGGTCAGCAGGTCGTTGGCGGCGGTGAAGACCATCATGCCGCCGAGCGCGAACAGCGTCAGCGGGAAGACCTCGGTCTGCATGCCGCCGAACAGCGCCTGCTGGGTGCGCTGGGTGAGAGTGGTCTCACCGGTCGGATTCTGCGCGATGAAGTAGCCGCCGCGCTCCACGGTGCGGTCGGCGATCAGCAGCAGCGCGCCGAAGCCCAGCGCCAGCAGGGTGCCCCAGAGGAACAGTGCCGGCCGGTCGACCGCGATCGAGCCCGCGATGGTGGTGATACCGGCCGCCGGGGCGTCCTTCAGGTAGAGCGCGAGCGAGAGGCCCGCGGCCACCAGCGCGACCACCGACAGCCCGAGCTGGAAACCCCACCGCTGGTGACGAGGCAGGAACGCCTCGAACAGCACACCGAGACAGGCCGCGGTGAGGATGATCAGGATCGGGGCGATCGCGCCGTAGTCGACGGCAGGCGCTTGCACCGCCGTATCAGCTAGCAACGCCACTTCAGTTGCCTCCCTGCGTTGCGGCGACACTCACGCCGACCGAGCTCAGAGTCGCGCCGACCGACGGGTTGACCACGTCGAGCAACGGCTTGGGGTAGAAGCCGAGGACCAGGATCAGGATGACCATCGGGGCCAGTACGAGGCGCTCACGCCCGGACAGGTCCTTGATCACCGATTTCACCTTGGCCACCGGGTCGGCCGCGGCACCCGGCCCGCCGGTCACGCCGACCAGCGGCTCGTTCGCGCCGCCACCGTTGATGAGGCCGGCGAAGGCGTTGCCGCGCAACGGTCCCTGCATGATCCGCTGGAACAGCCACAGCACGTACAGCGCGGCGAGCACCATGCCGACGGTGGCGAGGATCGCGTACACCGGTTCGGTCTGGTAGGAGCCGAGCAGCACCAGGAACTCGGAGATGAACGAGTTGGTACCGGGTAGCGAGAGGGTGGTCAGGCCCGCGAGGAAGAAGCAGCCCGCCAACAGGGGTGTGACCTTGGCCATTCCCCCGTAGTCCTCGACCCGGTTGGACTTTCCGCGCACCGCGATCATGCCGATCACCACCAGCAGCATGCCGGTGGAGATGCTGTGGTTGACCATGTAGGTCACCGCGCCCGCCTCGCTCTGCGCGGTGAACGCGAACACGCCGATGCCCATGAAGCCGAAGTGCGCGATGGACACGTAGGCCACGAAGCGCTTCATATCGCTCTGGCCCGCGGCGACCAGCGAACCGTAGAGCACGCCGATCACCGAGAGGATCAGCAGCAGCGGGGCGAGGGTCTTGCTGGCGGCCGGGAACAGCGGCAGGCAGTAGCGCAGGAAACCGAAGATGCCGACCTTGTCGAGTACGCCGACGAGCAGCACACCGACACCGACCGGCGACTCCTGTGTCGCGTCCGGCAGCCAGGTGTGGAAGGGCACCAGCGGAGCCTTGATCGCGAAGGCGAAGAAGAAGCCCATGAACAGCCAGATCTGGGTGCTCAGCGGCGCGTGACTGACCACTGTGGTCAGTGTCGCCCAGTCGAAGGTGCCGGTGCCGGTGACCTGTTCCGCGTATGCCCAGCAGCCGATCGCCGAGGCGAGCATCAGCAGGCCGCCGAGGAAGGAGTACAGGAAGAACTTCACCGCAGCGTACTGCCGGCGAAGGCCGGGACCACCGTAGCCGCCGATGAGGAAGTACATCGGGATCAGCATGATCTCGAACAGCACGTAGAACAGGAAGACGTCGGTGGCGGCGAAGACCGCCATCACCAAACCTTCCAGGACCATGACCAGCGAGAAGAAGCCGGCCATCGAACGGCCTTCCGGCAGCTTCTCCTCCCAGGAGGCGCCGAGCACGATCGGCGTCAGCAGGCCGACCATCAGCAGCATCACCAGTGCGATGCCGTCGACGCCGAAGGAGAGGTGCACGCCGAAGGAGGCGATCCACTCGGCCGAGCCGGACAGCTGGATGCGCGCGCCCGATGCGTGGAAGTTGAACAGCACCACGATGGTGAGTGCGAACTCGACGATGGAGATGCCGATCGCCAGCAGCTTCGCGGTGTGCGGGTTGTTCTTGAAGAAGGCGACCACCAGACCACCGATGATCGGCAGCAGGATGACCGCGAGCAGCCAGGGAAAGCCGCTACCGGTTATGGAAACCGCGGAAGTGGAGTTGTTCACCCGGAGAACCTCACCAACAGCAGTGCGCCGATCAGCACGATCGCGCCTCCCAACATGCTCAGCGCGTAGGAACGCACGAACCCGGTCTGCAGCTTGCGCAATCGTCCCGAACTACCGCGGAACAGGATGCCGATGCCGTTCACCGCACCGTCAACGCCTTTCTTGTCCGCGAACACCAGTGCCCGGTCGAGCCAGAGACCGGGGCGGGCGATCAACGTCTCGTTCAGCGCGTCGGCGTAGAGGCTGGCGCGCGCGGCCCGTACCGGCCAGGACACCCGTTCCGGCCGCACCACCGGCACCGGCTTGCGGCCGACGGTCAGGATGGCGATGACCACGCCGAGCGCGGCCAGTACCAGGGTCAGGATCGACACCTCGGTGCCGGACAGCGCCCCGCCGCTGCGCTCCTGGAGGCTGCCTAGCGAGGGGGCCAGCCAGTCGGCGAGCCGGTGGCCGATGGAGAAGTACGCGCCGGCACCGACCGAGCCGATGGCCAGGACGATCATCGGGATGGTCATCACCGGCGAGGACTCGTGCGGGTGGAAGTCGTTGCCCTCGGCGGTCTTGAGGTCGCGCCAGCGTTCCTTGCCGAAGAAGGTCATCACGACCAGCCGGGTCATGTAGAACGCGGTGAGACCGGCGCCGAGGGCGGCGGCGATGCCGAAGACGTAGCCCTGCCAACCGGGTTGCTCGAACGCGGCCTCGATGATCGCGTCCTTGGAGTAGTACCCGGACAGGAACGGGAAGCCGATGATGGCCAGGTAGCCGAGGCCGAAGGTCACCGCGGTGATCGGCATTCGCTTGAAAAGGCCACCGAACTTGCGCATATCGGTTTCGTCGTCCATGCCGTGCATGACCGAACCGGCCCCGAGGAACAGCCCCGCCTTGAAGAAGCCGTGCGTGAGCAGGTGGGTGATGGCCAGTGCGTAGCCGAACGGCCCGAGGCCGACGGCGAGCATCATGTAGCCGATCTGGCTGACCGTCGAGTAGGCCAGCACCTTCTTGATGTCGTCGTAGGCGCAGCCGACGATGCATCCGATCAGCAGGGTGATGGTGCCGATGAACACCACCGTCAACCGGCCGGCCGAGGTGAGGTCGTAGATCGGGTTGGCCCGAGCGACAAGGTAGACACCGGCGGTGACCATGGTCGCGGCGTGGATCAGCGCGGAGACCGGGGTCGGGCCCTCCATCGCGTCCGGCAACCAGGACTGGAGTGGGAACTGGCCGGACTTACCGCAGGCGCCGAGCAGCAGCAGGATCGCGATCGCGGTGATGGTGGCCGGCGAGAGGGTGTGGATCTGCGCGAAGACCTGCGTGTACTGGGTGGTGTGCAGCTTGGCGAACATGATGAAGATCGCGATGGCGAGGCCGACATCGCCGACCCGGTTCATCAGGAACGCCTTCTTCGCGGCGGTCGCGGCCGACGGCCGGTCGGTGTACCAGCCGATGAGCAGGTAGGAGGCGAGACCGACGCCCTCCCAGCCGAGGTAGAGCACCACGAAGCTGTCACTCAGGACCAGCAGCAGCATGGACGCGACGAACAGGTTCAGGTAGGCGAAGAACCGGCGCCGGTCGCGGTCGTGCGACATGTAGCCGATCGAGTAGATGTGGATCAGCCCACCGACACCGGTGATCAGCAGCACGAAGGTCAGCGACAGCGGGTCCAGCCGCAGTCCGAAGTCGACCTGCAGGGCGTTGACCGGTATCCAGGAGAACAGGTGCAGTTCCTGGACCCGTTGCGCAGCGGCGAGACCGGTCGAGTTGACGAACTCGATGACCCCGACGACGAACGCCGCGGCGATGGTCAGGCAGCCGAGCAGATGTCCCCAGCCGTTGGTCCGCTTACCACCGATCAACAGCACCAACGCGCCGAGCGCGGGCAAGGCGAGCAACAGCCACGCCACTGTCGCGACGCCACTCGCCGGGTGCACAGCTTCCATGTCGCGTGCCGCTCCCTACTCCATTGCTCGGCTCAAAAGGCAAGCCTGTGGTTCGTGCTCGACCCCGCCACGAGCGCGCGGGGCCGCAAGTTCATCGGAAAAACAGTGGTGGAGCTGGTGAATCAGTACTTCAGCAGGTTCGCGTCATCGACCGAAGTGGACCGACGGGCGCGGAAGATCGACATGATGATGGCGAGGCCGACGACGACCTCCGCCGCGGCGACGACCATCACGAAGAAGGCCATGATCTGGCCGGAGAGCGAACCGTTGATCCTGGCGAAGGTGACCAGGCTCAGGTTCACCGCGTTGAGCATCAGCTCGATGCACATGAACACCACGATGGCGTTGCGGCGAACCAGCACGCCGACCGCGCCGATGGCGAACAGCAGCGCCGAGAGCAGCAGGTAGTAGTCGGGGGTCATGAGTGCGTAACCTCCTCGGCGCCCGCTTCGGCCGAACTCGGCTCGGCGTCGGTGAGCGCGTGTGCGTCCGCATGGTGTTCGAGGCCCTGTACCTCGGTGAGGTCGGCGGAGAACTCGTCGACCGGTACCGAGTCGATGAGTTCCGACAGCGATTCCGGCGCGACCGAACCGTCCGGCAGCAGGGCCGGGGTGGCCACCGAGTTGGCGGTGGCGAACACGCCGGGGCCGGGCAGCGGCGACGGACGGGAGTGGCCGCCGCGGAAGCGGAGGCTGACCAGTTCGCGCTGGGTCCGGCGAGCGCCGTGGTCCGGGCGGCCCGCGTGGGCGAAGACCATCGCGCCGACGGCGGCGGTGATCAGCAGCGCGGAGGTCAACTCGAACGGGAACAGGAAGTCGGTGAACAGCGAACGGCCGATGTTGGCCACGTTGCCGCCGTTGGTGCTGTTGGCCTGGTTGAGGTTGGCCGTGGTCACGTCGTCCAGCGACTGGGCGACGATGCCGATGACCAGCCCGGCGAGGCCGACGCCGAGGATCCCGGCCCACAGCCGCTGGCCGCGCAGGACCTCCACGACCGAGTCGGAACTCTCCCTGCCGACCATCATCAGCACGAACAGGAACAGCATCATGATCGCGCCGGTGTAGACGATGATCTGCACGAAGCCGAGGAACGGCGCCTGCTCGATCATGTAGAACACACCGAGGCTGAACATGGTCAGCACCAGCCACAGTGCCGAGTGCACCGCGTTGCGGGAGAACAGCATGCCCAGCCCGCCGGCCAGCGCGATCGGGCCGAGGATCCAGAAGATGATCGTCTCGCCGGCCCCGACCCGGTTGACCGTGTCGCTGGCCGCCTGGAGGAACAACACGCCGTCGTGCATCAGCGATCGGCTCCCTTGGTCACGCCGGTTCCGGTCCCGGCAGGCGACCCGTCGGAGATCTTGGCGCGGTGATCGAGTTCGGGGCCCTGTACGTAGTAGTCCTTTTCGGAGTCGCCGAGGCGCATCGGGTGCGGCGGGGCTTCCATGCCCGGCAGCAGCGGCGCCATCAGCTGTTCCTTGGTGTAGATCAGGTCCTGCCGGTTGTCATCGGCCAACTCGTAGAAGTTGGTCATGGTCAGCGATCGGGTGGGGCAGGCCTCGACGCACAGGCCGCAGCCGATGCACCGCAGGTAGTTGATCTGGTAGTCGTGGCCGTAGCGCTCACCGGGCGAGAACCGCGCCTCCTCGGTGTTGTTGCCGCCCTCGACGAAGATCGCGTCGGCCGGACAGGCCCAGGCGCACAGCTCACAGCCGACGCACTTCTCCAGCCCGTCCGGATGCCGGTTGAGCTGGTGTCGGCCGTGGTAGCGCGGTGCCGTCGCCCGGAAGTCCTCCGGGTACTGCTCGGTGACCACCCGCTTGAACATGGTTGAGAAGGTGACGCCGAACCCCTTGACGGGATCAAACACGCCCATCGCCAACCTCCTTCCCAGAGCTGGAACCGGAACCGGCCGGCACGGCCGCGGCATCCGCGGCGGCCCGTTCGGCCGCCCTGCGGCGGGCCGAGGACGGCCTGCGCGGTGTTGGTTTGGTGGGCACCACGAGATCCAGTGGCGGGATCGGGTAGTTGCCGCCGGTGAGCTGGACGCCCTCCTCCTCGACCCGTTTCTCCGGGACCGCGAAGGCGATCGCGATCGCGACGATCACCACGACACCGAGGATGACCAGCACGATCGGGGCGGAGAAGCCGTAGCGGGACTTGATCTCGCGGACCGCGACGACCGCGGCGATCCAGACCAGGTTGACCGGGACGAGGACCTTCCAGCCGAACCGCATGAACTGGTCGTAGCGCAGCCGAGGCAGGGTGGCCCTGATCCAGACGAAGCAGAACAGCACGACGACCAGCTTGATGAGGAACCACAGCAGGGGCCACCAGCCGGAGTTGGCCCCGCTCCACAGGGTCAGCGGCCATGGCGCGCGCCAGCCGCCGAGGAACAGCGTGGTCGCGAAGGCGGAGACGCCGACCATGTTGATGTACTCGGCGATGTAGAACAGCACGAACTTCAGGCTGGAGTACTCGGTGTGATAGCCACCGACCAGTTCGGACTCCGCCTCCGGCAGGTCGAACGGGGCGCGGTTGGTCTCGCCGACCATCGAGATCAGGTAGATCACGAAGCTGACCGGGAGCATCCAGGCGTACCAGCCGCCCGCCTGCGCCTGCACGATGTCCGCTGTGGACAGTGAGTGCGAGAAGATGATGACCGCGACCAGCGACAGGCCCATCGCGATCTCGTAGGAGATCACCTGGGCGGCCGAGCGCAGCGCGGCCAGCAGCGGATAGGGCGAGCCGGACGACCAGCCGCCGAGCACGATGCCGTAGACGCCGACCGAGGAGCAGGCCAGTACGACCAGCACGCCGACCGGGAGGTCGGTGATCTGCAGCGCGGTCTGGTGGCCGAACATGGAGACCTGGCCGCCGAAGGGCGTCACCGCGAAGGCGAGGAACGCCGGTACCGCCGCGATCACCGGGGCGATCATGTAGACGATCTTGTCGGCGAGGAACGGCCGGATGTCCTCCTTGAAGGCCACCTTCAGACCGTCGGCGAGTGCCTGCAGCAGACCGAACGGGCCGACCCGGTTCGGGCCGGGCCGGTGCTGCATCCTGCCGATGATCCGGCGCTCGCCCCACACACAGATCATCGCCATGACCATCAGGAACAGGAAGACGACCACGATCTTGATGAGCGAGAGCCACACCGGGTCGTTGTTCAGCAGGATCGCTGTGTCCCCGTTGGTGTACATGGGGGCGAGTCCGCCGTGAAGTAGACCCTGCATCACGCCTCACCTTCACTAGCCGCGACGAGGCGGGGTCCGCTCGCGCTTGCTGGGCCGATGTCGACCACCGAGCCGTGTCCCGCGCCGAGGACCCGGTGGACCGAGGAGGGCCCGGAGTTCTCCGGCAGCCACAGCACGTCGACCGGGAGGTCGGCGGGCAGCACCGGGAGCGTCACCGAGCCGACCGAGGTGGACACGGTGACGCCGCCGCCGAAGGCGATGCCGAAGCGTTCGGCGGTTGCCGGGGCGAGCTTGGCGACGACCGGGCGGGCGGTGCCGGCTAGGTGCGGCTCCTCGCGTTGCAGCGAGCCGTTGTCCAGCAGCTGCCGCCAGGTCGCCAGCCGGACCTGACCGGGGCCGGGCACCGGCTGCCTGGTCGGATCCATCACGATCGCGGCGCTCGGGCTTGGCGCGGCCGGCGTACCGAGCCGCGCGAGGTCGCCCGCTGCCGCCTGCGCGGTCTGGGTGAACAGGTCGGCGTCCATCTCGACCGCGAGGGTGTCCAACACCCGGCAGTCGGGCAGCGCGCCGGAGCGTTCGATGACGACGCCGAACTCGCGGCGCCGGCCTTCCCAGTTGAGGTAGCTGCCGGACTTCTCGGCCGCCGGGGCGACCGGCAGGACCACGTGCGCCCGCTTGGTGACCTCGCTGGGCCGCAGTTCGAGGCTGACCACGAAGTCCACTGTCGACAGTGCGGTGACGGCGAGCGCCGGATCGGGCAGGTCGTCGGGGTCGACGCCGCCGACGACCAGTGCGCCGAGCTGGCCGGCGGCCGCTGCGGCGACGATCCCGTTGGTGTCGAGGCCGAGCTGCGCCGGCAGGCTGCCGGCCGCGAGGCCCCAGGAGCGTTCGATGTCCGCGCGGGCCGCCGCGTCGGTGACCGACCGGCCGCCGGGCAGCAGGTTCGGCACCGCGCCTGCCTCCAGCGCGCCGCGTTCACCGGCCCGACGCGGAATCCAGGCCAGTTTGGCGCCGGTGGTCTCGACCAGCCGGTGCAGTGCGGCGAACAGGCCGGGGATGATCGCGGCCCGCTCGCCGAGGAGGATCACCGCGCCCGGCTTGCGCAGCAGCTCGATGACATCCGTCGCATGCGTGCCGAGGGCCTCGACCGCCGCGGCTTCCGCACCGGGGTCGCAGGCCAGCAGCGTGCCGAAGGTCTTGCTGACCGCCGGGGTGGTGTGGCTGCTGATGTGGAAGACCTTGGTGGTGTGCTTGCGGGCCGCCTTGCGCAGCCGCAGGAACACGATCGGCGATTCCTCTTCCGGCTCGAAAGCCACCGAGAGGACGGCCGGCGCGGTTTCCAGGTCGGCGTAGGTCACGCCGCCGTTGTCCGGAGTGGCGCCGAGCACCGTGCTCGAGAGGAAGTCCAGTTCCTCGGCGGAATGCGGCCGGGCCCGGAAGTCGATGTCGTTGGTGCGCAACGCGATCCGCGCGAACTTGGCGTAGGCGTAGGCGTCCTCGACGGTCAGCCGACCACCGGTGAGCACCGCGGCACCCTTGTCCCTGCGCGCGGCCAGCAGGCCTTCCGCCGCGACGCGCAGCGCCTCGGTCCAGGAGGATTCGCGCAGCTCGCCGGTTGCCGCGTCGCGAACCATCGGCCGGGTGAACCGGTCGGTCGCGGTGGCGTAGGTGAAGGCGAACCGGCCCTTGTCGCAGTTCCACTCCTCGTTGACCGCCGGATCGTCACCGGCCAGCCGCCGCGCCACCTTGCCGCGCCGGAAGTCGGTGCGCTGGGCGCAGCCGGAGGCGCAGTGCTCGCAGACGCTGGTCTTGGACACCAGGTCGAACGGGCGGGAGCGGAACCGGTAGGCGGCCGAGGTGAGCGCGCCGACCGGGCAGATCTGGATGACGTTGCCGGAGAAGTAGCTGGCGAACGGCTGCTTCTCACCGACCGCGATATCGCCGTCGTGGCCGTGCACGGTGAACCCGGTGACCTCGCTCGGACTGTCGCCTCTGGCCAGCAGGGTGTTCGGATCGGCGGGGCCGACGCCGATCTGCTGGTGCGCGCCGCGTTCGAGCAGATCGATGAACGGGTCACCGGCGATCTCGGCGGAGAACCGGGTGCAGCGCTGGCAGAGCACGCAGCGTTCCCGGTCGAGCAGGACCTGGTTGGAGATCGGCACCGGCTTGGCGAAGGTCCGCTTGGTGTCGACGAACCGGGAGTCCGCGCGACCGTGCGCGAGCGCCTGGTTCTGCAGCGGGCACTCACCGCCCTTGTCGCAGATCGGGCAGTCCAGCGGGTGGTTGATCAGCAGCAGCTCCATCACGCCCTGCTGCGCCTTGTCCGCCACCGCCGAGGTGCGTTGGGTCTTCACGATCATGCCCTCGCCGACCGTGACCGCGCAGGACGGCTGCGGCTTGGGCATCGGCCGGCCGTTCATCTCGACCTCGACAAGGCACTGCCGACAGGCCGCGGCCGGGTCGAGCAGCGGGTGGTCGCAGAAGCGCGGCACCTCGACGCCGATCCGCTCGGCGGCACGGATGATCAGCTCGCCCTTGGGCGCGATGACCTCGACGCCGTCGATGATCAGCCGCACGTGCCCTTCGGGCACCGGCGCCTGTTCGCTTTTCCGCTCCGGAGCAATGGTCATCGTCAGTGCGCTCCCGCCAGCTCGCGCCGTCCGTCTTTCGCCCGCGCTGCGTTGGTGTCGCACAACGCGAGGAACTCGTCCTTGAAGTACTTGATGCCGCTCTGGATCGGCGAGACCGCACCGTCGCCCAGCGCGCAGAAGGACCGGCCGAAGATGTTGTCGCAGACATCGAGCAGGGTGTCGATGTCGCTGGCCGTGCCCTCGCCGGCGACCATCCGCTCCAGGATCTTGGCCAGCCAGTAGGTGCCCTCCCGGCAGGGGGTGCACTTGCCGCAGGACTCGTGCTCGTAGAACTGGGTCCACTTCATCACGGCCCAGGGCACCGACACCGTCTCGTTGAAGACCTGGACGGCGGTGGTGCCGAGCATCGAACCGGCCTCGGCGGCACCCTCGAAGTCCAGCGGCACGTCGAGGTGCTCAGCGGTGAACATCGGCGTCGAGGAACCACCAGGGGTCCAGAACTTCAGCGGGATGCCGTCCTTCATGCCACCGCACAACTCCAGCAGCTGGCGAAGGGTGGTGCCCATCGGTGCCTCGTACTGACCCGGCTGCTCGACATGACCGGAGATGGAGAAGATCTTCGGACCGGGCGACTTGTCCCGGCCCATCGAGCGGAACCAGGCCGAGCCCGCGTTGACGATGAACGGCACGCTGGCAATGGTCTCCACGTTGTTCACCGTGGTCGGCGCCGCGTAGAGACCGGCGGCGGCGGGGAACGGCGGCTTGAGTCGCGGCTGGCCGCGCAGGCCCTCCAACGAGTCGAGCAGCGCGGTCTCCTCACCGCAGATGTACGCGCCGGCCCCGGCGTGCACGGTGATCTCAAGGTCGTAGCCGGAGCCGAGGATGTTCTTGCCGAGGTAGCCGGCTTCCGTGGCTTCGCGGACCGCGGAGTTCAGCCTGCGCACGCAGTGCAGGGCCTCGCCGCGCACGTAGATGAAGCAGTGGTGCGAGCGCATCGCGTAGGCTGCGATGACGCAGCCCTCGATCAGCGAGTGCGGGTCCGCCATCATCAGCGGAATGTCCTTGCAGGTACCCGGTTCGCCTTCATCGGCGTTGATCACCAGGTAGTGCGGCTTGTCCTCGTTGGGCGGCATGAAGCTCCACTTCACACCGGCCGGGAAACCGGCCCCGCCCCTGCCGCGCAGCCCGGAG
Organism: Pseudonocardiaceae bacterium; assembly: GCA_036268955.1. Lineage (GTDB taxonomy): Bacteria > Actinomycetota > Actinomycetes > Mycobacteriales > Pseudonocardiaceae > CAJCJE01. The sequence goes on from DATATE010000181.1 coordinate 24,775, forward strand.
TCCTTGACCAGGTTGACCAACTGCTCCGGGGTACCGGCCAAGGCCTTGCGCAGCGCGGTGTAGCCCTCCAGCTGCTCGTAGGTGGACAGCCGCCAGGAGCGCGGCGAGAGCCAGCGCTTGGTGAGCACCGGGACGATCGGGTCGCTCATTTCTTCTCCTCGACTGCCGGCAGCGGTACGTCCGACATGACCGGCGCGGTCCAACCGCGATCGGAGGCCAGCCGGGCGCCGCGCACGGTCTCCGCCGCCGCCGACGGACCGTCCACAGTGGTCTCCAGCTCGTCGAAGAACCCGGCCAGCTCCCTGGACACGGCCTTGAAACTGGTCAGCTCGGGTCCCCGGCTCGGCGTCGGCCTCCGGCCGGCCCGCAACTCCTCGACGAGTTCGACCGCGGACTCGACGGTCTGGTTGTCGTAGTACTCGTAGTTGACCTGGATGACCGGCGCGAGGTCGCAGGCGGCAAGGCATTCGGCGTGTTCCAGCGTGATCGAGCCGGTTTCCCCCGGCTCACCCGCGGTTTCCTCGTGCCCGACCGGCGCGTCGTCGGTGCCCAGTTGCGTGGTCAGCTTCTGGTAGATGGCATCGCCGCCCAGCGCAGCGCACAGCGTGTTGGTGCACACGCTGACCAGGTGCTCGCCGCAGGGCTTGCGCTTGTACATCGTGTAGAAGGTGACCACCGCGTCGACCTCGGCGGTGGTGATGCCCAGTTGCGCCGCGCAGAAGGCGATTCCGCTCGGGCTGACGTAGCCCTCGATCGACTGCACGAGGTGCAGCATCGGCAGCAGTGCCGAGCGCGAGCGCGGGTAGCGCTGGATGATCTCCTGCGCTTCGGCGGCCACCTCGGCGCCGAAGACGTCCGTGCGCAGGTCACTGGTCATCGGTCGGTACCACCAATCACCGGGTCGATCGAGGAGAGCGTGGCGATCGCGTCGGCGAACAACCCGCCCTCGCACATCGCGGGCGCCGCCTGCAGGTTGATGAAACTTGGCTCCCGCACGTGCACCCGCATCGGCCGGGTGCCACCGTCGGAGACGACGTGGCAGGCGATCTCGCCGCGCGGCGACTCGATCGCCGAGTAGGCCTGGCCCGCCGGGACCGAGAAGCCCTCGGTGACCAGCTTGAAGTGATGGATCAGCGACTCCATCGACTGGCCCATGATCTTGCGGACGTGCTCCAGCGAGTTGCCCATGCCGTCCGCGCCAACGGAAAGCTGCGCCGGCCAGGCGATCTTGGCGTCGTCCACCATCACGGGGCCGGGCTCAAGCTTGCGAAGGCACTGCTCGATGATCCGCAGCGACTGGCGGACCTCTTCCAGCCGGATCAGGAACCGGCCGAAGGCATCGGCGGTGGTCTCGGTCGGCACGTCGAAGTCGTAGTTCTGGTAACCGGAGTACGGCTCGACCTTGCGCAGGTCCCAGGCCAGCCCGGCCGAGCGCAGCACGGGGCCGGTGACGCCGAGCGCGATGCAGGCGTCCAGCGGCAGGACGCCGACCCCGGCGAGGCGGTTGCGGAACATCGGCTGGCCGGTGAGCAGCTTGTCGTACTGCGGAAGGCGTTGCCGGAGGATCCGCACGAAGTACTTGACGCTCTCGACGTAACCGTCGGGCAGGTCCTGTGCGATGCCGCCGGGCCGGATGAACGCGTGGTTCATCCGCAGGCCGGTAATGAACTCAAGGACCTTCAGGCCTTCCTCGCGTTCCCGAAGGCCGTAGGTCATCGCGGTGGTCGAACCGAGGTCCATGCCGCCGGTGGCGATGGCGAGGAAGTGCGAGGTGATCCGGTTGATCTCCAGCAGCAGCACCCGGATGATCTGGGCCCGCTCGGGAATGGTGATACCGAGCAGCTTCTCCACGGCGAGGCAGTAGTTCATCTCGTTGCCGATGGGCGAGGCGTAGTCCGCGCGGGTGAGGAAGGTGACCGCCTGCGTCCAGGTGCGGAACTCGCAGTTCTTCTCGATCCCGGTGTGCAGGTAGCCGGTGACCAGCCGCAGGTTGTTGACGGTCTCGCCCTCCAGTTCCACCACCAGTCGCAGCACGCCGTGCGTCGACGGGTGGGAGGGGCCGAGGTTCATCACGAACCGCTCGTCCTTGCCGACGTCGGCGAGGATCTCGTCCCAGTTGTCCTCGGTGACGAGGTACACCTTGCCCTCGGTGGTGTCCCGCGCCGGGGCGTAACCGGGGGCGTTCGTGGTGGGAGCGTCAGTTGTGGGAATCTCGGTCACGAGTATGACCTCCGCTGGTCCGGTGGCGGAATCTCGGCGCCCTTGTACTCGACCGGGACGCCGCCGAGCGGGTAGTCCTTGCGCTGCGGGTGCCCGTCCCAGTCGTCGGGCATCAGGATGCGGGTCAGCGCGGGATGGCCGTCGTAGATGATGCCGAACATGTCCCAGGCTTCCCGCTCCTGCCAGTCGGCTGTCGGGTAGACCTCGACGAGGCTGGGCAGGTGCGGATCCTCAATGTCCAGTGCCACTTCCAGCCGGACGCGGCGGCGGTAGGTCATCGAGAGGAAGTGGTAGACCGAGTGCAGCCGCTGCGGCACGTCGACGCCGTAGTCCACTCCGGACACCGAGCTGAGCAGCTCGAAGCGCAGCGCGCCCTCGTCGCGCATCGCCCAGGCGATCTCGGCGAGGTGTTCCCGCCGCAGGTAGAGGGTGATCTCGCCGCGGTCGACGGTGACCTGCTGGATGGCCTCGGCCGGGATGTTCCTGTTGCCCATCGCGGTCAGCAGATCGTCGACGAACTCGTCGAACCAGCCGCCGTAGGGCCGTTCGGCCGGGGCGGGCGAGTAGCTCGGCAGTTCGAGACCGCCGAAACCGGAGGTGTCCCCGGAGCCCGCGATGTGGAACATGCCCTTGCGCGTCTTGCCGGACACCGGTGGCTCGGTCGGGGCGGGTGCTGCCGGGCGGTGCGCGTCCTGGGCGGGTTCGAGCCCGGCATCGGGCCGCTCCGCGCTGGAACCCGGTTGCCCGGTCTCCGGCTTTCCCTGCTCTTGCGTCATCAGTTGTGCTCCCGCGAGCCGATCGGCTCGATCTCGATGTCCTGCACCCGACCGGCCTCGATCTGGATCTGCTTCGTGCGCTCCTGCTGGATCGCGACGCTGGCGCCGTTGGGGTCCTGCGGGCCGTGGAACTTCTTGTCACCGGGCTTGCCGAAGCGGACCGAGGACGGGATCAACTCGACGTGCTCACCGTTCTCCGCCCTGATCGCGGCGCGCGTCGCGTTGATCGGCTCGGCCTGGATCTTGGCGTGCAGCTTGAGGATCGCGTCCAGCAGCATCTCCGGGCGCGGCGGGCAACCGGGCAGGTAGATGTCCACCGGGACGACGTGGTCGACGCCCTGCACGATCGCGTAGTTGTTGAACATGCCGCCGGAGGAGGCGCAGACGCCCATCGACAGCACCCATTTCGGCTCGGGCATCTGGTCGTAGATCTGCCGCAGCACCGGCGCCATCTTGTTGGTCACCCGGCCGGCGACGATCATCAGGTCGGCCTGGCGCGGCGTCGCGGAGAACCGCTCCATGCCGAACCGCGCGATGTCGAACCGAGGGCCGCCGACGGCCATCATCTCGAACGCGCAGCAGGCAAGGCCGAACTGAGCCGGCCACACCGAACTCTTCCTGGACCAGTTGACCAACTGCTCGACCTTGGTGAGCAGGAACCCGTTGGGTAGTTGCTCCTCTAGACCCATCACATACCTCCCGGTCCGGTGATGTCGTCAGTTCCAGTCCAGCCCGCCCCGACGCCAGACATAGACGTAGGCGAAGGCCACCGATGCGATGAACAGCACGATCTCGACAACACCGAAGATGCCGAGCGCGTCCGCTGACACCGCGAACGGGTAGAGGAACACCATTTCGATGTCGAACAGGATGAACAACATCGCGGTCAGGTAATACGCGACCGGCACCCGGCCGCCGCCGATGATCGGCTGGGGCGAGGGCTCGATACCGCACTCGTAACCCTCGAACTTGGCTTTGTTGTAGCGCTTCGGACCCATGTTCGGCGCCGCGAGCAACGCGGACGCGCCGGCGAAACCGGCGGCGAGCACGAACAACAGGAAGATCGGGAGATAGGGGCCTAGGGCGGTGGGCGTTCCCGCGGCCTCGACCACTTGCACCGCTGCCATCTGCACCTTTGGCCCGCCTCTCTCACCGTCGGCGACCTGCCGGTCACCGCCGTCCGCACCCTACGGGGTGTACGTCACACTCCGAGCGGTTAGGCAGCCCTAACAAGCGCAGCCAATCGGCCTGGAATGTCCTCGCCGGCGCCCCTTTGCACCGACGAGCTTGTGAATTTATTCACAAGCTCGGGCGAACCCGGTTGTGAACTCCTTCACAAGACTCGATGCGTAGTTTAGGACCTAGGTCACAGGGCCGCGCCAGGGCCTTGGCTTTTGTTGTGACTGAGAACACCGCACCGGGTCAGCGGCCGGACCTACCTCGGCCGGCCTCACGTTGGTGAGACCGGCCGAAGTGAATCTCCGCTCAGGCGGACCTGATCATGCGCCCTTGATCAGACGCCGTCGATCACACACCGTCGATCACACGCTCGGGGCGAGTTTCGTTGCCACCGTGATGATCCGGTCCATCGCATCGCCGTCGCGCGGGTCGTAGAGGCCGGCGAGCAGCTTGAGCACCAGGCGCATCAGCTTCTCCTTGGGCATCCCGTACCGGGTGCACAGCCGCATGATCGTCGGGTTGCCGATCAGCTTGGAGAAGGTGTTGCCGAGCGTGTAGTAGCTGCCGAGCGCCTGCTTGAGGGCCAGCGGATAACCGGCCAGCGCGCGCTCCCGCGCGGGGCCCTCCGGCCGGGCAAGGGCCTGTACGACGTACTGGGCAGCGAGTTTCGCGGACTCCATGGCGTAGCCGATGCCCTCGCCGTTGAACGGGTTGACCATCCCGCCGGCGTCACCGACCAACAGCAGACCGTCGCGATAGTGCGGGGTCCGGTTGAAGCCCATCGGCAGCGCGGCGCCGCCGATCTTGCCTGTCGCGGTGTCCTCGGTGAACTCCCAGTCCTCAGGCAGGCCGGCGACCCAGGAGCGCATCAGGGCCCGGTAGTCGGTGGTGCCGTAGGCCTTGGAGGTGGACAGAATGCCGAGACCGACGTTGACGGTGCCGTCGCCCATGCCGAAGATCCAGCCGTAGCCGGGCAGCAGCACCGGCCGGGTCGGGTCGGAGCGGTCCCACAGCTGTAGGTGTGATTCGAGGTAGTCGTCCTTGGTGCGCGGCGAGTTGTAGTAGCGGCGCACCGCGACGCCCATCGGCCGGTCGTCCCGCTTGTCGATGCCCACCGACAGCGCCAGCCGCGCGGACACACCGTCGCAGGCCAGCACGAGCGGGGCCCGGTAGCTGACGGGTTCACGGTCCTTGCCGACCTTCGCGCTCACCCCGACCACCCGGCCGGTGCGCTCGTTGGTGATCGCGCCGGTGACGCTGGTGTCCTCAAGCAGCCGCGCGCCGGCCCGCTGCGCGGTCCTGGCCAGCATCTCGTCGAAGTCCTGCCGGGTGCGGACCACGCCGTAGGGCGGGAAGTTGGACAGCGTCGGCCAGTCCAGTTCCAGTTCGTGGTGCGCGGTGATCACCCGAAGGCCGCGATTGTGCAGCCAGCCTGCCTCTTCGCGGGTGTCCACGCCGAGGTCGATGAGTTGCTTGACGCCGCGCGGTGTGAGGCCGTCGCCGCAGACCTTCTCTCGGGGGAAGATGCTCTTCTCCAGCAGCAGCACGTCCAAGCCGCACCGGGCCAGATAGGTGGCCGCAGTGGAACCGGCAGGGCCGGCACCGACCACGATGACCTCGGCGTCCTCATCGGCGCGGCGTCGGCTAGGCATGAGTATCTGGCTCCTTGGGGAAGGGGATTACCCGCGATTCTAGGCGTCGGCTCCAGCCACCTTGTTCGGCGCCGCTTCCGCCCTCGACCTTACGACATTCCGGTGAACCCCGACCTCGGTCGGCACCTCTGGGTACGGATTGCGTCCAACGTCTGACACAGCGCATTCGGACCGTTATCCTGCTCAGTCGGGCAGTCTGACGGGCAGAGGGGAAAGCTGGCATGGGCGACTGGTTCGAGGGGTCTGGGGCACCAGCGGGACCGGCCAGAGCCACCACCGATCCGAACGCGGCCGTGTCGGCAGCGGACCAACCGGCGGTCAAGGAGATCCAGACCGAGCAAACCCAGGTCGTGATGTCCACAATCGGTGAAGTGGCCAGCGGACTGGGCGGTCTTCCTACCTCACCTGGGTCCGGTGGCGCAGGCAGCGGCTTCTCCTTCTCCCCAGAAGAGATAGCCACCCAAATCTCCCAATGCCAGCAGCTGATCAAGAACCTGAACAGTGATCAACGCGACATCGACGTCATCGCCGGCACCAAGCCACCCGCTACCGACGAGGCCGGCAGTGTGCACCAGGCGAACGCGGTGGTGAAGTTCGGCAACGATCTGCGGGTCAGGAACCGGAGCCAGATTGGGTACCTGGAAGGCTGGATCGCGACCTTGCAGAAGGCCCAGCAGAACTACATGGAAACCGAGCACTTGACTCAGGCGCAGTGGAATCGACTGACTTTGGGGTTGGACGCGTGAAGAAGATCGTTCCCGCTACCGTAGCGTCGCTGGTAGCCTCAGTGGTGTTGTTGGCTGGCTGCTCATCACCGCAGCAGGGCTCTCCGGAGCCCGCCACAACAGGTGCTAGCGATCCGCCCAGCTCCTCGTCGGCAGGCAGCTCGACAACGGCCACCTCAGCCGCGCCAAAAGTCACCAACCCACTGAACGCATCGAAGTTCGTGGCAAACCCTTGCTCATCCCTCACAGCCAGCGATTTGCCAAGATTGCAAGAGAGCGGAGCACCGCCGACAGTGGATAATAAAGGGGCTCCCGGCTGCATTTGGAATGCTGCGGATGCCAGTAGCTCCACCTCGATCAACTGGTTGACACCCGATACCAACGGACTCAGCAATGAATACGCCAAGCGGTCAGAGGACGCGTATTTCATCCCGACGACAATCGACGGCTATCCAGCGGTATACTCCGACACAGTAGATCTTCGGACCAGCGGCGAGTGCACGTTGAACGTAGCTGTCAATGATCATTTGTATTTTTTGTCGTTTTACCAGCTGAATACAGCATCGGACAGTCCGGCCAATGCGACGCAGTCGTGTTCGTTGGCGGAGCAGGCTGCGGCTGATGTGATCAAGAACTTGCAGGGGGTCCAGTGACCGCGCAGGCAATGACGGGTCAGCAGATCTACGAGACGTTCCACACCTCGCAGGGGCCGGATTCGCTCCAGACTTCGCAGCAATCCGCGTTGAACCTTGCCGGCACCTATCAGGATCGGGCCGCCTCGACCCAGAAGATCATCGACGGAGTCAAGGCGGCGTGGACGGGTAACGCGGCGGATGAGGCAGCACAGGGGTTGGCACCGTTGGCCGAGAACACCTTGCAGACCGGCGAAGACCTCAACACATCGCAAGACTTGATCTATCGGCAGTCGGCTTCGTTTCACGCGGCGAAGGCACAGGTGCAATCGATGCCGGCAGCCCCGCAGATGCAGAACTCGATCGTCGCTATCGCCGAAGGTCAGTCGCCGGCGTCGATGGTGCAGCAGCAGACGGCTTACAACGGCGCTGGTCAGTCCAATGTGGATGCGTACAACAACTATGTCGAGGCGAGCCAGTACAACGCCTCCGGCATTCCTGATGTCTCGACGCCGATGAAGGCTCCGCCGGCCAGCGTCTCGGTGGCACCACCAACGCCGCAGGGCAGCGCCAAGGCGACAGCCGGAGTGTCCCCCGCTCCATCGGTGCCAGGCGGCTCCGGTGGCACCGGATCCGCTCGTAATGCAGGCTCTCCAAGCGCCCAAGGAACCACTGCACCACCAACCGGACCGGCCGGTCCGGGCTCGACGGCCACGACGACATCCAGCGCGTCGCCAACGTCGACGATCAATCCGAACCCGGTCGTCGGCTCGGATCTGGGCATCGGCAGTGGCGGGGGATCCAGCGGCACTCCCGGCGGGAACATCGGGCCGATCGGCGACTCTGGTAGCAACATCGCCGCTCGGCTCAGCGGCGGCGGTAGCGACGCGGGTAGCGGCGGCGTTGAGGGACTCAGCAGCGGCGGTCGTTCGGGTTCGTCGCTGCCTGGACAGGGGCCAGCCGAAGAAGGCACTGGGAATCGCAGCGGCGCCGGGGCGGGTGACGTTGCGGAAGAAAATGGCACCGAGGCCGGTACTGCTGGCGCACGCGGTGCGTCGGGTACGTCGGCCGGCGGGATGGGTGCGGGCCGGGGCGGTAAGGGCGACCCGGATGCCGAGCACAAACGGAAATACCAGTACGGCGATGATCCGGAGGAGCTCTATGGCGTCACCGACAAGGTCGCCCCGCCGGTGATCGGCGAAACACCGCACGATTATCAGCAGCGGCTGGCCCGTGATGCGGAGAGCGGTCGGCACCGCAAGTAGGCCCAGCTCTCAGATCCGGGCTCGTGAATCAATTCGGGGGTTGGTGTGCTGCAGCGTCCGATCAAGGTCACCGTCGACGCATTGGCTCGTTTGATGCGAGTCCGTCGCCTCGGTGAACCACACATCACGCTGCGGCCCGAGCCCACCTGGCTGCCGCCGCATGTCGATCTCACGGCCGACGACGCCATGTGGCGTGAGTTCGCCGACGTCAACCTGATCGACCGATCCGGTCGGCTGGACGGGGACGCACTGGACACCATCACGTTGCTGTCCCGGCCCACGACCGAGTACTTCGCCATGTTCGTCCACAAGGGAGTGGCGCGGTCAGTTCTGGTGGCAACCGGGGTTGGCAGCGACGAGATCGTGACAGCTCGTCGAACCGGCGATGTGGTCACGCTGTCCAGTTCGCGCCAGGAACAGCTGCCCGAGACTCTGGTTCGACAATTGCCGCAGATGCCGCCTGCCAGGATCGACTCGATCAACGTACGGCAAGACGCATTGGCCGCAACGAATGTTCGGTTGAGCAACACCGGAGTGTCGGACAGCAGGTCGGACGCTGCGGCGCTGCTTGCCATCGGCAACCGGAGACTTGTCGGTCAGGGCGAGCTGTTCGTCGGTTCGCGGGAGAACGGCAATCCGTACCGGATGAGTGTGAATCCGTTGCGGTACCACGATATTCGGTCCGGGAGGCTGCTGGTGACGCTGTCTCCCGGATACGTCAGCATCACCCCGGCGACCGATCAGCTGATCATTGACCGTCTTCGGCGGGCGCACGCCGATCTCCTTGCCGACTGAGCAGCACATCGAGCACGGCTCCGAGGACCAGGCTGATCGGCGGAAGCGGTTGGGTCGCCGGTTTGATCCAGGTGAGCGGTTGTCGATCGGGATACCGGGTCGGCGGTAGGTCGATGCCCCATTCAGACGGTTGGCCCCGATGCCTGCCGCCGTGCGCGTAGCCGATCTGGTGGCCGTATTCCTGCTGAGCGAGGACTCTCAGGATGCCAGACGGTGAGCCGGCGTGCGGTTGGCTGAGCAGTGCCCACCGTGCCGGCTGGCCGGGTATTTCGATGACCGGCCCAACGACGCCGATCGCGGCAAGTCGGGCGATCGCCGGGGCGGCGATGTCCCTCGGCATGTTCAGGGCTTCGATCTGGCCGCCCGGCACAATCCAGACAACCCGGCCGTGCGCGTGAGCGGGCCAGCCGAGCCGACGCCAGTAGTCGCGTGCCGCCAATTTGCAGTCGGCGGCCGGGTTTGGGCCGATCATCGCGGTTGTCCCTGAGTGAACGCGGTGTGGATGGTGTCAGTCAGCGTGTTGAGCCACTGATGCGCGTCGGCCGGATCGCCGTGGCCGTCCAGGGCCAGGTGAATCAGGGTCGCGGCGAGATCGATCCACTCCAGAGCAGAAAGGTCCCGCCCGCCTCGGGCGACGAAGTTGGGGGTAACCGAGGCGAGCGGGGGCGTGGGGTCCTCAGCCGACATGGGCTGGGGTGCGACGCAGATGGTGCCGGCCGGTTTCGACGAGGCGATGTCGGCCGGTGGGCAGGTCGGGCATTCGTGGTCCGAGGACGGCGTCCAGGTGCTGTGCGATGCGGTGACGCTGGTGGATGTCCTTGATGAGCGCGTTGATGCCCAGCGCGCCGGCCCAGAGGGCTCCTACAGCGGGCGTGGCGAGTAGGACGGCAAGTTCGATCGACATAGTGGGACGGCTCCTCGGTGAATTGGGGCACCGGAGATCTGGGCTGGGAAGCGGCGGGGTCGGAGGGGAGGCTTCCCCGACCCCGCCGCCGGTCAATGCGCCGACGGGACGCCGGGCCGCATCACCACCACGTGGAGGACCCAACCCCTGCGAGGGCTTTGCCCCGCCGACCTGATCAACGATAACGGGATAACATCGCCCCGTATGTACCACGATCGAGTGTATATCGCTGAGATCTTCCTCAAGATAGGATCGCCGTATGCCATCCGCGTCCACTCGTTGGAAGAAACAGCTCGGCTCATTCCTGCGCGAACTTCGCAAGAACGCGGGCAAGTCAGTGGCCCAGGCAGCCGACGAGCTGCACGTCAAAGGTCCGACCCTGAGCCAGTACGAGGCCGGTCAGAACAGGCCGCAATGGGCAGCCGTCGTACAACTTCTCCAGTTCTACGGAGCTACCCCGGCACAATTGGCCGAGGCAGAGGGACGTTGGGAGGACGCGGGCGCCAAGGCTTTGCGGGTGCGGATGCCCGCAGATGCGCCGAAAGACCTACGCAAGCTGGTTCGGGCCGAACTTGATGCACGCTCAGTGCGAGTACTTTCACCTTCGGCGGTTCCTGGCTTGCTGCAAACCGAGCCATACATCCGAGCGATGAACAAAGCCGGCCACCGGCTTCTCGACCTCGCAGCCATGGACGAGTACATCAAGGCCCGGATGAACAGGCAGAAGCTGCTCACCGGAATCGACCCGCTGCACGTTCACGCGTTGATCGACGAAGCGGCTATCCGGCGCGTGCTCGGCGGGCCGCAGATCATGCGCCAGCAACTCGGGCACCTGCTGTTGGTCGGTTCTTGGGCGAACGTCGTCATTCAGGTCCTCCCATTCGGCGTAGGAGCATACGGCCCGATGGGAGGCCAGTTCATGATCGTTTACTATCCCGAAGACGGTGCACTGCCTGGCGTCTATCTGGAGTACCTCGGCGGCGGCGCATGGGTGGACAATGAGGCCGGTATCGAACGCATCACCACCACGTTCGACGACGCGCGCGCATTCGCGTTGTCGCCGTCGGACTCGGCCGACCTGATCCGCCAACAGCAGAGGGCCCTCGAACAATATGACGACAATGAACACGGCGTGGCGTAAGAGCAGCTACAGCGGAGCGAACAACGAGTGCGTCGAGGTCTGGCGTAAGAGCAGCTACACCTCAGCGAACAACGAGTGCGTCGAAGTGGCGGGCTCCTTAGATCGGGTTCGGGACTCGAAGAATCCGGAGCCGATCCTGCGCGTTGATCTTGGTGCATTGTTCGCCGCAGTCAAAACCGGAGAGATCGCCGGCTGACCGTCGATCGGATTGTGGCGGCGCGGCTCGGCAGGCGCCGCCACAATCCGGTGTGATGTCTGTCGCCACAAACTCCTGGTGATCGAGATCATGTGTCGCTGGGCACCGGTTTGCGGGCGCGGTGCAGGGCGACGATGCCGCCGGTCAGGTTGGTCCACTCCACCTCTCCCCAGCCGGCCTGCTCGACCAGTTCGGCGAGCTGACGCTGGGCGGGCCAGGCGCGGATGGATTCGGCGAGGTAGATGTAGGCGTCCGGGTTCGAGGACGCCTTGCGGGCGATCGCGGGCAGCGCGCGCATCAGGTAGTTGAGGTAGACGAACCGGAACGGCGCGAACGTCGGCGTGGAGAACTCGCAGATCACCAGCCTGCCGCCCGGCCGGACCACCCTGCGTATCTCGGCCAGCGCGGCGACGGTGCCCTTCATGTTGCGCAGCCCGAAGGAGACGGTCACCGCGTCGAAGGCGCCGTCGGCGAAGGGCAGCTGCAGGGCGTTCGCGGCGACCTTGGGCACCGGGCGCCCCGCGCCCCGCCGCAGCATGCCCAGCGAGAAGTCCGCCGCGACGCACCAGGCGCCGGACTGGGCGAGGGCGACCGTGGAGACCGCGGTACCGGCCGCGAGGTCCAGCACCTTCTCACCGGGGGCGAGGCCGAGTTCGCGGGCGGTCACCGCACGCCAGTGCCGGTCGAAACCGAGGCTGGTCAGCGAATTCGTCCGGTCGTAGTGCTTGGCGACCCCGTCGAACATCTGGGCGACCTCGTGCGGGTCCCGGTCCAGATTCGCGCGTGACATGGGCGCAAGGCTACGGGCCGGCGCCCGGCCCGTCCGCACGAGACTTGCACACAGTGATCGTCAGCCCGTCATCTGTTGGTCGTGTCACCGACACCACGCCAGTTCACGCTTGAGCAGTATGACGGCTGTTCCTTCACCGACTCCTTATCGCGAATCCGCCGATGCCGCCCCGTTGCCGCGCTGGGAGCAGGCTCCCGCCGCGCCCAAGACCCCGGTCGTGCCGGCGCGCAGGGCGGCCAGGACGGTATCCCCCGCCCTTGTCTCGCACGCGTTGGAGGTCGCGGGGAGACTGGCCAACGACGCGACCGACGTGATCACCGCGACCGCGGGCCGGGGTGCGCGACCGACGGCGAAGGAATCCCCGTTCGACTGGGTGACCGACACCGACCGGACCCTCGAACGGCACACCCGGCGGGTGCTGACCGCGGAGTTTCCCGGTTTCCCCGTGGTCGGCGAGGAGTTCGGCGCGGATGTCGGGGCCAGTGAGGCGGAGTACCGCTGGGTGGTCGACCCGGTGGACGGCACCGCGAACTACGTGGCCGGGATGCCGTGGTGCGCCTACAGCCTCGCGCTGATGGACGCGGACGGACCGGTGGTCGGGGTGGTCGCCGACCCGTACCGGGCGCAGATCTACGCGGCGGCACGCGGCCGGGGTGCGCGGGCGAACGGGACCCCGGTGCAGTTGCCGGCGCGGACCGAACTGGCCGGCGCGATCGTGTGTACCGAGCTGGTCGGCGGCGGACCGTGGCCAGGAATGGCGGAGTTCATGGCCCGCGCCGCGAAGGCGCACACCGGGGTACGCATCCTCGGTTCGGCCGCGCTGGCGGTGACCGGGGTCGCGCTCGGACACGCGGCAGCGGCGGTGCTGCACAGCTTCCACGAATGGGACGTGGCAGGCGGGGTCGCTCTGGCCCTGGAGACCGGCGCGGTGGTATTGGACCGGCACGGCACGGACACCACCGGCGCGACCGGCCTGCCGGTGGACGGCCTGCTGGTCGCGGGGCCGGGAGTCGCGCCCGAGGTGCTCGAATGGTGGCGCGGCTGCGCCGGCTGAGCCGTCAGGACTCACTCGGCGCCGGGCATGGCCACGGGCAAGCCGGCGGCACGCGCGACATCCGCCATCCTGACGTCATAGGTCACCAACGCCGTCAACTCAGAACCGAGCACCTGAGCGCTGGCCACGTGGATCGCGTCGAGGGAGCGAACATTGCCCGGCACGGCCGCCGCCGCATTCCGAATCTCGTTGTCCAGCGCGATCTGAGCATGATCTCGTGCCAAGGAGGACATCAAGTTCGGGAACGTGCCGATCTGATCGCAGATGCGGACGGTCTCCACGAAGCCGATCGTGCTCGTGCCGGTCCGAACATCACTGTGAGCGCCAAGGAAACTCTTCAGTTCCTTCCAGTTCTGCCGCTCGACCGTGAGGGTCACCAACGCCGAGGAATCCAGGTAGATCACCGCTCGTGCTCACGCAGCTCCAGCAGCATGGCCACTGGATCAACATCATCGGGCACTTCGATATGAGTGAACTCGTCCCAGTCCCCAGCGGTCAAATTCCTCGCAGCGGGCTGGATCGTCCCCCGCGCGACAAGTTCGTCATAACGGCTCTGCGTACGCGGCGCCGGAATCAACACCGCGATGACCTCGCCGTGCCTGGTCACCTCCAGTTGCTCCCCCTGCTCGACGCGAGCGAACATCGCGCTGGGGTTATAGGAAAACTCTCGAATCGAGACCGTCGACATCAGCACCACCTCCTTGTACCCACATGAGGGTACAACAATGTGCCTACAAGTTGCGACGGTCAGCCGCGCTTCGGGCGGCGCAGCCACCACAGCAGCGGGCCCGCGACGATCCAGGTGCCCGCGATGGTGCTGCCGATCGGCAGGAACGCGAGGGTGAAATCGCGGCCGGCGACCCGGACCAGGTCCGGGTCGAGGGTGTCGTACTCGACCTTGACCCGCTCGCCCGCGGCCAGACCGGCCGGGTAGAGCACACCTTCCGGCGGGATGTCGATGGTGCCGTCCGGGGTGACGAACCGCACCGCGGTCCGGTTGAACACGACCGACAGCACATCCGCGTCGGTCCGGCCGAGATGCGCGTCGATGTCGTGGTCGTCGTGCCAGCAGCCGTAGAGCACCAGCAGGCACAGCGCGCGGATCACGCAGCCGAGCACCAACACCACGACCGCGGTGACCCGGCGGCGTCTGCTCGGTCCGGCCGCGACCGGCGGGCAGTCGAGCGGTTCGGCGGGGGGCGCGGTGGGCTCGGCAGGAGGTGCGGCGGGCTCGGCGGGAGGTGCGGCGGGCTCGGCCGGGCGCGCGGTGGGCTCACCGCGTCCGTCCGCCTCCGCCAGTGCCAGGTCTTTCGCCATCTCGCCCGAAGTCTAGGACGACGGCCGGGTTCGGCGTCGGGCAATACCGGTCGGCACGATCCTCGAATACAAGGAATGGATCGCTCGTGGTTGTCCGTCAGCTCACAAAGCGGCCGATCTCTCAGCGCGGGCTTCGGAGTTGGTTCGTACGCTCGTAGCGTGACGACCGCTTCCTCGCAACACCCCACCGCGGATCGGGACCAGCACGACTCGCCCCGGCTGTTCGCGCACACCCGCGTCGTCGAATCCAGCGCTGACCTGCTGGAACTCCTGCCCCGAGGCGATGACGCGCTGGCCTGGGTGCAGAACGGCGACGGCCTGGTCGGCTGGGGCGCGGCGGCCCGGTTCGCGCCATCGGGCGCAGGCCGGTTCGCCCAGGCAGCCGAGTGGTGGCGGCAGTTCGCGGCCGATGCCGAGGTCGACGACGAGGTTGGGCTGCCGGGCACCGGGCCGGTCGCGTTCGTGAGCATGGCTTTTGCCGACAAGCCCGGTCATTCGACGCTGGTGGTGCCGGAGATCGTGGTCGGCCGTCGAGGTGACGTGACATGGGTCACGGAGATCAGTGCGGGAAGGGGCCAACGGGGCGCGGGGACCGCCGTCGCCATGCAGCCGATCCGTACCCCCTCGACGGTGCGCTACGCCGAGGGCGAGCTGTCGGTGCCCGGTTACCGCGCCGCGGTCGCCGAGGCGGTGCGCCGGTTGCGGGCCGGTGACCTGCACAAAGTGGTGCTGGCGCACGACCTGGTGGCCACGACGCCCGCCGAGGAGGGCCCGCTGGACGCCCGTGGCCTGCTGCACGCACTGGCCGGGCGCAATCCGAACTGCTGGGTGTTCGCGGTCGACGGTCTTGTCGGCGCGACCCCGGAGCTGCTGCTGCGCCGCAGGGGCAGCGAGGTGACCGCGCGAGTGCTGGCCGGCACGGTCTGGCCGCGCGACGGAATCGACGACGACGCGCTGGCCGCGAGCCTGCTGGCCTCGGCGAAGAACCAGGAGGAGCACCGGTACGCGGTCGAGTCGGTCGCCGATGCCATCCGGCCCTTCTGCGCCGCCCTCGACGTGCCCGGCGAGGCCACGATCCTGCGGCTGCGCAACGTGCTGCACCTGGCCACCGACATCACCGGCACGCTGACCGGCGACCCCTCCCTGCTGGAACTGACCGGCGCGACCCACCCGCCCGCCGCGGTCGGTGGCACCCCGCGCGCCGCGGCGGTCGCGCTGATCACCGAGCTGGAGCGCATGGATCGGGGGCGCTATGCCGGCCCGGTCGGCTGGATCGACAGGGCCGGGGACGGTGAGTTCGGTATCGCGCTGCGTTGCGCCCAGGTCAAGGGCAACACCGCGCGGCTGTACGCGGGCGGCGGCATCATGCCGGACTCCGATCCGGACAGCGAGGTCCTTGAGGCCAACGCGAAGATGATCCCGATCCGCGACGCCCTCGAACAGCTGACCGACCCGGATGAGAAGCCGCATGATGACTTTTGCGA
Source organism: Pseudonocardiaceae bacterium (assembly GCA_036268955.1). Taxonomy (GTDB): domain Bacteria; phylum Actinomycetota; class Actinomycetes; order Mycobacteriales; family Pseudonocardiaceae; genus CAJCJE01. Next base: position 40,905 of record DATATE010000181.1, read on the forward strand.
TGTAACGGCTTAGTTTTGGAAGCCCGTTACATCGCAAATGTGCACATCACCCGGATCCCGTCCTGGTCAGGGCAGGATCCGGTCAGAACAGGATCCGATCAAGGGCAGGGGCTAGGTCAGGGCTTCGTCGACGGCGGCGCGCAGGACGCCGTGAGCGGCGCGCAGGCCCTCCCTCGGCACCGGCACCTCGACCACGCGCAGGCCGGGTTCGGCGGCGAGCGCGGAGCGGAGTTCGCTAACGGTCCTGACGCGCCGATGGGGTACCCGGTGCGCGGCGCACAGGGCGGCGAGGTCGACCTGGTGCGGGGTGCCGAACACCCGCTCGAAACTCTCGGCGTGTTCCGGCGCGCCCTGTTCCAGCAGCGAGAAGATGCCACCGCCGCCGTCGTTGAGCACCACGACGGTCAGGTCGGGGCGCTGTTCGGCCGGGCCGAGCAACAGGCCGTTGGTGTCGTGCAGGAAGGTCAGGTCGCCGAGCAGCGCATAGCCGGGTCTGCCGGCGCCGATGGCGAGGCCGGCCGCGGTGGACACGCTGCCGTCGATGCCGGCGACGCCCCGGTTGGCGTGCACCCGCAGGTCCGCGCGCGGTGTGGCGACGAGGTCGACCAGTCGAACGGGGTTGGAGGAACCGAGCAGCAGCAACGCATCGGCCGGCAGCGCGGCGACGACCTCGCGGGCAACCTGCAGGCCGGTCGGCCACGGTTGGTCGGCGAGGAACTTGTGCACCGCGACCGCGACGGCGTCATCGACCTGCCGCCACCCGGCCAGCCAGCCGGGATCCTGTTGCCGCGCAGGCACTTCGGCCGGGGTGAGTCGGGTGCTGACGCTGTGTGCGGCGTGCGCCGGGTCCGTCCATCGTGGGTTGGCGTCGACCACGTGCACGGCCGGGGTGGCCCGCATCAGCTTGGCCACCCAGCGGGCCAGGGTCGGCCGACCGGCGACGACCAATCCGCTGGGCCGCAAGGCTTCCGGCAGCTCGGCACCGCTCATGATCAGGGCACCGTTGGCGATCAGTTCGGCGCCGGCGGCCAAGGCGGCGCCGAGGGCGGTCGGCTCGGCAAGCACTGGCCACCCGGCTGCCGCAGCGGCGGTGGCCGCCTCGGTGAGCAAGACCTGCTCGCCGTCGCCGAGTACCAACAGGACCCGCGAGCCGAGATCGGGAAGCTGTTGCCCGGTAACGATTTCCCTTGTCGACACCACCGTCCACGGCTGCTCCCGCGCCCGGCCGGCCAATGGCTCCGGCCAGTCCGGATCGGCGTCCGGGACGAGTGGTTCGCGCAGCGGCAGGTTGACCTGCACCGGTCCGTCGGCGGCGGCGGCGACCGCGCGACAGACGGTGGCCCGCCAGATCGCGTTCTGGCCCGCGCGGCGTTCGGCGACCGGGAAGTCCACAACGGACGCGGCGGCACCGAAGACGCCGCGCTGCGCGATGGTCTGGTTGGCGCCGGTGCTCTGGAGTTCGGCCGGCCGGTCGGCGGTGAGCAGCAGCAGGCCGACGCCTGCGTGGTGGGCTTCGAGGACGGCCGGGTGCAGGTTGGCGACGGCAGTACCCGAGGTGCAGGTGATCGCGACCGGCGCGGCGGAGCCCTTGGCAAGGCCGAGGGCGAAGAACCCGGCCGAACGCTCGTCGATGCGGACGTGCAGGGTCAGCCGGCCGGCGAGGGCGGCGGCGTGCAGCGCGATGGACAGCGGGGCGTTGCGTGAGCCGGGGCAGACCACCACCTGCCGCACACCGCAGCGCACCAGTTCGTCGACGAGGACCCGAGCCTGCGCGGTAGAGGGGTTCACCGGCGACCACTTCGCTGCATCCGCTTATTCTCCCAGGTGTGCGCGAATCCCGAGTGTCCGAGTTGTTCGATCCGGCTGCCTGGCAAGAGGTGCCGGGGTTCGACTTTACCGACATCACCTATCACCGAGCGGTCGATCAGGGCACCGTTCGGATCGCCTTCGACCGGCCTGAGGTGCGCAATGCGTTCCGGCCGCACACCGTCGACGAGCTGTACCGGGCCCTCGACCACGCCAGGATGACCTCGGATGTCGGCTGTGTGCTGATCACCGGGAACGGACCGTCCGCCAAGGACGGCGGCTGGGCCTTCTGTTCCGGCGGTGACCAGCGAATTCGCGGTCGGTCCGGTTACCAGTACGCCAGCGGGGAGACCGCCGAGTCGGTCGATCCGGCGCGGGCCGGGCGGTTGCACATCCTGGAGTGCCAGCGGTTGATCCGGTTCATGCCGAAGGTCGTCATCGCGGTGGTGCCCGGTTGGGCGGCCGGCGGCGGGCACAGCCTGCACGTCACCTGTGACCTGACCCTGGCCAGCGCCGAGCACGCCCTTTTCAAGCAGACCGACGCCGATGTCGGCTCCTTCGACGGTGGTTTCGGCTCGGCCTATCTGGCTCGGCAGGTCGGCCAGAAGTTCGCGCGGGAGATCTTCTTCCTCGGCCGGACCTACTCCGCGCGGCGGATGATGGAGATGGGCGCGGTCAACGAGGTCGTACCGCACGCGGAGCTGGAGTCGACCGCGCTGCAGTGGGCGCGGGAGATCAACGGGAAGTCGCCGACGGCGCAGCGGATGCTCAAGTACGCGTTCAACCTGATCGACGACGGCCTTGTCGGTCAGCAGTTGTTCGCCGGCGAGGCGACCAGGCTGGCGTACATGACCGATGAGGCCGTCGAAGGCCGAGACGCCTTCCTGGAAAAGCGCGAACCGGATTTCCGGCCGTTCCCGTACTACTTCTGAACGACTTCTGACCGTTCGCCGGGCTGCTTCCGACGTGCGCGGGCCCACAGTCGGCCGAGCCGGGGGCGGCCGGTGGGCGGGTGGTGCGCAGAATTGCCGGTATGCGTGAGGTGCTGCTCGACGGCCGGTCGGCCGCTGTCGCCGAACTCAGCTCGGCCCTTGCCGAGACACTGGCCGGGACCGGGCCGGTGGTTGTCCCGTTGGACGCGGGCGCGCCGAACCTGGCCGCGTTGCGGGCCGCGGTGGCCCCCGAGGAACCGGTCGAGCCGGAGATCGCGGTGATCATCACGACCTCGGGTTCGACCGGTGAGGCCAAGGGGGTCGCGCTGTCGGGCACCGCGTTGCTGGCATCGGCCGAGGCGACCCACGAGCGGCTCGGCGGGCCGGGACACTGGCTGTTGGCGACTCCCGCGCAGTACATCGGCGGGGTGCAGGTGCTGGTCCGGTCGCTGTTTGCCGGGACGCGGCCGGGGGTGGTCGACCTGTCGGTGCCGTTCCGGTCGGCGTCCTTCGCCACCGCGGCCGAACCGGTGCTCGACGGTGGCGCGGGCCGCCGCTACACCGCGATGGTGCCCACCCAGCTGCGCACCCTGTTGGCCGAGGGCGGGCCCGGCCTTGCCGCGCTGGCCGCGTTCGACGCGGTGATCCTCGGTGCCGCCGCGACCTCCGAGGAACTGCGCGCACAGGCGAACGCGGCCGGAGTGCAGGTGGTCGCGGCGTACGGGATGTCGGAAACCGCGAGCGGCTGCGTCTACGACGGGATTCCCTTGGCCGGGCTGCGGTTGCGCCTTGCCGACGCCGAGGCGGGCGCCGGTCGGATCGAGCTGTCCGGACCGATGCTGGCCAGTGGTTATCGCGGCCAAACAGAGCTGAGCCGGGCCGCGTTCGGGGACGGCTGGTTTCGGACCGGGGACAGCGGCAGGCTGAGCACCGACGGCAAGCTCGAAGTGCTGGGCAGGACCGATGATCTGATCAACACCGGTGGGGTGAAAGTCGCTCCCGCGCTGGTGGAGCGGGCTCTTTCCGGTCAGGACGGGGTGCGCGAGGTCTGTGTGCTCGGCCTGCCGGACGAGCACTGGGGGCAGGCGGTCGCCGCCGCGATCGTGCCGACCGATCCGCACCGGCCGCCCGCCGAGTCGGACCTGCGGGAGGCCGTCAGGGCCGCGCTCGGCCGGGCCGCGGTGCCCAAGCGGTTCGGGTTCCTGGCCGCGTTGCCGTTGCGCGGCCCCGGCAAGATCGACAGGGCCGCCGTCCGCGACCTGCTGACCTGATCCCTTCCGCACCTGATCCGGGCCGCACCTGGTCCCTTCCGCCAGGCAAGCGGGCGGGTTCCATAAGGGCAAGCGGGCGGGTTCCGCAGGGCGAGCGGGGCGGGTTCCACACGGCAAGCGGGGCTGGTTCCGTAAGGCGAGTGGGCGGGGTTCCGCAGGCCAAGCGGGCGGATTCCACACGGCAAGCGGGGCGGTTTGCGCAGGGCATGCGGGGCGGGTTGCCTACGGTGCCGGGGGCGCCAGGCAAGATAGGGCGTATGGCAACAGTCGCGCAGTGGATGGAGGGTGCCCGGCCCCGCACCCTGCCGAACGCGATCGCTCCGGTGCTCGTCGGCGCCGGCGCGGCGGCCGCGATCGACCACTTCGTCTGGTGGCAGTCGGTGCTGGCGCTGGTGGTGTCGCTGGCGCTGATCGTCGGGGTGAACTTCGCCAACGACTACTCCGACGGCATCCGAGGCACCGACTCGAACCGGGTCGGACCGCTGCGGCTGGTCGGTTCCGGCACGGTCCCCGCGAAGCTGGTGCGCACGGTCGCGTTCGGCTGCTTCGGCCTTGCCTGCCTGGCCGGCGCGGTACTGGTCGTCGCGTCCGGGCACTGGTGGCTGCTGGTGGTCGGCGTCGTCTGCGTCGCGGGCGCCTGGTTCTACACCGGCGGCAAGAAACCCTACGGCTACCAGGGCTTCGGCGAGATCGCCGTCTTCCTGTTCTTCGGCCTCATCGGCGTGCTCGGCACGCTCTACGTCCAGTACGGCCGGTTCACCGTGATCGGGCTCGGCGGCGCGGTCGGCGTCGGCGCGTTCTCGGCGGCCGTGCTGGTCGCCAACAACCTGCGCGACATCCCGACCGACTCCGAAACCGGCAAGCGCACCCTTGCCGTCCTGCTCGGCGACGCGGGCACCCGGCGGCTGTACGTATGCCTTGCCGGGGTGCCGATGGTGGTCAGCATCCTGCTCGGCCTCGGCCACCCGTGGGCCTTGATCGCGCTGGTGGCCGGGGCCCTGCTGGTCACCCCGATCCGCCGAATCACCAGTGGCGCCACCGGCCTTGCGCTGATCCCGGTGCTCAAGGACACCGCGCTGGCCATGCTGCTGTGGTCGGCGGTCACCGGTGGCGCGCTGGCCTTCGGCTGAGGTCAGGACAGCCAACCCGAGGACCACGGATCGCGCCTTCTCGCACGGCCCTCGAAATGGCCTCTGAGGTCGTCATCGTGATGCGTTCAGTCCGAACAGTTGCTCGGCGTTTCCGTGGGCGATCTTGCGGCGGTCGTTGATGCTGATGGGAGTGTTCTCCATCCATCGCGCCGCCAGGGCCGGGTCGGCGTAGGGGTAGTCGACGGAGAAGAGGATTCGGTCGGCGCCGATGGCGAGAATCGCGCTGGTGAGTGCCTGGTCGGAGAAATTCCCGCTGGTAGTGATCCAGATGTTGTCCGCGAAGTATTCGGGCAGGGTCTTGTCGATTTTCTTGTCGAACGGATTGAGATCGAAGTTGTACTGGGTCCGCCACAGCAGGGCCGGGAGCCCTTCACCGAGATGGCCGACAAGGAGCTTGACTCCTGGATGCCGGTCGAGAAGGCCGCTGAAGATGATTCTCAGCAGGTGGGTCGCGGTCTCGACCCCGAAGCCCCAGGTGGCGCCGAGCAACTCCGGATGCCCTGCGTAGATTCCCCTTTCCGAGGGCATGGGCGGGCGCGGATGCAGGTAGACCGGGACGTCGAGTCCCGCGACAGCTTCCCAGAACACGCCGAGGCCGGCGTCATCCAGATATAAGGTTCGACCATCGGCGGTGTCCGTGTAGCCGTTGATCAGAACGCCCTTGAATCCGAATTCGTGCACCGTGCGTTCGAGTTCCTTGGCCGCTGCGTCGGGATCTTGTAGGGCGACGGCGGCAAATCCCGAGTAACGGTCCGGGTTTCGGGCGATCTGCTCGGCGAGGAAATCATTCTGGCGGCGGGCCTGACTGGTCGCCTCGATAGGGTCGGCGATCGCCTGGATTCCTGGCGCGGTCAGCGAGAGTATCGCGTGCTCGATGCCGTTTTCGTTCATACTCGCGAGCCGAACCTCGTCGAACTCACCAAGACGTTCCAACACGGCCCGGTAGAAGCCTTCGCCGATGCCCGCTGAGCCGGCTATTCCCGCAAGCAGGTCCGGTCGCAGCAACCGTTCGCGGGCGTCGTCCGGGTGGAGATAGGCTTCTTCGAGAACTATTTTCGGCAGCACGGCGGCTCTTTTCTTTACCCGAGGATTGTCGGCCATCAACTGGGATCCTGGCCGGCCGGGGGCAGCCAGTCGCCGGTGGCGAGGAACCGCTCCAGGGTGGCCCGGTAGGGCGCGAGGTCAAGGCCCTGCGCGTGTACCCAGTCGTCGTCGTAGTAGGTGTGCCCGTAGCGTTCGCCGCCGTCGCACAGCAGGGTGACGACGCTGCCGCCGATCCCGGCCGCGCGCAGTTCGGCGACGAGTTGGAAGGCGCCCCACAGGTTCGTGCCGGTCGAGCCGCCGACCCGGCGGCCGAGCACGTCGCGCACGGCGCGGATCACCGCGATGGACGCCGCGTCCGGGACCTTGATCATTCGGTCGATGACCTGGCCGACGAACGACGGCTCGACCCTCGGCCTGCCGATGCCCTCGATCCGCGAGCCGCAGACGTTGGTGCGGGCCGGTTCGGTGTCCCGCCAGGCCTCGAAGAACACCGAGTTCTCCGGGTCGACCACGGCGAGTCTGGTGGCGAGCCGCCGGTAGCGCAGGTAGCGGCCGATCGTCGCGCTGGTGCCGCCGGTACCGGCGCCGACGACCACCCACTGCGGTTCGGGGTGTGGTTCCAGCGCCATCTGCTCGAAGATCGATTCGGCGATGTTGTTGTTGCCCCGCCAGTCGGTGGCCCGTTCCGCGTGCGTGAACTGGTCCATGAAGTGCCCACCGACCTCTGCCGCGAGCCGGTGGGACTCCGCGTAGATGGCGCTCGGCGTGTTGACGTAGTGGCAGCGGCCACCCTGCCGTTCGATGAGTTCGGTCTTCTGCTTGCTGATCGAGCGCGGCATCACCGCGATGAACGGCAGCCCGAGCATCCGCGCGAAGTACGCCTCGGACACGGCGGTCGAACCCGAGGAGGCCTCGATCACCGTGGTGCCCTCGGTTATCCAACCGTTGCAGATGGAGTACAGAAACAGTGACCGAGCCAGCCGGTGCTTGAGCGAACCGGTCGGATGGGTCGACTCATCCTTCAGGTAAAGGTCGATCCCCCAGGAAGCGGGCAGATCGAAGGGCAGCAGGTGCGTATCGGCGCTGCGATTGGCGTCCGCCTCGATGATCCGCACCGCCTCGCAGACCCACTCGCGGGTGGTCGAACTACCTCGATCGACGCTGGTCACGGCGGTCCTCCTGCGTTTACCGGGCTGGGAGTGGCAGTCTGCCCCCGCACGTAGGGCACCGCTGACCGGCCACGGCGGAACCCGGCGGACTGCGGGGTCGGCCGGGTAAAGGATTGGCAAGGATTGGCAGGGCGTCCAGCGGGCCGAGCCGCCGGAACGGTCAGTTTTGGGAGCCGGTGTCCGGATCGGTCGCGTCGAACTCCTCGCGCAGCTCGGCACGGAACGCGTCCCTGGTCGCCTTGCGCACCGCGGCCCGCGCGGCGAGGCCGGCGGAGATCCGCGCGCTCCAGGGGCGGAACAGCAGCATCGCCAGCGGCAGCGCGACGATGACCGCGATCACCAGGCTGACCAGCAGCGGCACATGGGCCACCGTGAGGATTGCCGTGATCACCGCGACCAGGCCGATCCTGGCCAGCGTGTACAACGCGACCTGCTGGCCGAGGTTGGCGGGCGGGGCCGGCAACGGCGCTGCCGGCTGAGTGCCCGACCGAGCCTCCGCCTCCGCCGACTCAGCCGCAGTCGACCGGTCCGGGTCCGGCTGGCCTGGGCCCGACTGGGCTGCCGTCGACTGAGCTGCGATCGACTCAGCCGGGGTCGACTGGCTCGGGGTTGGCGAGGCGTCCGTTGGCAAAGCCTGCCCAGGTGCGGCTGGCTGCCCGGCAGACTCAGCAGAGTCCTGGCGGTCTGTCGGCTCGTCGGGAATGGCACTGTCTCCTACGCTTGCCCTGCGGGAGTCCACCCCCGCCGGGCTGCTGTTTTGCTGCACGGGACCACGCTACGCGCAGGGCGATCCGGCCTTCGCGGGCCTCGGCGCCAGATACCTAGCGCAGCCGACCGAACGCACTGTGTATACCGAACGTCCCGTTTTGTCCCTTACTCCCTCTTTACTATCGGACTAGCGTTCGAGTACCCATAGGGCGAGATGACACTATGCGACCGGAACGCCGGATCCCACCCCGTGATCGATCGACCTAGAGGAGGACGAGAGTGACTGCCGCAGTTCAGCACAACCGTCAACAGGTCAGCGAGCGTCTGCTCACCCCTGGCGAAGTGGCCACCCTGTTCCGCGTCGACCCCAAGACCGTGACCCGTTGGGCAACGGCCGGCCGGATCGGCTCCATCCGCACCCCCGGCGGACACCGCCGCTTCCGCGAGTCCGAGGTCAAGACCCTGCTCGCGGAGCTCACCACCGAGGCGAGCGAGCCGGTGCGCGGCTGAGGGACCGCACTCTGGACGATCGCGTTCGGTCGTTACCCCGCCACGCCTGATCGCGGACACGGGGCAACAAACTCGATAACGCTCGATGCTCGACAAGGCTCCACAGCTGCTGTCAGTCGAGGGCAGAGACGTCAGCTGGGTTGGCAGTGTCCCCACCAGGCCGTTGGTTGCGTGGGGAGACACCGCCGGGACCATCACGGTCCCGCTCTGCAGCTCCTCCCCGTTCGCACCGATGTCCGGGGGCGCTGCCAACCCGGAGCACTCCCGTCCCGGAACGAAGCCGCACCGCGGCACTCCCGTACCGGGACGAAGCCGTACCGCGGCACTCCCGTACCGCAGCGGCGCCAGGCTGGCACGCTCCCTACCAGGAGCGAAGGGACTAGTCTCGGCTTCAAGGCCGTCGGATCAACGACCGTAGGGCCGCCGCACATTTGGCCGAGCCAGCACGGAGGTGACCAGCCATGGAGTACGTGCTCGCCGTGGTCGGCGTCATCCTCATCGTGGTGTTGCTGTGGCGCTTTCTCGCGCCCAACCGCGTCGGTGCCGGCGCACGCCGACGGCCGATGGCGCCGGATGACGACGCGGACTTCCTGCGCCGGCTCGGCGAACAGATCAAGCGCGGCGACGACGGCGACCGCCCCGCAGGTGGCTGATCGGCGCCCGCTCCCCATCAGCCCGGCTTCCTTCAGCCCGGCTTCCTTCAGCCCGACCGTCAGCCCTGCCTCCTTCGGCCCGATCTTCTTCGGCCCGATCTTCTTCGGGTCGCCCCCTTTCAACCTGATCTCCTTCAGCCCGACGCCTTTCCGCGCGGTTGCGCGCCGGCTGTTTGCGTTCCAGCGCGAATGCGCCGGCCAGGACGAGCGCGATCGCCACCAGCTGCACGACCATCGACATCCACATCCCGACGGCGACGCTTGCCGCGACCAGCACCGCGGCCACGCAGCGCGGTAGCAACGGCCCCAGTCTGAGCGTGCGACGCAGCAGCAGATCGCCGACCAGGTAGACCAGCACACCACCCGCGATGGCCAGTGCCTCGACGAGATGGCCCGGCTGCCAGGGATGACCGATGGCCTTCTTCACCCCGGCCGCGAGCATGATCACCCCGGCCAGCAGCAGGTAGAAGGCCCGGCCGAAGGCGTTGAGCGACATGGCGGCGCGCCGGACGATGTCGGCGGCGGCGAGGCGGCGCTCGGCGAGTTCGTCCTCACCGCCGAAGTAGCTCCACCACAACGCGACCAACACCAGCAGGGCCAGCACCGCGGCCAACAGCAGGCCGATGCTCAGGTGCAGGCTGGGGATACCGGTACCTACCGCGGCAACGGACTCGCCGAACGCGATGAGCAGCACCAACCCGTGCCGCTCCACGAAATGCGCCGGTCGCAGCGGAATGTCGTCCGTGCCGCGTCGGTGCGGCGCCGTCCACAAGGCAATGGGCACCAGCACCCACAGCGTCCAGCGCACCGGCTCGGGCAGGAACGCCGCGATGACCAGCACGATCGCGCTGAACACGTTGTGCTGCGCCGCGCGCAGCGCCCCCTGCCGCGCCCGTGGCGAGGTGAGGAACAGCCCGGCGTGCACCGAGGTGACGATGAGATAGCCGATGCCGAAGGCGAGGCCGCCGCTGTCGAACGCGGTCGGCACGGCCAGCGCCACCAGCAGGAACCCCGCCATCGCCAGCACCAGCAGCGCCCGCCGGGCCGCGGTGACCGGCGCGACCACGTTGGTCAGCCAGGCGTAGCCGCCGTACATCCACCAGATGACGCCCAACAGCAAGGCCATCTTGGCCAGCCCCACCGCGTTCGGCTCGCGGCCGAGTACCGAGGTGAGCTGGGTGATCGCGAAGACGAACACCAGGTCGAAGAAGCATTCCAGGGTGCTGACCCTGAGTTCTTCCGCTGGCTGGTCCGATGAGCCAACCAATCCGTCAACCGACCCGTCCACCGGTCCACCGGCCGATCCGTCCGCCGATCCGTCCGCCAGCCCACCGGCCAATCCGCCAACCGACCCGTCCGCTAATCCGTCAACCGGTCCGCCAGCCGATCGGTCGGCCGGTTCGTCCTCGGCCGAGGTGTGTCCGGCCCGTTGTTCGGTCACCTCGGGAGGGGTCAGCGGCGCGAGTTGTCGCTGGGGAAGTCGTCGGCGACCGTCGCGCCCAGTTCGAGCAGGGCAAGCCTGGTGTCCGGTGCGAGCCGCTCCAGTTCGATCTCGGCGCCTTCCTCAAGGTGCGGGTCGAACGGGATGCGGCAGACCGCGCGGCAGCGGGCGCCGAAGTGCTCGGCGAGCTTGTCGAGGTTGACCGCGCCGGAGCGGGGCCGCACCGAGTTGATCACCGCGACCGAACGGGCGACCAGGTCGTGGTAGCCGTGCGCGTCCAGCCAGTCCAGGGTCGCCGAGGCGCTGCGGGCGCCGTCGACGGAACCGGAGGAGACGATGACCAGCGAGTCGGCGATGTCCAGCACGCCCTTCATCGCCGAGTGCATCAGTCCGGTGCCGCAGTCGGTGAGCACGATGTTGTAGAAGTGTTCGAGCAGGTCGATGGTGCGCCGGTAGTCATCCTCGCTGAACGCCTCGGACACCGCCGGATCCTGTTCGCTGGCAAGGACTTCCAGCCGGCTCGGGCCCTGCGAGGTGTAGGCGCGGACGTCGCTGTAGCGGGTGATCCGGCCCGCGTCGCGCAGCAGGTGCCGCACGGTCGCGGTGGTCTCCAGCGGGATCTTCTGGCTCAGCGTGCCCCGGTCCGGATTGGCGTCCACCGCGATCACCCGGTCACCGCGCAGCGAGGCGAAGGTCGAGCCGAGCGTGGTCGTGGTGGTGGTCTTGCCGACGCCGCCCTTGAGGCTGAGCATGGCGATCTTGTAGCAGCCGCGCAACGGTTGGTTGATCCGCGCGATCAGCTCACGGCGGCGGACGTCGGCCGGGCTCTCGCCCATGTTGACCAGGTGCCCGCTGGCCTTGAAGACCGCGCGCCGCCAACCGGACTGCGGCGGTCGCTTGGCCTGCTTGAGCAGGTGCGATGAGGACAGTTCGTGCGCGGCGGCCTGGGTCTGCCGGGACAGGTTGCCCGAGGGTGCGCCGGGCATGGGCGGTCCCGCCGGGGGCGCGGGCGGCTGGGCCGGTCCGCCGGTCGGGTACTGCTGCTCGAACGGGAACGCGGCAGCGTGGTTGCCCTGCGGATTCACCGGATACGGGCCGGAGGAGTTACCCGGCGACGGATACGGGCCCGACTGGCTACCGGGGGGCGGGTAGGGACCGGACTGGCTGCCTGGCTGGGCGTAGCCGCCGGGCTGACCGGGCGCGTGGTGGCCGCCGGCGGGCTGGCCCTGCGCGGGAAACCCACCGGAGGGCGGATTCTGCGGGCCCTGCTGGTTGGGCTGAATGTACTGGGTCTGCGGGTTCGACGGGTCCTGCGGATCCTGCTGGCCGGCCGGGTTCTGCTGGGCCTGCGGGTTATGCGCCGCGAAGCTGCCGGAGGTCGGGTTCTGGACGGCGAAACCACCGGAGGGCGGGTTCTGTCCCTGGCTGTGCGCGGGCCCCTGCACGGCCGGACTCGGCGGCGGACTCGACACCGAATCCGGCCCGGCGGGACTCGGCGGCGGGTTCTGCGCCGGGTTCTGGGTGGCGAACCCGCTGGAGGTGGCCGGGTCGACGTAGTAACCGCCCTCGGCCTGCTGCCCCGGCTGCGTGACCGGCTGCATACCAGGGTGGGTCACATCGTCCTGGGCGGCGTCCGGGTCGACGTAGAGCGGTTCCGGTGCCTGGTGCGCGCCATTGTCGGCGTCAACCTGGTGCTGGCCGGAACCCTCCTGGTTCGGGCCGTACAGGTCGGGCTGCTCGGTGTTCGGCGGCTGCCAGGCCCCGCCGTATCCCGGCGCCGGCTGTTCGTAGCGTCCAGTCACCGCTGGAGTCCTCCCTGCAAAAGATCGCGACCTACCAGCTGATGACGGTAGTCGCCGAGGACACCAGGGTCGACCTGGGGCCGGTCGGGCGCCTCAGGTCGTTACCCAGGTTTTTTCTTCCCGCGCGATTCCTCAGCCGACGCCCGCGTAGGAGTGCAGGCCGGTGACGACGAGGTTGATGAAGAACAGGTTGAAGATCATCACCGCGAAGCCGAGCGCGTTGATGATGGCCGCCCGCGTCCCCCGCCAACCGGCGGTGGCCCTGGAATGCAGGTAGGCCGCGTAGATGACCCAGGCGACGAAGGCGGTGGTCTCCTTGGGGTCCCACTGCCAGTAGTGACCCCAGGCCGAGTCGGCCCAGATCGCGCCGCAGATGACGCCGAAGGTGAACATCGGGAGGCCGAAGATGGTGGTGCGGTAGGCCAGCCGGTCCAGGGTGTCGGCGGTGGGCAGCTTCGGGCCGAGGCGGGCGAAGCGGTTGTTGTTGCGGTCGTAGGCGGTGCGGATCAGGTACAGCACGCTGGCGACACCGGGCACCAGCAGCACACCGCTGGCGGCCGATACGACCGTGACGTGGATGGCCAGCCAGTAGGACTGCAACGCGGGCTCGACCGGTTCGGCGGCGGTGTAGAGCACGGTGCCGCCGAGGAACAGCAGGATCACCACCGGCACCAGGACGAACCCGGTCGCCCTGCGGATCGGGAACTTCCGCATCAACACGGTCCAGGTGGACAGCGCCACGAAGCACAGCACCGACATGTACTCGTACATGTTGCCCCACGGCGGCCGGTCGGTCGCCACCCCGCGCAACACGATCGCGATCAGGTGCAGGGCAAGGCCGAGGATCAGCAGCGCGACGCCCATCCGGCCGAGGCGCTCCGGCAGCGGCCGCTTGACCTCGACGGTCCTCCCGATGTGCGGTGCCGGCCTGACCTCGGCCGGTTCGGTGGTGGAGGTGTCGGTGGAGTCAGTGGTGTCGGTTCCCACCGCGCTCGGGCCGCCCGCGCCGACCAGCTCGCGGGCCGGGGAGGCGCTGCGGGCGCCCTGTTTCACCCTGCTGAACGCGCCTTCGGCGAGGCAGAACAGCATGGCCAGCACGTAGACGCCGGTCGCGCTGCCGTAGCACCAGGTGCTGTAGTGGGCCAATGTCTCGTTGACCGGCATCAGGTGTCCTTTCCAGCCGTCGAACGATGCGCACCGGTGGCCGCGTCGAGTATTCGCGCGGAGAGCCTGGTGAATTCCTCGCCGTAGCCAGCCTGGTCGGTGCGGGCCAGACCGCCAACGTCGATCACGGTACGTCCACTCTGATCACCATCACCCGCCGGGGTGACCCGCACCCAGATCCTGCGGCGCTTGATCACCAGCGAGGTGACCAGGCCCGCCAGCAGCAGCACGGCGAAGACCAGCACGTAGTCGGCGGTGGGGTCGTGGGTGATCATCAGTGACACCCAGCGCTGCACGGCGTCGAACTTCACCTTCGTGCCATCCGGCAGGGTGACCTGCTGGCCGAGCATGAGGTTGGCCTGGTCGACCAGTTTCAGGCTGCCGTTGTTGACCATGTCCTGGTCGATGTCGAAGATCGACTGCTCCGCGGAGTCCGAACCGAGGTTGCCCTCGTAGATCTGGGCCGCGACCCCCGGATTGTTCAGCGCGGGGAAGGTCGAGGTCATCACCCCGCCGGAGATGGCCGCCGTCGGCGCGAACAACCCGGTGACCGCGATCTGTTTCTTGTGCAGTTCGGTCGGGTCGGTGATACCCGGTGGATCGAACTTGGTCGCACCCTCCGAGAGATAGGTGGTCGCGTCGTCCTCTTTCCACTGGATCACGTTGGTGCGCTGCTGGCCGTTGGGGTAGGTCACGGTGAACACCGGCGCGTAGCCGTTGCCGGCCAGGTAGACCTTGTCCCCGTCGACGTTCAGCGGTGCGTTGACCTTGAGGTCGTAGGACTGCCAGGTGTTCGGGTCGTTCTGCGGGTCGTCCTGGTAGGACAGTGCGGCGTTGAAGCTGTCCGCCTGGTCGTTGGACAGGAACGTCGAGCTGAAGCTGTTGACCTTGATGCAGAACGGGGCGAGGTCGGTGCCGTCCACCCGAAGACCGGGACTGAAGGAGTCGTAGGCGAGCACGCCGGAGTTGCACCACTGGGACTGCTGGTTGCCCTCGGCCAGCACGATCGACTGGCCGGAGTAGCCGTACATCTTGCCGATGGCGAACGCGACGATCAGCCCGAGCATGGCGAAGTGGAAGATCAGGTTGCCGGTCTCGCGCAGGTAGCCGCGCTCGGCGGAGATGCTGCGCGCCCCGTCCGGTTCGGCGCGTTCCACCACCCGCCACCCGCGTAGCTGCTGCCTGGCGACGTCGAGCACGGCGAGCGGCTCGGCCGCGACCGTCGACCGCGAGTGGTGCGGCATCCTGGCCAGGTTGCGCGGGGTGATCACCGGTTTCGCGGTGGACTGGCGGAAGTACTCGACGGTGCGCGGCAGCAGGCAGCCGACCAGCGAGACGAACAGCAGCACGTAGATCGCGGCGAACCAGACGCTGCCATAGACGTTGAAGAACTGGAGCTGGTTCAGCAGCCGCCCCCACCAGCCGTGGTCGTCGATGTACTGCTGGGCCAGCGGCGGGTTGAGCGGGAACTGCGGCAGCAGCGCACCGGGCATCGCGCCGACGGCCAGCAGGAACAGCAGCATCAGCGCGGTACGCATGGTGACGAGGCCGCGCCAGGTGTTGCGAAGGAAGGCCAGCATCGCGCGCGGGGTCAAGCGCTTCGGTGGCCGCGCGTCCTGTTCCGTCGGCTCGTTCACGGTCCTGGTCACAACGTCACGGTCCTGATCGGAGTCCTGGTCACGAGGCTGTCACGGCCCTGCTGACACTGGTCACGGCTGGTTCCCCCGGTCGGCGTGGTCATATCGGCGTGGTCATATCGGTGCGGTCGTATTGGTCACCACGGTCTCCCGCAGCCAGGCGATCAGCTCGTCCCACATGCCGGTGACCAGGGCCACCCCGACGCACAGCAGCAGCACCCCGCCGAAGATCTGCATGCCGCGCACGTGCCGGCGCAGCCAGCCGGTGGCCCGCACCGCCCAGCGGGCGCCGAGGGCGAGCACCACGAACGGCAGGCCGAGACCGAGGCAGTAGGCGATGACCAGCAGCACGGCGCGGACGGTGTTGCCGGCGCCGGCCTCGGTGGCGTCGGCCACCGAGAGCACTCCGGTCAGGGTCGGGCCGAGGCAGGGCGTCCAGCCGAGCGCGAACACCGCGCCGAGCACCGGGGCGCCGAGAACGCCGGCCTTGGGCACCGCGTGCAGCCGGAAGTCACGTTGCAGCGCCGGCACGAGGCCGATGAACACCAACCCCATCAGGATGGTGACGACCCCGCCGATCCGCTCCAGCAGCTGCTCGTTGGCCAGCAGCGAGTTGGACACCCCGAAGACCAGGATGGAGGCGGCGCCGAAGACCACGGTGAACCCGGCGACGAACAGCAGGGCGGCGCCGGCCACCCGCATCCGCCCCTTGCGCGCCGGCTCGTCCTCGCTGACCGCCGGTGTCTCCGCACCGACAAGGCCCGCGAGGTAGGCGAGGTAACCCGGCACCAGCGGCACCACGCAGGGTGAGGCGAAGGACACCGCACCGGCGACCACCGCCACCCCGGCGGCCAGCAACAGCGGCCCCGAGATGGCAAGGTCGGTGGGATTCACGTGTTCGAGGGTAGGTAGTGCGCCGAAGCCGCCTGCCACCGGTATCCCCGGTCGCGTCCTGGATCACAGCGGTTTTGCCGGTTCTTCACCGGGACTTGATGATCGACCGCACCCGCCTGCGGCACGAAAGCCGCAGCGGCCGCAAAAACCGGCGTATCCGCCTCGGTTCGAGCCGGCACATCCGCCTCGGGCCGCCCCGCCTAATCGCCTCGGACCGAGCCTGCCTCATCGCAGGGGACCGAGGAAGAACCGAGGGCTTGGGTCGGGGCCGGGGTCGTCAGTCCTTCTCCGCGGCGATCTTCTGCAGCTCGGGCAACAGCTGGGCCGCGGTGACCTGTTCCAGGTAGACGGCGGCGACCCGGTGCTGGCGGTCCAGCACGATCGTGGCGGGCACCGAGCTACGCGGGAAGTTGTTCAGCTGCAGCAGGGTGCGGCCGGCGAAGTCGTAGATGGACGGATAGTTCATCTGGTAGTCGTTCATGAAGTCCAGCGCGTCACTGCGCGTCGGATCCTTGAAGTCGATGCCGAGCAGCTGCACGCCGAGGCTCTTGGTCTGGTTGTAGACCTGCTGTAGCTCCGGCGCCTCCGCCCGGCAGTCCGCGCACCAGGCGCCCCAGATGTTCACCACGACGACCTCATTGGAGTAGTCCGAGATCCGGATGGTCTTGTTCGGCTGTTGCAGGCTCTGCCCGGACAGGTCGGCCAGTGGTTTGCGGTCGGCGGGGTCGTAGAAGAAGGTCAGCTTCCCGCCCGGCGACACGAAGCTGTACTGGGCACTCTCGTCGACCGCGTCCTTGCCGACCGCGCACCCGGCCAGCAGCGTCCCGGTCGCGATGAGCACCGTGAGCCGGGTGAACATCCCGAGTTTCCCGCTCACCGGCCGATCACCCGTGCGTTGGTCGAGCTGACCGGATCGCGATAGGAGATGCCGACCAGCTTCTCGTCGGCGAACTCCAGGCTGGTCACCGAGGCCAGCGCGCACTGCCGGCGACGCGGATCGTGCCAGAGCCGGTGGCCTTCGAGGAAGCGGCGCAGCGTCCAGATCGGCAGCTGGTGGGAGACGCAGACGGCCTCGTGGCCGGTGGCTGCCGCGCGAGCGCGGTGCACGGCGGCCAGCATCCGGTGCGCGATCTGCAGGTACGGCTCGCCCCAGGACGGGGTGAACGGATCGCGCAGCTTCGACCAGTTGCGCGGATCGCGCAGCGCGCCGTCGCCGACCGCGACCTTCTTGCCCTCGAACACGTTGCCGGCCTCGATCAGCCGGTCGTCGACGACCACGTCGATCCGGTGCGAGGCAGCGGTGGGGGCGGCGGTCTGCTGGGCGCGTTCCATCGGCGAGCAGGTCACATAGCTGATGTCGCGGTCGGCGAGGTGTTCGGCGACGACGATGGCCTGCTGCTCGCCCCTTGTGGACAGCTTGAATCCGGGCAGCCTGCCGTAGAGCACGCCGTCCGGGTTGTGCACCTCGCCGTGCCGCACCAGATGCACGATTGTCTTCTGGCCGGCTGTCTTCTGGCCCGCTGTCGGCTGGCCGGCGCCGCGCTCAGGGCTGGTCATCACGCCACCTGTTCCACTGCCGCGGCCGCCGCTGCCGCGATCGGCATGGCCCGCTCGATGATCTCGAATGCCCGCTCGTCCATGGCCGCGTTGACGAACCAGGACTCGTACGCGCTCGGCGGCCCGTAAACGCCGTTGGCCAGCAGCGCGTGGAAGAACGCGGGATAACGCCAGGTCTCGGTCGCGCGGGCGCCCACGTAGTCGAACACCTGGCCTGCGTCGGTGAAGAACACGCTCACCAGGTTGCCGGCGGTCTGCACCTGGTGCGGCACGCCCGCAGCGGTCAGCGCCTTGGTGAAGGCTTCCTGGAGCCGGCGGGAGTTCGCGTCCAGCAGCTGGTAGACCTCGGCGTCGGCGTGCCGCAGCGTGGTCAGGCCGGCGGCGACCGCGACCGGGTTCCCGGACAGCGTGCCCGCCTGGTAGACCGGCCCGTCCGGCGCGAGCGCCGACATCACGTCGGCGCGGCCACCGAACGCCGCTGCCGGCAGCCCACCGCTCATCACCTTGCCGAAGGTGAACAGGTCGGGCGTGACGCCATCGAGGCCCCACCAGCCGGCAGCCGACACCCGGAAGCCGGTCATCACTTCGTCGCTGATCAGCAGCGCGCCGTGTTGCTCGGTCACGGCACGCAGCCGGGCGTTGAAGCCGGCCTGCGGCGGAACCACGCCCATGTTGGCGGCGGCCGCCTCGGTGATCACGCAGGCGATGGCGTCGCCACGCTCGGCGAAGACCGCCTCGAGGGCGTCGACGTCGTTGTAGGGCAAGACGATCGTGTCGGCGGCGCTGGCCCCAGTGACGCCCGGCGAGTCGGGCAGCCCGAAGGTCATCACGCCGCTCCCCGCGCTGGCGAGCAACGCGTCGACGTGGCCGTGGTAGCAG
>DATATE010000182.1:0-2041 GCA_036268955.1 Pseudonocardiaceae bacterium
GCCTCCTCAACCATCCGAGAGCGGCCCGCCGGACTCACCGACCGCCGCAGAGGGCCTACTCACCGTCCCGGCCCTCGATCCTGCCCACCGCCCTGCGCGGCACGACCTGGGCATTTACCCCGTTAGACACCAGTCACCTAGTGGACAGATCGGGGCAATTGTCGGCAGTCGCGATTATGGTCGGCCGCGTGCTCACCACTCTCGCGATCGAGAACTACCGGTCGTTGCGGCAGGTCGTGCTGCCGTTGCACCCACTGACCTTGATCACCGGCCCCAACGGCAGCGGCAAGTCCAGCCTCTACCGTTCACTGCGGCTGCTCGCCGCCGCCGCCCGCAACGGTGCGGTCGCCGCGCTGGCCAGGGAAGGCGGCCTGCCATCGACGCTGTGGGCCGGGCCGGAATCGATCGGCAGGGGAGTGCGCGAGGGCCGTCACCCGGTGCAGGCCACGGTACGGACCAAACCGGTGGCGCTGCGGCTGGGCTTCGCGGGCGAGGAATTCGGCTACGCCATCGATCTCGGCCTGCCGAGCCAACCCGGTGGCACGTTCGCCCTCGACCCGGAGATCAAACGGGAAGCCGTCTGGCGCGGTCCGGTACTGAGACCGGCGGCACTGCTCGCCGACCGGCACAACGGCGTGGTCCGCACCCGCGACGAGCACGGCTCCTGGGCCGGGGACCTCGACAAGATCGGTCAGGGCGACAGCATGCTGTCCGAGTACGCCGACCCGTACCGCACCCCCGAACTGCTGATCACCCGTGAGCGCATCCGCAGCTGGCGCTTCTACGACCAGTTCCGTACCGATGCCGCCGCACCGGCCAGGACCAGCCGGATCGGTACCCGCACCCCGGTTCTCGACCACGACGGCGGTGATCTCGCGGCCGCGCTGGCGACCATCCTCGATTCGGGTGACTCCGACGCCCTCGGGGCCGCCGTCGAACAGGCGTTTCCCGGTTCCAGGGTCCAGATCGCCAACTGCGACGGCTGGCTCGACCTGCGGTTTCGCCAGCACGGCCTGCTCCGCTCGCTCAGCGCGGCTGAACTCTCCGACGGCACCCTGCGCTATCTGCTCTGGGTCGCCGCGCTGCTGGCCGTGCGCGCGCCCGAACTGTTCGTCCTCAACGACTCGGAAACATCACAACGCGATCTGCCTGCACGAAAGGCAAGATCGTGGGACAAATCTGGGACAGAAGCACCCGTGAACCTCAGCATCGGCTGAGGCCAACCGCAGTCCAGCGGCTCACCCGCCACACCCTTCAGCGGCTCGCCATCGCGGCCCTGATCCTGTGCACCGTCATGGCCGTCGCCGCAGTGCACCCGGCCGCGCTGGTCGCCGTCGCCTACTGGGCCGGGCTGCCGGCCGCGATCGTGTGGGGCTCGGCGAGCGTCGCTGAGCGTGCCGCTCGGGTCCTCGGTCGGACGCCGGCACGTGCGCTGCCGGCGCTCGGCGTGACCGAGGATGGCCGGTGATGGCCCGGCTCGTCGAGCGGGTGTCCTGGCTGCTCATCATCGGTAGCGTGCTGGGCGGCTCGATCCTGGTCGGCGTGTACCTCGCCGGTGGGTTGGTGCTCCGATGAACGACCGGAGGATTGACCGCGACCTTGACCAGTTGGCCGCGTTCATCCGGGCGCGCCTCGACGAGGTCGAGCAGGTCGCGCGGGCGGTGGCCACGTCGCCGGCGGACCTGGCCAGCGTGCTCGCTGGTGTCTACGCGAAACGTGAGGTTGTCGGCCACTGCGTAACCGTGCGGCCAGACGACCGGGAGGCGTACGTGCTCGCGCTGTGCGTCCTCGTCAGCGTGGCCGGCGAATGGGTCGGGCACCCTGACTATCGGCAAGGGCGGACGTCGTGACCGCGCCCGTCCGGGCGACGCCCGGTAACGCGGCCGGGGCTGCCGGCGAGATGACGAGCGTGAGTACTCCGACGCCAGGCGCGCCCGGCGGACCGACCGAGACCGATCGGCTCATCGCCGCCACCCGCGACGAGGCCCGCAAGACCCGGACGTTGCTGCTCTGGCTTCTCGTCGGGCTGCCCGTCATCGGC
>DATATE010000183.1:0-54439 GCA_036268955.1 Pseudonocardiaceae bacterium
CCTCGCCGACCGGGACGAGGACACCCAGAGTTGACCATTTCCACCGGCTGGACCACCATCAACACACGGCCCGCGACCGCCGGCCCGAGCTGGTCCCTAGCTCATGGCAAACGGTGGTCCCTTCGCCGTGGCAGGCGACACGCCGCCATCTTGAAGAGCACCTGTTGCCTGAGTTCGAGAATCAGGCGCTGGCCGAAATTCAACGCTCTGACGTTGACAAATGGGCACGAGAGGAGCGGCTGCGTGGTTACGCGGAGTCCAGTATTAAGACGTGGCGGGGGACGCTGCACCTGGTGCTGGCCGATGCGGTCGAGGAACAACTAATCGGCGCCAACCCGGCCACGACGCGTCGGGGACGGGGGAGGCGTGCCGGCCGTTCGCAGCACCGGTCGCCGGAAAAAGTGTTCACGTCGCCGTTGGGTGTACTACTGATTGCCGAACGAGCCGCGCTGCTCGCCGGTCGCGACGACGAGTTCGTCGCCGTCATGCTGGCAGGATTCACGGGGATACGGTGGGGCGAACTCGTCGGTTTGGAGGTGGAGAACGCCCGGCAGGGATCGGTCCGAGTGGAGTGGCAACTCTACGAGCTGGACACTGGCGAATTGGTGCGCTGTCCACCGAAGGACGATTCGTACCGCACGATTGACCTGCCGACATGGCTGTCCACGTTGCTGGCCGATCACATCGCAAGAACCGCACCGCAACCATGCCCATGCCACGGTCGGGTGTATGTGTTCCGGGGCCTGGGCTCCGCCAATGGCGCGACTGGCCGGCCAGGGGCGAGGTTGGTTGACGTTGCACGCCTCGCCAAGGTTTCGACGGGAACTGTGTCCAATGTTCTGAACAACACAGTGACGGTCGCCAGCGACACCCGGAAACGGGTCGAGGGGGCCATTGCTGGTCTTGGATATGTGCGGGGCACGGGAGTGCTCCAACCGGCCGCGCATTGGCGACGCACGGGGTTCGCTACGTGGCTGTTCCAGCCAGCGGTCACCGGCTGGTACCCCAAGAAGAAGCCATCACCGGCCCGACCGGTGCCGGTGTTGGGCGAGCCGTGGCCGGGCGTGCCAGCGCGCGGACGAGGTGCACACGGGCGGGCCACGGCGTGCTGGCTACCGATTGCGCAAGGCCTGACGCCGCACGGATTACGGCACTCGCATCGGACGCTGCTGGAGGAACTGGGGACGCCGCCAGTGCTGGCAGATGAGCGTGTAGGCCACACGGACGGTTCGGTACAGCGGCGATACACACACATCACCCCAGCAATGCGTGTGCAGCTCGCCGACGGACTGACCCAGCGGTGGGAAGCGGCGTTGGACATGAGGCTGGCTGTGTCGGCCAGGTCGCCGGTTGCTGTTCTGGACCGGTTACTGCAAGCGCGGGCGAACGCCGTAGACGGGAGCTGATCCGAAGATCTTCTCCCAATTTTCTCCCAGCCTGGATCACCAGACAGGTGAGGGGCCATCTCCCACTGCGGAAGATAGCCCCTCACCTGCATCAATACCGGTCGGGGTGACAGGATTTGAACCTGCGACCTCTTCGTCCCGAACGAAGCGCGCTACCAAGCTGCGCCACACCCCGGTCTTGCTGACCGAGGAGAAGTCTAGCGGATGTCCGCATCCGCTCCGAACCGGGCCGAGCTTGTCTGTTCGGGGTCGGGTGCCTCGATGGTCGCCGGCCTCGGTACGAGGGTCAGCAGGCTGGCTTCCGGGGGGCAGGCGAAGCGCACCGGAGCGTAGGGAGAGGTGCCAAGACCTGCGGAAACGTGCAGCCACGTGTGCGCGCCCCAGCGGGAGGCACCACGAGCGCGGGAGCGGTCCAGCGCGCAGTTGGTGACGATGGCGCCGTAGCCGGGGATGCGCAGTTGGCCGCCGTGGGTGTGGCCGGCGAGCACGAGGTCGTAGCCGTCCTCGGCGAAGGCGTCCAGCACCCTCGGCTCGGGCGAGTGGGTCACCCCGAGGCGCAGGGCGGCCGGGGCCGGGCGGCCGGCGATCTCGGCGTAGCGGTCGCGGCGCAGGTGCGGGTCGTCGACACCGGCTGCGATGACCTGCTGGCCGTCGATGGTGAGGCTGTTGCGGACGTGGGTGAGGTTGTGCCAGCCGCGTTCGATCATGGCCGCGCGCAGGTCCTGCCAGGGCAGGGGGATGCCGTGGACGCGTTTGCGGCTCTTGGTCAGGTAGCGCACCGGGTTCTTCGGCCGGGGCGCGTAGTAGTCGTTGCTGCCGAAGACGAACACGCCGGGCCTGGCCAGCAGCGGTTCGAGGGCGCGCAGGACCGAGGGCACGGCCTGTTGGTGCGCGAGGTTGTCACCGGTGTTGACGACCAGGTCGGGTTCCAGCGCGTCCAGTGCTGCCACCCACCGCTGCTTGGAGCGCTGGTCGGGCAGCATGTGCAGGTCGGAGATGTGCAGGATCTTCAGCGGGCGGGCCTGGGGGGCCAGCACCGGCAGAGTGGCCTTGCGCAGGGTCCAGTGCCGTCGTTCGATGCCTGCCGAATATGCCAGGGTCGCTGCTCCGAGCGCCGTGCCGCCGACGGTGATTTTGGCCAAGGTGTTCACGTTAGGAGCCTACGGCGCCGCGCGTGAGGGCGTCGTTGCCGGCGGCGGCGGTATTCGGGTTGCGGCGCACCGGTAGCGTTCAATGACATGGCGGAGCTCAAGGCGCAGTTGCGCGCCGACATGACGACAGCACTGAAGGCTCGGGAGAGTGTGAAGCTCGGCACTCTCCGGATGGCGATCGCCGCGATCAACAACGAGGAGGTCGCCGGCAAGGAGGCCCGCGAGCTTTCCGACGACGAGGTGCGCAAGGTACTGGCCCGCGAGGTCCGCAAGCGCAAGGAGGCCGCTGAGGCGTTCGCCGGGGCCGGCCGCGCCGAGCAGGCCGCCAACGAGTTGGCCGAGGCCGAGGTGCTCAACGCCTACCTGCCGACCCAGTTGACCGACGACGAGCTGGCGGCCGCGGTGGACGAGGCGTTCGCCGAGGTGACCGCGACCCTCGGCGCCGCGCCGACGATCAAGGCGATGGGTCAGCTGATGAAGGCCGCCAATGCCAAGGTCGCCGGTCGGGCCGACGGTGGCCGGGTCGCCGCTCTGGTCAAGGGCAAGCTCAACTCCTGACCTCATCCCGGTGCGATGCCGCTGAGTGCGGTGCCGCTGACCGGTAGGCCGAACACGGGCGCCGTATCGACCGCGTGTCGTCGGCTGATCCCGGACTGGTTCCCGGCAACGGCTGAGGGCCGGACCAATGCGGTCCGGCCCTCAGCCGTAAACATGAACGACGTTATTTCCCGGTCGCGCCCGGTGCCATCGAGGCAGGCGGCTGGGCGTTCGGCGGTGGTGGCGTCACCCCGGTACTCACATAGATGGTGATCGTGCTGCCGGGTGGCTGGTTGCTCTGCGGGGTCTCGCCGATCACCGTGCCCTTGGGCTGGGTCGAGTTGAACTCCTTGGCGCTGACCTGGTAGCCGGCCTGCTGCAAGGTTGTGGTCGCCTGTGTCTCGGGCATCGTGAACACGAACGGCACCAGCGGACCGTGGCCGTTCGCCTCTTCATAGGACGGGTCCGCCGGCGGTACCTGGTAATTGGGTTGGTTGGCCGTGAGTTGCTCGAATGCCTGGAAAAACGTTGGTGCGGCCAGTGAGGCACCGAACGCCCACTGGCTCTGGCCACAGGACCGTTGGCTGATCAGGCGCGGCGGCGGGCCGACGCAGATCTTGTTCGGTCGGTTGCCGTCGGCGAACACCAGCGAGGAGGACGCGTAGCCGTTGAGGATGGCGAGGTAACCGACGGACTCGTTGTTCTGCGTGGTCCCCGTCTTGGCGGACAGCGGCTTGGTCCAGTTGTCGGCGGCCGCCTGTCCCGCGGCAGTGCCGTCACCGGTGGTGTCGTGGCTCATCCCATTGAGGATGCTGTCCGCCTCGGCCTGCGGGATCACCGACTCACAGGGCTGTGAGTTGACCGCGACCGGCTGGCCGTAGCGGTCGAGAACCTGGCCGATCGGGTTGGGCGTGCACCAGGTGCCGCCGCTGGCCAGGGTCGCGGCCACGTTCGCGTGTTCCAGTGGACTGAGCGCGCCGACACCAAGGGTGAACGACGGGGTGTTCAGGTAGGACGTCAGCTGCGGCTGGTTGAGGTTCGGGCTCGTCGAGGTCGTGTCCGGGGTCTTGCCGGATTGGTTGCTCATGATGGTGTTGCGCATGCCGAGCCGGTAGGCCATGGACAGTACGTTGGGCATGCCATCGTTGAGTTCCAGTCCGACGAACGCGGTGTTCGGCGAGCGGGCGAGCGCGTCGTAGAGCGGTAGGGCGTTTGGCGAGCCGTCGTTGTTGCTCACCTGGTATTCGCCTTTGGCGCGGTCGGCCGGCACCGGGTACGGGAAGTCCTGCGTGTTCGGGTTCTGCAACACGGTGTTCAGGCCGACCTTGCCCTGCTCCATTCCGGAGGCCGTGGTGAACAGTTTGAACGTCGACCCACCACCGAATTCGTCATCGACATTCGACACGATGTTGGACTCGGTATCGGCGTTTCCGCCACCGGTACCGAAATTCCGGTTGGCGACCATGGCCAGGATATTGTGCGAATTCTGCCCTGGCTGGATGACGACGAAGGTATTGGCGATGCCGTAGGTGTTCGGGTCGACCGCGTTGTCGGCGGCGGCCTTGGCCGCCGCGCTGACGTTCGGGTCCAAAGTGGTCTTGATGGTGTAGCCGCCGGTCTCCAGCTGGTCGGCGGTGAAGCCCGCGTTTTCCAGGTATTTCAACGCATAGTCGCAGAAGAAGCCGGTGTCGTCGTCGGCGAGGTCCAGGCAGCTGCTGGAGGGCAGGCTGGGGCCGCCGGGCACCACGCCGAGCGGCTGCGCCTCGTCGGCCTTGGCCTCCTGCTGGCTGATCGAGCCGTACGTCGCCATGGCCTTCAGCACGTCGTTGCGCCGCTTGGTGGCATTGTCCGCGTGCCGATACGGGTCGTAGAGATTCGGGTTGTTGACCATACCGGCGAGCAAGGCCGACTGCGGCACGGTCAGTTGTGCGGGCGTCTCGTTGAAATACGCCTTCGCCGCCGCGCCGATACCGAACGGGCCGACCGCCTTGTCGCCGAAGGGGACCACATTCAGGTAACCGGTGAGAATGTCGTTCTTCGACATCGTCTGGGACAGCGTGATGGCGACCTTGGCCTCTTTGAGCTTCCTGGCCAGCGACTGGTCGATGTCGGCCTGCTGGGCGGCCTTCGCCTGCGCCAACTGCGGCGCGGTCGCGCCGACCTGCGGCCGGTCGACGATCCACTCTAGGTAGTTCTTCACGTACTGCTGGGTCAGCGTCGAGGCGCCCTGGGTCGACCCGCCGCTTGAGTTGTGCAGCGCGGCGCGGACCGTGCTCTGCACGTCGATGCCGGACTCCTCGCGGAACCGGTGGTCCTCGATGTCGATGATCGCCGCTGTCATGTTCGGCGAGATCTGGTTGTAGGAGACGGGCAGCCGGTACTGGTCGAACAGTTCCGCGATGGGTTTGCCGGTGCTGTCCTCGATCGTGGTGACCAGCGGCACCTGACTGACCGCGAGGCTGCTGGAGATGCCGTCCACCGAGTCGCTGACTTGGTTGGACAGGGAGCCGACGCCGATCGCCATCGGCGAGAGGATGCCGGCGAGCAGCACCCCGGCCAAAGCGCACAAACCGAGCATTCTGAGCAAACCAACGGGAACTCGCACTCGGCCAGCCTACGCGGCGACCAGTAAGACACCTGTTGTCACCATGCCTCACGCGCCACTGTCAAGACCCGTTCAGCCGAGCGGGCAGGTAACAGCTCGATATCCCACGGTTGGCAGTGGAACCAATCCCCTCTACAGTCCGTCAACGTCTGACGACAGCAGCAAATAGGCAGACCGGTCAGGTGGCCAGCCTATGCGATCCGCCACTAGGGGGTGGCGGGTTTGAGTCGAAATGACGCTAGGAGCAGGGGGAACATGTTTCTTGACGAGTCATTTGTAGACCAATCGGACTGGCGGGTTAGTGCGTCCTGCCGCGAAGAAGATCCGGATGGGCTGTTCGTGCGTGGGGCAGAACAGCGTCGAGCCAAGTTGGTTTGTCTTGGTTGTCCGGTTCGAACCGAGTGTCTCGCCGAAGCGCTGGACAATCGGATGGAGTTCGGCGTGTGGGGCGGGATGACGGAGCGTGAGCGCCGGGCCCTACTTCGGCGTAGGCCCGATGTGTCCTCCTGGCGGGAACTGCTCGATGCGGCCCGCCGGGCGCATCACCCGGAAGAGGACTGCCGGGTCGGCTGACCCGCTCGTTGGCGCAAATGGGTCGCGCCAGCGTCGTCGTGACCCCGCCGGCCGGCCGGAAACCGGTGTGGCGAACAAAACCTGACCGACCCGGAGCGTGGACCGGGTCGGGGCGAACCGGGCCGGAACGTGGGCCGGCCGGCTCGCTCGCCTACTCGCCGGCAAGCCGCAGCCTTACTTGCCGGCGAGTCGCGGTCTTACTTGCCGGCGAGTCGCAGCGCGATCTCGCGCAGGCCGTCGAGGTCGTGCACGTCGGTCGGCAGGGCCGGCACGCCGACGACGGCCACCGAGGGATGCGCCTTGGTGAACCGCGCCAGCAGCCGTTTCTCCCGACCGGCGACCGCGACCCGGTCGGCGTGCAGCCGCAGCATGGCCGCGGCCAGTGATGGCTGCCCGGCCGAGTCCCCGGTCTTGTCGAGTTCCTCGGCCGCCGCCAGCGCTCTCGTCGTCGGCATCGCGGCGAGTACCGGATGGGTTCGGTTGACCACGAGACCGGCCAGCGGCATCCGGTCGGTCTCCAGCCGCTCGACGAAGTACGAGGCCTCGCGCAGCGCGTCCGGTTCGGGCGCCGCGACGACCAGGAACGCGGTGCCGGGTGAGCGCAGCAGGGTGTAGGTCTGGCCTGCGCGCTCCCGGAAACCGCCGAACATGCTGTCGAACGCCTGCACGAAGGTGGACGCGTCCTGCAGCAGTTGGCCGCCGATGATCGCCGAGATGACCTTCGCGAACAGGCCGAATCCGGCGCCGACGAGTTTGCGGATACCTAGACCTCCCGCGCGCGCGGGCGCGGAGAGCAGCCGGATGATCCGGCCGTCCAACACCGTCGACAACCGCTGCGGCGCGTCGAGGAAGTCCAGCGCGGAACGGCTCGGCGGGGTGTCCACCACGATCAGGTCCCAGTTGCCGGTCGCGGCGAGCTGGCCGAGCTTCTCCATCGCCATGTACTCCTGGGTACCGGAGAACGACGTGGAAATGGTCTTGTAGAACGGGTTCGCCAGGATCTGCTCGGCCCGACCGGGACCGGCGTGCGCCTGCACCATGTCGTCGAAGGTGCGACGCATGTCCAGCATCATCGCCGACAGCTCGCCCTTGGGGGTGAACCCGGCGGCCTGCACCGCGCGCGGCTGGTTGCCCAGTTCGGGCAGGCCGAGGGACTGGGCAAGGCGCCGGGCCGGGTCGATGGTCAGCACCATGGTCCGGCGACCGCGCTCCGCGGCGCGCACGCCCAGCGCGGCCGCTGTGGTCGTCTTGCCGACCCCGCCGGAGCCGCAGCAGACGATCACCCGCGTCTTCGGGTCGTCGATCAGCGCGTCGACATCCACTGTCGGCGGCAGCAGCTTTCCGTTCCCGTTGGTCACTTGACTCCCTGCTCACCAAGGGCCTCGGCGAGTTCGTAGAGCCCGGCCACATCGACGCCGTCGGTCAGTTCCGGCAGTGTCAGCGTTGGCAGGTTCGCCTCGTCGAGGTGGGTCTGAGCCCGTAGCGCCGCTTCACCGCGGGCGGCGTGCTCCATGGTTTCGGTGATCAGGTCCTCGATGGTCGTCATGGGCAGATCGAGGCCGGCCGAGCCGAGTTCGGCGCTGATCTCGGCTGCGTTGATCCGGCCGCCGGCCGCCGCCGCGATCGAACCGGCCGGCAACCGCGGCTCGTGCTTGCGGTTGACCAGTACCGCGCCCGGCCGCAGATCGGCGGCATTGAGTTCGGTGACCGCGTCGAGGGTCTCGCGCACCGGCATCTCCTCCAGCAGGGTGACCAGATGCACCGCGGTGTCCCCGGAATGCAGCAGCCGCGCCACTCCTTCGCTCTGCCCGCGAATCGGGCCGACCTTGGCGAGATCGACCATGGCCTTGGTGACATCGAGGAACTTCACGATCCGGCCGGTCGGCGGCGCGTCGAGCACGACGGCGTCGTAGACGTGCCGGCCCCGGTCGTCGGTGCGGCCGACGCACTCCTTGATCTTGCCGGTGAACAGCACGTCCCGCAGGCCCGGCGCGAGGGTGGTGGCGAACTCGATGGCGCCCATGCTGCGCAGCGCGCGACCCGCGAAGCCGAGGTTGTAGAACATCGCGAGGTATTCCAGCAGCGCGGCTTCGGCGTCGACCGCCAGCGCCCACACCTCACCGCCCCTCGGCGCGGCCGCGATCTTCTCCTCCGCGTAGGGCAGCGGCGGCCGGTCGAAGACCTGGGCGATGCCCTGCCTGCCCTCCACCTCGATCAACAGCACCCGCCGGCCACCGGTGGCCAGACACAGCGCCAGCGAAGCGGCCATGGTCGTCTTGCCGGTGCCGCCCTTGCCGGTGACCACATGCAACCGGACCCTGGTCAGCTCGTCCGGCCAGTTCGTGGGCCCAGCGCCTGGTGATGTCACTACTCCAGCGTAAATGCCTCGTTCCGCGGGCCGTCCTACCGACCCGCGCCGCGCCGGGCGGGGTCAGTGCGCGTGCAACATCGCGATGATGGCCATGGCCAGCAGGAATGCCACGCCCCAGCCGGCCAGTACCGGCAGCACGGTGGCGACCGCCACGGTGAGGCAGGCCACCACGAGCAGCACGACCAGTCCGGTCAGGGCCACCGAACCATTGCTCGCGCCGCGCCGATCGCGTGCCTGCGCCATCGCCACCAGCACGCCGAGCAACCCACCGACGCCGACCAGCGCGGCCGGGATGATCCTGGCGAGCTCCACCTCTCAACGGTAACCGCGCCCACCGCGAACGGCGCCGAGGCGGCGGGTTCCCCTAACCCCCTAGGGGTGCGAGGTTGATCATTGTCACCCACTAGGCTCAAGCCCATGACGAAGTGGGAGTACGCGACGGTCCCGCTGTTGAGCCACGCCACCAAGCAGATCCTCGACAACTGGGGCGAGGACGGCTGGGAACTGGTGACGGTGCTGCCCGGCCCGACCGGCGAGCAGCTGGTCGCCTACTTGAAGCGGCCGAGGTAGCGCACTGATGGCCTGGACCGACCGCCTCGCCGGCCTCGGCATCGAACTGCCGCCGGTCGCCGCTCCGGTGGCCGCCTATGTGCCCGCGGTACACACCGGCACGCTTGTCTACACCTCCGGCCAGCTGCCGTTCGTGGACGGCCAACTCGCCGTGACCGGCAAGGTCGGCGCCGAGATCAGCCCGGAGGAGGCCAAGGCACAGGCCAGGACCTGCGCGCTGAACGCGCTGGCGGCCGTGCACGCGCTGGTCGGCATCGACAGCGTGCAGCGGGTGGTCAAACTGGTCGGTTTCGTCGCCTCCGCCGACGGTTTCACCGGCCAGCCCGGCGTGATCAACGGCGCCTCCGACCTGATGCGCGAGGTCTTCGGCGAAGCGGGCCAGCACGCCCGCTCCGCGGTCGGGGTCGCCGAACTGCCACTCGGCGCTCCGGTGGAACTGGAGTTGATCGTCGAGGTCAGCTGATTTGGCGGTCCGTGCCAGATTTCGCGCCTGATTCGGCAGGCCAGCGCCACACGCCATCCTGGTCACGACTCGGTTACCAGCGGCCTACCAGCGGTAGAACGCCAGTGATCGGACATCGGACATGATTACTCCCGGCCTACTTTCCGGTACCAGGATGAACACTATTCGTCACCGTGGCACACTCGGTTCACCCACCCGAGGGACGGTGATCAGATGGGGGACGCTGCCGAGTCGGCGTGCCACGAGCTGTTGCTCCGATTGGCCGGACGCCTGCCAGATCGGCAACTGTGGCGATTTCGCGATTGGCTGGCCGCCGGTGCCCTGCCCGAGCTGAGCCAGGCCCTGCCACTGACCTTGCTGCGCGAGCGGATCGGCCTCACCACGTTGGAGTGCCGCTTCCTCGACGCGTCGCTGCGCCCCTTCGGCGCCGACGCCGGACTGCTCAGCTCGGTCCGGGAGATCGACGACGTCCCGGAGCTGGACTACGTCTTCACGCCGACCTCGCCGTATCCGATGAGCCTCGGCGATCCGCGTGCCGTGCTGTTCGACGCGGTGCTGCGCGGTCGGCCCACCGTCGGCGAGGTGCGGGCCTGCTGGCGGCAGAGCCGAACCGACGGCTACCCGCCCAAGCGAGTGCTCGTGGTGTCCGCCTCGGCGGACGAGATCAACCTGACCGGCGAGTTGCAGCGAATGCAGCGCGCACTTGGCGAGCATGATCCGTGCGTGGAAGTGCTCCCCATAGACATGGAACCGCCGCCCTATCACTGGGCGGCCATCGAGGCCAGCGAGCTGTTGTGTACCGGAGCCGCCGCGGCTTCCGCGTCGCTCGTGCACAGCTGATGCCAGGCCAAAAGGTGGAAGGAGTCGGGGGATGGCGGACGTGAGCGATCGGGTGGCCCTGCCCATTCAGGTGCACGAGTTCCTGTTGACCTGCGCGGGCCGGATCGACGACGACGCGCTGACCGACACCAGGGAGCTGCTCGCGGTCGCCGAACTGGACCGCGCCGTGGAACTGCTCGCCGGCAGCCTCGTCGCGGGTCGGATTCCGATCACCTCCGACGAGCGCGAGGTGCTCGCCCGGCTGGTCGGAGCGGTGCGCAGTGCCGCGTCGCTGCTGGACCGGATCGTGGTCGACGACAGCGCCCGGCTGCCCCGGCACCGGTTCACCGTCGGCGCGGAGAGTGACCCGAACCCGGACGACGGCATCGCGGAGGCCGTCGGCCACGTTGTCGAGGTGCTGCCGGACATCCGCTCGGTGTCCTGCGTGTGGCGAACCACCCCGGCCGGCGCGACCTCCGGTCCCGTTCCCCAGCGGATGGTGCTGGTGGAAACCGGCCCGGACGGTTTCGCCCCGTCCACCGCCTACCGGGTCGAGCAGGCCCTGCGCCGCTCCGGCATCAGCGCGACCGTCGAGGTGGTCGCCTCCGGTGGCGAGCTGACCGACTACCACCGCGGTGCGCTCACCGCCGCCCGCAGGGTCACCCTGCGCCAGGGCAGCCCCGCGCCCCGGCCTGCCGAACCGGTCGAGCCGCTGTTCGCCGAGTCACCCGCGCCCCGCCCGGTCACCTCGACCCGGCGCCGCGCCGCTGCCGCCCCGGTGGTCGACAAGCGCCTGCCGAGCGAGACCGCGAGCGGACGCTGGCAGCAGCGGATCGCCGCGGCCAAGTCCGAGGAGACCCCCGTCGCCGACAGCCCGGTCGGCTCCTCGCCGAGCATGTCCGTCGAGCCACCGCCGTTGCCCTCGCCCGCACCCACCGCATCCTCCTCGGAGACCTCGCGGCCGGGGATGACCCCGGTCTCGGTGTCGTCGACCGAGGTCACCGCGGCGACCTCACGCAATCCGCACCAGGCGGGAACTCCCAGTTCGGTGTCCTCCACCGAGCTGTCCGACCACCGGCCGGCCATCGCCGAGGAGGCCACCACCGCGGCCACCGTGAAGCCGCCGGCCAACGACGCCGAACTCAGCCAGCGTGAGCAGGAGCTGTTGCGCCAGCTGCACGAGGAACTCGCCAAGCGCGAAGCGCCCGAGGTCGCCGGGGTTGCCGAACTGCCCGGCGTCGCCGAGCGTCCGGCGTGGCAGGTCGACCGTTCCGGCCAGCGACATGGCGCCTTCCCGGCCGTCGACTACGGCGCGGGTTCCTGGCAGGCCGGTCAGGACCAGACCGCGGTCAACGGCCTCCCGCCCTACGGTGGCACCCCCGGCGGCACCGGCCGCTGAACCCTGACGAGGAGGCCTGCGCTCGGTGTCGTTGACCGGTGCTACCGCCGCTCCTGGTGGCCGCTGTTATTGGTTGGCGCGCAGGTTGGCGAGCTCGATCACCCGCTGTAGGTGCACGCCGCGGCGGACATCGCAGGCATGCTGGGTGATCCCGGTCGCCACCATGGTCAGCAGGTCGTCGAGCAGCGCGGCGAAACAGTCCGCCGCGCCGGAGTCGCGGCCGGAGAGCATCAGCAGGCCGTGCTCGCCGTAGATCGAGGTCTCCACCACCGGCGGGTTGATCGGCAGGCGCAGCGACAGCGACGCCGTGCTCGTGGCGCCGCCCTCGTGCGCGAGCACCAGATGCCACAGGTCGGTGGCTTCCCCGCGATGCGCGGCCAGCACCTCGACGATCTCGCCGAGGGCGGCGTCGAGCAGGTCGAGCACATGCGGACCGACGTCCATCAGCGCGCCGCCCGCATGCCGCCAGGCCGAGCCCGAGTACCGCCCGGACAGCAACGCTCCCGCATACCAGCGGGCGTCCCCACCGGCCCAGGCCCCGCGCTGCCGGGCCGAGGCGAGCCATTCGATGGTCTCCGGCGCGAAACGGCGGGTCAGCACGACAAGGGAGGCCACCCCGGCGTCGGCGATCGCGTCCGCGAGCCGTCGCGCGTCATCCAGCGTCGCGGCGACCGGCTTCTCCAGGATCAGGTGCTTACCGGCCTTCGCGGCCAGGAGTGCGTACTCCGCCTGCACGGCCGGCGGCACGGCGAGCGCGACGGCGTCGACCTGCGAGATCAGCTCGGTCGGATCGTCGGCGACGCGCGCACCGTGCTGCTCGGCCAGCTCAGCGGCGGCTCCGGCGCGTCGGCTGTACACCGCGACGAGCCGGGTGCCCGGAT
Organism: Pseudonocardiaceae bacterium; assembly: GCA_036268955.1. GTDB lineage: Bacteria > Actinomycetota > Actinomycetes > Mycobacteriales > Pseudonocardiaceae > CAJCJE01. The sequence goes on from DATATE010000183.1 coordinate 12,776, forward strand.
GGTTGGCGATACCCGGCGCGTGCACCTGGCACGCCCACGGCCCAGCGCCGATCAGCCCGATGCGCAGTCTGCTTTCCACCACACCATCCTGCCGCGTCGCGCGCGGTGAACGACCGACGGCCAACCACTGGTACCGCACGGTCGTCCATGAGTGTCCTACCGCGTGTCCCACCGCGGCTACCCGCTCGTATCCCACGCGGTGACATCCGCGCCATCACGGCGAAGCGGCGGCCGGATCGTCGTAGGCTCGACGAGTGCGTGAGCTGCCCAAGGATTTTGCGCTGCCCGAGGGGATTCCGCTGTCCAAACCGACCGCGACACCCCTGCCGATCCGCGACGCCGCCACCGTCGTCCTCCTCCGCGACGGCGCGGCTGGGCTGGAGGTGTTTCTGTTGCGCAGGGTGCTCGGGATGGCCTTCGCGGGCGGGATGACGGTCTTCCCCGGTGGCGGTGTCGACCCGCGCGACGCCGAGGCCTCGCCGGCCTGGGCCGGCCCTGGCGTCGGCTGGTGGGCCGAGCGGTTCGCGGTCGCCCCGGAACTGGCAAGAGCGCTGGTCTGCGCGGCCGTCCGGGAGACCTTCGAGGAGTCCGGCGTGCTCCTGGCCGGCCCCGATGCCGACAGCGTCGTCGCGGACACCCGACCGTTCGCCGCCGCGCGGGCCGCTCTCGTCGACCGCAGCCTGTCCTTCGCCGAGTTCCTCACCGAGGCCGGTCTCGTGTTGCGCGCGGACCTGCTGCGCCCCTGGGCGAACTGGCTGACCCCGGCCGAGGAACCGCGCCGCTACGACACCCGGTTCTTCCTCGCCGAACTGCCGGCCGGCCAACGAGCCGACGGCGAGACCACCGAGGCCGACCAGGCGGGCTGGCACACCCCGGCCGACGCCATCGAGGACTGGAAAGCCGGCCGCCGCGGACTGCTCGCGCCGACCTGGATCACCCTCGCCGATCTGGCCGAACTCGATTCGGTCGGCGCCGCGATGGCCGAGTTCCGGCAGATCGACAAAATCGTGCCGAAGGTGATCCGCGAAGGCGACTCCCTCCGCGTCGTACTACCCGGCGACACCCGATTCGACGCCGCCGACGCCCACCTGGACGCCCGCCCCGGCGACCGACTGGAACGCCCATGACCGCCGCCCCAACGCTCAAACCCCTTGCCTCACACCAACACAGACCCTCACACCAACACAGACCCTCACGCCAACACAGACCCCCACCCATCCACGGGGGGCTGCCCCTGGCCAGTCTATCGGTCCTATGTGGTCGGACCAAGTGGCAATGGGTCGGTTGTGGACAACGCCGGCCGGTGTGGATAACTCGGGTCTCTCGTGGAAAGTCATTGGACATAGCGGGTTACCTGCGTTTGTGGCGGGTCGACTGTCTACAAGGGACCTTTCGGTGGATGTCGTTGTGGGCAGGGTATGTGAGGCAAACGACAACATGATCATCGACCGGGCGGACACCGCCGAGTCGGGCCAAGGCCAGCCGACTACCCACAAGCCAGCTACCCACAAGCTCGCCGGCGGCACCACCGTCGGCGAGGCGATCAACGATCAGGCGGTGCACCAGTGAGCGGAACTCCGTTGCGCGGCGAAGCGGTTGCCCACCCGGCCTACCGTCAACTGCGGCCGGTCACCGCGTCGGCCTCGGTGCTGCTGGCCGAGAATCCCTCGCCGATGACCCTTGAGGGCACCAACACCTGGCTGCTGCGCGCTCCCGAGTCGAACAGTTGCGTCGTCGTCGATCCAGGGCCTGACGACGAAGCGCATCTGCGCCGGATCGCCGAACACGGGCCGGTCGCCCAGATTCTGCTCACCCACGGCCACCCCGACCATGCCGAAGGCGCCCGCCGGTTCGCCGAACTGGTCGGTGCCGGTGTCCGCGCGCTGGACCCCGCGCTGCGCCTTGGTACCGAGGGGCTCACCGACGGCGATGTCGTCAAGACCGCCGGACTGGAGATCCGCGTCCTCGGAACGCCCGGCCACACCGCCGACTCGCTGTGCTTCCTGATCGAGGACGACACCGGCCCGGCCGTCCTCACCGGGGACACCGTCCTCGGCCGGGGCACCACCGTGGTCGCCGCCCCGGACGGCACCCTCGCCGACTACCTCGACTCCCTGCACCGGCTCGCCGAACTTGCTCCCGGCACCGCCGTGCTACCCGGCCACGGCCCGGAACTCCCGGACGCCCCGCAGGTCGCCAACGCCTACCTCGCGCACCGCGAACAACGACTCAACCAGGTCCGCGCCGCGCTGGCCACCCTCGGTCCCGAGGCGACTGCCCGCCAGGTCGTCGAACTGGTCTACGTCGACGTCGACAAGGTCCTCTGGCCGGCCGCCGAGCTGTCCGTCCGCGCCCAACTCGACTACCTGCGCGACTGACAACACCCCCCAACGGCTAACGGCCCGAGGGCAGGATCGGCATCACGAGGTAGCGGAGCATGGTCCCGTCCGGCTCGTCCGCGCTGAACACGGTCGATTTCATCCCGGACCTGATGTCCAGCCGAACCTGCTCACCACCGAACGCCCGCAGCGCGTCGAGCAGGTACCGCACCCGGTAGGTCTGGCTCAGCCGCCCGGTGACGCTCGCCTTGACCGACTCCTCCGCCTCGCCGAGTTCGGCGCTGTCGGTCCGCACCCGCACCTCGCCGTCGGCAAGATCCACGGTCACCGCGCCGCGCCCACCCGCGTAGAGGCCGACCCGATGCACCGCGCCGGCCAGTTCAGCGGGCGCCAGTTCGACGCTCGCGTCGCCGGTCCGGCCGAGATAGCGGTTCTCGTCCGGGAACGGGGTCGCCAGCAGCGCCGTGCTGACCACCCGGTCACCCCAGGCGACGGCGGCCCGGTCGACATCGGCGTGCAGCGCGATCTCCGGGGCGCCCGCCGCCTGCCGGACGATCTCGGTGAGCAGCCCGGCCGGTACCAGGACATCCAGCTCACCGGCACCCTCGGCGCGACGCCAGGGGAGTTCGGCCAGCGCCATCCGGTACCGGTCGGTGGCGATCAACCGCAGACTGTCGGTGTGCGCACGGATCCGCACACCGGTGAACAGCGGCAGGGCGTCGTCCTTCGATGCGGCACCGGCGACCGAGGTGAACGCGGGCAGCGCGAGCGCACCTGCGACCCAGCCGGCCAGCGGGGGCGGCGGCGCGACGCCGGGGTGCACGTCGACATCGAGCAGCGGTAACGCGAACCGGGCCCGCGAGGTGCGGATCGCCAGCCGCGAACCCTCCACCGCGACCCGAACCTCGGCGTCCGCCAGCGCCCGCAGCGTCTCGGCCAACGGCCGGCCAGGCACCAGCACCGTGCCGTCGGTGTGCACGGTCGTCGGGCAGGACAGCCGCACCGCGCGCTCCCGGTCCGTCCCGGCGAGCACAAGACCGTCGGCGCTCGCGGTCACCAGCACGCCGGTCAGCACCGGGTCCACCGTGCGCGTCGGCAGGAACCGGGCGACGTCGTGCACCGCGTTCGCCAGCTCGGCGCGGCCGGCGGAAAAGGCAGGAAGCTCCATGCCGGCGCACGTTAGCCTCGGCATCCGACAATTCCGCCCACCAGCGACAGCCGATGGTCACCCCGACCGGCCGCCCGCCAACCGCCCGACCAGCGGAGACCGACCCGCGAACGTGGAGGGACCCGACCGTGTCCGACCAGAGCACCCTGCCCGGCATCGAGTTCACCGCACCCGACCCGACGATCGCACCTGACTCGACGACCGCGCCCGACCCGGTGGCACCTGGCCCCACCGCACCGGATCCAGCGGCAGCTGACCAGACCGCGTCCGACCCGGCGACCGGCACCGTCCGCGCGGCGATCACCGGTCGTATCGAGCCGGACGCCGTCGACTGGTGCTACCTGCCCATCGAGATCCCGGTCGGGGTCGCCGAACTCGCGGTCAGCTACGACTACGACACCCCGACCCCGCCCGCCGGCCTGCCGGGCAACGCCTGCGACATCGGCATCTTCGGGCCGGCCGGTCACGAGCTGGGCAACCAGCGCGGGTTCCGCGGCTGGTCAGGGGGAGCGCGCCGGTCGTTTCGGCTCAGCGCCGCTGACGCGACCCCCGGCTACCTGCCGGGGCCGATCGAACCCGGCACCTGGCAGCTGCTGCTCGGCCCGTACACGGTCGCGCCGCAGGGCCTCACCTACCAGGTCGAGGTCGAGATCACCTTTGGCGCCCACGGCGAGGCCGCCGCGCCGAACCCGGCCCCGAGGACCGCGCCGGCCCGCACACGCGGTCGGGCCGAGTATCGCGGCGACTGTCATCTGCACACCGTCTACTCCGACGGCAAACGCAGCCAGGCCGAACTGGTCGCCGACGCCCGTGCGGCAGGCCTTGACTTCATCGTCTCGACCGAACACAACTCCAGCAGCGCCGCGCTGCGCTGGGGCGACGTCGCGGTCGAGGACCTGCTGATCGTCAACGGCGAGGAGGTGACCACCCGCGCCGGGCACTGGCCGGCACTGAACCTGCCCGCCGGGCACTGGATCGACTGGCGCTACCGCGACGCCGACTTCCCCCGGTTCGTCGAGGAGGTGCACGGCCTCGGCGGCCTCGTCGTCGCCGCGCACCCGTTCGCCGACTGCTTCGGCTGCACCTGGACCTTCGACTACCAGCAGGTCGACCTCATCGAGATCTGGAACGGGCCGTGGGGCCTCGACGACCAGGCCGCGGTGATCCACTGGGACGGGCTGCTGCGCGCCGGCCGCTGGATTCCCGCCGTCGGCGACTCCGACTCGCACACCCCGCGCGATCGGGTCGGCCATCCGCACAATGTGGTACTCGCCGAGGACCTGTCCGCCGACGCGCTGATGGCCGGGCTGCGCGCGGGCCACAACTGGATCGCCGAGTCCTCGACCGTCCACGTAGGCCTGAGCGCGACCGACGGGATCCACCGGGTCGGTATCGGCGACACGCTGCATGCCGGCGCCGGCACTCCGATCGGCGTCGAGGTCACCGTCGACGGCGCGCCGGGGACGGTGGTCAGCTTGTGCACCCAACTCGGCTCCCGGTACGAGCAGCCGGTGGCCGACTCCGGGTCCGCGCGGCTGCGCTGGCAGGCCCTGCCGCGTTACACCGACTGGGTCCGGCTGGAGCTGCGCAGGCCGGCACCGACCGAGACCACTGTGGACACGATGGTCGCGCTGACCAATCCGATCTTCATCCGGCACTGAGTCGGCCACCGAGCCGGCGCTGAGCACCAGTCGAATCAGCGCGGGATTCCTCGGCTGCGAATTGCAATGTGCGGACCATGGTCTCGATTCAATAACGAGACATGGATTGTTGGGTGAATTGGCGCAACGTCCCGCCCGGTTCGGAGTCCTTCAGAGTGAAAGGGCTTGAACCACAGGGGAGGTCGTGTGCGATGGTGACTCTTGCGGAGCGTCAGGTACGGGAACAGGTCAGCAGCTGGGTAGCGCTGGTAGCGGCGGCGATCCCGCTCCTCGTACTCGCGGTCACCGCGGTATTCCTCCTCTGGTGATCGGCCCGTTCCGGGCCGAGGGGGACAACTGAATGACTTCCTCCGGGATTACAGGTTCGGGGCCTTTGCCCAGGAGGTGGCCAGCGCGGAGTTTCGGGGATTGATCCGCGCGAATAGCAAGGGCCGGGAGTGTCACACCCACTCCCGGCCCTTGCTGTATCCGCGATCTGAAATTTTCTCTGATCAAGCCTCGTCGCTCTGATCGAGCGCCGCCGACCGCAGCACGTGCGGCCGACGGAGGAGGATCAGCGAGCGCGGCGCGCCAATCGCTCGGGGTCGAGGATCAGCACGCTCTTGCCCTCCAACCGCAGCCAGCCACGATGCGCGAAGTCGGCCAAGGCCTTGTTCACCGTCTCTCGGGAGGCGCCGACGAGCTGGGCGATCTCCTCCTGAGTGAGGTCGTGGGTGACCCGCAGCAGACCGGCTTCCTGGCTGCCGAAGCGCTGGGCGAACTGCAGCAGCGCTCTGGCCACCCGGCCGGGCACGTCGGTGAAGATCTGCTCGGAGAGCATGTTGTTGGTGCGTCGCAACCGGCGGGCGACCGCGCGGAGCAGCTGCTCGGCGATCTCCGGTCGCTTGGTGATCCATTCGCGCAGCGCGGGCCGGTCCATGCTGACTGCTCGCACCTCGGTCACCGTGGTCGCGGTCGAGGTGCGCGGTCCGGGATCGAAGATCGAGAGTTCGCCGAACATGTCCGAGGGACCGGCGATCCACAGCAGGTTCTCCCGGCCGTCCGGAGACTTGCGGCCGAGCTTCACCTTGCCGGACTGGATGATGTAGAGCCGGTCGCCGGGCTCGCCCTCGGCGAAGATCACGTGACCACGGGGAAAATCAATCGCATTCAAAGACTGGACCAGCGCTTCGGCGGCGCCGGGCTCCACTCCTTGGAAGATGCCCGCGCGGGCCAGCGTCTCCTCCACGTCCGTCCCTCCTGTCAACGACGGCGACCTGGACGGCCGCCGTCCGCCGGCGGCCGGTAACGCTGGCCGCCGATCTTTGCGTGCAGTTTAGAGCCTGACACGTCTACCCGGTCCGTGCCTGCCGGCCGAAACGCCGGGGAGGCGACCAACGTGGGTCGCACCCTAGCTCTTCGGCGAGATTACGCGGTGATTATCGGCATGTGTCGCGCGCGGCGCCTTGTCGGTCGAGGCTCGCGGTGTGCGCCAGCGCCGTGATTGGTCGCGCTTATCCTGGCTGGTGTCCGAGCTGTGGAAGCCATCGCCGACCGCGCGGCCGACCTCGCCGTGGATATCGCGGTGAAGGTCTCAGCTGCGGACCCTCGGCCTTCTCGGCCTGGTCCGACCGGCCCGGCCGCCGAGCCTGCGCAACCGGAACAGCTCCAGCGCCCTGCCGATGCCATGGCCGTAGAGCGCCTGCACCTCATCCGGCTGGGCCTGCTCAAGAAACTCCTCGACCTCGGTCTCCCGGATGGCCAGGTTCTTCAGTCGCGCCTCAACCCGCTCCATGAACAGAGCAAAAAGCATGATCACGAGGGGGATGATGACAATGAACCAGGGACTCATGGTGAGGTCATTCTCCCTCATCGGCAGGCGCGCCGCTCGATCGGGGTAACCGCGCCACCCATCGCACACGACTGACCTGGTTCGGGTACCCACCCGCGTCGCCTCCGCCGCCCGTACGCTGGATGGGTGCCGTCCGCGACCCCCACTCAACGTGCCTCGACCCAGCCGGCGTCGACCGGTGAGACCCAGCTCGGCCTGACCCGGCGGGTCCGCCGGATCACCCGTGCACTGGCCGAGGGCTATCCGGGCGCGCACTGCGAACTCGACTTCACCACTCCGCTGGAGCTGATCGTCGCCGTCGTGCTGTCCGCGCAGTGCACCGACGTGCGGGTCAACCAGACCACCCCGGCCTTGTTCGCCCGCTGTCGAAGCGCCGCCGACTACGCCGGTGCCAACCGCGTCGAGCTGGAGGAGATGATCAGGCCGACCGGGTTCTTCCGGAACAAGGCGACCTCGCTGATCGGCCTCGGCGCCGCACTCGTCGAGCGGTTCGACGGTGCGGTACCTGGTCGGCTTGAGGACCTGGTGACCTTGCCGGGGGTCGGCCGCAAGACCGCGAATGTCGTCCTCGGCGACGCCTTCGGCGTGCCGGGGATCACTGTGGACACTCATTTCGGCAGGCTGGTGCGGCGCTGGGGCTGGACCGAGGAGGAAGACCCGGTCAAGGTCGAGCACGCGATCGGCGCGCTGGTCCCGCGCAAGGAGTGGACGGTGCTCTCGCACCGGGTGATCTTCCACGGCCGCCGGGTCTGCCACGCCCGCCGACCGGCCTGCGGGGCCTGCCTGCTGGCCAAGGACTGCCCGTCCTTCGGCCTCGGCCCTGTCGAGGCCGAGCTGGCGGCGCCACTGGTCAAGGGCGAGGAGGCCGAGTACCTGCTCGCTCTCGCGCAGCGCACCGGCCTGCCGAAGGTGAAGAAGCCGGCAACCGTGGCCAACCCGGCGAAAGCGGCAGTGGTGAGCAAAAAGCCCGCGAACAACAAAGCCCTGACCAGCAAGGCCGCTGACGGCAAGGCCGCGAACAGCAAAGCCGTGGCCAGCAAGGCCGCTGACGGCAAGGCCGCGAACAGCAAAGCCGTGGCCAGCAAGGCCGCTGACGGCAAGGCCGCGAACAGCAAAGCCGTGGCCAGCAAGACCGCTGACGGCAAGGCCGCGAACAGCAAAGCCGTGGCCAGCAAAGCTGCTGACGGCAAGGCCGCGAACAACAAGAAGGCGAATCCGGCGAAAAAGGCCACCGGATGACCGAGGTGAACGGGCCCGGAGAAAGCCGCGCCGACCAGGGTGGGGCCGAGGGAGGTCCGGCCAACGGCAGCGGGCCCGCGCTACCTCGGACCGGGTTTCAGTTCGGGGTTCGGGCGCGGTGGATCACGGTCCTCGCCGTGGTGCTCGTCGCCGTCGCGGTGGCCGTCTGGCCGCGCGGCAGCGGCCCCACCTCGCAGGCGTCCATTCCGCTGCCCGCGCCGAACCTCGCCGCCGTGCGCGCCACGGCCGACCTGGCCGCCTGCCCGCAGGCGACCCCGACCGCATCGGCCGCGAACTCGCAGCTGGCCAGGGCGACCGTGAGCTGCGCGGCCAACGGCCGCACCGTCGACTTCGGCAGTGTCGTCGCGGGTGGCCCGACGCTGGTCAACGTCTGGGCCTTCTGGTGCCCGGCCTGCCGGACCGAACTGCCCGTGCTCGCCCAGTACGTCTCGACGCCCGGCGCGGTCAAGGTGCTCACGCTGATGGTGCAGAGCCCGGAGGCCGACGGCCTGCAGACCCTCGCCGGCCTCGGGGTGCACCTGCCCACGGTGGTCGACGCGAACGGTTCGGCGAGCAAGGCGCTCAAGCTCCCGGTCGGTCTGCCCGCCTCCTATCTGGTCCGCCCGGACGGCACCGCGACGCTGATCGACTCCCTGCGGGTGTTCACCACCGTCGACGAGGTGCGCAAGGCCGTCGGCCAGTACCTGGGAGGGCAGTGATCATCAGCGAGCACGCCGACGAGCGCGACCAGGGCCCCGACCCCGACGCCGACCAGGGCTCTCCGTCCCGCCTCGCGCACGGTCCGCTGCCCGGTGCGGACACCGACGACCTGCCGAGCTGGATGGCCCAGCTGGTCGCGGCGACCGCCGAGCTGGATCCCACGGTGTTCCGCAGGCTCAGCAGGCTCGCCGACAACGCCAGACAGGCCGCTGTGCTGATGCTGTTCGCGGAGGACGAGAACGGGCCGGACGTGCTGCTGCTGCGTCGGTCGGACAGTCTCGGTTCGCATCCCGGCCAGGTCGCCTTCCCCGGTGGCAGTGCCGAGGAGGATGACGGCGGCCCGGTCGGCACCGCGTTGCGCGAGGCCGCCGAGGAGGTCGGCCTCGTCCCGGCCGGGGTCCGGCCGCTGGCCCTGTTACCCAAGGTCTACGTGCCGGTCTCCGGTTTCGACGTGACCCCGGTGCTCGCCTACTGGCAGGAGCCCAGCGCGGTGCGGGTCGTCGACATCGCCGAGACCGCCGCGGTGGCCAGGGTGCCGATCGCGCATCTCGTCGATCCGGCCAATCGGCTACAGGTGCGGCATCCTTCCGGTTACATATCTCCGGCATACCTGGTACCAGGCATGCTGATCTGGGGATTCACGGCCAGCCTGCTCACCGTGCTGTTGTCCATCGGTGGCTGGGACCGGCCGTGGGACGCCACGAACATCCAAGATCTCGACACGGCCTGGCAACTGGTCGGACAGCAACGCCCGCCTGCCGAGGACGGCAGTGGGGTAACCGAGGCAACTGCGCAGGCCGACGGTACTGTGCCGCCGGCAATCGCGGAGGTATGAAGGCGTGAACTGGGTCGACCTGGTTGTTGTGCTGGCCGCTGTGTGCGCGGCGGTGGCCGGTGCCCGCCAGGGCGCGGTGGTCGCGGTACCCGCGGTGCTGTGCATGCTGATCGGCCTCGTCGTCGGCGAGAAGCTGATCCCGGTGCTGGTGCACAACTTCACCAGCCCGGTGACCAAGTTCGTGTTCACCGCGATCATCCTGATCCTGTTGATCGTGCTCGGTGAGGCACTCGGCGTCTGGCTCGGCCGGTCGATCAAACGGCGGATCCGCAATCCGCGACTGGCCGGAGTGGACAATGTGCTCGGCTCGATCGTGCAGGGCCTCGTCGTGTTCGTGGTGGCCTGGATGGTCGCGGTGCCGCTCACCGTGTTCAACGGACTGCCCGGCCTCGAGTCGGCGATTTCCGGTTCGCGGGTGCTCAGTGCGGTCAACTCGGTGATGCCCGCCTCGGTGCAGGCGCTGCCGATCGGGCTGCGCAACCTGTTCAACGTGCCCGGCCTGCCGGTGGTGCTCAACCCGTTCACCCAGACCCCGGCCAACGACGTGTCGCCGCCGAACACAGCGCTGCAGACCAGCGCGATCGTGCAGGAGGTCCGGCCGAGCATCGTGAAGATCAAGTCCCAGGCTCCGCAGTGTTCCAGGGCACTGGAGGGCAGTGGCTTCGTGATCGCGCCGCACCGCGTGCTGACCAACGCGCATGTGGTCGCCGGCACCGACCAGGTCAATGTGGTGGTCGGGCCGGGCGAGCTGGACGCGCGCGTCGTCTACTACGACTACGACACCGATATCGCCGTGCTCGACGTGCCGGACCTGACCGCGCCACCGTTGCAGTTCGACCAGAACCCGGCGCCGCAGGGCCAGGACGCGATCGTGCTCGGCTATCCGCTCGACGGCCCCTACACCGCCTCGGCGGCACGCATCCGCGACGAGATCAACCTGCCCGGCCCGAACATCTACGACGACCAGACCGTGCACCGCGACGTGTACGAGATCTACGCGCAGGTGCGCAGCGGCAACTCCGGTGGTCCGCTGATCGAGCCGAACGGCAACGTGATCGGGGTGGTCTTCGGCGCGGCCGTCGACGATTCGGAGACCGGGTTCGCGCTGACCGCCCGCCAGGTCGAGGAGAAGCTGCCGGACGTCAGTTCGCTGACTGTCCCGGTCTCCACCGACCAGTGCGCCAGCTGAGCCCTCGCACCGACGTACGGAGGAGCCCGGCCGGGTCTGCTGATCAGTCCGGTCTGGTCAGTCCGGTTCGATCGGTCCAGTTCGGCCGGTCAGTCGAGTCCGGCCAATCCGGTCCGATCAGTCCAGTCCGGCAAGGAACTCGACCAGGATCTTGTTGACCAGCTCCGGTGATTCCTGGTGCGGGAAGTGGCCGAGGTCGGCGCACCGCCGGTAGACCGGGTGCGGTCCGAGCCAGGGCCGGGAGGCCAGCGCGGTCGGTTCCAACAGGTACGGGTCGAGTGCGCCGTGCAGTTGCAGTACCGGCATGGCCAGCCGCTGGTCCATCTCCTGGGCGAAGCGCCGACCGTCACCACGCAGCTGCGAGCGCACCGCCCAGCGGAAGTACTCCAGCGCACTGTGTGCGACACCGGGCACGAGCATGGCCGCCCGGTCCATCGCCACCGCCTCCGCGAAGGAGTCCTGATTCGTCCACTGCGGACCGGAAAGGCGCCGCAGCAGTTTCTCGACGGCCACCGCGCCGTCGGCAACGAGTTCCCGCTCGGGGAAGATCGGCAGCTGGGCGCCGAAGATCTGGTGGAAGGCGCGGGCCTGACTGTCCGTGCTGCGCAGGGCGCTGCGCCGGATCTCCCTGCGCAGCGCGAGCGGATGCGGCGCGGATACCGCGGTGAACGAGCGGACCAGCCGGGGGTGCAGGGTCGCGACCGTCCAGCCGATCAGCCCACCCCAGGCATGGCCGACCAGATGCGCGTGCCGCTCGCCGAGGGCCTTGATCAGACCGGCGACGTCCCCGGCCAGCGTCCAGCCGTCGTAACCGCGCGGTGGCTTGTCCGAATCGCCGTAGCCGCGCAGGTCAACGGCGACCGCTCGATAGCCTGCCGCGCTCAACGCGGCCAGCTGGGCACGCCAGGTCCACCAGAACTCCGGGAAGCCGTGCAGCAGCAGTACCAGCGGTCCGCTGCCCGCCTCGGCGACGTGCAACCGGATGCCGTTGGCCGACACGTCCCGATGCGTCCACGCGCCGGGAATGCGCACGGTCGAGGGATCGGGGGCCGGCGACACCGTGACGCTGCTGGAAATGCCGACGCCCTCAGTCGCTGATCTCGGCGGTGGACCCACCGCGATGCCTCAGCGCCTGCGCGGTGCCCCGCATCGTGTCGATGGTTTGCTGCGGTGCTCTGATCTTGCGCACCTTGCGGTAACCCATCAGGCCGAGGAGGGCGGCGCCGAGCAGCATGACGAAGGTGACGATGCCGAAGCCGGCCCACTGCGGCAGCCAGATCGAGATCACCAGCGCGATGGTGACCAGCAGGAACGGCATCAGCAACAGCAGCAGAGTCAGGGCGACGAGAAAGAAGACGCTGCCCTTGAGACCCTTCTTCACCTCGCCGGTGATCTCCAGCTTGGCCAGTTCGATCTCGGCTCGCAGCAGGGTGGACAGATGCGCGGTCGCGTCCTTGACCAGCGAGCCGATCGACTGCTCACCGACGTTGCCGGAGGGTCGATCCTCGGTCAGCGGAATGGACGCGACGGGGGGCAGCCCGCCACCGTTGTGGCTGCCGCTGCCGGGAGGTTGGGAGCTGGTCACGCGCATCATCGTGCCACGAGCCGTGCGCGGTGGCTTTCCAGCCACGTCGATACGTGAGTATCCGATCACGAAAATCGGGCCGGCCGCCGACGATCAACTCGTCGACGGCCGGCCCGATGGTAGAACCTGGCTGGTAGGCCGGTCGGCGGTTACTCGCCCGACCGGTCGGTCCTCGCCTCGGTCTCGCCTCAGTCCTCGAGTTCCGCGAGGGCCTGCTTGACCTTCTCCATCTCGGCTTCCAGCTCGGCCATCCGCTGCTGGTGCGCCTCGCGCGCGGCGGTGATCACCGTGTCGATGTTGCCGGAGATGTCCGGGTGCAGCTCCTTGGCCGCCCTGGACACCGCGGCCGCGGACACGGCGAGGCCCTGCACGACGCGCTTGCCGCCGTGCGTCAGCTCCGCCTGCCACTCGCCTTCGGCGGTGCCGGTGACGGTGAGGGTCAGCTCGATGGTGCGGGTCTTGCGCGCGGTGCTCTGCTTGCGCGGCCGACCACGCTTGGGCTGCTCGTCGGCCGCGGACTCATCGTTGGAGGCGGGGGCCCCGGTCGTCTCGGTGCTGGCGACCCCGTTCACCGCGCCGTTCTTCGGGGTCGCGGCGGTCTCGACCGCCGCTTCGGGGCTGGTTTCCTGCTCGGTCAATGAATCCGACTTCGTTGCGGTGTCCACTGCGCTCCCTGTCAGATCGGATCGATCGCTCGTGCGGCCCAAAGCGGGTCGGCACATGCTAGAACACCTGTTCGACATCTGTCACAGTGGGCGCGCCTTTGCGCCCGCCGTGTTGCGCAATGCCGGGGTCCCGTGTTCGTCGGGCCCGGTGCGCACAGAGCCACGGTGCTCACAGTGCCGGGATCATAGCCACCCGTCACCGAGCCGAGTCCGCTGCGATTGGCCGGCGCCGATCTGGAGCAGATCAGCGCCGGTCAGTGCCGATCCGAGTCGATCAGTGTCGATCAGTGTCGACCTTGGCCGATCAGCGTCGACCTTTCGACCGGTCGACGTCCGCGCCGTCGATGACTAGTCCCACTGGTGGTCGCCGGTCTGGCCGTCGACGAGTTCCCGCAGGATGTCCAGATGTCCGACGTGCCGTGCGGTCTCCTCGATCATGTGGATCAGTACCCACCGCAGCGACACCCGGTCGCCCTGCCAGGAGATGCCGAGGTCGGCCAGGTCAAGCTCCGCGACCGTCGCGTCCGCGGCGACCCGTGCACGCGCGTAGTAGGCGAGGATGTCCTCGGTCGACTCGCCCGGCGCCGCCCGCATGTCGCAGTCCGGGTCGTCGGTGTCGTCGATCTCTTCCGACGGCCGGCCGAAGGTCGTGCGGAACCAGCCGAACTCGACCGAGGCCAGATGCTTGACCAGCCCGATGAGGCTCGTCCCCGACGGCGTCATCGGCCTGCGCAACTGCTCGTCGTCGAGACCGGAGACCTTCCACAGCACCACGTCCCGATGACGATCGAGACTGACCTGCAGGCTTTCCTTCTCGCCGCCGGTCGGCGGCACACGCTGGGCCATGGCCGTACGGTAGTCGGTCGCCGACCGACCGGCTCCCGGCAACCGATGCCGCAACGGCACCGATCGGTTCGCAGGGGGGCCTAGCCCCACCCCTTCTCGGCAGCTACGTGGATTGGCGCAACCACCGCGCTGTTCGACGATTCTCCGTGCGGAACTCGGCAGAATCGATGGGGAGAAGCGCAATGCGCACATCAACTCGGATCGGCGGGCTGGCCCTCGGGGTCGCGCTGGTGCTCGGCATCGCACTCGCGAGTCCGGTCGAGGCGACAACCGGAAACACGACAACCGGAAACACGACAGCCAGGACCACAACGGCGGCGGCGATCACGCCGGTGGTGAGTTGTTCGGCGGTGGCGGCGATGAACTTTCGCGGCGTGCCGGCCGCGCCGAGCACGATCACCTCGGCCGCGCTGATCACCGACACGTCCACCGGCCAGCCACTCAACCTCTGCGACATCAAGGGGATCATCGCCGGCGAGACGCACTTCGAACTCAAGCTGCCGCCGGCCGGCTGGCAGGGGCAGTACGTCCAGGAGGGGTGCGCCGACTACTGCGGCCAGGTGACCACCTCGGCCGTGCCGATCGGCGGTTACACCTGCGTGGCGGCCGACAACGGGTTGCTCGCCGTCGGCTCCGATGACGAGGGCCACACCAGCGACAGTCTCGTCGACGGTTCCTGGGCGGAGAACGACCTCACCGCCCGCGTCGTCTTCGGCCGCACCTCCGAGCACAGCCTCGCCCAGGTCGCGAAGGCCGTGATCGCCCGCTACTACGGCCGGCCGCCGACGTATTCCTACTTCGACGGCTGCTCGACCGGTGGCCGGGAAGCCATGGTGCTCGCCGAGAACTACCCGGACGACTTCAACGGCATCATCGCCGGCGCACCGGTCAGCAACATGACCGCGGTCGAGTTGTTCACCGCGTGGATGGTCGACCACAACACCGACGCCACCGGACACCAGGTTCTCACCGCCGAGAAGCTCCCGGCCCTGCACGCGGCCGTCATGACGGCCTGCGCCGACAGTGCCGGCGTCATCCCCGATCCTCGACTGTGCGACTTCGACCCGGCCTCGATCCAGTGCCCGGCCGGCACGGACACCGCGAACTGCCTCACCCCGGCCCAGGTCGACGCCGTCCGCGCCTTCTACCAGGGGCCGACCGACGAGCACGGCCGCAGCATGATCGGCGGCGGGCAGCCCTACGGTTCGGAGCTGGGCTGGGCCGACAACTTCGTGGAACCGGCCGCCGACACCGCGGCGCCCGGTGACTCACCGGCGGCCACGATTACCATGAACTACCTGAAGTACATGGCCTTCGAGCCGAACCCACCGGCCAACTTCACCTTGGCGGACCTCAAATTCACCGATGCCGAGCTTGCCCGGCTGAACGTTCTCGGCAACGCCATCTACAACGCGGACAACCCGGACCTGCGCGCGTTCGCCGCACACGGCGGAAAACTGATCATGTACCACGGTTGGTCCGACCAGCTCATCACGCCGTTCTCCACAGTGGACTATTACGCGGCGATGGAACGCACCGTGGGCGGTTATCAGGCCAGCCAACAGTTTTCCCGGCTCTACCTGGTCCCCGGCGCGTTCCACTGCCTGTTCAGCCCGGACTACAGCACCGTCAACATCGCCGACTTCCTACAGGCGATGTTCGACTGGGTGCAGCAGGGCGTCGCGCCTGGCACGTTGTCCGCGCCGACGGTCGACCTCTCCGACTTCTCGGTCGTCTCGACGGAGAACATCAGCCCGGTGGACGCGCTGGCCCCGGTCGACTCACCACCGGGGAGCCTCAACGCGGGCTACCGGCTGGTTCCGGGGACCTATCGGTAGTCACGAGATCGTTCACCACAGGGGGACGCGACGATGGCCGACGGTTGAGGGGTCCGCCGGCCATCGTCGTGTCGTGCCGTGTCATTGCCGCGTCATCGTCCTGCCACGAGCGCGAGGATCAGTCCTCGCCTGCGGTGCCCTTCTGCAGACCGTCGCTGATCAGGTCCATCACCGAGGAGTCGGCCAGCGTGGTCACGTCGCCGATCGCGCGGTTCTCCGCGACATCGCGCAGCAGGCGCCGCATGATCTTGCCGGACCGGGTCTTGGGCAGTTCGGGAACGACCATGATCTGCCGGGGCTTGGCGATCGGGCCGATCTCCTTCGACACGTGGTTGCGCAGGGCCTGGATGGCCTCCTCGCCCTTTGCCTGGTCCTGCGCCACGTTGCCGCGCAGGATCACGAACGCCACGATGCCCTGACCGGTCGTCGCGTCACTGGCGCCGACCACGGCCGCCTCGGCCACCGTCGGGTGACTGACCAGCGCGGATTCCACCTCGGTCGTGGAGATCCGGTGACCGGACACGTTCATCACGTCGTCCACCCGGCCCAGCAGCCACATGTCGCCGTCGCTGTCGTACTTGGCGCCGTCACCGGCGAAGTAGTAACCGCGGTCGGCAAAACGCGACCAGTAGGTCTCCCTGTACCGCTCGTTGTCGCCCCAGATGCCGCGCAGCATGCCCGGCCACGGTGCGTCGAGCACCAGATAACCGCCGCCGCCGTGCGGCACGTCGTTGCCGGCGTCGTCGACGATCTTCGCCGACATACCGGGCAGCGGGCGCTGCGCGGAGCCGGGCTTGGTCGAGGTGACGCCGGGCAGCGGGGAGATCATGATGCCGCCGGTCTCGGTCTGCCACCAGGTGTCCACGATCGGCGCGTTGTTGCCGCCGATGTGCTCGCGGTACCACATCCACGCTTCCGGGTTGATCGGCTCGCCGACACTGCCGAGCAGGCGCAGCGTGGACAGGTCGTGGCCGGCCGGGACGTCGGAGCCCCACTTCATGAAGGTGCGGATCGTGGTCGGCGCCGTGTACAGAATGGACACCTTGTACTTCTCGACGATGTCCCACCAGCGGCCCTGGTTCGGGGTGTCCGGGGTGCCCTCGTAGAGCACCGAGGTGGCACCGTTGGCCAACGGGCCGTAGACGATGTAGCTGTGCCCGGTCACCCAGCCGACATCCGCCGCGCACCAGTAGGTGTCGGTCTCCGGCTTGATGTCGAAGACGTTGCGGTGCGTGTAGGCGGCCTGGGTCAGGTAGCCACCGGTGGTGTGCAGGATGCCCTTGGGCTTACCGGTCGTGCCGGAGGTGTAGAGGATGAACAGCGGGTGCTCGGCGTCGAAGGCCTCCGGAGTGTGCTCATCGGACTGACCGTCCACCAGCTCGTGCCACCACAGGTCGCGGCCCTCCTGCCAGGCCACCTCGCCCTTGGTGCGCCGCACCACCAGCACGTGCTCGATGCTCGGCGTCTCGGCGACCGCCTCGTCGACGGCGTCCTTGAGCGGTAGTGCCTTGCCCCGCCGGTTCTGGCCGTCGGCGGTGATCACCAGCTTGGCCTGGGCGTCGTCGATCCTGGCGCGCAGGGCGGCGGCGGAGAACCCGCCGAAGACCACGCTGTGGGTCAGGCCCAGCCGCGCACACGCCAGGATCGCGACCACGGTCTCCGGGATCATCGGCATGTAGATCGCGACCCGGTCGCCGGCGACGAGGCCCAGTGAGGTCAGCGCGTTGGCCGCCTTGCTGATCTCCCGCTTGAGGTCGGCGTAGGTGACGGTGCGGGTGTCGCCCGGTTCACCCTCCCAGTGGAAGGCCACCCGGTCGCCGTTGCCGGCGTCGACATGCCGGTCCACCGCGTTGTAGGCGACGTTGAGCTTGCCGCCGACGAACCACTTGGCGAACGGCGTGTCCGACCAGTCGAGCACCTGAGACCACTTGGTTTCCCAATACAGGTACTCGGCCTGCTTCGCCCAGAACGCCTCGCGGTCGGCGCTGGCTTCGTCATACATAGCCGACGTGGCATTTGCCTGTGCGGCGAACTCCGCGCTCGGCGGGAACGTCCTGCTCTCGGTGAGCAGGTTGTCCAGGGTAGGACCCTGGCCCGACGACTCGGTCATGGTGCAAGACCTCCTGAATGCTGGCTTCCGACCGCTGGACCTGGATGGCGGTCTGCCGCGGCTGCCTTGACCGTAGTGCGATCGGTGCCCGTTCGACAGTCCTGTACCCGACAAAGGTCCAGACCATTTTGGTGTTTGTCCCGTTCTGGTACGTACCAGGTAACTACCAGGGCCGCCCCCGCCGACGTTTGGCGGGGCGGCCCTGGTAGTCGCACTCAGCAGGGACGCTCAGTAGCGACTCAGCGTGCGATGGCCGTAGTCGGAGCGAGCGGGAACACCGGCAGCACCGTGCGCTTCCAGGTGGCGTTGGTGACCCCCGCGGAGGACGCGTAAAACGCCAGCAACGCGGTGACGATGCCGATCCAGCCGCCGATGTGGTTCATGGCGTCGGAAGTCGCGAACGCTCCGATGGTCAGGAACAGGAAGGTCAGTGTCAGCGCGATGAACACCGCCAGTATCGCGACCGATACGCGCATCGCGGCGACACTCAGATATCCCGTTACGATGACGAACACCAACAGGAACATGCCGGTTGCCTGGCCCGCGTCCGCGGTCGGAATCTTGCCCGCGAAGAACCAGCTGTAGAAGGCGAAGGCAAGCCAGAAAGCGCCGTACGTGGAGAACGCGGTCGCGCCGAATGTGTTGCCCTTGCGGAATTCCCACATGCCGGCCAGCAATTGGCCGAGCCCACCGTAGAACAGCGCCAGCGGCAGTACGGCGAACGCGACGTTGGCATTCACCAGACCCGCGTTGGTGACACTCAGTACAAGGGTGGTCGCTGCGAAGCCGGCAAGTCCGAGTGGGCCTGGATCGGCGATGACGTCGATTGGGTTGGCGCTGGTCTGGGTATCAGCCATGACCTGATCTCCTCTCGCAGCCGTCCATGCCACCGGTCGCCCGGTGGGTTGGCGAGCGGACGGCATTGTCCGGGACGTCTTAGAGGTAGATGGTGAACGGTGGATCCAGTAGATGTTGAGCGGACAACCAAGGAGTTACTCCGGATGCGCACCCAGCACAACCGGAACAACCCCCGCCATCGACCAACGTTCGACAACGATCGATAAGCGGATCACTCGAAAGGGTGATGCCACTCGAACAGCCCAGGCCAAATAGGGGTTTCAGTAGCTCTCGCTTTATCGAAACCGCACTCTTGGGCGCTCCGGTCGGGGTTGGCCCCGGTCCCCGGATACGCACTGGTTACCGTCATCCGGTGACCGATCCGCTGCTGGCCCTACTCGACCTACCCGGCGTGCCCGAGGCGGTGACCGTCGCACGGGATGCGGTGGACAAGGTGCACCGCCACCCCGCCAACCGGCGGGGTTGGCCGACCACTGCCGCCGAGGCCTCGGTGCGGGCCGCCCGTGCCTCCGCCGCGATCGAGGGCGGCCGGGTGGAGATCCCGGCGGACGGCTCGGTCAGCGACCCGATCTTCACCGGCGCCCTGCGCGTCGCCGAGGCCATCGGCCCGCTGCTGGGTACCTGGCGCCGCGCCCCGTTGCAGGCGCTGGCCCGGCTGCACGTGCTGGCCGCCGCCGACCTGGTCACCGACGACACCGGCCTCGGCCGCCCACGTCCCGAACCCGGCGTCGCCGCCCGCCTCGACCTGTTGGCCTCCCTTGTCGTCGCCGAATCCAGCGTGCCGGCACCGGTGCTGGCCGCCGTCGTGCACGGCGAGTTGCTGACCCTGGCCCCGTTCGGCACGGCCGACGGCATCGTGGCCCGCGCCGCGACCCGGCTGACCCTGATCGCGACCGGTCTCGACCCCAAGGGTCTCGTGGTGCCCGAGGTCGCCCTGCTGCGTCGCGGCCCGGCCTATCCGGCGGCCGCCGCCGGTTTCGCCAGTGGCGCGGCCGAGGGTGTCGGTGCCTGGGTGGCGTTCTGCTGCAAGGCCGTTGCCGACGGCGCCAAGGAGGCCATCAGCATCGCGGACGCGGCCGGCCAACCCGCGTAGCCGACGGCCCGCCCCGGAGCCGTCCGCGCCTCACCCCACAGGCCCCGGAACTGTGCGCGCCTCACCTCACGCTCGTGACCCGCGCCTGGAAGTTGTGCCCTGACCCGCGCTGCCGAATATCGGCTTTCGCCCGACCAGCCCGGCCGGGCATCCTTGGTGGCGTGGCTGACGAACTCGTGGTGATCTCCTCGGTGGTGATCCCAGCCGCCGAGCTGCACGAGCGTTTCTCCCGTTCGTCCGGTCCCGGTGGGCAGGGGGTCAACACCGCCGACTCGCGCGTCGAACTGTCCTTCGACGTGGCCCGCTCCACCGCCATCCCGCAGCGGTTGCGTGCGCGCGTACTGGACCGGCTCGGTGGTCGGCTGGTCAACGGCGTGCTGACCGTCGCGGCCAGCGAACACCGGGCGCAGCTGGCCAACCGCCAGGCCGCCCGCGAGCGCCTTGCCACCCTGCTGCGGGCCGCCCTGCGACCACCACCGGTGACCCGCCGACCGACCCGGCCGAGCCGGGGTTCGGTGGAACGCAGACTGGCCTCCAAGCGGCGGCGCAGCGATGTGAAACGCGGCAGAGGCCGCTCCGTCGACGACTGAACGTTCGCGGTGATGCGTTTCCGGTGATCGTCGACCCACCCGGCCGGCACACGGGACGAACCGCCATGCACAGGACGACAGGCTGCATGACGACGGCGGTATCACGTACCCGCCGCCCGTCCATGCCGCCAGTCCGGACACGACAGTATGCCGACGGTGCTTCCCCCCGGCTGACCCAGGCGTCAGCGCGAACTGACGCCGGACACCAGTGCGGCTGAAGGTTGGGGGTGACCGCTCGCGCGGTCACCCCCAACCATTCATTCCGTCGGTGCGTCAGCGGCGATCGTCATCGTCCTCATCGTCCGAGTCGTCGTACCGGTCATCACTGGACCGCCCAGCGGGGGACTGACCGCCGCTCGACAGCTCACGCT
Organism: Pseudonocardiaceae bacterium; assembly: GCA_036268955.1. Classification (GTDB taxonomy): domain Bacteria; phylum Actinomycetota; class Actinomycetes; order Mycobacteriales; family Pseudonocardiaceae; genus CAJCJE01. The sequence continues at coordinate 33,714 of DATATE010000183.1, forward strand.
GTAGAGCTTCGTAGTCCGTGTGCTGAGTTGAGTACTTGAGCTCTCGGGCCACCTTTGTTTGCTTGGCCTTCGCCCGGCCGCGCCCCATGGCTCGACCCCCTCGCACAAGGGCGGGGCGGCCGAGGGAACGGCGGCCCCGCAGATCTCGACAACTGTTTCCTGGTAACTACCGTACCGTGCCGATGGGGTTCCGTGCGACGTGGCATCGGTGTGGATGACGTGATGTCGCCGGAAGCACCGCGGTTTCGGGCAACATGGCACCATGCCCGGCGTGCCTCGTCCGTTCGTTGCGTACCTGCGGGTATACGAACCGTTGTCAGCTTTTGACGCTGCGTTGATCGGCCAGTTGAGGGAGCGAATCGAGAAGAACCCATTGGACCGTTCGGCTGTCGGCGACCGGGAACGCGAACTATGGCTTAGCTCACAGCTGGCCCGCCCGGCCCGTCTGCTGCCTGGTGAGCTGCCCGACGGCCGGCCTTCGCCGAACGCACCGCACGACGTCCTCGTGCTCGATCCCGGCGACGTCCCGGCCAGTGACACCGGGACGGTCGGCCCCGGCCCGCTGCTGTGCCCGCTGGACCTGCGGCCGAGGGCGGCCGCCGCGCTGGTCGGTTTTCTCAGCACCACCGGCTCGGTGCTGCGCAAGGCGATGTTCACCCAGACCGACGAGCAGCTACGTGTCCACGCCAACAGTGTGATGGGGGACGCAGCCCAGGGCGCCGTGCACATGGTCTCCTCGACCTGGACCGTCCCGCTGCCCTGGTTCGCCCTGGTCGACCCGGCAACGCGGCAGCTCGTCCCGGCCACCGACGGCCAGCCCCAGGAGGCCTTCTGGCGGGGCGCGATGGCCGATGTGCGGCGCAGAACCGCGCGGGCGCACGCGGTGACCAAGGAGGCGCTCGGCGACGAGGGGCCGACCGCGGTACTGCGCGACACCGGCCGTTGGCTGGAGCGCTTCCACCCGCATTCCGCCGTCGAACTGGACTACGGCGGCATCGCCGCCCTGCTGCCGTTCGACGAGCTGCAAGCGGACAGCTCCGCCGAGGACGTGCACGCGATCGTCGATGCCATGGAGGCCGGCCACCCGGACGAGATCGCCACCCACTACGACAAACTGCGCGAATTCTGGGGCCAAATGGCCGCACACGAACGGTTCAACTGAGGCCCTGACCGCCTGACTCGGCTCGTCAGACCGGACAAAAGCCGAACAGGGACGCGGCCATGTGGAGGCTACGTCCCTGTTCGGCAACGGCCGGAGGAAAGCTGGCGCCGTGGAAGGCTGGGGCTTCGGGAAAGTCTGGGGCCTCGGGGAGGCCAGCTGGCGCCTTGGCCTCGGGACGGCTGGGGTCGCTCGGGCGCCTGTTGGGCTACTGGTCTGGGTTACGGGTCTGGGTTACTGGTCCTTGCGTGGCTGGCGCTGTTCGGCGAGCAGCTCGTCCACCGATGCCCGGCCACCGCGATAGCGCTGCGCGATCTCGTCGTTGAGCTTGTCCATCACGACCTGGACCTGCCGTCGCCTGCTGGACACCGAGGACTCCTCGCCCCGATATGTCTCCAGCGCGTCGATCAGCTTCCGGTCGGTCAGCGACGCGACATCCGAGAGGTCGACGTCCGACACCAGCGCCTCGACATGCCGCCGGTGCGCCTCGGCACGCGAGGGCTCCAGCGTGCTGTGCCGGCCGGAACCGGTCGCCGGCCCGACCACATTGGCCGCCAGAATGCTGGCCAGCGAGTCCATCACGGTCGTCGAGCCACCCTCGGCCCGTCTGCGCTGCTCGGCCTGCACGATGTCGATCCGGCCGTGCAGCAACCGGCGCAGGTAGGAAAGGTCGGTCTCCTCCTGCGCCGCCTCGTCGCGAAGCGCGCGGACTTCCTCAAGCGTGCAGGTCTGCACGCCCTGCATGTACGCCGGGTCGAGCACGCGGTCGATACGACGGCGCCCGCCAGGACGGACCTCGATCACGACACCATCCTGAATCACATTCCGGGGGCAAGCCAATACTGGTTGCTAATTTGTTGTGGTTCTCAACCATCATGCCCGACGGCCGGTCGAACACCCAACAGTTCGCGCACAGCCTCACCCGGCAGGGGAGGACGTTGGGCGATTCGGGCGAGACCGGCAGCGCGAGCGACGAGTTGGGCGTTGTCCCGCACCCGCTCACCTCTCGCGTAGCTGATGGTGTCCTCCATGCCGACCCGCAGATGACCACCGGCCGCAAGTGTGGCAAGCATCACAGGCAAACTGGCCCTGCCGACGCCGGTCGCAGAGAAGCTCGCGCCCTCCGGGAGGTCCCGCAGCGCCGCCGACACCGTCTCGACGTTGCCCGGCATCCCGCCCGGCACACCCATCACGAGGTCGACATGCACCTGGCCGCCTGCCGGTGGACCGTAGTTGTCCAGCAGCCGACGCAGCGAGGTCAACTGGCCGAGGTCGAAGATCTCGTACTCCGGCACGATCTCGCGTTCGAGCATCCGCTTGTGCAGTTCGACGATGAACTCCCAGCGGTTGAGGAACACGTCGTCGCCGAAGTTGACCGTGCCCATCGTGCAGGAGGCCGAGTCCGGCAGGGCTTCGAGCACCCGCAGCCGATCGGCCTCCGGATCGGTCACCGCGCCCCCGGTGGACAGCTGCACGACCAGACCGGTGTTCTCGCGCAGCGCGGCCACCGTGTCCTTGAGCAGGCCGATGTCCAGCGTGGGCTTGGCGTCCGCACCTCGGATGTGGACGTGGATCATGGTGGCGCCGACGCGCTCACAGTCCTGGGCGGTGCTGACCAGTTCGGCCAGGGTGACGGGCAGGTTCGGCACGTCGACCTTGGCGTGTTCGGCCCCGGTAGGGGCGACTGTGATGAGCGTGCCGGGTGAGGTGGTAGCGGCAGTCATGGCCGCGATACTGACACATCGCGGCCATCCACGGCGCCGGGATCAGCCGCCGTCGCCCGATCGGCCCTCGCCGTTCGCCGGCACGTCCACTATTGGCCCACTGCTGGCGGCCCGCGTCACCCGGATGGCTCGCCCTGCCCCTCGTGGCCGCCCGTTGGCGGTTGCCCCTTGGCGGTTGCCGGCCGGGGTTGTCGGCGGCTATCCGCGCAAGCGCTCGACGGCGTCGCGGCCCGGCGCGGCCGCCTCCTTCGGCACCGAATCCGGGTCGACCGCCGCCTGCACCAGGTGATCCTCCGCACCGGCCAGCAGTTCGGCGTCGACAGGGGCGGACCGCTTCAACACGGCCAACGCGACATTGCCCAGCTCATGGTGGCGAGCGACCGACCCGACCCGACCGACCACGCGCTCGCCGAGCAACACCGGTTCACCGGTCTCCGGCAGGGCGTCCCGCGATCCGTCGAGGTGCAGCAGCACCATCCGGCGCGGCGGCCGACCGATGTTGCTGACCTTGGCGACCGTTTCCTGACCCCGGTAGCAGCCCTTGTTCAGGTGCACCGCCGGTTCGATCCAGTTGACCTCGTGCGGGATCGTCCGTTCGTCGGTGTCCATGCCGAGCCGGGCGCGCAGCGCCTCGACCCGCAGCGCCTCGAACGCCCAACTGCCCGTCGGTCGCGCGCCCGCGTCGGTCAACCGCAGCCAGGTCGACACAAGCGCGGCCCGGTCGATGACCAGGTCGACCGCGTTGCGACCCGGCCACGGCATCCGCCGCGCCAGCCCACCCTCGAACGGAATGACCTGGTAGTCCTCGGTCGGCGTCGGCAGCCCGAGCCGGCCGAGCAGTTCCGGCGCGTCCGGTCCCAGCACGGTCAGCACCGCCCGCTCCGCGCAGGCATCCCTCGGCTCGACCTTCGACCAGAACCGCATGGAGTCCAAATAGGACAGCAGAGGTGCCGTCCTGTTCGCCTCGGTGTCCAGCCACACCGTGCCGCCCTCGTGCGCGACGACGAGGTGGTCCTCGACGTGGCCGTGCGCGTCCAGCACCAGCGCCTCGGTGCCGGCCAGTTCCGGTAGCGCAGCGAAATGCTGCGAGGTCAGCGAATGCAGCCAGTCCAGCCGGTCCGCGCCCGGCACCGCGATGATCCCTCGGTGCGAGCGGTCCACGACCGCGACCGACCGGGTCGCCGTGCGCTGCTCGGCGAACGGGTCGCCGTAGTGCCAGGCCACCCCGTTGTCCGGTGAGTCCTCCTGGGGCGCGACAGCACCCTTGATCTCCAGCAATGGGGACGACTCGCTCACAATGCTCACAATCCCGCCTTCGCCATGCAGCCGCGGCACGTTCCGGACAGCGCGAGATGGCTGACGTCCAGCACGAACGAACATTCCTGGCGAACACTGCGCACCATCGGTTCGAGGCGCTCGGTCGGCATCTCGATCACCTGTCCGCAGCGGTGACAGACCAGGTGGACGTGCTCGTGCTCGCGGGCGGAATAGGTCGGCGCCCCGTGCCCGAGATGGGTGTGCCTGACCAGGCCCAGCTCCTCAAGCAGGTCCAGCGCGCGGTAGACGGTGGTGATGTTGACCGTCGGCGCGGTGTCCTGCACCCGCTGGCAGACCTGCTCCGGAGTGGCGTGTTGCAACTCACGAACCGCGTCCAGTACCAGCTGCCGCTGCGGAGTCATCCGCATGCCGTGCGCGTGCAGCGTGTTGCGCAGCGCCGTCGCGGTGCGCGGTGCCCGCTCATCGGAGGTGCCGCCGCCGGGTTCGGCCCATCCGGTGTTCGTGCTGGCCCCCTGCGCATCTGCCACACCACGATGGTAGTGCGTACCGCCGAAGTTGCGGTCCATCCGCGTCCTCGACCCCCTGTCGACCCCTTATCGACCGCTGGTCGCGACCCTCGTCCTCGACCAAGTCGTCCTCGTCCTCGTCTTCGACCGGGACGTCCTCGACCGAGACCGGCCGGCCGGCGGCCTACGGCTGACCACCGCCGACATCGCCGTCGCGCACTACGCTCGACCCATGCGAGTTCTGGTGACCCTGGACGGAAACCTGGCCGACCCCGATCAGCCCCTGATCCGAGTTGACGACCTCGGGTTGATGCGTGGTGACGGGATCTTCGAGACCGTGCTCGTGGTGGGTGGCAAGCCCCGCGAACTCGATCTGCACCTCAACCGGCTGGCCCGTTCCGCAGTCCTGCTCGAACTGCCGCCGCCCGACCGCGCGGTCTGGGAGGCCAGGGTCGCGCAGGTCATCGACAACTGGACCGCGGCTTCCGCTGACGACGAGATGGCGCTGAAGCTGGTCTATACCCGAGGCATCGACGGCGGCGACGGCACGCCGACCGGTTTCGCCCTCGGCCTGGACATCGCGCAGAAGGTTCGCGACCAGCGCCGCGACGGTGTCGCCGCGATCGTCCTGGAACGCGGCATCGACACGGGTCTTGCCGAACGCGCTCCCTGGCTGCTGCTCGGCGCGAAGTCGCTGTCCTACGCGATCAACATGGCCGCGGGCCGGGAAGCCGCCCGTCGAGGCGCCGACGAGGTCATCTTCACCGCGACCGACGGCGTCGTGCTGGAGGGCCCGACCTCCAACCTGATCCTGGCCAAGGGCCGCACCCTGCGCACCCCGCCGCCGAGCATCGGCATCCTCCCCGGCACCACCCAGGCCGGCCTGTTCCGCGCCGCCGAGCGCGCAGGCTGGTCGGTCAAGATCGAGTCGGTCGACGTCGACGAGCTGGCCACCGCGGACGGCGTGTTCCTGGCGTCCTCGGTCCGCAAGATCACCAGGGTGCACACCGTCGACGGCGCCGCGCTGCCCGACTCGACCAGCCTGCACGCCGAGTTGAGCGCGCTCTACGAATCCGAGTACTGATCTCGCCTTTCTCGGCTTGAGGCCTTGGGTCACCGGGCTCGCAACAACACCGTCGTGCCCGGTCGGACCTGCGCCAGCGCCGGCAACGCCGTTGTCGGTACGACGCCGATGACCGGATAGCCCCCGGTGGTCGGATGGTCGGCGAGGAACACCACCGGCCGCCCGTTGGCCGGCACCTGAATGGCGCCGGTGAGCACCGGCTCGCTGGGCAGCTCACGCCCGGCGAAGTCCTCGGCCCTGCGCAGGGCCGGACCGGTGAGTCGAACTCCGATCCGGTTGCTCTCCGGCGACACCCGCCACTGGCCCTGCGCGAGTTGGCCTCCCGCGTCGGCGAACCAGTCGTCGCGTGGCCCGAGCAGGACCGGCAACGTCAGCTCGCCAGGAACCACAGCCGCCGCCAACTGGTCCGCCCCGACCGGCGGCCCCTGCGGTTCACCGAGCGGCAGCACATCACCGGCGCGTAGCGCGGCCGGCCCGATCCCGGACAGCACATCGGTCGACCGGCTGCCCAGCTCCGCTTCCACCACGATTCCGCCGCCGAAGGCGAGATAGCTGCGCAACCCGTCGTGCGGTGTGGCCAACGCCAGTTCCGCCCCTGGGGGCAGGTGGATCGGCGCGTGGGTGCCGCGCTCTCGACCGTCCACAGTGACCGAGGTACTCGGCCCGGTGACCGCGATCATGCACGACCCCACCGCCCGTAGGCGCAACCCGCCGAGCAGAACCTCCAGCCCTGCGGCGGATTCCGCGTTGCCGACCAGCCGATTCGCCAACCGCAGCGCGGGCCGGTCCAGCGCCCCGGACGGCGGCACCCCCAGATGGGCGAATCCCGGCCGGCCAAGATCCTGCACCAAGGTCTGCGGCCCGGTCGCCAACACCGTGACCGCCCGCCGCGCACTCATTTCACGACCGTTCATTTCACGACCGTTCATTTCACGACCGTTCGTCTCGCGACCGTTCGTCTCGCGGCTGCCCATGTCACGACGGTTCATGTCGCGACTGCTCGTCTCACGACTGCTCATGTCGCGGCTGTTCATTTCGCGACCGCTCATGTCGCGACCGTGAATCGCACGATGTCGCCCGGTGCCAGCAACGCCGGTCGCTCTCGATGTGAATCGAACAGCGCCGCCTCGGTCCGTCCGATCAACCGCCAGCCGCCGGGGGAGGACCGAGGGTAGGCGCCGGTGAACTCGTCGGCGATGCCCACCGACCCGACCGGCACCTTCGTCCTCGGCCGTTCGAGCCGCGGCTGGCAGAGCGACTCCGGTAGTCCGACCAGGTAGCCGAAGCCGGGCGCGAACCCGCAGAAGGCCACCGAATACTCGACGCTGCTGTGCAGTTCACCAACCTCGTCGACGCTGATCCCCGCAGTCTTGGCCACCAGTTCCCGGTCCGGCCCGTCATAGTGGACCGGCAGCTCCACCTCGCGTGGGGTGCGCCGAACCGAAGCCGTCAGATCGACCCCGGCAAGGGTCTCGCGCAGCTTCGCCAGACCACCGGAACCAGGCCGCATCGCCGCCAGCACCGTCCGCGCCGCCGGCACCAGCTCGATCAGATCCGGCAACCGGCCAGCCTCCGACGCACCGGCCAACGCGGTGCGCACGGCATCAACCTCATCAAGCGAGTCCACCTCGACCAACACCGCGTCTGACCCACACCGCCGCAGCCGCACCCCCTGAGCTTAGTGCCGCCGCCTGTAAGTAGGCAGCCCCCGCCCTGCCCGGGGACCGGCGCCCCGCGTCAAGCCTATCGATCTTGAAATCGCGAACCAAGTGGGTAATCCACAACTGTGGACAACTGTCGAATCTGTGGATAACCGCGCTCAGCCCATGCTCTTCGCACCGTCGAGCGCCTCGCGGATGATATCGGCGTGGCCGGCGTGCTGCGCGGTCTCGGCGATGATGTGCAACAACACCCGCCGTGCCGACCACTGCGTGTTCGGCGGGAACCACGGTGCCTCCGGCAGCGGGTGCGCGGCGTCCAGGTCCGGCAGCGAGGCCACCACCTCGTCGGTCCGCCGCGCGACCTCGTCGTAGTCGGCCAGAATGCCGGCAAGCGTCTCGCCCTCGGCGACGCCGAACGTCAGGGCGCGTCGAGCCAGGTCCGCCTCCGATACTTCGGTGAAACTGGGCATCGCGGACGTCCCCTCCAGTACGAAGTTGATCCACTGCCGCTCGGTATCCGCGACGTGCTTGATCAGCCCGCCGAGACACAGCTCGCTGACCGTGGTGCGCGGCGAGATCTGCTCGTCGGTCAGGTCACGGGTGGTGAACCGCAGGAAGTACCGGTGCTTGCCCAACGCTTCGAGGAGGTCGGCCCGCTCACCGGTGACGATGTTCGCGCTGGTCAGGTCGCTGGTGGTCATCTCGTTGCCTTCCGTCGGTGGATGTCGTGGGCCGGTGTCCTCGGCCTGACAAGAACAACATTACGAGGCCTAGCGGTCACTTTCTGACCTGAATTGCGAGAGAATCGAATTCATGGCGAACACCAGTTCCCGGACGCTGCGGCTGCTGTCCCTGCTGCAGACGCACCGTTACTGGCCGGGCAGCGAACTGGCCGCGCGGCTGGAGGTCTCGGTGCGGACCCTGCGCCGCGACGTTGACCGGCTGCGCGAACTCGGATACCCGGTCGAGGCCGCGCGCGGGGTCGACGGCGGCTACCAACTCGCCGCTGGTGCCGCGCTGCCGCCGTTGGTGGTCGACGACGAGGAGGCCGTCGCGCTCGCCGTCGGTCTGCAAGCAGCCGCCGAGGGCCCGGTGGAAGGCATCGCCGAATCCTCGGTGCGCGTGTTGGCGAAGGTGGTGCAGGTGATGCCGGCCCGGCTACGTCGGCGGGTCGAGGCACTGCGCGCGATGACGGTGCCGGCGCCGGGAAGCCCGAACAGCTCGCCGATAGATCCCGGCATTCTCACCACGATCGCGTTGGCCTGCCGAGACGACGAGCGACTCCGCTTCGAGTACACGGCGGCGAACGGTCAACACACGGACCGACACGTCGAGCCACATCGCCTCGTCTCGCTGCGCCGCAAGTGGTACCTGGTCGGCTACGACCTGCTCCGCAACGACTGGCGCAGTTTCCGCGTCGACCGACTGGCCCAACCGCGTGGCACCGGCGCCCGCTTCCGCCAACGCGACCTGCCGGCCGCCGATGCCGCTGCCTTCGTGCGTGCCGGGATCGAGAACGCGCCAATGCCCCTTGACGTCGAGATCGTGGTCGACGCCCCGGTCGACGTCGTGCGCGCCAGGATCGGTCGGTGGAGCACGATCGAGGCGATCGACGAAACCCGAAGCCGAGTGCGGATGACCGCCGACAGTTTCGACTGGCCGATCATGGCATTGGGCGTTCTCGGTGCGGATTTCCATGTCGTGTCCCCGCCCGAACTACTCGACCAGCTGCACGACTGGAGCCGCCGATTCGGCCGCGCCCAACTACACCCCACCGCACAACGCTAAGACCAATTTTCCCTGCAAGTAAACAGCCCCCGCCCGGCCCGGGGGAAGGCGCCCCGCGTCGAGCCTACGGCCGATTCGCGGGCGTTCCAAGCCGGAAAGCGTCGGTTGTGGATAAGCCTTCGCGTTGTGGACAGTCGTTTGACAGTGCGGTGCCAATCTCTTTCCACGATCGGGTGTCGGTAGCAATGCGGTTGACCGCACCGATCCCAACCAAAGCCAGTCCCAACCAAAACCAGTCCTGACCAAAGCTGGTCCCGACGCAAAATCAGTCCTGACCAAAGCCCGAAACCAGGCTATCGGAAATCCAGAAATCCGAACCGAGAAATTAAACAGCCTGCCCAAACGGGCTGAGAAACCCAACTGGAACAGGATCAGGAAACCTGGGCCGGAACAGGTTCAGCTACCGAAGGCGGCCAAGGCCGTTCGGACGTGCCCGCGCGCATTCGCCAATGCCGCCGCGGCTCGTTCCGGATCGGTGCCGGCCAACAAGGTCACCAGCGCCACCTTCAGGTCACCGTCGGCCGCGGCCAGCGCGTCCGCGCAGTCCTGTTCGCCGGCGCCGGTCGCCTCCCGCAGAATCCGCAGCGTGCGACCGCGCAGTTTGGCATTGGTCGCGCGCATGCTGACCATCAGGTTCGAGTAGGTGCGCCCGAAGCGGATCATCGTGGCCGTCGAGAACGCGGTCAGCACCAGCTTCTGCGCGGTCCCCGCCTTCATCCGAGTCGATCCGGCGATCGCCTCAGGGCCGGTGTCCACCGCGATCGGCACATCCACCTGCGAGTTCGCCGCCGCACCAGGATTTGCCGACACCAACGCCGTCCGCGCGCCCAACTCCCGCGCCGCGGCAAGCGCGCCGACCACGAACGGGGTCCGACCCGAAGCGGTCAGGCCGACCACGATGTCCCCGGCCCGCACCTGGTCGCGAATTTCGGCCGCGCCGGCGTTCGCGTCGTCCTCGGCGTTCTCCACCGCCCGCAGCAGTGCGCCTGCGCCGCCCGCGTGATGCGGCATGAACCAGTCGGCCGGAATGTTGAACGTCGGAATCAGCTCCGCGGCGTCCAATACCGCCAACCGGCCGGACGTGCCCGCGCCGACGTAGTGCACGCGATTGCCCTCGCGCAGTGCGGTCACCGCGAAATCGACCAGTTTCGCCAGATCGGGCAGTACCGCGGCAACCGCGCCGGGTACGGTCGCGTCCTCGGCATTGATCTTGTAGAGGATGTCCAACGTGGACAGTTGGTCGATGTCGGTCGTCGCCGGGTTGCGCAGTTCCGTTGGTGATTCGACTCGAACCATGTCCGATGGCATCACTCGTTGCCCTCCTTGGGCCGTCGACGACCGTCCTGCCGGACTTCCAGCCGGTGTGAACCGACGGCCGAGTAAGTGGTGTCGAGCGCGGCGAGCGCACTGTCCATGTGCCGCTGCGCCACGCCGATGAACACACAGTCGATCACGGTCAACTGGGCGATCCGGCTTGCCGTGGCGCCGGATCGGAAGGTGGTCTCGCGCGCCGCCGTGGTCAGCACGTGGTCGGCGACCTCGGTGATCGGCGAGCGCGGGAAGTTCGTCAGTGCCACTGTTGTCGCGCCGCGTTCCCTCGCCTCGCGCAGCGCCTCGACGGTGTCGGTGGTCGCCCCGGTGTGCGAGATCCCCACCGCGACATCGCCACGCCGCAACACCGCGGCAGAGGTCAGCATGATGTGGGTATCGCTCCACGCGAAGCAGACCCGGCCTATCCGGTGCAGCTTCTGCTGAAGGTCGAGCGCGACGAAAGCGCTTGCGCCAACGCCGTAGACGTCGACCCGGCCCGCGCCGGCGATGGCCTGCACCACCCGGTCGAGACTGGCCATGTCCAACTGCTCGGCGGTCTCCTCGACGGCCCGCGCGTCGGCGAAGGCGACCTTGCCGACCACCTGCCGCAGATCGTCGGACGGTCCGATCTCCCCGCCGAGATCACGGTCGAGGTCCCGGTCGCTGCGCGCGGCCGCCCGAGCGGTGTCCGCGGCGAGCGCGATCCGCAACTCCGGGTAGCCGCTGACGCCGACCGCCTTGCAGAACCGGGTCACCGTCGTCTCGCTGGTGCCCGCCGCGTCGGCGACCTCGGTGATGCTGCGTCGTGACACGCCGGCCGGGTCCTCCAGCACGACGTGCGCGACCCGTTGCTCCGCTCTGGCCAAGCCAGGCAGCAGGGAGCGGATACGGACCAGCGGACTGGACTCGGTGGAACTGGAAGAGATCACGTGGGAAACTTACTAACTGCCTGACACGTGGTCAACGCGCGTGACTGGCAAGCAACCCAACCGTGTCTGGCAGTCACCAAACTCGACGGGAAACCGCTCGATCCGGGCAAACCCCCGGCCCCGGTCGTCGTCGAGTCGCGACGACGACCGGGGAACTCCCTGCCTGTCATTGGCACACTCCCACCGAGGAACGACCGCGCGATCAGCGGTCGCTCAAGGCCCAGTTGACGCCGGTGAACGCGCTCGGATCATGATCACCGTTGAGTAGTGTCCCCGTGGAGTCCGAGAGCCGAACCCCGGCCACGTTGACCCCGCGCCCGGTGTATTCCGGGTCGGTCACGTACTGCCACCGCAGCATCAGGTTCCCGCTGCTCGCCGGTAGCTGCGCTGTCACGTGCCACCAGGTCCGGTCGCCGCCGGAGAGAACGGTCACCGTCCCGCTCGGCGCGCCCTTGCCGGTCGCCGTGATCGGCACCGTCGTCCAGTTCGTCCCGTCCGTGCTGGTCTGCAGGTGGACGAGGTCGTAACCCGGCTCGGTGTCGACGAAGGTGTCGTAGCCGAGGCTCACCGGACCACTGCTGGCCGGCACCTTCGTGGTCAGCGTCGCGGTGGTCGCGTCCCCGATCCCGGAGTACCAGGACGGCCCGCCGTCCGGTGACTTGACGGCCATCGCGTTGGCCAGCCCGTCATCGGCGGCCACCCTGGCCGGGTTGGTGGAACCCCAGTTGCGCGTCGGGTGCACCCGGTTGCTGAACTGCAACGCGAACGAGCGCGACACCGGGTCGATGACGATCGTCGTACCGGTGAAACCGGTGTGCCCCAAGGTGAACGGGCTGTCCAGTCGACCCATGTACCAGCGCTGGTCGAGTTCGAAACCGAGACCGTGGGAGTCACCGGGGTAGGCCTGGTTGTAGTTGGTCTCCATCTGAGTGACCGACTCCTGGCTCAGAATCCGGCGCCCACCATAGGTCCCGCCGTTGAGAATGGCCTGCGCGAGGATCGCCATGTCGTCGACGGTGGAGAAAACCCCGGCGTGCCCGGCGACGCCGCCCATCGCCCAGGCGTTCTCGTCATGCACCGAACCCCACACCAGGCCACGTTGTGGCTCACCGGGCCCCTGCTCGTACTCCTCGGCCGCGATCCTCGGCTTGAGGTACGCGGGCGGGTTGTACATGGTGTCCTTCATACCCAGCGGCGCGGTGATGCCGTCGCGGACCAGCACATCCAGCGTCTCGCCGGTGATCTGCTGCAACACCAGTTGCAGGGTCAGCATGTTCAGATCGGAGTAGAGATAGGTGGTGCCCGCCGGATACTGCGGCACGGTGTCCAGGATGGCGTTGATCCGGTCCGGCATCGTCGGGTACTGCCACAGCGCGGGGCTCGGATCGGCCGGCAGTCCCGAGGTGTGGGTGAGCAACTGCTCGATGGTGATGTCGCCCTTGCCGTTGCTGGCGAACGCCGGCAGATAGCTGGCGACCGTGGCATTCAGGTCCAGCTTGCCGGTCTGCATCTGCTGCATGGCCACGATCGAGGTGAACAGCTTCGACAGTGAGGCGAGGTCGAAGATGGTGTTGTCCCGCATGGGAATCTGCTGGTTGGCCGGCAACAGGTCGCCCTGCTGGTCGGAGTAGCGCAGCGCGTACCCGGCGGCCTGCTTGGACACCACGATGCCGTCGTGGACCAGCATGGTGACCTCACCGGAGAACATCGGATGCCCGGTGCCCGGCTGGTTCTGCGTCCAGTCGGCCTCCTGCTGCTGCGCGGCCTGCACGACCGCGGGGTCGAGGCCGGCCTCCTGCGGGGTGCCGTTGCGCAACATGGTCCACGCCGGCATGAAGCCCTGCTGAGGCTGGTCGAACCGGCCGAAGGCCGGCACCGGCTGACGCGAGGCCGGGCCATTGGCCGACGCCCCGGCCGGCACGGCGCTCAATCCCGCCGCCAGGGCGAGCAACACCGCGGTGACGGCGACTCTACGTTTGGACATGGCCACCTCATTCGGCTCATCTGCACAGCATGGCTCATCGGGAGACGGTTCATCGGGAGCGGGTCATCGGTACAGCAGGAAGGGTTCTCGCTGGTGACGGAACTGCGCGAGTTCAGCCTGCCAGGCGCCGACAATGTCCTCAGTGGACGCCCCGGCGTCGACCATGGTGCGTAGCCGGTCGGACCCGCTGAGGTTGTCGACGTAGTTGTCCGGGGTCCAGCCGAAGATCGACGGATACAGCTTCTTCGCGGTGACGATCATGGCCACCGCGGTCCGGATCGCGTCCACCGTGCGCGGGTTGCTGATGTGCACCTGCACCCCACCGCAGGTCTGGTTGACGAACTTGTCGAAGGTCGGGACGTAGTAGTTCTCCCGGAAGGCGACTCCGGGCAGGTTCATGGCGTTGAGCGCCTCCGCCCATTTCCAGTCGATGTTCGGCGCCCCGACCATCTCGAACGGCCGGCAGGTGCCTCGGCCCTCCGACAGCAGCGTGCCCTCGAAAAGGCAGGTGCCGGGATACACCAGTGCGGTGTCCCCGGTCGGCATGTTCGGGCTCGGCAGCACCCACGGCAGGTTCGTGTCCAGGAACAGGGCATCGCGCCGCAGTCCGCGTACGGTCACCACCTCGAGGCTGGACAGCTGTTTGCCCTCGGTGTCGGCGGGCAGGAACACCGCGTTGAACAGTTTCGCCAGCTCACCGGCTGTCATCCCCGGCTGCTGCACGATCGGCTTGAGCCCCACCAGCGTCGCGTACGCCGGGTCCAGCTGCGGGCCGAAGGCCTGGCCGCCGATCGGACACGGCCGGTCCAGCACCACGAACGACGCGCCGGTCATCACCGCGGCCTGCATGGCCAGGTACATCGTCCAGGTATAGGTGTAGAACCGCGCACCGGCGCCCGCGATGTCGAAGACCACGGTGTCCACCCCGGCCTTGGTGTACATCGTGGCGAGGTCGGCGGCGGTCGCGTTGTAGGCGTCGTAGACCGGTATCCCGGTCCGAGGGTCGGTGTAGTTGCCCTCCGACCCTCCTGCCTGCGAAGTACCACGGAATCCGTGTTCGGGGCCGAACGCGGCCAGCGGTCGCACGTTCGCGGCGACCATCGAATCCACGATGTGGGTGAGGTTGAGCAGCACGCCGGTCGGGTTGGACAGCACCCCGACCTTGCGCCCGGCCAACGTCCGCCAACCGTCCGCGGCCAGCAGGTCCGCTCCGGGCAGCACCGTCGGCGTGAAGGCGTCGGTCGATACGGAAGTGCCGGTCGACGACTGGGGCGTTGCGGCGGCGCTCGGCTGGGACGCGACCGCGAGAGCCGGGCCGGCCAGGGCGGATGCGGCGAGGAAGCCACGCCGGCTGATTGGTTTCATGCCCACTCCCGTGCGGCGAATTGGTAATTCATTCCCACAGTTGGCGCAGGATTGGGAAGTTACTCACATCACCGGGGTCGGGTCAACCGCCCTTCGGGCGCTTGTCGTCGCGGGGGAGGCAGGGCCGACGTGACCTGGACATGCGGCGGCGCCCGCCGGTCAGACCGGCGGGCGCCGCCCACAGCGCGAACGGTTCCGGGTTACCAAGCTGCAACGATGTCGTATGGGTGGGGACTCGGCGTCCGGCGTCCCGATACGCAGTCCCTCAACGACAAGCCTCCCGCGGCGTGCTGCGCGTGGGTGCCCGGTGTTCGCGCACGGAGTTCTGTCGGGGTGAGCACGGCTTCTCCTCTGCTGTGCTCCTGGCCGACCCGAAGTCCGCACCTCTTTTGTACCCCTGTGACCTGCATTACTACAAGAGCTCGGACGGGTGCACCGGTCAAGCAACTAGCAGTGACCAAACCCGCTGGTAACAACGGAAGTAGCGGTTGTGGACGGCGCCGCGTACCGCCGGGCGGGTGTCTTGGTCACCCACCCGAAGGGCACGCGGCCTCAAGTCGGGCCGAAGTCACTCACGACGAACCAATGCTCTCTTGCCAGAGAATCTCTGCATATGTAATATCTCTATATGTAAGAGAAGTCGCAGAGAAGTGACTTACCGTGCGAGGCTGTTGCCCGATTCCAAGGAGGAACACCGAGATGAACGCCACGCAGAACCCGACCACCGTCCTTGCCCAGACCGCGCCGGTCGACGAGACCGAGCGCATCCGCGCCGACTACCAGCGGGTCAAGAAGCTCGGCAACTGGACGGCCGCCCGTCGGTTCGCGGTGCGGGCCCGCCGCGGCCACGTCGTGCTCGACCTGCGCTCACCGCATATTCCGCCGGGCGATATCGACATCACCCTTGACCTCGACCACACCATGGTGCGGCTGCTCCTGCCGGTCGACGCCGTCATCGACGACGAGGAACTGCGCTGGACCGGCAGGGGTCGCATCAAGGACTACCAGGCGCGGGCGGATACGCCGAAGACACGCATGGTGCGCATCAGCGGCGAGATCAGGCACGGCGAGATCCGGGTGAACCGGGAGGGCGTCGCGATGCTGTCCGCCATGTTCAGCAAGGCATACGCACGTGATGTGTTGCGCGCGCACCGCGAAGGCGGCTATCCGACCGTCGACGACCCGGCCCGCGAGAACCCGACCCGGTCCTGACAACCTGCCGACGGTGCGCTCGCCGGGCGGCCGGTACCTGAGCTTGGCATGGTGAACTCGGCACGAGGAGGCGCCCACCGAGCGCCGAATCGTGGCGAGTTCACCGTTATGCACGATTGACACGATTTTCGCGACCGCGCTCGCCTCGATGTGCGCTAGCGCATGCCGAAAATTTTTCCGACGACGCGCACCTGTTCAGACGCCGATCGGTGAGCACGACCAAGACTCGCTGCGATGTCTATTCGGCTGAGGTGCATGCGTCATTGGCCATCGGGGGGATAGAGTAGACGTGTTCGGCTATGCCGGACTGGTTCAGTCCGACCCCCCGGGACTGAACCTCCGACGACCCCCGTCCCTCCCCCCTGACGGGGGTCGTCCCCTGTCCGGACCACGTCGCCGCGTTTCCCACCTCCGCAGCCCGGTGTCATCGGCCCACATTCCTTCCCCGACTAGGCATGCCCCCCGTGGTCGGTCCCGCACCCATCTCGGCTCCCACTCCCTCCGGCTCCCGTTCGGCGGCGGAAGCCCTTCCCGTGCGGTTTTCGCTTCCCGCACGGGTTCCGTTGTTTCCGACCGGTCCGTCCGGCCCCGTCGAAGGCCGGTCCGTCGACCGCGCCATCACGCCGCACCGAAGACTGCCAGCAGGGTCTGACAAATCCGGGCCCGCGCTCGGCTCGGACGCCGAGTTGTCCACAGCCGCGGCAACAATCCACAAGTTGATCAATACCCGTTGCCGTCGACACGTTGTACCGCGACCGTGGTGGCAGCGCGACGAATTCGGCCGAACCGGCGAATTCGACTCGCGCCACCGGAACACGGCGATCGACAACGGCGACCGCTGAAAAGACGAAACGGGTTGGGGTGCAACGTGGACACGGATCTGCCGCTGGTGATGTGCGGCGACGAGCCGGTACTCGACGAGCTGCTGCGGTTGGCTGCGGCAGCCGGTGCCGAGCTGCATCGGGTGCCGGATGTCGTTGCCGCTCGTCGCGCCTGGGCCGGCGCACCCATGGTGCTGCTCGACGAGGCGGCCGCGCTGCGCTGCGTCGAAGCCGACCTGCCGCGTCGCGGCGACGTCCTCCTGGTCTGCGGGCAGGACCCGCCGCCGGAACAGTTGTGGCGCATCGCCGTCGACATCGGCGCGCAACAGGTGCTGGCAGTCCCCGCATCGGCCGCCTGGCTGACCGAGGCACTGGCCGACGCCATCGACCGCCCTGCCGTCACCGCCGGCCGGCTCATCACGGTGCTCGGTGGTCGCGGCGGCGCCGGTGCCTCGGTATTCGCCGCCGCGACCGCGCTGGCCGTGCTGCGCAGGGGTGGCAGTGCGCTGCTCGTCGACTGTGATCCACTCGGCGGCGGTCTCGACCTCATCCTCGGTGCCGAGAACCAATCCGGACTGCGCTGGCCGGAACTGCGGCTGCGCGGGGGAAGGGTTTCGGTCGCCGCGCTGCGGGAAGCGTTGCCCGGCCGGACGAAGGGCGCTGCCCGGCTCACCCTGGTCTCCTGTGACCGGGCCGGCCCCGGCCCGGAACCGGCCGCGCTGACCGCGGTCCTTGACGCGGGCCTGCGTGCCGGCCACACCGTCGTCTGCGATCTGCCCCGGCACCCCGCCGAGGTGGCCGCCGCGGCCCTCGACCGCGCCGACCTGACCGTGCTCGTGGTGCCCGCCGAACTCCGCGCCGTCGCGGCCGCCCGGCTGATGGCGGACCGGCTGCGCGGCAGGGGAATCCAGGCGGAGGCCGTTGTCCGCGGCCCTGCCCCCGGCGCCCTGCGCCCTGACGAGGTCGCCACGGCGGTCGGGCTGCCGCTGCTGGCCACGATGCGCCCCGAACCGAAGCTGAGCAACGCGTTGGAGCGCGGGGCGCTACCCGATCGCCCTTCGGGGCCACTGGCCCTCGCGGCGGCCGCCACCCTGGACGCGGTGGGCGTGCGCACCGCGCTGGCGGTGGCGTCATGACCGGCCGCCCGACCGGCGATGCCGACCGTTCCCGGACCCAACTCATCGACCGGGTCCGGCAGCGGCTGGCCACCGGTGGCGTCGACATCACACCGACTCTCGTCGCCGACGCCGTCCGCGCCGAAGCCGGTGGGGTACTCGGTGACGTCGACCTGCTCGACGCGCTTCGCCTGCTGGACCAGGAATTCGTCGGTGCCGGCATCCTCGAACCGTTGCTGCGGGACTCCGACACCACCGACGTCCTGGTCACCGGGTCCGCCGAGATCTGGGTGGACGGCGCGGCCGGCCTGCGCCGGACCGCTCTGGAATTCCCGGACGAGGAGTCCGTCCGCAGGCTCGCCCAGCGGCTCGCCGTGGCCGCAGGCCGTCGCCTCGACGACGCGCAACCGTACGTCGACGCCTGGCTGCCGGGCAGCGGTCCGGACGGCCGGATTCGCCTGCACGCCATCCTGCCGCCGCTCGCCCCGGACGGCACCTGCCTCTCGCTACGAGTGCTCCGGCCCGCTCGGCATGATCTCGCCACTCTCACCGAACTCGGCGCCTTCACCGCCGGCATCGCCGAACTGCTCACCCTGATCGTCCGCACCCGCCTCGCCTTCCTGGTCACCGGCGGCACCGGCACCGGCAAGACAAGTACCATCTTATGACACACTTGGCTCATGGTGCTACGCCTACCCGCGTTTCCGCTGTCAGATGAGCTGCGAGACCTGCTGAGAAAGCTTGCTGAGCGTGATGGCCCTCCTGGGCTGATGTATGCCCGAATCAGTGAGGATCGCCAGCACGAGGGCGAAGGTGAAGACCGGCAGCTCAAGCGTGAAGCTGAGATCTTCCATCGGCTCGGATTACGGCTTGTGGGGGTGTACCTGGACAACGACATCACCGCGTCCAAGGGCAAGTTCAGACCTGACTACTGGCAGATGTTCCGTGACCTTGACCAGGGCTGTGCTCGGGTGGTGGCTGCTTGGCACACCGACCGACTGCACCGCAACGTGGCCGAACTCCTTGACTACATCAAGCTGTCAACTAGGCACAAGATTGACACGCATACCGTGATGGCTGGACATCTGGACCTGTCCACGGCAAACGGCCGGGCGACGGCCATCACGCACGCAGCGTGGGCGGCGCAGTACTCCGAGCATCAAGGCGAGAACATCGCAGCCGCCCGGCTACAGGCCGCAGAGAACGGACGTTGGCAAGGAGGTGTTCGTCCGTTTGGTTTCGAGGAGGACGGAGAGACTATACGTCCCGACGAGGCAGCCGAGATCGAACGAGCCTGCGACGCGGTCCTGGCAGGCAGCAGTCTTCGTTCCCAGGTCATGGAGACCAACGCACGCGGCTTCCCAACAACTTTCGGCAACCCATGGGTGACGCAGTCTTACAAAGACATGCTCATAAGGCCGCGTAATGCGGGAATCCTGGTGCATCAGGGAGAAGAATTCGGTCCTGCTTGCTGGGATGCTATTGTTTCCGAGCATAAATGGCGAGCCGTTGTGGCGATTCTTACGAGTGAAGAACGTAAAACCACAACAAATAATAGAGTGAGGTGGATAGGATCTGGCCTCTATATTTGCGGAGGTTGCAAGATCGCGGAAATGAGAGTATCGACCAGTGGTGCGAAACGCAACCCTGCGTACCGTTGTCGAGCAAAAGAACGCGGCCACCATTTTGAAGATCCTGCACTGAATCACGTCATTAGAGACGCGAATTTCCTGGATTCATTCGTCGAGCACGTTATTGTCAAGCGGCTTGAACGGCCGGACGCAATGGCTCTGCTACAACAGCCTGGAGATGCAGTCGATGTAGCTGCGCTGCGGTCCGAGTCGCTTGTTGTTCGGCAGAGTCTGGAAATGATTGACGAAGACCTTGACGCTCGGCGGATCACGCGTTCTCGCTGGCTCAAGCGCAATGAACGCATGAGTAATCGTTTGAAGCAGATAGAGCATGAGCTAGCGGCTGCCTCCGCGATCGATCCTCTTGCTGGTGTCGTTGGCGCGAATGACATCAAGGCTCTCTGGTTTGGCAAGAAACCGGACCGTTCTGACGGCCTGAACTTGGGACGTCGTCGCGCAATTCTGGATACGTTGATCTCGGTGACTGTGCTCCCGACGGCAAAGGGGCGACTCATGGACGGCGGCTACTTCGAACCCGAGTCAGTTCGATTTAAATGGAAGCGCGAAGAGTGAATTCTTGACTTTCTCACTCTAGTCGACGACACATTCGACGCTCGGCTGTCCTCGCGATGCCCGAAAGTTGAAGGACCACCGAGAGACGATCGCTCGGTGGCGTGCTGCTCGATGCGCTCGAAGATGTCAGCGTTGGTTAGAGCAGCACATGACGGGTGAGTGCCGTTGTCGGCGTGTTGTGTGATCACGGCTGGCTGGATGCCTCGCGCCCGGTCGTCTTGCCACCGAGGTAACTCTCTGTGTTTGAAGCAACGGTCGACTGATTGCCTTGAGTGATCTACGCTGGTCCCATGGGGGGAAGCAGTGGCATTGCTGTCACCGTGGGTGACTGGGTGGATATGCTGGCCGGGCCTGCTCGCAGGAATCACTGCCTGTCCGCCGAGGAAGTTCGGTATCGGGCCGGCGTTCTGCGCAGGATGCGGCGGGAACTTTCTGAGGATCAGTGCCTAGTACTACAGGGCTAGATCATTAGCGTCTGGACGCGTAGTCTCCGTCGGACGTGGGCGCGACGGGCTTCGGCCTGGTGCCGGCGGCGCCAGGTCGACCAATGCAGACCGTGGGTGATGGCGTGTTCGCCGTAGTGAA
>DATATE010000184.1:0-6261 GCA_036268955.1 Pseudonocardiaceae bacterium
ACGGTCACCGACAACGGCCAGCAGGTGGTCACCTACAACATCAACCCCAAGGCCAAGTGGTCCAACGGCGACCCGCTGATCTGGTCGGACCTCAAGACCCAGTGGCTGGCGCTCAACGGCAGCAACCCGGCCTTCGAGGTGAACCAGTCCACCGGTTACAACGACATCTCCTCGATCGCCGAGGGCACCAACGCCTACCAGGCGATCGTCACGTTCAAGCAGCCGTTCGCCGAATGGCAGTACCTGTTCAGCAGGTTCTCCCCGCTCTACCCGCCGTCGGTGAACGCCACCCCGCAGGCGTTCAACACCGCGCTGATCAACGGCCCGTCCACGATCAGCGCGGGACCGTTCATCGTGACCACGGTCGACAAGGACAAGCAGACCATCATCATGACGCGCAACCCCGACTGGTGGGGCGCGAAACCGGTGCTGTCCAAGATCGTCTACCAGGTCGTCGAGCGGGACAACCGAGCCGACGCGCTGGCCAACGGTGAGGTCACCGAGACCCCGCTGTTCGCCGACGCGGACCTCTACAAGCGGGCCCAGAAGATGCCGAACGTGGCGATCCGGGAGTCCATTGCCGACAACTTCAACGACCTCTGGTTCAACGGCCGCTCCGGCGCCCTGCTCGGTGACCTGAAGCTGCGCACCGCGATGGCCACCGGTCTCAACGGGGACGCCTTCACCAAGGCGATCATCGGCACCATCGAGCCCAACCCGACACCGGTCGGCAACCACCTCTACCTGCCGGGCACCCAGTATCACCAGGACCACAGCGCCATCACCGGGTACAACCTGGCCAAGGCAAAGTCCGAACTGGACGCCGACGGCTGGAAGCTCGCGCCGGGCAAGCAGTACCGCACCAAGAACGGTCAGGAACTCGATCTGTCCATTTTGGACGCAAGTGTCGGCGACCCGGAAGATGCCCTGACCAACAAGCTGCTCATCTCGCAGCTCGCCACGCTCGGCGCGAAGGGCGTGCTGAACGCGGTGCCCGAGGACCAGTACCAGGCCGACCTCGACAAGGGCGAATGGGACATCACCAGCCAGGGCTGGATCGTCTCGCCGTTCCCGATCAGCGGCATGGAGACCTCCTACTACCTCGACCCGAACAACATGGGCCAGAACTTCAGCCAGATCGGCAGTACGCAGATCAACAACCTGTTCAACGAGGCCAATGCCACGCTGGACCCGGCGAAGCGGGCCCAGTTGGGCAACCAGATCGACACCGACCTGTGGAACCTTGCCGATGACCTCATCGAGTTCCAGTCGCCGGGCGTGCGGTTGGTGAACAAGGACGTGGCCAACTTCGGCGCGTTCGGCTTCGCCGACATCGACTACACCAAGATCGGCTTCATCAAGTCGTGATCGGGTGAAGGAACTGTCCACTCCGGCCGGGCGTCCCGCGAGCAGCACCGCGCGGGTCGTCCGGCCCTGGTCCGTCCGGGCCCTGCGGCACGGTCTTGCCGCCACCCTCGCCGTGCTGGTCGTCTGCGCGGTGATCGGCGCCTTCTCCGCACTGTCCTATTCGGACGCGACAGCCCGGCTCGCCACGCTGACCGGTCGGGCGGTCGGCAAGGTCACCGGCGCCGACCCGGCCGACGCACACGCCGCCGAGATCAACTGGACCACCGGGACAGGCCGAGGGCTGCGCGCCACCGTCGAACTGACCGGCGCGCTACCGGCGACCGGTACCCGCACCCAGATCGCCTTCGACCCGCGCGATCCGGCCGAGGCGATCATCCCCGGCGCGGCCCTGCTCACCGATGCCGACTCCGGCCGCGGCGGCATCCTGTTCGCCGCGCTGGTCGCCCTCGTCGTGCTCGTCATCGACGGTGTCTGGCTGGCCCGGCGTTACCGGCTGCGGGCCCGCCCGGCCGGTCCGCTGCTGGTGCGGCGGATCAGGGTGCAGCGCAGGCTGCTGTCCCGGTCCTGGCTGGAGACCGAACCGGTCGCCGGCCAGGACCGTAAGGCCGGCCGGCAACGCTGGATTCCGGTCTACTTCGACCCGGTCCTCGCCGAACTGCCCGCCCCGGTCGAGGTACGCCTGCACGGCGACCTGCGCCGCGGCCGCCTCGTCGCCGTCGAGGTCACCGGCTCGGACGGCCTGCCGCGAATGCTGTACCCGGCAGGCCGGGCAGCCGCCAGCGAGCCCCTCGGCCGCCGCACCGACAGCCCCAGCCGCCCCGACGCCTACGCGATCACCAAGGCGCGCGCGGTCGGCACGCTGCGCCAACTCCGCGTCGACGCCGCCCTGATGGTGCCCGCGCCGCTGATCGGCCTGTTCTGGGCCTACCTCGACTCCGGCGGCGTCCCCAGCTGGTTCGCCGCGACCGCGCTCGGCATGGCCCTCGCCATCTGGTGGGCAGCCCTACGCGGCTCGGACCCCACCTGAACTGCGGTTTGACCGTTTCTGTCAGTGCGGTCGGCTAACGTGCTGACATGGCTGCGGAAGCTGTCGACTACGACGACTACTACGACGGCACGCTGCCAGTGCCGGTGTTCCCACCGGAGGCGACACCGATCGGCATCCGCGATGCACTCATCGAAGAGGAACGCGGCGAGTTCGTGCGCGCGTACCGCGAGGCCATGACTGAGGCTACGCAAACATTCAACCTCGACCCGGTGCTGACTGTTCTGCGCAACTACCGCCACATCGCCGCGGTGACGGAGGAACATGGTCCCGAGGCGTACCGCGGTCTGTTGGCCAAAGCGGCCGAGATCGCCCGAACCGGCGAGAATCCGGACGCCAGCACCGAAGACGACATGATGGCGTTGATCAACAACGGGCTCGGTCGACAGATGTACCGGATTGTTCCTGACGCCGAGGTCATTGATCAGATCGCCGCGTTGCCGGCCAAGGCACTACCACTTTTCGCTGAGACGATCGAGGTACCCCGGCTCGTACCGAAGAATGGATCACTCCTGCACTCCGCGAATCCGGATGGCCTACGTGAGGTGTTCTTCGGTCCGGGCGGCAAGCTCACCTACCTGGTGCTCGAAGACCAGCGCGAGGTACACCTGCTCCGTTTGGTGTGGGCTGGTGAGGTCGACAGCTAGCGCCAATGCCTGGGGCGTGAGCGCGGCCACTCGGGGGCGACCTGCGAGACTGGGGCCCGTGACGGCCAACGAAGCAAATACCAGCCGGTCGCGAGAGCTGTTCGAGCGGGCCGCGACGGCTACGCCGGGCGGGGTGAACTCACCGGTCCGGGCGTTCCAGTCGGTTGGTGGCACCCCCAGGTTCATGGTGTCCGGCAGCGGCCCCTACCTCACCGACGTCGACGAGAACACCTATGTCGACCTGGTCAGCTCCTGGGGCCCGATGATTCTCGGCCACGCCCACCCGGCGATCGTCGAGGCGACCCAGCGCGCGGCGAGCCGGGGTCTGTCCTTCGGCACGCCGACCGAGGGTGAGGTCGAGCTGGCCGAGGAGATCATCGCCAGGGTCGCCCCGGTCGACCAGGTGCGGCTGGTCAACTCCGGTACCGAGGCGACGATGAGTGCCGTTCGGCTGGCCAGGGGGTTCACCGGACGCAGCAAGATCATCAAGTTCGCCGGCTGCTATCACGGCCATGTCGACGCGCTGCTCGCCGACGCGGGCTCCGGGGTGGCGACCCTCGGTCTGCCGACCTCGCCAGGGGTGACCGGCGCGCAGGCCGCGGACACGATCGTGCTGCCCTACAACGATGTCGAGGCCGTGCGGGCCGCGTTCGCCGCCGAACCGGGCGGCATCGCGGCGATCATCACCGAGGCCGCGGCCGGCAACATGGGTGCCGTCGCGCCACGGCCGGGGTTCAACGCCGCGCTGCGCGACATCGCCCACGAACACGGCGCCCTGCTGGTGATCGACGAGGTGATGACCGGGTTCCGCGTCGCACTGGCCGGTTGGTACGGCCTTGAGGGCGTCGCCGGTGACCTCTACACCTTCGGCAAGGTGATGTCCGGTGGGCTGCCCGCCGCCGCGTTCGGCGGGCGCGCCGAGGTGATGGGCAAGCTGGCTCCGGTCGGGCCGGTCTACCAGGCGGGCACGCTGTCCGGGAATCCGGTCGCGGTGGCGGCCGGGCTGACCGCGCTGCGGCACGCCGACGCGGACGTCTACCACCTGCTGGACGCCAACGCGCGCAGGCTGGGCGAGTCCTTCGACAAGGCGCTGACCGAGGCGGGCGTGCCGCATCAGGTGCAGTACGCGGGGAACCTGCTCAGCGTGTTCTTCACCGAGAACGGACAGGTTTTCGACTACGCACAGGCCAGGGCCACCCAGA
The DNA here is from genome assembly GCA_036268955.1 of Pseudonocardiaceae bacterium. Taxonomy (GTDB): domain Bacteria; phylum Actinomycetota; class Actinomycetes; order Mycobacteriales; family Pseudonocardiaceae; genus CAJCJE01. Next base: position 4,263 of record DATATE010000184.1, read on the forward strand.
CCTGGCGGTACCCGGCGTTCTTCCACGCGCTGCTCGATCACGGCGTGTACGGACCGCCGAGCGCCTACGAGGCGTGGTTCGTGAACGCGGCCATGGACGAGGCCGCGTTCGAGGTCATCGAGGCCGCCATGCCGCACGCCGCGGCGGCAGCGGCCAATGCTGAGCAGGTGGTGGGATGAGCGAGGGCTCGAACCGGACGATCGTGCACCTGGTCCGGCACGGTGAAGTGCACAACCCGAACGGCGTGCTCTACGGCCGTCTGCCCGGCTACCACCTGTCCACGCGCGGTGAGCAGCAGGCCATCGTCGTGGCCGAGTTCCTCGCCGACCGGGACATCGTGCACGTCGCGCATTCGCCGTTGCAGCGCGCGCAGCAGACCGCGGCGCCGACCGCCGCGTCGCACCGGCTCGATCCGGTGATCGACGACCGGCTGATCGAGGCGGGCAACCTGTTCGAGGGCCAGAAGGTCTCGGTCGGCGACGGCGCGCTGCGCGATCCGCGCAACTGGCCGAAGATGCGCGATCCGTTCACCCCGTCCTGGGGCGAGCCGTACCTGACCATCGCGCACCGCATGCTCGCCGCCGTGCACCGGGTGCGCGCGGTCGCGGTCGGGCACGAGGCGGTGTGCGTGTCGCACCAGCTGCCGATCTGGACGTTCCGGCTGTTCATGGAGGGCAAGCGGCTCTGGCACGATCCGCGCCGCAGGCAGTGCTCGCTGGCCTCGATCACCAGCTTCGAGTTCGACGAGGAGCGGCTGGTCGGCATCCAGTACCGCGACCCGGTCGCGTCGACGAACGCGCGGGTGACCGGGCGATGAAGCGGTTGGCGATCCTGCCGGTGCTGTTCTCGGTCGCCGTGCTGGTGCTGTCCGGGTGTGGGGCGGGGAAGAACGCGGTCAACACGGACGCGGACTACAACTTCGTATCGCCCGGCGGCCAGGTGCGGTTGTTCTACGCGTCGGCGCAGCGCAAGCCGCTGCCGGACCTGGCCGGGCAGAGCCTGCAACAACCGGACAAGCAGATCGCCATCTCCAGCTTCCCGAACGACGTGGTCGTGCTGAACATCTGGGGCGCGTGGTGCGCCAACTGCCGCGCCGAGGCGCCCGAGCTCCAGCAGGTCTACAACCAGACCAAGAGCCAGGGCGTGCAGGTGCTCGGCATCGACTTCAAGGACCAGAGCCGCAACGCGGCGCTGGACTTCATGTCCGACTACCAGATGAGCTATCCGTCCATTTACGACTTCGCGGGCCGGACCTTGCTGGAGCTCAACAACTTCCCGCGCAGCTCGGTGCCCGCCACGATCGTGCTGGACCGGCAGCACCGGGTCGCCGCTGTGTACCTGACCCAGATCACCGCGGCCGATCTGCTGCCGGAGATCCAGAAGGTCGCGGGCGAGAAGGATTGAGACCGAGAAGGATTAAAGCCGCCGTGAAGTGCCGCAAGCAGGGCTGTGATCCAGAACGCCACCGGGGATACCGGTGGCGAGCTGCCGGATCGCACTACCTACTCTCGATCGCGTGAACCCCACCGAGCAGCTGGCCATCTCGGGTCCGCTGCTGCTTGCGGTGGTCGTCTCGGTGGCGGCCGGCGCGGTGTCCTTCGCTTCGCCCTGCGTGGTCCCGCTGGTGCCCGGTTACCTCGCCTACCTGGCCGGTCTGGTCGGCGCAGAATCGCCAGCGGTGAGCGCGGCGGAACCGGCCCGCAAGGGACGGTTCCGGGTGGCCGGTGCGTCCCTGCTGTTCGTGGCCGGGTTCACCGTCGTGTTCGGCGCCGCGTCCATTCTGGTCTTCGGGGTGTCCAACTCGCTGCTGGCCAACGAGCAGCTGCTGGAGCGCATCGGCGGCGTGGTCACCATCGTGATGGGGCTGGTCTTCATCGGCCTGGTGCCCGCGCTGCAACGCGAGTTCCGGCTGCACGCGGTACCCAGGGCGGGCCTGTTCGGCGCGCCGCTGCTCGGCGCGGTGTTCGCGCTGGGCTGGACGCCGTGTCTCGGGCCGACG
>DATATE010000185.1:0-69135 GCA_036268955.1 Pseudonocardiaceae bacterium
CGCCGACCGGGACGAGGACACCCAGAGTTGACCATTTCCACCGGCTGGACCACCATCAACACACGGCCCGCGACCGCCGGCCCGAGCTGGTCCCTAGCTCATGGCAAACGGTGGTCCCTTCGCCGTGGCAGGCGACATTCGTGTCGGGAAAGTTTGCCAAGCACCTTGTGGTGGGACTCGCACTCATGGCGAGCGTCGCCACAACCCTCATCGGTGGCTCAGCCGCCGCGAATGCCAGCCCAGCTGTCCCTGGGGGCGGGATCACCTTCTACACCTCCGACATTCTGTTCAACGGCAGTTTCGCCGAGTACCTCGACCAGGTCAGTATCGGCGGCAACTCTGGCCAGGTTCAGGTCTCCGTTGTTCGCGGTGCTGATCGAAGCGCGATCTTCAACAGCTGGATCGGCACCACGTTCCATCGGGACTTCGCGATCGAGGAGCTGAATTCAGCGGAGCAGCCGATCGTGGAGTTCTACTTTTCGGACGCGTACATAGTCCAGGTCGACAATTCCTCGAACGGGCAGGAGCAAGCGGTTGTCATCGACGCCGCGAGCGTGAGCCAGATCCACCCGTAAACGCCGACGCCGGCTATCTCGGTCACCCTCGCGCCTCGATGGGGCACGGGGGTGACCGATGGTCGCGCACTCTCGCCACGGGGTCAGATCGACGGGGCGATGAGCTCGTCGGCGACCCAGGCTGCCACGCCCTCCGGGTAGGGCGAGGGCAGGCCGAGGATGAGGTGACCGAAGCCGGCCTCGATCGCGGCGCGGATGGTGGCCCGCGCGGTGCCGGGGTCCGCATAGGACACCTGGAGGTGGATCGAGCGGGTGATCGCGGCGGGATCGCGGCCGATCTCGGCGCAGTAGCGGGCCAGCAGCGCACTGCGGCCGATGGCGTCGGCGATGTCGCCGCCGGGGATGTTCCACAGATCGGCGTGCTCGGCCACGATGCGCAGGGTCGCGGCCGACCGTCCGCCGATCATGATCGGCGGGTGCGGATGCTGCACCGGCTTCGGGCTGCCGAAGGCGCCGGCGAGCTGGTGAGCGCTGCCGTTGAAGTCGAAGGGTTCGGTCTCGGTCCACAGCCGGCGGATGATCGTGCACGCCTCGTCGAGGCTGACCACCGCGTGCTTGGTGTCGTGGTAGGGCAGGCCGTGTCCCTCGTACTCGCGCCGAGCCGTCGGCACGTCCGGCCGGGAGCCGACGCCGATACCGAAGTCGAGCCGCCCGCCGGAGACGATGTCGACGGTGGTGGCGATCTTGGCCAGCAGCGCGGGCGGCCGGAAGCGATTGCTGGTCACCAGCAGACCCAGCCGCAGCCTTTGGGTTCGCGCGGCCAGCGCCGAGAGCAGGGTCCAGCCCTCGAAGATCGGTCCATTCGGATCACCGAAGATCGGCATGAGGTGGTCGAACAGCCACGCGTGCTCGATCACCGGGATGGCATCCGCCTCCTGCCAGACCCGCAGGATGTCTGCGTAGTCGACCTGCGATGGCGCGGTCATGATTCCGAAACGCGGCTGGCTGGGAAGTGACATGAGGGATCCTCTCGGCACCGGCTGCGCAGGGCGAGGTGCGCTACCATCATTCAAACGGAACGTTGTTCCACAACAATACGGAACACAGTTCCACTTAGTCAAGGCCGGGCGCGGTCAAGCCCGGGCACGCCGAAGGAACCGACCGCAAGCTGGGCGGAGGGTTCGAAACTGACCGAGGCTGTTACAGCCAGCCTCGGTCGAAGGCGATGCGCACCAGGTCGACGCGGTTGCGGGCGCCGCATTTGTTGATCATGTTGGACGTGTAGTTGCGGACGGTGCCCTCGGAGAGGAACAGCCGGCCGGCGATCTCGCGGGCCGAGGCTCCCTCGGCGACCAGGCGGACCACGTCGAGTTCGCGCTGGGTCACCAGCACGTCGCCTTCCAGCGCGGCCACCGCGAGCGCGGAGTCGAAGACCCGTTGGCCCGCGGCGACGCCACGGATGGCGGCGAGGAGTTCGTCGGCGGGAGCGTGTTTGACGATGTAGCCCTTGGCCCCGGCTTGCAGCGCACGTTGCAGCATGCCCGGCTTGCTCAGCGCGGTGAGAATCAGCGCGGCGCAGCCGGGGACCTTGGTCTTGATCGTCTCGGCGGCGGACAGGCCGTCGAGACCGGGCATGTCGATGTCGAGCACGGCGACGTCGGGGCGCAGCGCGACGATGCGCTCGACCGCCCGGTCCCCGCGTTCGGCCACGCCGACCACACAGAGGTCAGGTTCGAGTTCGATCAGCGAGACAAGGGCCGAGCGGACCATGATCTGGTCCTCGGCCAGGAAGACCGTGATGGTCGATGGCCGGGCCTCGGTTTCGGTTTCGGTCTTGGCGTCGCGGCGGGCTTCGGTTTCGGTCATGGGGTCGCCGCCGTGCTGGTGGTGGACAGTTGCGCCGGGGCGCCGGGCAGCGGAAGGCAGGCGCGGACCAGGAAGCCGCCACCGGGCTGGGCGGCGGCTTCGAGGTCACCGTCGAGTTCGGCGAGGCGCTCGCGCATCCCGCGCAGGCCGTGGCCGCCGGAGGGGACGCGGCGGGTGGCGATGGGCTGGCCGTCGCTGGCGAGTTCGAGCACGACCTGGTCGGTGTCGGCCCGCAGGCGCAGCTTGCAGACGGTGGAGTCGCTGTGCCGCAACACGTTCGTCGCGCCCTCCCGGACGATCCAGGCCAGCGCCTGCGAGGTGGGCTGGTCGAGTTCGATCGGATCGAGTTCGATCTGGGTGCGGACGCCGACGGAGTTGAGGATGGTCCGCGCGCTGGCGATCTCCCCGGCCAACGAGGTGTCCCGCATGCCGGCGACGACGGTCTGCATCTCACCGATGGAATCGCGCAGCAACGCGCGGGCCTCGCGGAGTTCGGCGATGGCGCGAGCGTCGTCGCGGTCGGCGAGGCGTTCGGCCAGTTCGAGCTTCAGTACCACCACCGAAAGGCCGTGGCCGAGGGTGTCGTGCAGATCGCGAGCCCAGCGCAGTCGTTGTTCACTCACCGCGGCACCGGCCAATTCCGCGCGAGTGTCCTCCAATTCACGGGCGAAAACAACCAATCGGGGAATGGAATAGAAAATCAGCGTCGATAAGGCGAACTCCTCGAAATTCCGAATGACGTCGGGCCCGTCGAAGGTCTTGACGGTGGCGGCGAGGTAGCCGCCGAGCAGGACGACGGTGGCGATGCCGCGGGCCCGGCCGGACAGGCACAGCAGCATCACCGAGAAGCTCAGCGCGGCAGGCGAAGCCCAGTCCTGGCCGAGCACGATGAAACCGAGCAGGGCCAGTCCGAGCGCGGCGATGGACAGCACCTGCATGCGACGTTCGTGCCGGCGGCCGCGCAGCACGTTGACGGTGCAGAAGATGTAGGAGCCGATCCACAGCACGAACGCGATCAGGCTGCCCACCTGCTCGGTCGGGTTCGACCCGACCAGCGAGGCGCGCAGCGGATAGGAGGCGATCAGCACCATGTAGGAGGCCAACCCCAGCAACGCGAGGATGCCCACCACATACCCGGTGCCGCCGGCGCCCGGCCGCAGGTGGCGGCGCAGCCAGGATCTGCCGACCACCTCGACGGGCACCCCAACGCTGGACTTCGCTGCCATCGCAGTACACCAACCCGCCTGTAGAAGCCCTGAAGAGGGAACTAGATCCAGCCTCGTGAACTGGCGATGCTGGCCGCCTCCCGACGATCCTGCCCGCCCGTCTTCACCAACAGCGTCGTCATGACCAGCCCGACGATCTCCGAGGAGAGGCCGAGCGATTCGCAGATCTCCCGTGTCGAGCGTCCCTTGGCGGAGGCGCTCAGCACCTTGCGTTCACGTGGGGTCAACGGGGTCGTGTCCGAACCGGACGCGTCGTCGGCGAGGTCGACGTCGATGAACCGGCCGCCCGCCGACACCGCGCGCACCGCGTCGGCCAACCGGTAGGAGGGCGCGGTTTTCGAGATGTAGCCGCAGACTCCGGCGCGCATTGCCGCATGGTAGGTGCCGGAAGCGGTGATGCTTGAGAGGATAAGTACCCGCGTGTTCGGCTGCTCGGCGGCAACCTGTTCGGCCACCTCGATACCGTCCATACCGGGCATGTCGACGTCGAGCACCGCGACGTCGGGGCGCAGCGTCGCGATCGCGGCCATGGCGGTGGAACCGTCCGGATACTCGCCGAGGACCGAGATGTCCGGCTCCAGCGCGAGCAGTTGCGCGATGGTACTGCGCACGAGCGCGGCGTCGTCGGCCAGAATCGTGGTGATCTCGTTCATCGCCTGCTGCCTCTCATATCCTGGCCTCGGCTGGTAGACGCTAACACCGGGACAGCGGAACCGGACTGCTCCGTTCTGCTGACAATGGGATTGTTACCGCCGCTATTTGGCACATCGGGAATACGTTTTGTGTCGTCCGGAATACGTACGGTTAAAGCGAACCAATCATTTCGCGGACTCCCTGTGATGAGTTGACCGCCGACCGCATTCACGCGTTCGGACAGGCCGGCGAGACCATTGCCGCCGACCGCGTCCGTTCTCGGTTTCGCCGCGCCGACGCCGTCGTTGCCCAGGTGGAGCACGATGTCCGAACCGTCCCGTGCGCAGCTGAGTTCGACCTTGGTCGCGGTGGCGTGCCGGAGCACGTTGGTGACGCCCTCGCGCAGCGCCCAGGCCAGTACGTCGGCCGCGCCGGCCGGCAGGTCCTCGGGTACGGCGAGGTCGGCGACCTGCACGCCGGCGCTGCGCAGTACCGAGATCAGCGCGCCTGCCTCGCGGCCGAGGTTGAGGCTGCGATAGCCCTTGGCGACGGCGCGCACATCGGTGAGCGACTTCGCGGCGATGTCCCGGATGGTGTCGAGTTCCGTCGCGGCGGCCTCGGGCCGCAGATCGAGCAGCCGCGCGGTGAGTTCGGCCTTCAGCGCGATCGCGCTGAGGCTGTGGCCGAGCACGTCGTGCAGGTCGCGGGAGAACCGCAGCCGCTCGTTGTCGACGGCCAGCGCGGCCGATTCGTCGCGGGCGGCGAACAGGTCCAGGGTCAGGGTGCCGACCCGGACCCCGCCCGCGATGCACACTCCGGTGATCACATTTTGCAGGTGCAGCAGCAGGATCTCGGTGGTCCCGACCTGTTGGGCGACCATGAGCACGGTCAGCCCGGCGACGGCGACCAGGGCCAGCGGCGCGGCGAGCCGGGGGCGCAGCACGATGCCGAGCGAGCCGATCAGGTAGCTGCCGAGGCCCAGCCAGGCGATGCCGCCGAAGACCGGGATGAGGAAGGTCAGCGCGGCCTGCACTCCGAGCGCGCCGCCTTGCAGGGAGCGCTGCCAGCCGGCCGGGTCGAGCCGCACGATCAGCAGGTGGCACAGGCCGAAGACGACCGCTGCGGCGGCCAGCAGCGGTAGATGCGGTTGGTTGGGGGTGTAGGCGAGCGTGGTGACGATCGGCAGCACCAGGTAGATGAGCATGACGACGGCGAACGCGGACACCGCGCGGCGGACCCAGATCACCCGTTTGGCGTGTTCCGGCCGTTTCTCGTCGGTGCCGGCCGCCGCGGCGCCGCGCTCCCAGCGGCTACCTGTGGCAGTAGTGGTAGTGGTAGTGGCGGTGATCGCGGACATGGCTATCCCTCCCGTTCCTGGTCGGGCCCGCTGATCGGGTCGGGTGCGCAGGCCCGCCAGTCGGCCGAGTTGTAGGCGCGCCAGCCGGGGCCGTTCTGGCTGGCGTGCCGGCTGCGGTCGGTGTCGGCGGGCGCCGAGCTGATCATGAAGTCGCCGACGCTGCTCTCCCGCTCCCAGTCCAATCCGAAACAGCGGGTCGACAGGTCGATGTCGCCGACGCCGAGGCCGCAGGGGGCCAGGCCCATCGCGGTGCTGACCAGGTACAACGTCTGGTAGAGGACGCCGACGTGCTTGAGGGTGGTGGCGTACGGGATGCCGCTGTACTTCCAGCCGAGGCGCTGGAACCGGGAGGTGATGGTGAGCAGCACGTCCGGGGCGGCGGAGTTGCCGGCGGAGACGGAGGCGACGCCGAGCATGGCCTCGATATCGGCTTCGCCGGAGTTGACCAGCACCAGTTGGTGGCCGGCCGGGTCGTAGTAGTACATGCCCCTCGGCAGGTCGGCGCAGCGGTTGGCGGTCAGCCAGATATCGAGGTCGCCCGCGCCACCGCCGGAGGGGTAGGGCCGGTCGACCGCCTCGTAGGGCATCTGCCGGTGCGGCGCCGGTCCGTAGACGGCGCGGATGCGGGCGGCGCGGTAGAGCAGTTCGGCGAGTTGGTCCAGGCGCAGCGGCGCCTCGCCGGGGAGGCGGATGGACTGCCGGGTTTCCAGTACCTCGGTCAGGGTGGCGTCGGCGGCGAGGAGTTCGGTGAGGTCGGGGCGGGGCAGCGGAAGCACGACTCCGGCCGGGAGTTCGCGGATCGGCGCTTCGTGGTCGATCTCGCCGGTGAACCGGAAGGTCGCGCCGATCTCCTCGTCGTGCCGGCCGGATCGGCTGCGGGAGTGGAACAGCAGGTCGTGGAAACCCCATTGGCGCAGCCGGGTCTGCTGCCGGGGCGGCCTCGGCCTGTTCACGCTGTCCAACAGGCCGGCGGCCAGCAGCAGGTCGAGCACGGCGTGCGCGCCGATCCGGCCGTCCTCGGGCATGATCGCGACGAGATCGGCGACCGGGCGCGGGCTGGCACCGGCCGCGAGCAGCGCGGCCAGCAGCGGGTCGTAGAGCCGGGCCCGGTAGCGGCTGAGCGGGTTCTCCAGGATGAGCACGCCCTCGACCTGGTGCAGGTAGCTGAACCGGGACAGGCTCAGCCGCTCGGTGTCGGAGGTGCGCTGCGGGCCGCCGAAACCGTTGAAACGAGCGCCGGAGGAGGTCGGCACGACGTCGGCGAGGATGACCGAGTCGAGTTCGACGGAGTGCACGAACAGGAACTGCAGGACGTTGACCAGCGCCTGCATCCTGGTGATCTCCGGCAGCGGATCGTCGGCCGCGGTGATCACCAGGTCGAGCACGTTCTCGGCGAGGACAGGGCCGAAGGTCAGCCGCTCCACGGCGACGGCGACCCCGTCGGAGACCTCCCGTACGGCATGGCTGCCCCAGCGGTGCGAGAGTACGAGGTCGGCGCCCTGCCGGTCGACGACGACGTCCTCGCGCAGCGAGACCAGGTGCCGCGCGGTGCCGACGGCGGCCGGCGAGGTCTGCTCGGTACGGGGAATCAGGTTGGTCATCGTCGCTCCTAGACGAACATGGGCGTCGGGTTGAGGTCGTCCTCGGTCAGCGCGGCCGGCAGCCAACCGAGGTGCACCGGCACGTCGTAGAGCCGGCCGGGGCCGAACCGGGTCCAGAAGTGCCGCAGGCCGGGCACGATCACCTTGGCGACCGGCAGGCCGATGTCCGGGCGGGTCAGGTCCAGCGCGAGCATTTCCAGGCCCTTCGCCTCGACGATCCGCTGGCAGGCCGCGACGTCCTCGGCCAGGTCGTCGCTGGTCGGCAGCGTCATCTCGGTCACCTGGCGGGCCGGCATGGCCGGGTCGGGCGCCAGGTAGGGGTGCTCGGCGATGCGCGCGGTGCGCCACCATTCCTGCTGGACCGGGTCGGGGAAGTCGTAGCCCTTGCCGTCGGCGGTGGTGAAGGCGACCGCGGGCAGGAACTGGTTGAGTTCGCTGATCGCGCGCAGCACCGCGATCCGCGCGTCGTGGTGCGCGCCGAAGGCGATGATGATGTCCTCGGCGGGCTTGTCGACCCGGCGGCTGATCGCCACGACCGCGGGGACGCCCATGTCCGCGGTGAGATCGAGGGTCCAGATCTCACGGTTGAGTTCGGCGTAGCGCTCACGCATCTCGGTGATCCACGGCTCGCGCATGGCGTCGAGGTCGATACCGGGCCTGCGCAGCCGGTTGTACCACCAGATGGCGACGCTGTCGCGTTCGACGAGTTCGTAGAAGCCTTGCAGCACAGCGTCTTCGAGGCTGGTACCGGCCGCGCAGCCGTTGGAGTCGGCCAGCGAGTAGAGCGGGCCGCGCGCCGGGTAGCCGAAGAACAGCAGCCCGGTCGGCAGGTACTTGGTGCGCTGTTCGGTCAGTGAGTAGACCGGGCTCCACTCGATCTCGGCGTCGGCGGGCATCGGGTCGGCGACGGACTGGAACACGATCTGCTTGCCGTTCCAGCGTTGCCGCTGCGCGAACTGGCGGTCGCTGTAGAGCATCGAGTCGTTGGGGTGGATGCCGTCGTCGCCCAGTGCCGTGAGGCTGCTGACGATGCGCGGTTCGTCGCCGCAGTGCACCGCGCTGTAGCGCTCCAGTGCCTCGCCGAGCGCGCTGGCCCTGGCCTGGATGTCGGTGACGCCCTTGCCGCAGCTCTGCGTGCGCAGCCCTTCGCGCAGGCCGCGCAGCGAGCTGACCCGCAGTGCCCTGTTGTAGCCCGAGGCGTAGCCGCGCACGAACGGCAGGCCGGTCGCCAGCGGCACCAGTTCGGGAACGGCGCCGGTGACCGGGTCGATCAGATGACCCCAGGTGGCCATCATCTGTTCTGGGCTCTTGGCCCGGTGCCCGCCGTCGGTGGAGAAGGCCTTCGCCGTGGGCCGCAGTTCCAGCGGCTTGCTCATGTTCTTCGCGACCAGCGAGGCATCGCCGCAGCCGGGGCACTGCGGCCTGCGCCGCAACGGATGCGAGACGGTGCTCAGCTTCGCCGTGTCCAGGGTGAGTACCGCGTGCGTGCCGTCGTGGGTGTGCCCGCCGAGCCAGTGCGCGGCGGCGGTGGCGACGGCGGTGGCGCCGAGGGCCCTGCTCGGTCCGATGTCGACAACCGGCGGGGCGACCCGTACACCGGGCAGCCGCGATTCCAGGTAGTCCTCCGGCCGCCGCTGCCCACGCAACCGGACCTCAAGACACTGGTAGCAGGCGCCGTCCGGCGCGAAGACCGGGCCGATCTGGGCGATGACGCCGACCGGTTTGGCCAGCAGCCAAGGCTTTCCCCGCTCCCTGGCCCACTTGTCGAACTCCGGCAGGCCGGGGCGCAGGTAGTCGTCGGTGAGCACGATGTCGAACGCCGCACTGTCCGCTTCGGACTCCGCGAGGACGTGCAGGCCAGCGGCGCGCAGCGAGTCGGTCACCTCGACGGTCTCCACCGCGCCGAAGGTGGTCAGCCGGACCGGGGTAGCCATGGCGGCGGTCGCGGTGTCGCCGTCGCGGCCGAGGGACTCCCAGTAGCCCGCGGCCCGCTCGTCGACCTCGGGGTCGGCGAGCACCACCTGGCCGATCCTGATCAGCTGGTTGATCGCGTGGTACACCATTTCCGGCGCGACCTCGCCCTGGAGCGCGTCGACGACCGCGTCGATCTCGTGTTTGCCGTCCAGTAACGGCAACAGCCGTTCGGCGAGCGAATCGGTGACGACCGCGCTGCCGTGCTCGCAGACCAGGTAGACGCCTTCGCCGGGCACCACGCTGACGCCGAGGTGTCGCTTGACGCGCGGAAGCTTGGTCACCGGATTCGTCACCGGGTTCGTCATCGGAACGTCCTTTCAAACAGGGCAAGGCAGGGTCGGGGAACGGGTCAGGAGAGCAGGCGCAGGTCGGGCATGTCCTCGTCGCACAGCCGCAGCAGGAAAAGGCCGACGGCGGAGGTGCCGTTGACCGCCGAGAACATCAGCGAGTCGGGGGCGCCGCGTTCCGGGAAGTAGGAACCGTAGCGGCGGTTGCGGGCCAGCAGCGACCGGGCGCAGCGGTGCGCGAGCGGCCGGAACTCGTCGACGTCGAAGGCGGTGGCGACCTGCCAGGCCAGTTCGCCGACGGCCAGGATTTCCGCGCCGGCCAGCGAACCGAGGTGCTTTGCCCAGTCGCGCAACGCGGCGAGCACGCTCGCCGGGACCGGTGCCTCGGCGGCAGCGGCGGCGCCGGCCAGCGCGTAGCTGGTCGGGATGCTCGGCGCCTCGTCGGTGACCGGCCAGCTCTGGCCACTGTCCAGTTCGCTGCCGTCGGCGGCCAGCACCGCTGCCGCATAACGGATGCCGGCCCAGCCGGACGGGACGAGCCCGGCCAGGCGCCAGCCGATCGGATACGGGTGACAGCTGGGATCGGGTCCGACGGCGAGCTGGCGACGCAGCCGTTCGGTGAGCAGTTCGGTCCAGCCGGTCCAGGCCGGCCCGCTCGACCCGGTCGGGGTTGCCGTGCGCAGCGCCCGGAAACCGAGCAGTTGACCCGCGGCACCCGCGATCAGGTCGGCGGCCATCGGTTGGTCGGTAGGCGGGGTGGAGCGGCTGATCAGTTCGGCCGCGGTCAGCGCGAGGCCGGGTTCGCCGAGCGCGTCCGCGCCACGGGCCAGTGCGTAGCAGGCGCCGCCGAGGCCGGTGAAGCCGCCGATGCTGGCGCCGGGACCGGCCAGCCAGCGGTGCACCACGGTCGCGGTGGCGTGCTCGGCGAACTCCAGGGTCGCCTGCAGGGCCTGCCGGGAACCGGTCCAGTACGCGGGTTTTCCGGTGTTGCGGTACAGCTCGGCGAGGAAGACGCCGATGCCACCGGTGCCGGAGAGCAGGTCACCGTGCAGCGGTTCGAGTACCGGCATCCCGTGCGTCGGGTACTGCACGAGGCCGATCCAGCCGAGGCGTTCCCCGCTGAGTTCCTGGGCGGCGGCCAGTACCGCGTCGCCGACTTCCGTTGCGGCGCCGACGAGTTCGTCCTCGCCGATCTCGGCCAGCAGCTCCCCCGGCCGGTAGATCGGCATGCCCTTCACCCGCCGCACCTGCGGCCCTTCGTCGATGTCCAGCGCGGCCGGCTCGGTTTCGGCCTCGCCGGCCGAGATCCACAGCATCGCGCGGACCTCGTCGGTGTCGGCGGCCAGTTCGGTGTCGCGGCGTTGTCCGGCGAGCAGATGCAGCCGATCGACGAGCCGGTCCCAGGCGGGACCGGAGAAGTGGTCCGGGATCTCGGTGCCCTCCGGGGTGTAGGCGGCCGTCGATGCCGGTTTGGCCAGGAACAGCGGGACGTCCATTCGGCGAAAGGAGTCGATCTCCTGTTCCAGGATCTCCAGTACGTCCTCGCGGGCCTCACCGTCCCCGCCCTCGTCGGTGAGCAGCGGGACGAAACCGCGCAAGGTCCTGGCCAGCACCATTTCCCGCGCCACCCCGCTGGACAGCGCGGCGGGGCCGAGTGAGCCACGGATGATCGAGGTGCAGTCGAAGGTGTTGCGCCAGACGTAGCGGACCGGGGCCTCGCGCAGCAGGCCCAGTGGGCCGCGCAGGTCGGTGAGGGATTCGGCGTGGTCGGCAAGGAACCGCGACATGGCCTGGTAGCCGTCGAGGAACTCGGCGTGGAAAAGGCGCGGATCGGCGATGGCCTCGGCGGTGCGCGGCCGGTAGCGCGGCGCCTCCCAGCCGGGCGGGAACCCGGTCGAGTCGAGGGCGATCTGCTCTTCGAGCGCGGCCATGCAGCCGATGTCCTGGTAGCGCTTGCCGGGCGCCAGCGGACGCGCCATCGACACGACCGCGGTGCGGCTGGGGCCCTCTTCGAGGTGTTCCCACAGTTCGTCCCCGCGCACGGTCTCCGCCGCCGCCGTGCGTGTCGGACGGCTCTGCAACAGGCATTCCAGGTCGATGAACACCGGGCGCGCGCCGAGCGCGATCAGGTTGTCCGCCCAGAAGTCCCGTGCCTGCAACAGTTGCACGACCCTGGCCAGCTCGCCGAGCTGGAAGTAGAAGCCGCCGAACTCCTCGGTGCTGGCGCAGTCGCTGGAGCGGACGTACTCCTCCCAGCCGTAGTTCCCTTTGTTCAGCGCGATCCTGGTGTGCAGCGGGGCGGGCGCGCCGTGGGTGTTGAGGAAGGTCAGCAGGTCGTTGAAGGCGACGACGGTGTCCAGGTTCTTCGGTTTGTAGACCACCCGAGCGCCGCTGGCGAAGCTCAGCAGCGACACCACCCTGCCGTGGTCGTGCAGGTCGCCGGAGTCGCCGGAGTAGGACACCAGCGGGCCGGGATCACGCCACTGCCACAGGGCGCGGCGCAGGTCGGGCAGGTCGGCGTGCAACCGGTCGAACAGCTCGCGGATGACGGTGCGCCACTGCAGGCAGGTGACGCCGATCAGGTGCGCGAGACCGGGAAGGGACTCCAGTCGTTCCAACCAACCGGCACGGCTGACGTCGAACTTGTCATACATCGCCCAGGTGTGCCCCGCCGGTTTGGCCGGGCCGATGGCGAGGTCGTACTCGAAGCCGAGCGCGGCGTCGCAGGCGGTGGTCAGCCGCTCGATCAGCTGGCCCGCGATGTCCTCCTTGCCCTCCTCGGCGACCCGGATGCCGCGCAGCCGTCCGTTGCGCAGGTCGACCATCCGGTGCGCGGCGCGGCGGAAGGCCATCAGCGGCGCCCCGACGTATCCGCTGGCCGGGTCGACATCCTGGGTCGCGGGCTGGGCGAGAAGGAACTCGACGAGGGCATAGGCCCAGTCGGGCAGCTTGGTCGGGTCGGTGACGACGACGTCGACGAGGCCGGCGCCGAGATCGCGGCCGGTGCGTTCACGGTGCCGCAGCAGGGTGGTCGTCGCCAGCGCCGCCCGCGGGCCGGTGCCGACGGCGGCGGCCAGCCAGCGCGCGGAGCGTTGCGCGACAACACGACGCGATCCCTTGGCCGGGGTGAAGAACTCGCGGGCCGCCCGGTCGGCGAACGGGGCGGCCAGCGCGACGAGGGCGAGCAGCCGCTCGTCGCCGCGCGGCAGGCCGAGCAGGCCGCCTTCCCCGTCCGCGCCGGGCATCTCGGTCCGCGCCTGCGCCCTGATCGACGTGCTCACCTCAAGCCACCTCCTGTCGCCTGACCAGTCGCGCGAAGATCGGGCTGCTGGTCATGAGTTCGTCGAACGAGCCGCAGCCGGCCACCCGGCCACCGTCGAGCAGGTAGATGCGGTCCGCGCCGCGAATGGTGGACAACCGGTGCGCCACCACGATCCTGGTCACCCGCAGCGCGGCCAGCCGGTCGCTGATCAGCCGCTGGGTGGTGTTGTCCAGGGCGCTGGTCGCCTCGTCGAGAATGAGGACGGCGGGTTTGCGCAGCAGCGCGCGGGCGATGAGCAGGCGTTGCTGTTGGCCGCCGGAGAGGATGCCGTCGGCGACCATAGTGTGCAGGCCCATCGGCATCGCGGCGACCTCGGTGTCGAGGCCCGCCATCCGCAGCGCCCGCCACACGTCCTCCGGCCCCGCCGTGGCGACAGAGCCGCGCACGTTGTCCAACACGCTGGCCCGCAACAGCCGTCCGCCCTGCAACACGACGCCGAGTTGGCCGCGCACCGAGGCGACGTCGAGGCCGGCGAGGCGTTGCCCGTCGTAGCGGACCTCACCCTCGGTCGGGCGGTCCAGCCCGATCAGCAGTCTGACCACAGTGGACTTGCCGGCGCCGGAGGGCCCGACGAGCGCGACCATCTCCCCGGCCGCCGCATGGATGCTGATCTTGTCGAGGACCGGCGCGCTGTCCGGATAGGCGAAGCCGACCTCCTCCAGGCTGACCTCCCCGCGCAGCCGACCGGGATCGGTCGCGGATTCCTGAACCTCGGGCCGCGCCTGCAACAACGGGCGCAACCGTTCGGCGGCCGGCAGCACCCCGAACGCGCCGACCGCGGCCTGCACCAGTTCGTGCGAGGCGAGCAGCACCTGGGAGACCGCCATGGTGACGACCAGATACGCCGAGACCGACAGGGTTCCGCCGCCGATGGCGATCGCGATCAGCGCGACCGCGAGCAGCAGCGGTTGCAGCGCGACATCGACGGAGGCGATCAGCGCCTGTAGTCGCAGGGCCGCCGAGTCCTCGCGCTTCTGTTCGGCGAACAACCGCCCCCAGCGGGCGAACGCGGGGACCTCGCTCGCGGCGACGTGGATCTTGTCGATGCCGGCGAGCAGCACCGAGAGCATCGCGTGCACCGTGCCGAAGCCCTCGTGTACCGCGCTCTCGTGCCGCTGCTGGCGGACACCGAGCCTGGCCAGTACGCAGATCACCACGAACACCGCGACCAGGACCCCGATGGCGACCTGCGGATCGACGAAGAACAGCATGCCAACGCCGACGAAGGCGGCCACCGTGCTGAGCACCGCGCTGGCCGCCGCGTCGCCGATCAGCTCCCGCAGTTCGGTGACCCCGTTGACCAGCTGCACCAGTTCGCTGGCGGGCATCGCGGTGAGCGTCGGGGTGTCCAGGCGGAGCAGGTGGTTCCACACCGCCGGCTCCAGCACGGCCTGGATGCGACCCTGGATCCTGGCCAGGCCGAGGTTTCGCGCCGCACCGAACAGGCCGCCGGCCAGTACCGCGATCACGGCGGTGAGCGCGCCGGCGAGCAGCCCGGTGCCGCCGCCCAGTGCCTCGCGCAGCAGCCAACCGGCCAGCAACGGCACCGCGGCTGTGGTGACGGCGACGCCGATCCCGCAGACCGCGAGCCAGCCGAGGTCCACCCGCAGACCACGCAACACGAACGCGAACAGGCTGCGCAGCCGCCAGTCCCGCAGCGGCCGGTACACCTGCCAGGCGTCCTCCGCGACGGTGCCGGCCACGGTCGCGTCGACCCGCCGCCCCGAGACGGGGCCGCCGGGTTCGACAAGGACGGTGCGACGACCGGTCGGCAGCAGGGCCACTGCCGCGCCGTCGGCGATCCTGCTGCCGACCAGCGCACCGTCGAGGCCACGCCACCAGGTGTCGGTCAGCGACACCGGCCGCACCCGCGCACCGGCCTGCTCCAACTCGGCGACGACCTCGGCGGGGACGGCGCCTCTTGGTGTTCCGGTGAGCGGGAAACCGCCGCACTCGGCGATGATCGCGGCGACCGCGCCGGACTCGGGAACCCGGTCGCCGTCACCGGTCCCGTCGACCGCGGTCACCTCGGCGCGGGCCTGCCGAAGCTCCGCCTCAGCCCGGCTGCCGCGCCCGGCCAGCCAGCTGTCGCGCTGCCGCGCGTCCCGCGCGATGGTGTCCACCAGCGCGCCGAGCAGCAGCCGATGGCTGGCCCGCAACGCATCCACCTGCGGCTCGGCCGCGGTCCAGTTCGGCACCGGCCGGGTGGTCAGCCGGGTCGTCTCGGTGGCGCGGCCCCAGGAACCGGGCGGCAGCAACACGCTTGCGCCGGGCGCAATCGGCCGCTCGCCATCACCCAGTTGGAGGGCGCCTGCTTCGACGGTGACCAGCAGCAGACCGGACACCGCCCAGGCCGAACCGGCCGACAGCCGACCTTCGCCGTCCTGCGCGAGACGCAGGGCGTCCTCGGGGGTCGGGCCGTAACGGAGTTCGCCGAACAGGCCGGCCAGCCAGCCGCCGACCTGCTCGGACCGCAGGTTCGGGCCGAGCAGCCAGCCGCCGAGCGCGCAACCGTGCCGCAGCACGGTCGCGGTGGACGCGGTGGCCCGCACCCGCCAGCCGGCCGGCAGATCCTCAGGATGCAGGCCGAGCAGGCAGGCCCCGTCGCCCGCGACGAGCAACCGGTGCCGCCGGCCGTCCGGCGCGACGAGGCGCAGCACCACATCGCCGGAGCTGACCTGCCACCAGGAACTGCGGTCGTCGATGTCGATGCGGGTGGCCTGCGCCAGTGCCGGGGCGAGCACGCTGCTGGTCATCTCAGGCCTCCTCGACGAAGCCGCGATAGGTGGCGTTGCTGACCAGCAGTTGCTCGTGCGTGCCGCGACCGGCGATCCGGCCGCCGTCCAACACGATGATCAGATCGCTGTCCCGGACGGTGGACAGCCGGTGCGCGATGACCACGGTGGTGCAGCCGCGCGCCCGCAGGTTCGCGTCGATCTGGCGCTCCACCTCGGCATCCAGCGCGCTGGTCGCCTCGTCCATGATCAGCACGGCCGGGTCGGTGGCCAGTGCCCGCGCGATCTCCAACCGCTGCTTCTCCCCACCGGACAGCGTGCGGCCCTGGTCGCCGAGCCAGTCCTGGTCAAGACCGCCGCGATCGTCGACCAGCCGGGCGATCTCGGCGTCGGCGAGCGCGGCCCGCAACCGCTCGCGCGGAAAGTGGTTGTCCCAGCCGGAGAGGTTGTCGGCGACCGTACCGTCCAGCAGCCGGGCCTGTTGCTCCACATAGGACACCGAGCCGACGAGGACGGGACGCGGCAGCTCGCCACGTGGCACGCCGTCGAGCAGGATCTGACCGCCGGTCGGATCGGCGGCGCCGACGAGCAGCCGGGCCAGCGTGCTCTTACCGCTGCCGGTGGCGCCGACGATGCTGCACCGCTGGCCGGGTTCGACCGTGAAGGACACCCCGCTCAGGGCGAGCGGTGCGTTCGGGTCGTAGCGGAACTCGACATTCCGCAGCTCCAGGCGGCCGGTCAACCGGGCCGCCGGTTCCTCGCTCGGCCCGATCGGCTCGAACCGGGGGTCCGGCCGCTCACCGTCCACATCGGCCAGTACGGACACCTGGGCCTGCGCCTGTTGCAGGTCGGAGCCGACCCCGACCAGCGTGCTGACCGGAACCAGCAGCGCGCCGAGCAGCGTCTGCGCCGCGACGACCGTGCCGTAGTCGAGCACGCCGTGTTGCAGCAGCAGCACGCCGAGGAGCATCACCGAGGTCGAGCCGAGCGAGGCGATCGCGGACGGGATCGACATGGTCAGCTGGGTGCGCGCGGCCATCCGCTGGTCGGCGTGCAACGCGTCGGCCTGGTTCTGGGCCCAGCGGGCGAAGAACCAGCCCTCGGCGGCCTCCGCCTTCAGCGATTCGATCATGGTCAGGCCGGCGTGCGCGGTGGTGTCGCGCTGCATCTGCTCCGACAGCGACCGGGAGAACTCCGCCGCCCGCACCTTCGCCACCAACTGAAGGGTCAGCAGCTGCGCGGCGGCGACCAGCAACGCGATCCCGGCCAGTGGCAGCGCGATGAACGACAGCGCGACAAGGTCGATTCCCAGCACGGCGGTGGCGGCGATACCGCTGGTGAGGCGGTCGGCGACGAGGACGGCGATGCCGTCGTTGAGCTGCACCCGGAAGGCCAGCGTCG
Organism: Pseudonocardiaceae bacterium; assembly: GCA_036268955.1. GTDB lineage: Bacteria > Actinomycetota > Actinomycetes > Mycobacteriales > Pseudonocardiaceae > CAJCJE01. Next base: position 16,918 of record DATATE010000185.1, read on the forward strand.
CCGGGTTGCGGCGGTGCACGAAGGTGCCGGGCAGCCGCAGCATCCGCCACAGATAGTCCGCAGAGGTGTGCCGGGCCATCGCGGACAGGACTCGGGAGATGAGCGAGCGCTGGACGTAGACCGTGCCGGCCGCGCCCAGTGCCGCCGCGCCGAGCCCGATCAGCAGCAGCGGTACCAGGCTCAGTTCCCGCGCGCCCAGCACCCTGATCACCAGTGCGCGGCTGAGCAGCGCGGTCAGCACCGTCGGCGCGGCGGCGAAGACGCCGAGCAGGACCGCGACCCCGAGTGGCGGCAGGTAGGGCCGGGCTCGGTCGAGCAGCACCCGCAACACCGGCCAGCGCCGGCCGCCCGACGTGAACTCCGGCGTGCGCCGCAACACCATCAGTGCCCCGCCGCAGCGGCGCGCGAACTCCGTCGCGGACAGGGCGATGTGGCCGATGGCCGGGTCGTTGATCCGGACCGTGCCGCGCCGGATTCCTTCCAGTACCACGAAATGCGACTGGTCGGCAAAGGCGATCGCGGGCATCGGCACCGGTCGCAGCGCCGTCGCGATCGCCCGCACGTCGGCGTCCTTGGCGAAGTGCAGCATCCGCGCGGCGGGCCGCAGGCCGTAACCGGTCGCGGCTCTGCCGAGGGCGGCGACGCTGGCGCCGTCCCTGCCGATCCCGATCGCCCTGCGCACCTCGGCGAGTTCGACCCGGCGGCCGTGCGCGGCGAGCACCGAGGCGAGGCAGGCCGCACCGCAGTCGGCGCTTTCCATCTGCGGGGTGATCGGCGTGCGGACGTAGCGCTTCTCGGCGTCGCGCTTGTCGGCGATCGTGGGCGCGGTCATGACTGCCTGCCGAGGACCACGTTGAGCGCGGTGGTCTGTTCGAGGGCGAGCGTCGCGGTGGTCAGCGGCGCGAAGTCGACGCCGGCCAGTTGACCGTGTTGGGTCAACGTCGCGGTGACCACGTAGACCGGGTTGTCGCCGGCCAGCACCGAGGGCACCCCTGCCGCGTCGAGCCCGAGTCGGGCACGCAGCACCCCGGCGCCACTGGCCCTGGCCGGCAGCGCGCCCAGCACGGCTGGTACCGCGCTGCTGCCGAGGAGCAGCGCGACCGGGAGGCCGGGACTGGCGGTGGCGAGCTGGCTGGGTGAGAGGAACAGTTCCACGGTCGGCGTCGCCAGTGCGGGGGCGACCCGCAGCAGCACCGCGCCGGCCGGTTCGGCGACACCGGGCAGGGCCGGGTCGCCGAGCGCGACACCGTCGGCGGGCGCGGTCAGGTCGATGGGGGCGCCGTTGTCCGGTACGAACTCGGCGACCGGTTGTCCTTTGTGCACGGCCGTTCCCGCGACGGGTGGGAGTTGCCGCAGCGAGCCCTCGGCCGGGGCGCGCAGAATGCTGATGCCCTGCGCCGGCAGCAGCGCCGCGACGACCTGGATGGACCGGGAAACCGGTGCGGTGGCGAGGAAGATGCCGCCCGCGACGAACGCGGCGACCAGGCCGGCGACCGCGAAACGCAGCGGCAGCGGGATCAGCCGGGCGGGTGCGGCGGACATCAGACCACCGCCATGGCCGGGCTGACGGCCAACCGAACGAACAGCCGCTGCGGCGCGCAGAACGGCAGACCGTCCTGCCAGGTCAGGGTCTCGCCGCCGAGATCGACGAAGGCGCAGGGGAACCGCACCGCGAGCTGCCGCAACACCTCGGCGCCGGCCAGGGTGGCCAGCGGGGCGCCGAGACAGTGGTGCATGCCGTGCCCGAACGCGTAGGACTTCAGGCTGCCCCGGTCCAGCCGGAACTCGTCGGGACGGGCGACGAAGCCGGGATCGCGGTTGGCCGCCGCCCAGTAGAGGATCACCACCGATCCGGCCGGAATCCGTTGGCCGGCAACGGAAAGGTCCTCGGTGACGGTCCGCGCGCCGACCCGGACCGGGGAGCACAGCCGCATCGCCTCGTCGAACGCGGCACGGGCCAGCCCGGCATCGGTCAGCCTCGGCAGCAGGCCAGGTTGGCCGAGAACGGTGTGCAGCAGGCTGCCCAGCGCCGCTGTGAGCGTGTCGAGGCCGTTCATCAGCAGCGTGATCACGAAGGCCAGCAGTTCCTCGCCGGTGATGATGTCCTTGCGGTGCGCGGCAACGAGTCTGCTGACGATGTCCTCGCCGGGGTCGCGACCGCGCACCGCGATCAGGTCGGTGACGTAGGCGGTCAACTCGGCCAGTACCCGCTCGGCGTCGGCGAGTTCCGCCTGGGTCTGGCCGGTCCGGTTGATCTGTCTGATCAGCGTCTTCGCCCAGACCAGCACCTGCTCGGTGTCCTGCGCGCGGACACCGAGCAGTTCGCAGTTCATCCGCACCGGCAGTGTCACGCCGAGATCGCCGATCACGTCGAGCAGGCCCTCCGCGCCGACCTGATCGAGTGTCGCGCCGACCAGACCGGTCACCGTGGTGGTGAGTTCGGCGGTCCGGCGGGCGCTGAACACGCCGGTGGTGAGCCGACGGAGCCGACGGTGGTCGGCTCCGTCGCGCACGTTGAGCATCAGGCCGAAAACATGGTTGAGGCCCTCCGGCTCGGCGAACCGGATCTCCCTGCCGATGTCGCGGGCGTCCATGGACAGTCGCCGGTCCACGCTGAGCGTGGACACCAGGTGGTGGCTCGACGCGACCCAGGCACCACCGAGTCGCAACAGCGGCGCGGTGCGGACGAGTTCGCGGGCCGGGCCGATCGGGTCACGCCGCCGAACCGTGCCATCGGTGAAATAGCGCAACGTGTCATCGCGTAGCGCGGCGAGACTGTCCACCAGGCCCTCCTTCGGGGATTTTCCGCTGCTATACGGCCCCGTTCTCGTCGCTGTCGGTGTGCAGCGAGGTGGGCGGGGCGAAACACACCATGCAGCCGCACCAACAGAAGATGTCGGCACGCGGCGCGACCGCCTGGCCGCCGAGGCCGGGCACGGCGCCGAGCCCGCCGTCGAGCATGCTGATGGCGAACGGCAGGTCGTCGAGGTCGACGGGGCCGGTTGCGGCGTCGGAGCCGGGCAACGCGAGCAGGGTGCTGGTCATGTTGTCTCCCAGATCGGTTGGCACTACGTCCCGCAGTGGCGACGGTGCGCGCCGCCCGCTGCGAACCCTTGCGAGCTGGGAGTCTCGCGCGGATGACGCGGGTGCCAACAGTGCGTCCGAACACCAACCGACATGCCTTTTGTCATATGGGCAAGTGAGTGATCCGGCACGCATCGTGACTTCTGGAATGACGGTGGTGTCGTCGCCGCGACAGGCCGACGACACCACCGTCCGTTCGAGGGACACCAGGTGGTACTAGCTGCTGCCGGTCGTCGCCGACGGGCAGCTCACCGAGCCGACGGTGCCGAAGGTGCTGGCCGCCGCCCCCGCGACGGCCTCCAACTGCTCGATGGAGAACTCACCGTCCGGCCGCGCCGGCAGCACGGGGGTGACGACGTCGTCGGTGAGCTGGATGCCGTACTCGGCGAGCACCGTCCGTGGCTGCGCGTTGTAGCGGGCGGTGAGTTCGTCATCCGCCCACGCCTGCGCGACGAGCCGGGCGAAGCGCCTGCGGTCGGGCTCGGCAAGAGTGTTGTCTTCCATGGGACCACCCCGTTTCGGCGAAGGTCTCCCGGCCGAGGGTCAGCTGGCTTCCGGCGAGTTGACCAGGCTGCCGTAGGTGCCGCAGCAGGCGCCGGGGCAGGTCGCGGTGCCTGCGGTGCCGAACGTGCTCGCCGCGGCACCCGCGACGGCCTCCAGTTGCTCGACCGAGAACTCACCGTCGGGGCGGCCGGGCAGCGAGGGGGCGTCGACACCGTCGATCAGGTCGATGCCGAACTCGGCGAGCACCGCACGCGGGTCCTGGTGGTAGCGCTCGGTGAGAGCGTCGTCGGACCAGGCCTGCGCGACGAGCCGGGCGAAGTTCTTGCGGTTGGCTTCGGTGATGTTCTCGATGTCGGCCATTGTCGTTTCCTCCGTTGGTGTTTCGCGGTTCTGGTGTCCCGCGACTGGGACAACCATGCCCGGCCGACGGTGCCGGCCAGCAGTGTCGCGGCGGGGCCGCAAGGCATGAACTGGCAGTGCGAAAGGCATGTCCGGAACATGACATCGGTGCGCGGTCCGTCATCACGTTTGGATCGCGCCCGGAATGGCTACCACCGACGGCATGCGACTGGGCGATCGGAAAGCGCGTCGGTTATCGGTGCTGGCGGTTGCGGCCGCGACGGTGGCGGCACTGCTGTCGGGGGCGGTCGCGGCGGCGACAGCGCCACCGGCCTCGCCGGTAGGAGGTGGCGCCGGGTCCTATCTGCTCACCGCGACCAATACCGGCAGCACCTACGCGCCGACGTTCACCGGCAACGGCTATCTCGGGGTGCGGGTGCCACCGGCCGGGCAGGGTTACGCGGCCGGCACGGTGCCCGCGCAGTCCGAGGTGGCCGGTTTCTACGCCCAGCCCAGCGGAGCGCCGCAGCAGCGCGCGAACATCCCGACCTGGTCGACGTTCACGTTCAGCGACGGCGGCCAGGACTTCGCACCGGGTGTTGGCACCACGACCGACTGGCGCCAACAGCTCGACCTGCGCACCGGCGCCGTCACCACGACCGCGGTGTGGACCGCGCCGAACGGGCAGGTGACCGACCTGCGCTACGTGGTGGCCACCGACCGGGCACGGGCGAACGTGGCCACAGTCGCGTTGCGACTGACCCCGCGCTGGAGCGGCACGGCGAACGTCACCGACCTGATCGACGGCACCCCGGCCGACCAGACGACCGAGGTCGCCAAGGGCTGGGACGCAGGCGCCCGGCAGGACTGGGAAACCGTCCGCACCGAAGGGTTGGGCATCGTCGCGGGCCTGGCCAGCACGGTCGGGCTCGGTGCCGGTATTCCCTCGGTCTCCGACACCCCGGTCGAGGACGACAGCAGTACCTCCGTCGGCCAGCAGCTGCGTTCCCGGTCACCCAAGGCAGGTCCTACAGCCTCACCAAGTACGTCGGCGTGATCACCTCGCAGGACACGGCGGCACCGGACTCCGCTGCCCGGCAACAGTCCTCGGCAGCCGCGACCGCCGGCTTCGACACACTGTCCACGGAGAACACCGCGGCCTGGGCGGCCCTGTGGGCCGACCGGATCGACGTCCTCGGCAACCCGACGCTGGCCACCGAGGTGAACGCGAGCGAGTTCTACCTCTGGTCGAGCACCCGCGACGGCGTCGACTGGAGCGTCTCCCCCGCAGGCCTGTCGTCCAACGGGTACGACGGGCACATCTTCTGGGACGCGGAGACCTGGATGTATCCGACCCTGCTCGCCCAACACCCGGATCTCGCTCTCGGCATGGACAACTACCGCTACCAGCGGCTCGACGCCGCCGAGACGCACGCGACGCAGACCGGTTTCAGCGGCGCCCGTTTCCCCTGGGAGAGCGCGTTGGACGGCACCGAACAGATCCCGCCACCGGCGTCGGTCAACAGCGAAGGGCTCTACGAACAGCACATCACCGCCGATGTCGCGCTCGCGCAGTGGCAGTACTACCTGTCCACCGGTGACCGGAACTGGCTGCGCACCCGAGGCTGGCCGGTGCTGTCGGAGGCGGCCACGTTCTGGGCCGGGCGGGCCGAGCAGGCCGGCGACGGCCGCTACCAGATCGACAACGTGACCGGCCCCGACGAGGAGAATCCGGACGTCGACGACGAGGCGTACACGAACGTCGGCGCGGCGGCGACACTGCGGATGGCGACGCAGGCGGCGCAGGTGCTCGGACTGTCCGCGCCCGCCTCCTGGACGACGATCGCGGCCGGCCTCGCGCCGGACTACGACCCGACGACGAACACCCATCCCGAGTTCGACGGCTACCAGGGCCAACTGGTCAAACAGGCCGATGTGACCATGTTGCAGTACCCGTGGGCGCAGCCGATGTCGCTGGCCACCGCGCAGAGCGACATCGACTACTACGTGCCGCGCAGCGATCCGGGCGGCCCGTCCATGGACGACGCGATCAACTCCATCGACAGCTCGGCGCTCGGCTCGCCCGGTTGTTCGTCCTATGTGTACACCGAGCGCAGTATCGAACCGTTCATCAGGGACGTCTTCGACCAGTTCTCCGAAACCAAGACCGGTGGCGCGTTCACCTTCATGACCGGCATCGGCGGTTTCCTACAGGAGTTCCTCTACGGCTATTCGGGACTACGCCTCGGCGCGTCGTCCGTAGCGCTCGATCCGAGCCTGACCGGCGGGATCAGCGGTGTGGTACTGCACGGGTTGTCCTGGCACGGCAGCCGCTTCACCGTTGCCGTCGGCGCGGCCAGCACCCGGGTCTCGTTGGACAGTGGGCCGGCCGTCCCGCTGTCGATCGGCGGACATGCCGTTACCGTCGGTGCGGGCCACCCGGTCACCGTGCCGACCCGGCGACCGGATCACACCCCGACCACCGACCTCCTCCGGTGCCAGCAGGCGAGTGCCTCCAGTGCCCAGCCCGGTGCCGACCCGCTGGCCGCGGTCGACGGCTCTCCGGCGACCGACTGGCAGCCCACGCAGACCACCGGCACCCTGACCGTGCCGTTGACCAGGCCGGCGCGAATCAGCTCCGCGACGGTGGACTGGGGACAGCAGTGGCCCGCGGCGCCCGCGCCGAACGTGCCGCCGCCGCCCGGCCCGGTACAGACCCTGCGGGCCAGCGACTACGACCTGCTCGTCTCGACCGACGGCCACACCTGGACGACGGTCGCGCAGGTGCGGGGCAGGTCCACCGGTACCGAGGACACCCTCACCTTCGCCCCGACGCAGGCCCGCTACGTCCAGGTGCGCGTGCTCGCCGCGACCGACGACACCCCACCGATGCTGACCGAACTCACCGTGCCCGCCTCATCATGACCGGCGGTCGGCCGGGGTGCCCAGCGCCCGGGTGACCAGCGCCATGGTCTCCTCGAAGATGTTCGGCGGGATCTCGTTGGCGTGCGGCCAGAGCACCCAGCGCATGCCGATCATCTCGCCGACCGCCATCAGCGCCCAGGCAACGACTTCCGGGTCGGCGGGCGCGATCTCGCCGGCCGCCATCGCGGCGCGCAGACCCTCGACGTAGCCGGTCGCGATGGTCGAGTAGTGCCGCTCCAACAGTTCCGGCGCGACGAACTCGGCCTGCCGGATCACCCGGTACAGCGCGGGATGCTCGGCGGTGAACCGGAAGAACCCGAGAAAGCCGCCGCGCTCGGCCTCCGCCCGGTTGCCTGCGCCCCGAGCGCCCTCGGCCATCGCCTGCCGGACGCGGTGGTTGAGATCGAGCAGCACCTGCTCGAAAACTGCCTGTTTCGAGGTGAAATACAGGTAGAACGTGCCCTGCGCCAGCCCGGCGGCCTCGGTGATCTTGACGATCGACGCACTGTGGAAACCGAACTCGGCGAACACGCCCTCGGCCGCGTCCAGGATGCGCTGCCGGCTGCGATCACCCTTGCCCGGCCGCACGCCTCGCCTGCGCGGCGCGGCGCCTCCGCGCGCCCGATCGGTCCCCGTCATCGGATCAGGATAGCCAGGTGCGCCGACACCGTTGCGGTGTCAGCGCACCTGGGCCGTGTCGGCGCACCTGGGCCGAGGTCAGAACGGCCAGTGCCCGTCACGGCCGGACTCCAGCAGCGGAATCATCCGGAAACCCTGATCGGTCAGGCCACCGAACGTATGCCGGTTGCGGCCGCCGGACGGCGCGTGACCGTACTGGTAACCCGCCAGGTTCCAGGTGTAGAGCGGAATCTCGCGCGGAACCAGCGTGTCCACGTCGCCATGGGCGGCCTGTTCGTCGGTCAGGATCACCACCCGGTCGTGGAAACCAGGGCGCAGGTGCCGCTGCACCGCACCGGCCGTGTCGGTACCGCCGTTGATGAAGTACCCGCTCGTCTTCCACCGCTCGACCGCACGCAGCAGGGACTCACCCGGCTGCGACCGGAACACGATCGACGGCTCACGGCCCTGGTAGCCGTTGGAGAACGACACGATGTCGGCATCCTCGCAGCGGCCACCGAGCGCGATCCCGAACAGCGCGGCCGCATCCCACCGCATCAGGGTCCCGTCCCTGCTGAACGAGGCGGCCATCGACCCGGACGTGTCGATCAGGACCAGCGTGCGGCCACCGAGCGTCGGCACGTTGGCCAGCGAGTGCGTGATCGCCTGTTCGAGCGGGTAGGACCAGCGCAGCGACGGCACCGCCCGGTACGCGGACAGGAACCGCATCGGGAACTGCCGGGACCGCGCGACCTGCGCCGGGTCGGCCAGCTTCGCCGCGACCACCGCCGCGACCTCGTCGGACACCCCGGCCTTGTCGAAGTTGCGCAGATTCCGCAGCAGCGCCATGTACCCCATCGACGGGATGATCGCCTCCCAGGCACGGGCGTCCATCGGACCCTGCAACCAGCCGGCCAACGCCTCCCAGGTCATCCCGGCCGTGTTGAGCACCGACCGGGCACCGTCCAACTCGGGACGCTGGAACAGCTCGCGTCGCTTCTGGACCGGCCAGGCCATCAGCTCGGCGCGGACGCGAAGCAACTCCAGCGACGCCGGGATCTCCTCGCCCCGGTTGTGACGACGGTCGATGGCGTGCTTGAACAACTCGCCCTGCCGGTCCTCGCGCGGTGCCGGGTGCACGGTCTCCAGGACGTCGCCGAACCGCCAGCCGTGGGCATCGCTGTCCCACTTGACCAGGTTCCGCTCGGTGTAGAGCCGCTGGACCGCGTCGGCCACCCCACGCTTGACCGGCTTCGGTACCGCCCGACCGAAGGTGGCCGTCCAGTAGGCGAGCAGTTCGCCGGGTTCGTCGGCGCGCTGGAGCACGGCGTCGACGAGCGTACGGTTCGGCACCGCGTCCTCGACCGGCTCGGTGGTCCTCGCGGCCAGGCGCGCGTGCACGGCGACCGCGGCGCCGACCAGAGCTGCCGAGCGCATGTTCGCCTCGCTCCGCAGCCAGGTCAGGAACCGCAGCATCCAATCAGGATCGGCGACGGCGACGGCACGGACGAGTTGCTCGTACCGGTCGTCCCGCCGGCCGGCGGCTTCGTAGAAGGTGTTCTCACCGACCATGTTGGTCACGGCGAGCAGGAACAGCTCGCTCCTGGCATCGCGGGCGTAACCCGCCGCGCCTTCGTGGGTGTGTCCGCTGGGCATCCGTTCGGACGCGACCGGGCTGGACACCGCCGGCCGAGTGGCCGGGCTGTTGAACTTCGACATCCTCAACCCTCTCGTCGGAGAGGGAGCCACGGGAAACTTCACGGCGACCCGAGATCAAGTCGGTGACGGTACACAGCTGCTCTGCCGCTGAGCTACGTGCCGCACGAGGCGACACGGCGGGACTCGAACCCGCGACCTGCCCATGAGAAGTGGAAGTAGCCGTCTCCTGCGCACCGGGTCGGGTGAAGTTGGGTGGCCCCCAGAGATCAAAAATGCCTGCGGCGTGATTCACCTGAAGAAGTAGCCGCGGGCTTCGCACCTGGAGTGCTCGGCAGAACCTACACCCGGCGCCGGGTGATCGAAAACCGATTATTCGGATGCCGGACCGATCGGGTCCGCCTTTCCGGCGCTGCGCTGTGCCTCGACCCGGAACTCGGTGATCAGCCGGCAGAACTCCGCTGGTCGTTCCAGGTGCGGCGAATGCCCGCAGCCGGGCAGCAGGTGCTCGCGGTAGCTGCCGCCGGCCGCCTGGTAGCGCTCCAGCATGGCCCTTGTCTGGCCGACCATCGGCTGCGGCGGGTAGACCCGCACCCCCGGCCAACCCGGCACGACACCGAGTTGGCCGAGAGCCCCGAGGTCGACGGCGGCCGCATCGGACACGATCTGGTCGGCGTCGCCACGCAGCCAGCACACCGGGGGCCGGTCGGTGATGGCGGCGAACCCGGACAGGTCGCAGTACTTCGGCGAGAGCGCGTTGTTCACGCCCCGCTCCCCCGGCGCCATCCCCGGCCAGTTCGGCGAGGCGAGGCTGTCACCGGGATAGTTGTCATCGCCGATGGCCAGTTCCAGAATGCCCTCCACCAGTTCGTCGATGACCTCCGGCGCCAGCTCGAACGGTGGGTTGCCGTACAGGCCGGTGATCACCCGCCGGGGCGAGGTACCGACCTCGTCACCCCGGTCACCGGCGACGATCCGCTCGATCATCGCCGGGTTGGCGGTGCCGCCGCCGGAACCGGCGAAGTCCGGCCAGCACGGCGTGCCGTCCAGATCCCGTGTGCCGCCGAACCCGTACGGCGACAGGGGCGCCTCCAGGATGACGCCGGCCAGCGCGCCCGGCCGGTCGATCGCGTACTGCAACACCGCCCCGGCACCCAGCGACCAGCCGAGCATCCACACCCGCCTGCCCGCGGGGACCAGTTCGGCCCCCGACTCGGACCTGGCCTCGGTGAGCAGCGCGTGCAGGTCGTCGGAGAAGTCACGCATGCCGCGCCGCGCGTCGACCGGAAGCCGTTGCGAACGGCCGAACCCACGCAGATCCGGTGCCAGGCAGTACCAGTCGGCGGCCAGTGTTGCCATGGTCTCGGCAAAAAACCGCGCCGAGGCCACATTGCCGTGCACCAGTACCAGTGTCGGGTTCACCGGATCGCCGGCGGTCAGCAGGTGCACCGTGGACTGGGAGGTCTCGACCTCCAGCGCGCGCACTCCGTCAGGCAGCATGGCCATCCCTTCCCGTTCCTTCCGCTCAACCGGCGAGCCAGCCGCCGATGGCTTGCTCGGCGCCCGACTCCCAGCCGAGCATCAGATGATTGTCCGCACTGAGCATGGTCGACCCGGCGACGTCGGCGATGCCGGTGGTGGACTGGCAGGACTTGTCGAACACCACCCCGTCGCTCGGCCCCCGGTTCTCGTCGTAGAACCCGATCAGGGTCGGCGAACCACCGCACAGCAGGTACGTCGGCACGGTGGCCGGCACCGGGGTCACCTGGATGGTCGCGACCAGCGATCCGTTGCCGATCGACTCCTGGATTCCCTTGCTGGTACTGACATATCCGGTGCCACCGTAGTAGGTGGTGTACCAGTCGTCCTGGGTCTCGTCGACGCCGTAGGTGCCGTCCCAGCGGGCCAGCATCTGCCGCTGTCCGGTGAAGTACGCACTGTCGATACTCAGGTTCGGCTGCGGATAGACGATGCCGTAACACATGTACGACTGGCTCGGCGACGGCCCGTTCAGGGTGCCGCCGCACTCGGGGTAGATCAGCGGATTGCCCTCGGTGCCGTGCGCGAAGGTGTAGTCGAGGCCGCCGTTGGGGTTGCCGATCAGCACCAGCTTCGCCACATCGCCCTGGTAGCCGCGACCCCAGGACGGGGCGACGCCCGCGACGTACATCCGCGCGGCGAACGCGCCCTTGCTCCAGGCCACGAGGTCCACAGTGGACGTCGAGGTCTCGGCCCTTACCCGGCTCAGCGCATCGGAAATGGTCTGCGCCCACTCGTAGTTGTCGCCCTGGGTGTCGGCGAAGTCGACCGCGAACACCCGATAACCCGCCGCGACGAGATACTGCATCAACCCGGTGGTCGGACAGGACACCACCCCGCAGGTGCCGGCGCCGCCCTCGGCCGGGTCGCTGTACTCCCGGTCGACGTCGTCGGCGGCGCCCATCACCAGCAGCACCGGTGCGCCGGTGTTGGTCTGCCAGTCCGGCGCGCGGTAGAGCAGGAACTGCGAACCCGGCGGCTGCGCGCTGCCGAACAGCGTGGCGGGCTCGCCGGTCTGGTTCTGCCGGCCGTCGGCGAGGTAGTGCTCGGCGGGCCAACTCGGGTCGGTGTCGTTCCAGTGCTCGACACTGTCCCAGCCATGGCTGACCCCGGCCGTCGTGCCGAGCAGGTTCAACGTACCGACTGTCGCCGCGGTCGCCGGGGTGGCCAGCAGCGCCGATCCGGCCGCCGCGAGGGCCAAGGCCGCAAGGACAGCCGTCGCCCTCCTGAACCTCGCCGACAACCGTGCCGACATCTTCGCGGGCACTTTCACCGGCAACTTCGTTGGCAACTTCCTTGGCACGTTCACTGACGTCTTCGCTGAAGTCTTCACTGACGTCTTCGCTGGCATTTTCGCTGACATCGAGGATGAAGTGGACAACGCCGACCTCCAAAATGAGACCTGATTCAGGTATTACTAGCCGTCCGGCAGGATGTCAATCACCTGTCAGCGACGAGCAGGCCGACACAGCAGGAGTGGGTGCCGTTGAACACGACCCGATCGACGACGCTCGGCGACGGCCTGCACACGCTCGGCCGCTGGCCGCGTGAGGTGGCCAGCAGGACCCCGCACCGGATCGCCGTCGAGGACGGCGCCGGCGCGCTGAGCTACGCCGAACTGGACGCCCGCGCCGAAGCGCTGGCCAGGACCCTCCGGCAGTCCGGCTGCCGCCCCGGCGACCGGATCGCCACACTCACCGCGAACTGCGCCGATCACATCGTGCTGCTGTTCGCCTGCGCCAAGGCCCGCCTCATCCTGGTCCCGCTGTCCTGGCGACTGGCCGCGCGGGAGATCGCCGACCAGTTGGCCGACGCCGAACCCGCGCTGCTGCTCGCACACCCCGCGCACGCCGGCCTGGCGACCGCAGCACTGGCCCGGCTCCCCGAACCGCCCCGCCGCTCGACCTTGGGCCGGGCGGGTATCGAGGGCGGCGAGCCGGCGTCGGCGGGCGAACTGGAACCGGTGGCCGACGATGATCCGCTGCTACTGCTCTACACCTCGGGTACCTCAGGCCGGGCGAAAGGCGTTCCGCTCAGCCAGGCCAACTGCTTCTGGACCAACCTCAGCCTCTCCCGTGCCGTCCCACTGACCGCCGAGGACGTCGTACTGTCGGTGCTGCCGCAGTTCCACATCGGCGGCTGGAACGTACAGCCGCTGCTGGCCTGCTGGGTCGGCGCTACCGTCATCCTGGAGCACGGTTTCAACCCCGGCCGCATCCTCGACCTGATCGCGCGCCGCGGCGTCACCACCATGATGGGCGTCCCGGCGAACTACCTGTTCCTTGCCGAAAACCCGGCTTTCGCCGGCACCGACCTGAGCAGCCTGCGCACCGTGATCGTCGGCGGCGCACCGATGCCCGAAGCGCTGCTGCGCACCTGGCATGCCCGAGGAGTCACCCTGGTGCAGGGCTACGGCCTTTCCGAGGCCGCGCCGAACGTACTGTGCCTGCCCGCCGAACGCGCGGCCGACAAACTCGGTTTCGCCGGCAGGCCCTATCCCTACGTCGAGGTCGCGGTGGCCGATCAGGACACCGGCGCCATCCACCCCGACGCCACCGACCGCGCCGTCGACGGCGAACTCCTGGTGCGCGGACCGAACGTGTTCACCGGCTACTGGCGCGACGCGGCCGCGACCGCGTCGGCCATACGCGACGGCTGGCTGCGCACCGGCGATCTTGTGCACCGGGACGCCGATGGCTACTACCGGATCATCGATCGGGTGGACGACATGTTCGTCTCCGGCGGCGAGAACGTGTTCCCCAGCGAGGTGGAGAACGCGCTCCACGGCCACCCCTCGGTCGCCGAGGCAGCGGTGGTCGCCACGCCCGACGAACGCTGGGGCACCGTCGGCCTCGCCTTCGTGGTGCGCCGCGCGGGCGCCACCGCGACCGAGGCCGACCTCATCGCGCACTGCCGCACCGAACTGGCCGGGTTCAAGGTGCCGCGCGAAGTACGTTTCGTCGCCGAACTGCCGCATTCGGCGGTGGGCAAACTACTCCGCAGGAACCTGCGGGACGACCAATGAACGCCAGGGCCCGTGACCACCTCCGACCCGCCACTGCGCGGTCGCGCTGTCCTCGTCACCGTCCTACTCGCCGAAAGCTCCATCGAGCAGCTACTTGTGACGCCTACTTCCACAGCATGTCAAGAGGAAGCACCAAAGTACCTTCGTCGTGTGTATAGGCAAAGTCACCGGTGTAGAGGATGACGGCGATCTCCAGACGAGCACCCAGTCTGTCGCGCAAGGCCCTGATCCCACGAAGATCCTCACCATGGACGCGGGTTCCCGCCTTGACCTCAAAGGCGATCACTACTCCGTCGTCACGCTCCAGCACCAGATCGACCTCGTCCGCGGCGGCCGTACGAAAGTGCCCAACTGCCACGGGTGCGTCCCACCAGCTCACCTGTTTGAGAATCTCGCCTACCGCGAAAGACTCGACAACGTGCCCGTACTCGGTCAGGACAGCCGGATCACCCTGGGCGATCTTTTCCGGGGTCAGACCGAGTAGCCAAGCCATGACACCGGCATCGACGAGATGAATCTTGGGGTGATGCGCCACTCTCGAGCCCAGCGTGGTGCCCCACGACGGCAGGCGTTGAACAAGGAAGACCGCTTCCAGAAGGCGAAGATAGTTCTCAGCGGTGCTTTTTTCCATCCCGATCGCTTGGGCGACCGCAGCGATGTTCAGTATCTGCGCCGACCTGGCAGCCATCTGATTCAGCAGCCGAGGAAGCATCTCGCGCTGCCGAACCCGGCTCAGCTCGATCACGTCACGATCCACGACAAGATCGATATAGTTGCGAAACCAACGAGAACGTGAGGATCCAGGCGGTCGCCGTAGGGCGACGGGCATGCCACCCGAGGTTATCCGCCGCGCATACTCGTCGCGAGTCGTACCGGACCGTTCAGCCGAGGACGGTGGCCTTCTGCCTTCGAGCAACTGATGAACGAGGGGTTCCGTGGCGTTCCCGTCGATCTCGATCTGAGCCAGCGGCAGCACATCCAGGATGTCGACTCGGCCGGTGAGCGACTGCCCTGCCCGCGGCAGCGTCGAATACCGGGTGGAACCGGCAAGGACATACCGCCCTGGACGCAGATCACGGTTCAGCTCGGCCTTGATCGCATCGAGGATCTCGGGGACGTGCTGGTACTCGTCAATCAGCACCGTCCCCGGTCCAGCGACGAAGCGCCCTGGATCGTTGCGAACGGCCGCCCGTGTCGCCGGGTCGTCACAGTCGATCACGGTCGTGCCGAGGTGCCCCGCCAGCGAACTCAACAAGGTGCTCTTTCCCACCGTCCGTGGCCCGTTGAGGACGACCGTCGGCTCCTCGGAAACACGTCCGGCCAGAACGGCCGTAAAACGGCGTCCTGCCAGGCCGGTCAGCTCTCCATCCACCTTGACAGGATGCCACGAGATCCGTTTTTTCCCAACTTTTCTTCCGCGATTGCGGGCTACAGATTCCGCATCTGCACGGCTTAAGTTCCGCATCTGCATGACAGTAGTTCCGCAAATGCACCAGCCGAGCTTGCACTGATAGCTATCTTTCAGGCACTTAAAGTGACGCTCGCGCAAACCTCTACGTCGACTGACCTGACCGGTAGCAGGTCCGCCGACTTCCGGCAAGGATGGATGGCGGGAAGGTGGCGGAGGCGATCGAGCACAGTGATCACGGGCCGATGACCATCGACGTCGAGGCGACGGCGGCGGCGATCGTCGCGGCGCAGTGGGCGGACGGTGGGATCGCGCGGGAGCCGGGTGGGCTGCTCGATCCGTGGAACCACATCGAAGCCGCGATGGGCCTCGACACCGTCGGTCGGCATGCGGCCGCCACGCGGGCGTATCAGTGGTTGGCCAGGACACAGAGTTCCGACGGTTGCTGGTATGTGAGCTATCGGGGCGCCCGGCCGGTCGAGCGGGTGGCGGACGGTACCGCCACCGCGTATGTCGCCGTCGGCGCGCTGCATCATTATCTGTGCACCGACGATGACGTCTTCCTGCGTGAACTGTGGCCGACGGTCGAGGCGGCGCTTGAGTTCGTACTGCGCCTGCAACGGCCGACCGGGGAGATCCCCTGGCGACGGCAGTCCTCCGGCCAGGTCGGCGAATTGGCGCTGTTGACCGGAAACTGTGCCGTCTACCATGCCATTCGCTGCGCGATGGACATCGCCGCGATCCTCGGCGACCACCATCATCCACGGTGGACGAGAGCAGCCCGACTGCTCCGAGACGCGATCGTCGGCAGGCCCGAGTTGTTCGTGGCGAAACCGCATGCGATGGACTGGTACTACCCGGTTCTGGCCGGTGTGCTCGACGAGGATGACGCCCGCGCCCGGCTGGACGGTGGCTGGCATCGGTTCGTCGCGCCGGCCAACGGGGTCCGCGGGACACCCGACGAGTCGTGGACGACCGGTGGGGAAGCCGCCGAACTCGCCTTGACGCTGGCCGTCCTCGGCGATGCGCGGCGTGGCGCCGAACTGCTCAGCGGACTGCACGGGCTACGTCATCACGACGGATCCTCCTGGACCGGCTACGACTACGAGACCGGGCACTTCTGGCCGCCGGAACGCAGCACCTGGACGGCGGGCGTCACGCTGCTCGCGGCGGCGGCGCTGCGCGGGCATCGGCCGACCATTCGGACCTTCGGTCGCGGAACGTCGCGTTGAACCGCACCGCCGCCGAGAAAGCCGAGACAACCGAGACATCTGTCGGCTCGGCTGCCTCTCTCAGCGAGATCACCGTCCGGCGGAAGCCGTCATGCTGCTGACCGCTCCCGCCGGGTAGCCATGGCAACCCGGCTGTTATCTGGGCCTTCGCCGGGCGCGGGCGGTCGCGACCGCTCCGCCGCCGAAGATCAGCAGGATGGTCGTCAGTGCCCAGCGCCGCTCCGTGGTGACCTCCTGGCTGACCGGCGCGACGCGCAACGTCCCCGGACTCGTCGGCAGGACGAGTCGGGCGCCGAAGGGAGTGGTCGGGGCGATCGTGGTCGGAGTGGTCGGCACGGTGGTGGTCGTCGGTGCGGTGGTGGTCGGGGTGAGGACCGGCGGCGCGGGCACACCGGCGGCGCGGACGGGTGGCGCAGGGGTACCGATTGGCCTAGCGGGCGGCGGGGACGACACGGGCGGTGGTGGCGGACTACTCGGGGGCGGGGGCGGCGGACTCGTCGGCGGCGGAGGGGGCGGGGGTGGTGGCGGCGGAGGGGGCGGATAGGGCGGGATGTGGATGCAGATTATCGGCAGAATCGGTAACAGACAGATTCGCAAGGAAGGCCGGATGACCAGCGCCGTTGTCGACGGAACCTGATCTTTACCAGCTCTCGGCGCGGCATCGGCAATGGGTTGGCTCGACAGCAGGAGTATCAGCACGACCGCGGCCACCCAGCCAACCCGGCGCGAGATTCGCCGGCCACCGCTGGCCAAAGTCTCCCTTCGTCCAGTTTCGTGCGAATAAGATCTCCGCTGATTTCTCACGTCGCCCCATATCGGAAGAGTTCATCGGGTTGGCGGATAACGCCTCACGGTAGACCGTGATCTAATTCTTCGCCAGAAGGGAGCTTGATGGGTATTTACCTACTCGGCCTGCTCTGGATGTTGGGTGCGATGCTCGTCGCGGCCGGCTTGATGATCGGCGTCCGCCGCTACGTATCCGAGGCACATCGGCATTCGGGTGACGAGGCGGCCGGTCGGG
This sequence comes from Pseudonocardiaceae bacterium, assembly GCA_036268955.1. GTDB lineage: Bacteria > Actinomycetota > Actinomycetes > Mycobacteriales > Pseudonocardiaceae > CAJCJE01. The sequence continues at coordinate 34,269 of DATATE010000185.1, forward strand.
TGTTCACGGTCGTTGCCGGGCTGGAAGCAGTACTTATCGCATTCGTGTTGATTTCGTTGTTCGACGCGGTCGGTTCGGCAAGAGCGGGCTCATACACCGAGGCGGACAGCATGGTCGCGGTGTACTGGGATGCCAATCTGTTACCCCCGGCGACGGCAACGAAGATACAGAAATTAGTACTTTCCTACGGTAACACCGTACTCAACCAGGAATGGCCGGCGATGAGCGCGGGCCAGCCGCTCTCGGATACCGGGAAATCCCAGCTCGACCAGTTGCACGACGCGATCGCCTCGTATGTGCCGACGACTTTCGTCGAGGAGGATCGGCAGACCCAGCTGACCAACGACCTGTCCACCGTGTTTCAGGCCCGCCAACAGCGCATCGAGGCCTCGTCGGTCCGGGTCAACCCGCTGATCTGGGCGGCACTGATCGTCGGCGCGGTACTGGCGGTCGGCCTGACCTGTCTTTTCGGCGGCGACAAGCTCTGGACCCACGTCGCCATCACCTGCGTCCTCGCCGGCACCGTCACCGTGCTGCTGTTCGCCGCCTTCCAGCTACAGGACCCGTTCAGCGGTGCGGTGCACCTGAACCCGACCGCGTTCACCGCCGCGCTCACCCAGCTGAGCTGAACGGCCCGCCGACAACCACCCGAAAACTACTTTCCGGTATATCGGCTGTCGAACTCGCGCAGTGCCGAGCGTTGGGTGCGGACCGGCAGCAGCTTCTCCTCCTCCACCGAGTCCTCATCGTTGATGCCGAGCTGCACGGCCTTGCGGATCTGCTCCCGGTTGTCCCTGACCACCTAGGAGAAGAAGTCGTCGATCCTCGGGTCCTGCAACACTTCCAGCACCACCCGGAAGGAGGTGTCCACAACGGAATGCACGATCTCGTCGTGGAACGGCAGCAGTTTCAGCTTGCTCAACTGCCGGTCCTCGGAGAGTTTCTCGCTGATGATGGCGCGCAGCTGGTCCCGGTTCTCCGTCAGCGACCTGGCCAGGTTCTGCGGATAGTTCCCGGTTTCCAGCACCTTCACCACCTCGTCGAGTACCGCGATGGTGACCGGTTTCTTGATGGCGTGCACGATCGGCACGGACAGCTTGTCGACGAGGCGGTAGGTGAACTGCTCGCCGACCGCGCGATCGATCCCTCGGCCGATCCTGACCAGCAACAGCACGACCGTGACGACATGCAGGTGGTAGAGGGCGGGATGCGCGATGGGGATCATCGCGAGCACCTCGTACCAGTTCTTGACCGGGAACATCCCGTTCCAGCGCCGTTTGCGCCAGCGCAAGAGGAACTCGCCGAGGAAGATCGCGCAGATCGCGGCGTCGGCGTAGAACAGCCAGATCCCGACGGTGTGCTTCGGCGGACTCAGCACCACGTAGCCGAGGATGCCCACGGCGATGACCGCGAGGGTGAGCATGAACCAGTCGTCGGCGTGCACGTTGCCGGGCAGGATGCCGCTGTTCAGCTCCACCTCGGGTGCCGCGGCACCGGTGCCGGCGGGACGAGTGCTGTCCATGCGGAGGTCTCCGTACTGCTGCGTGCTGCGGATGTGGATCAACAGTGTACGCAGCGTCGGGCGAAGGCGCTGGTAGCCGCGACGGCGGGTCAGGCGGTTGGTGACGGACTACGCGGGTTACTTCGAACTGCCGGTGAAGTTCACCGTGATGCTCTGGAAGCCGAGCGACTGTAGCAGGCTGACCAGCATGGTCTTGGTGTTGCGCTCGGCGTCGGCGAGCAGTTCGCTCTTCCCGGCCGCGGACTGGATCTGTTTCTGAGCCAGCTCGTAGAGGGCCTGCTGGGAATTGGGGTTGCCGCTGAGGAAGCTGTTCACCCTGGTGAACAGACCCTGTTGCTGGGCATAGACATAGGACTGGTGCACGTCGAGAGTGGCCGGTTCGAGCTGGGCGTGGCCGAGGGTGAGGGTGGCCGAGCGGCGGTCACTGGAAACCTGCACGTCAGTACCCTTGAGGTGGCCGAAGTCGACGTAGGCGTTGTCGTTGCCGACACCGATGAACATGGTGTCGCTGCCTTCCAGGAAACTGGGCAGGATCGAGCTGTTGCTGGAGATGTCCACGACCACCTGGAAGGTGCCGCTGGCCGCCTCGTAGCGGGAGAGCTGTTGCACCGACTGGAGCAACACCGGTCCCGAGGTCTCCTGGGTGTTCTCCGCGAACGGGTTGCGTAACTGCGGAAACAGGTGGATCGCCGAGCCGACCAGTGCGACGCCGATCAGCAGGATCACCACGATCGCCACACCGATCAGCCGGATTCCCCACTTGCCCATCGCCGCCACGCTCCCGGTCTCGGTTCTACAGCCGTGACAACGGTACCGAGTTCCCCGACGCCCGGCTTGCCACCGGGACGCTTTCCCTTCGCCTTGACGACTGGTTTGATTGCCGGGGCCGATGGGTACCGCCTCGGCACAGGAGTGGGAGGCGCGATGCGCAGGTCGATCTGGTTCTGGCTGTTCATCCTGGTGCTGGTCGTACTGCTGCTCGGGATCATCTTCGGCGGCTACCGCAAGGGCACCAAGGTCGGCGCCCCCGGTGAGATCCGGCTCTCCGGCCGCGCGAGTGTCAGTTCGACGGCCCTGACGCCCGAACTCCCTACCGTTGCCACCGGAATGGGGATTCGGCGACAACGATAGGGAGTCGGCAGTGCGGAGTGCCTCAGTTCTTACCAGCGGGTTCCACCGCGTCGACCAAGCCCGAACCGTTCCTTGCCAACGAGTTCGCGCCCGCCGTTGCCGATGAGCCGTGGCCGGCGCCCGCGCTGCCGCCGACCACGACGTCGAACTTGGTGACGTTGGAACCGAAGACGCTGACCAGCGGCGTCGCCCCGTCGAGGTCGGCGGAGTCGTAGGTGACGGTCAGGGTCTGCGACTCACCCGGCCACAAGGTGATGTCGTTGTCGCTCCACAGTGCGGAGGTGACCTGGTTGTCGCCGGACTGCTCACTGCCGTCGGCGTTGCCCCTGCGGACGTCGGCCCGCAGGAAGAAGCCGACGGTCGGCTTGGTCGAGGTATTGGTGATGGTGACCGTTGCCGAGGTGTCCGCACCGTCCGGTCCCGGCTTGGCGGTCGCGGTCGCGGTGGCCGAGACCGTCGCCGGGGCAAGGGACTTCAGGCCGGTCAGGTCGGCGTAGGAGCTTTCCGTCCCGTTGGGGTTGCCCAGCGTGCTCGACCAGTTGATCACGTCCTGCTTGGTCGACTGCCAGTAGACGTCGCGGTCCACCAGGTTTCCGTTCTGCTTGAGCAGCAGTTCGACGAAGTAGACGTTGCCGGTGGTCGAGGTCGGCTCCTTCGGGGTGATGACCCCGGTGCGAACCTGTTGGCTGGTCAGGGTGATCCCGCTGACCGTCTGGTCGTCGAGCACGGTGCCGGCCGTGTTGTAGACCTTCGACTCGATCGACAGGCCGGACTGCGAAGCACCGCTGACGTTGTCCAGGGTGACCTTGTTGGTGTCCTGGGCGAGCAGCGCGTGCAGGGACTGGTTGGCCTGCTTTGCCCCGAAGAAGCTGCCGGCCTGGTCACCGTCCTCGTTGTACAGCGCCCACAACAGCGTTGGCCAGCCCTTGTTCGCCTGCCAGTAGATCGTGCCGGTGGCCGGGGTCGGCGTGTTCGTCGAGTGGTCCATGAACGCCTCGAACTGCGCCCTCGTGCTCTCGTACTCCTGGATCTGCGCCTCCTCGACATAGGAGTCGAGGCTGTTCCAGGCGCCGTAGCGGTTGGTCAGTGCCTGGTCGAACAGGTAGAGGGTGCCGAACTGGTAGTTACCGTGCCCGTTCTCGTAGTTGGCGTGGTACTGGTTGAAACTCGGGTTCTGCCAGAGGTCGGCCTGGTCGGTCGCGGACATGAACCGGTTGATCGAGTCCAGCGTCGGCACGGTGTCCCCGGCGCTCTCCTCGCTGTCGAGGCCCCACGAACCGCCGACGTTGGTGCGGGTGTCGTCACTGCTGTCGTAGTGCGTGGTGTCGTACCAGTAGAGCGGCGGCACGTAGTCGTAGGGCCCTTCCTTCTGGCCGGACGGACCGGAGACGGCGCCCGAATTGTACTCGGCGGAGGCGAGTACCGGCACGTCGAAGTCGTTGTTCTGCCAGGCGGTGATGGCCGCGGATTCCTGCGCCTTGCCGGGTGCGTTGTCACTCCAGCCCATCGCGATCACGCTGGGGTGGTTGCGCTGCGCCTGGCCGATGGCGACCGCGGAGTTGGTCATCAGCGCCAGGGTCGCGGCGTTCGGGCTGGCGTTCTCCCAGGCGTCACAACAGGAGTACCCTGAGTCGATCATGATGCCGGCGGCGTCCATCTGCTCGTAGAAGTCATCGGGCATGAAATGGCCTTCCAGCCGCAGCGTGTTCAGGCCCATGTTCTTCAGGATCGCGATCTGCCGGGCGATGTCGGCCGAGGAGTAGTGCAGCAGCAGGTCGGGTTCGAAACCGCCGCCGCGGATCACGATCGGCACCCCGTTGATCTGGAACTGCCGCACCCCGCTCGGCGCCTCGCTGGACTTGCCGACCAGGCTGGAGGTGACGGTACGGATGCCGAAGGTCTCGTGCGTGCTGTTGCTGGCTGCGCTGCCCTGGGTCACCGTGGTGTCCAAGGCGTACAGCGGTTGGGCGCCCATCTGGTAGGGCCACCACACCTGCGGTGTGCTGATGGTCAATGCCGGGAAACCACTCGGCGTGAAACTGACCGTCTTGGTGCTGTTCGCGGCGACGGTCACGTTCTTCGACACGGTGATCGGGCTACCGCCGTCGGGTGGCGTCACGGTCGCGAACACCGTGCCGGTCTGGCTGCTGGCGCTGCCGTTGGTGACATCGGTCTTCACCGTCAACGCCGAACTGCTCAGGTTGGCCGCGTTGTTCTCGACGACGTGCGCGTTGCCGACCGACAGCGTGTCGGCGACCTGCAACTGGATCGGGAACTGGATGCCGGTGTTCTCATCCGGCGGGACCTGGGTCCAGTCCACGTTGTCGACGGTGAGTTCGGTGAGCGGGTTGTTCGGATAGACCTCCAGCGCCAGCGAGTTGGTGCCGGCGGTCAGCAGGCTGCCGACGTTGAAGGTGAACTTGTCGTAGGCGCCGGTGACCGTCGACTTGGTGGCAACCTCCTTGCCGTTGACCCACACGTCGGCAGCGCCGATCACCCCGTTGACGATCAGGGTCGCGGTCTGGCCGGAGACGAGGTTGGCGGTGAAGTCGGTCCGGTACCACCATGGCACGTCGAACTCGGCGAGGGTGTTCGCGCCGGGCGCCTTGAGATAGCCGAAGCAGGTCTTCATGTTGGTCGAGTAGTAGACGTTCGGACAGGCGCCGTTCTGCACCAGCGCCTCGATCTCGGTGCCCGGCGCACCGCCGTCGTCCGGGGTCACCGACAACCAGCTCGACGTGTTGAAGCCGGGCTTGGAGATCGCGGCCCCGCCCTGGGTCGCCGTCTTGCTGGTCAGCACCTCCCATCCCGAACTGCCCAGTGTGGACAGCCCTCGGGGGTTGACCTGCTGGCTCGCCGTCGTCACCGCGGGGTGGGGCGAACTGGCGGGGGCGCCTGCCGAGGCCGCGGTCGCCAATGCGGCGGGAACACCGCTCAACGCGGCGGCGGTCAGGAACGCGATGCCGGCCGCCAAGGCGAGGCGTGCGCCGCTGAGTCGTCGTTTCATCTTGTGCCACTTCCCATCCGCGGTTCACACCGCTTTCTCAGATGGCCTTCCAGGGGGAAAGTGTTCGACCGCGACCGGATCCAGGCCACGACGGAACGGGCCACAACGAGGGTCGCCGGGGCGTTCGGACTTGAGCTGGATCGCCGGGCTAGCCGGTAGTGGTACGCGATGCCAACGGGACTACGGCCGCGATCAGCCGCATGGTGCGAATTCGCATGCGTGCTCCCCGGTGCAGGAAACTCCGCAGCCGCGGCGCGGCGGGCATCCGCTGCTGTGACCTAATTTGTAAAACTAGTTGCCGAAGTAGCTTGGCCCGGTCGGCAGGGCATGTCAAGAGGCCGTGAGTCGGAAGCGGCCCGGTTGGCGACGAACGGGTTACTTGATCGATCATTCGGGCCGAAGGAAGCGCGAATCCCGGCAGCCGCGCGGCTGCCGGGATTCAGTTATGGGGTCCTCGGCCCGATCAGCTGACGTCCGGCTGCGTGTCGGCGACAGGCGCGCCGAGCAGCCCCGCCCTGCGCCGGGCCCTGCGCACCGCGGCATGCGCGAGGAAGCCGATGATCACCAGCAGCGCGGTGACACCGAGGGTGCCGAAGCCGAGGTAGCTGGAAATACTGGGCGGACCGAAGGTCAGCTGCGGGTTCGGGGCCCAGGAGTCACCGCCGTCGACGGTGACCCGGTAGCTGCCGGCGCTCGGCACGGTCGCCCAGGCGACCACATCGTGCGTGACGCCGTTGATGCCGATCGGGTTCTCGATGTCGTTGGTCACCGCGAGCTTCGCTCCACCGTGCTCCGATGTGACCGTGATGCCGAGGACCGGGATGTCCACGGTCTGGTTGTCGAGATCCATGGTGTAGGTCATATCGACCTGGCCGGCCGGTAACTGGATCACCTGACTGCCGGGGATCCGCATGCTCCCGTAGTCCGCGTCAGCGTTGCCGAACGAGACCAGGAAGGTGATTCCGCCGCCGAGGAAGACCAGCACCGCGAGTGCCCAACAGGTCGTCCTGAGCCGGGCGAAGGCCCTGCCGGGTTTACGGGCCCGGCCCGCCCCCGGTGCGACGCCGACCAACGTTCCCATCCGTTCGTCCCCGTTTCGGTTGTCCACGATCCCTTACTGGCTCAGGATTTCAGGCTGCCGAGCGTGCTTGTTCGTGACGACGCATGATCCGTCGACGACCGCGCCTCCGGTGATACAGCCGGCACAAGACCGGTCACAACCTGTTGCCGTGGCCGGAAACCCGCACTTAGTACCAGCGCAGACTACTGTGCTCGACGAGGAAAAGTGTTGTGCGGCAACGATATCGGCACGTCACAAGTCGGCAACGACGCTAGCAGGACCCCGGTATCCTCAGTTCCCGGCTCGGCGGTCGACGCCCGCGCGAGCAGTTCGGCCAGGATTCACCGGTCGGCCGGTTGGAGTTCACCGAGTGATCGCGGTCGTGCGCCCTCGCCAGTGCGCCTGCCGGAGTCAGGACTTCGCGGACATGTTGTCCTTGGCCCAAGCACTCAGCTCGTTGAGAGCCGGCAGCAGTCCCTGGCCGGCGGGCGTCAGCTGATAGCTGACCGAAACCGGGGGCCCCTCGTCAACCGAACGCTGCACGAGCCCGGCCTTGGACAGTTCGCTCAGCCGCTCGGAGAGCACCGAATCGCTGATCCCCGCGACGGCCTTGCGCAGTTCGGTGAAGCTGGCCGGACCGCTGATCAGCACGCTCAGCAGGACGCCGTTCCAGCGCTTGCCGAGAAACCGGAAGGCGTGCGCCAGGGCGGCGTCGCACTGCCGGGGGTCGTGCCCAGTCTCACAGCCATCCGCCATGGCGCCATCTTATCCGAGTGCTACTGTCGGCTCAGTCGCTAGCTTTTTAGAAGTGACTAGCTGAGCCTAAGTCACTCGCCAGACGGGAGTACGATGATGACCACCACAGAAGCCGCCGCGCCGACCAGCCTGCAACGGCTGGACGAGACCGGGCGGGCGATCCTGTTCACCGAGGCGAGGACGGCCAACTCCTTCGCGTCGACCCCGGTCAGCGACGAGGAGCTCCGCGAGATCTGGGACCTGACGAAATGGGCCCCGACCTCGGCGAACTTCCAGCCGCTGCGAGTGCTCTACGTCCGGCCCGGCGAGGGGCGGGACCGGCTGGTCGGGCATATGGCCGATGGCAACAAGGACAAGACCGCCGCGGCTCCCGCGGTCGCCGTGCTGGCGATGGACACCCAGTTCCACGAGCACATCCCCGAGGTGCTGCCCTTCCGGCCGGAACTCAAGGACGCACTGGCCGCCGACGATGCGGCGCGGGAGCAGAGCGCCCGGTTCAACGCCATCCTGCAGGCCGGCTACTTCATCCTGTCCGTCCGGGCACACGGTCTCGCTGCGGGCCCGATGCTGGGATACGACTCCGACGCCGTCGACGCCGAGTTCTTCCCGGACGGCCGCTGGCGCACCATCCTGATCGTGAACATCGGCCACCCCGGCGAGAACCCCTGGTTCGACCGGCTGCCGCGCCTCGACGAGTCCGATGTGGTCAGGTGGGTCTGACCACATCGAGGACCGGGCGAGAGTTGAACAATGGTGGGGCCGAGGCAGCCAGGGAACTTCGGCCCCACCGGTCGGCCGAGCCACCGCACGGGCGATAGCGCTGGGCCGAAAAGCGTAAAGCAGGTTCAACGACCGACGATTCCGCCGAGGTGGGGCTTCGGCGGTCGATGCCGATCGATATCCATTGGTTGACGGTCGACTCTTCCTACCGGCAGCACCAGTGTTGTCATTGGTTCATGCCGGATCGCGGGATTCACCAGATCTCGTTGGTGCGCATGACCAATCTCCTCCCTGCCGGCCGGCCTGAGGTTGCTGCCGGGTGATGTCGTGGGCCAACTGGGTGTATTTGCCATGGTCCCCCAGATGGCGGTCACCATTGGCACCGATTCGACTACGTTAGGACAGACTTCTGTGATCAGGCGCCGGCGGGGTCCGCCGAGCACCCGGTGAGTATGTGCATCATGGGCGAGGGGCGTCGTGAAAAGACCGCTCACATGGGTAGCCGGTTGGCCGTTGTGGTCCACGCCTCGCCATGTGATGTGTTACGTCCTGCTGATCGACGCCATCGGGATCGCCACCGCGATCGGCATCCGCCGGCCGGTCACCCACCTCGAACTGACCCGCTTCGCCGTCCTCGTCGTCGCCGCGATCGCCTACATCGAGTTCACCAGGGGTGTCGAGCGGGTCCGCGAGGTCAATGCCAAGGCCGGCCCGTACATGGACACCGAATCGGTGTGGTGTTTCGCCGCCGTGGTGATCCTCTCACCAGGACTGGCCTGCGCTCTGGTCGCGATCATCTTCACCTGGTCGTGGTTTCGGGTCTGGCGCGGACGCCGACCGCTGTACCGGTGGATCTTCAGCGGGGCGACGGTCCTCATCGCCACCGAGATCGCCGCCGCCATCCTCGCCGCAGGCCCCGGTCCGCATCCTGGCATGCCGAGCACGCTGGTCGGTCTCGGTGTCGCCGCCGCCGCGGCCGCGGTGCGCTGGCTGGTCAACTATGCGCTGGTGATCGGCGCGATCCTGATGTCGGCGCCGAACATTCGCGGCGCGCAGGTGCTGGCCAACATCGACGAGCGGGTGATGGAGGTCGGCGCGTTCGGCCTCGGCCTCGTCGCCGCCGGGGTGCTGGTGTTCAACCCGCTGCTGCTGCTGGGCATCGTCGCCGGCCTTGTCGCGATGCATCGCGGCATCCTGCTCAACCAGTACCGCAAGGCCGCGCGGACCGATTCGACCACCGACCTCAACGCGGTCGGCTGGTGGCGGCAGATCGCCGAGCAGGCCCTCGACCGTGCGACGGCGAGCGGGGGCAGCCTCTGCGTGCTCATCCTCGACCTCGACCACTTCAAGCAGGTCAACGACACCTACGGCCATGTGGCAGGCGACCAGGTGCTGCGTTGCGTCGGGCAGGCGCTGCGTGCCGAGATCCGCGCCCAGGACAGCCCAGGCCGCTGGGGCGGTGAGGAGTTCGTGGTCGCGTTGAGCGGAGTCGGGCTCACCGAGCTGGCCGCCATCGCCGAGCGGATCAGACGGCGCATCCACACCCTGACCGTCCCGGTCGACAGCACTCGGGGCCCGGCCACCGTCGGTGACCTCACGGTGTCCATCGGCGGCGCCCGCTATCCGGGCACCGGCGCGGCCACCCTCACCGAACTCGTCCTCGCCGCTGACGCGGCCCTTTACCAGGCCAAGGACAACGGCCGCAACCAGGTTTGCCTGAGCCCGGTGCGCGCACTGGACACCGAAGCACCGCAGGTCGATCTGCCTGAGCAACGGACCGAGCAGGCCGCCCCGGCCGCCGAGCAGCGGCAGGACCAACACCGACAGGCAGGCTGACCGGGTCGTCTCCCGGACCGACGCGCGCGCGACAAGAGCGTCTCGACCAGGTCAAGCACTGATCCGGCAAGGCCGACCGACCGCACGCCAGGCGGTGTGACGCTCGACGGCGGGCCGAACCCGGCAGCCCTCGCGAGGACCGCCGGTCCCGCTCAACCGACCACTCGGGCACCCCGACCGGCCACACTCGCCGATCGTCGGTTGCCTTTTAGAGTGATGGGCATCACAATCCTTTTTTCGCTCGGACAGGCGTCCGAACCGAGGAGGTGTGATGACCGAGCTAGACAAACAGTCGCTCTGCTTCGTGCTCGCCGAACTGACCTTCCCCGCCCAGCGCTGGGAAATCCTCACCCAGGCCGATATCTACGGCGTGGACGGGGTGACCCGCGAGCGACTGCGGCTGCTGCCCTCCCGCAGCACCCCCTACCGCGACATGCAGGACATCATCGAGGCGCTGGAAGGCCGTCCCTCCCAGCCCGCGCAGCCGATGGCCTGACCGAGCAGTGCCCCCTCAGCACTCACCAAGTCGAGGGTAGGGGCTCGTACCTACCTGCTGGACGTCCGACGGCGACGAGCTGACGTGCGCGGAGCGCCTCCTGCCCGCGAGCCCGCATTCAGGACGCCGGCAACTTGGCCAGCACCGCTTTGACGATCTCCGGGGTGATGCAGGTGCCCTCGAATTTCGTCTCCGCCTCCGAGTCCGTGTCGAACGAGGTGACCTTGCCGCCGACCTGGAACCGGTCGATCGACTGGCGCGGCTGGATCTAACGGCCGGATCTAGCTCGCCCGCGGTTCGACGGGCGGCACGGCCTGTGCCGCGCAGTAGTCGGCGAGTTGGGCGTGGGTGGCGAACCAGACGCCCGCCGTACCGTGGATCTCCTCGACGAGTTCGCGCAGCACGGCCATCCGGGAGCGGTGCCCGACGATGTGCGGATGCATGGTCAGCTGGAAGACGCCGTGTTCGGCGACGGCGGCACGGAACTCGTCGCGCCAGATACCAAGAACCTGCCTCGGCGGCGTGTAGGGGCGGACGCCGTCGAAGCGGGCCATCACGAAGTACGGGGCGTCATCGCGAATCCAGTCGACCGGGATCTCCACCATGCCGGTCGGTTCGCCGTTGTGCAGCAGCTCGTACGGATCGTCGTCGGCCATCAGCGAGGAGTCGTAGCGCAGGCCCATGTCCCGCGCGATACCCAGCGTGTGCGCGGAGAAGTCCCAGGACGGTGTCCGCAGGCCGACCGGGCGGATGCCGGTGGTCCGCTCAAGGGTGTCGGCCGCGCGTAGTTGCAGGTCGCGTTCGTCGCCTTCGCCGAGCAGGGTGTTGCGCTCGTGGATCCAGCCGTGCAGCGCGACCTCGTGGCCGGCCTCGACATAGCCGCGCACCTCGGCGGGATGCAGCAGCGCCGACACCGCCGGCACGTAGAACGAGGCGGCGATGCCGAACTCGGCGAGCAGCCGCAGCACCCGTGGGGCGCCGACCCGCGCACCGTACTGGCCGACCGACAGCTCGCCGGGACTGGTCAGGCCGTTGCGCAGCGGCAGCGTTTCATGATCAGAGTCGAACGACAGCGCGACCGCGACTCGTGCCCCGCCCGGCCAGTCGCGCGGCAGCAGGCCGCGCCCGGCGCGGACCCGCTCGACGTGTCCGCGCCAGATCTGTTCCGGCCACTGCCAGGGCTGCTCGTCACTCGTCACGTAGGCACACTCCGTTCACATCCTTGACCGAGACTCACATCCTCGATCACATTCAGCTTTTCTAAAATACCAGGTCAAAGCCGGTTAGATGGGCTCAAAAGACCAGTGAAGACTAGATCGAATGGCTCACAACTGTTGACTGTCAATGCCTTGTCAGTGCCGAAACACGTCGATACTGTTTTTTCACACCTAAATGTAAGTGAGTATTCCGAATCGGGGGAAGCCCGTATGCCCGCCCAGCGGTCCCATCGTCTCGCGCTCCTGGTAGCCGGTCTTGCCGGACTCGGGCTCGTCACCGCGCCACCGGCACTGGCAAGCCAGGCCCCATCGACGACCCCCAGCTGTTCGGTCACCCAGGATCTGCTCTCGGCAGATGCGTACTGGGTCGCCAACGGCACCGACATGGCCCCGGCCAACTGGGAGAACTCCGCCTTCCACGTCGGCAACCTGGCCATGGTGCGCACCATCGGCAGCACCAACCACATCACGCTGCCCTGGGCGGAGGCGAACAACTACCAGCTGCCGGCCGATCCCCCCGACCAACCGTTCCTCCCCGAGGACGAGGCGGTCGGCGAGGCGTATCTCGCGCTGTACTACTACCACCCGACCCCGGCCAACCTCGCTCCGCTGCGGACCAGGATCGCCGCAGAGGACGCCAGCGTCGCACAGGGCAACGACACCTACTGGAACGACGTGGACGCGCTGAACCTGGCGATGCCCTCGTTCGCGCAGCTCGGTGAGATGGACGCCAGCCAGGCCGACCTCGACACCATGCACACCCTGTTCGACTACGCGAAAAGCGGCGTCGCCGGCCGAGGTCTCTACGACCAGCAGCTCGGCCTGTGGTGGCAGGACGCGAGCGACATCGGCACCGGCACGTTCTGGTCGCGGGGCAACGGCGAGGCATTCGCCGGCCTTGCCAAGGTGCTCGCGCAGCTGCCGCCCAGTGACCCCGACCGCGCGGAGTACCTGAAGGTCTTCCAGCGGATGGCACTGACCCTCATCGCCCTGCAACGGCCGGACGGATTCTGGAACGTCGACCTCGCCAACCCCCTCGACCACCCCGGCCCGGAGACCAGCGGCACCGCGCTGATCACCTACGGCCTGGCCTGGGGCATCAACAACGGCGTGCTGCCGGCCTGGCTCTACCAGTCCTCGGTGCGGCGGGCCTGGCACGGCCTGACCACCAAGGCGTTGCAGCCCAGCGGTTTGGTCGGTTACGTGCAGGGGCAGGCCAGCGGACCGTCGGGGGCCCAGCCGGTCACCGCGAACGACACCTCCGCCTACGGCGTCGGCGAGTTCCTGTTGGCCGGTCAGCAGCTGGCGATCATGACGCCCGGCTGCACCCAGCCGGCCGGTTGAGCCACCCCACCGCATACCACTCGGCCACCACGAATTCCGCACAGGAAGCAGCGTGAACATGATCGGTAACCGGGCTCGTCTCGGCGCGTCGGGCGTCGCGTTGGCGGCCGCGCTCATCGGCTTCACCGGCCTCGCCGCGCCGTCCGCGACGGCCGCTCCCGCACAGTACGACCTCAGCGGTTGGCGGGTGATCGGCCAGACCTCCGAACCGGACAGTGTCGCGGGCGAGGGCGTTGCCACGGTCCGCGCACCGGGCAAGGCAATGTGGATCGACTACACCGACGGCGCGACCATTCCCGCCCCGATCCTGGCGCAGGGCTGGGGCCACATCGGCGATCCGGACTCCTGGCACGGCTACGTCTTCGATCCCTATCAGCAGCCCGCGACGGTGACCACGGTCACCGAGAAGATGTTCATGGTCACCACGCCGGCCGGCCAGCAGTACGAGTACACCCACCAGCTCTCCGATGACGAGATCGGCCCGAACGCGGCGGCCTACGACGCGGTCTCCCCGGACGGCCAGTGGATGGTCTCCAGCGAACTCGCGCCGGTCACCCGGCTGCTGGTGTTCCCGACTCCGTTGCTGAACAAGGCAACTCCGCCGACCGGCGGCAACATCGCGAATTCTGCTCAACCATCTGGTGCGCAATCCGCAGGGCTGCGATTTCGTCACCGCGACCCGGCTGATCTGTGCGTCCGACGATTCCGACAACGACATCTACCCGACCAGCAAACCGCTGCTGCAGATCGACCTCAAACATCCGCTCGACGGCAAGGATGTCACCGCGAAGGTCACCTCGCTCGGCCAGATTCCGCTGAGCAGCTCCTGTACCGGCGCGTACACCGTCGAGGGCGTCGACTACGACAGCGTCAGCGGTGACCTGCGGGTCGAGGTGGACGCACCGAGCCCGTGCAACGCGAACATCACCATTTATACGCTGCACCGTTGAGTGCGAAAATGCACCGATAACCGCTGAACTCGAACAACAGGGGCTCTCCGGCCATGTCCGGGAGCCCCTGTTGTCGTGTGCCCTGACCGCATTCGGTCTCGCGTTTCGGATATCCACATTTGCCGAAAACCGTGAAAGTCACGCGGACCCGTTGCGAGGCCACAAGATTGACCTATTGCGCAGATCACAGTAACATCATTCTGTTCATATAAGTGAATACGTTCATGTATGTGGCGCTCGTGCATATGGTCCGCCTCCGCATCCCGAAGCGGGTGGCGGCCTTCTTCCCTGCCCGGTACGTCCTTCCTCGGCGTGCCGGCGAAACGAGAACCTGTCCGAAATGGAGGTTCGATGATGCATCTCAGACAACGGATTGCCACCGCGTGCGCGATCGTCCTCGGCCTGACCGTGGCCGCGGTACCCGCCGTGTCCGCCGCGCAGGCGCAATCCTCGACAGCACAACCGGCGATCACCTGGACCAAGTACTCGCCGTCCTACACCGTGCAGCAGGAGGGTTGTGGCGTCGTCAGCGGCTCCACGTTCACACTCACCTGTAGCAACAGCGGTTCCGAGTACGACCGCGCCGAGCGGCGCTATGCCGACTACTCAAGCGGTTCGCACAAGTTCGTCGGCACCTTCAAGATCACCAGTATGGGCGGCTCGCGGATCAGCCTGAAGCAGACCTTCCACGACAACGTCGGCCCGTACTTCCTGCTGGCCGTCGAATCGGGCGGCCGACTGTACTCGGTGGAGGGTGGCGCCACCGTCGCAAGCGGCGCGACCGTCGGCACCTCGGTCAACGTGGAGACCATCCAGACGGTCGGCAGCACACTCCAGGTGTACATCAACGGTTCGGAGAAATACTCCGAATCCAGTCCGTCCGGAAGCTTCTACGACAAGATCGGCACCTACCGCACCTCCAGCGGCAGCGGGCCGATCACCGCCGAGTGGAGCAACCTTTCCTTCTACCACAGCTGATTTCCCATTCCCGACACACCACTGGCAGTACGCCGGGTCCGTCTCGACGGACCGCCGAGACGGACCCGGCACCACGACGATCCTCCGAGGCCGACCGTGCTGATGAGACCGCTGAATCCGAAGAACCCGGCGACACCACGAATCCTGGCCGCCGTCCTGCTGGTGCTCGCCCTCGCCGGCTGCACGGACGCGAGCGCCGAGGCGAACAACCCGCCCGCGCCGAACAACCCGGCCACACCGGCGAACCCGCACGGTATCGTGTTGACCGCGCGTCTCGTCGGTGGCCGCAATGTCATGCTTTCCTGGCGGGACAACGGTCCGCCACCGGCCGGCGAGGTCGTCGAGTACGCGAACGCCTCGACCGGCCCGTACACCATCCTGGATTTCCTGCCGCCCGGCCAGACCACGTACTCGCATCCCAACCTCATCCCGGACACCGCGTTCTACTACCGGGTGCTGCCCTACTACGGGCCGGCCTCCAACGCGGTCACGGTGCGGCTGCCACCCGGCGCCTACAACGACAACGCCGCCTCGCCGGATGCCTGGGCGACACCGAGGACGCTGCCCGGCGACCCGAGAACCCAGGAGTCCATTCGCGACGCGGACGCCTCGAACGCGGGCGCACCGACCAACCTGCGGGCCACCATCACCGACGCCAACGGCGTCGCGCTCGCCTGGACCGACAATGCCAGCGACGAGGTCGGCTACCTCGTCGAGATCGAGGCGGCCGGCAAGCCCACCTATCAGGTGGTGCAGGTGCTCGATCCGAAGATCAACTCCTGTGGCATCGTCACGCTGCCGGACGAGAAGACCGCCAGCTACCGGGTGCGCGCCTTCTACTACGGCGCCGCTTCCGAAACCGTCTCCGAACACACCGACTGACACCGGCCGCGCAGTGGCTCACGGCACACATGGCTACCGCTTCGACCAGCGGAAACCTGGGCATTCGTTAGTCTGGGACAGTGGAGATGCTGCACCTGCGCTACTTCGTGGCCGTCGCCGAGGAACTCAACTTTTCCCAGGCGGCCCGCAAGCTGCACATCGCGGCGTCCCCGCTGAGCCAGCGCATCAAGGACCTCGAACACGAGCTGCGCCAGCAGCTGTTCGAGCGCAGTACGCACCGGGTGGCGCTGACGCCGGCCGGGCAGGCCCTGCTGCCACTGGCGCGGGACGTGTTGGATCGGTTCAACGCGATCCCCTGGCGGCTGCGCGATGCCGGCGCGAGCCAGCGCGGCACGCTGTTCATCGGCATGCCGGCCGGAGTGCATCCGCTGCTTCGCCAGCGCGTGATCGAACTGGAGGAACGCTGCGCGGCCGGCGTCGACCTCAAGCGCTGGCCGGGCGCCTCCGGTGACCTGGTCGCCGCGGTGCACAGCGGCAAACTCGCGCTGACCCTGGCCCGGCTGCCGATCGACGACCCGGCCCTCGATGTGCTGCCGGTGATGACCGAACGCCTCGGGGTCGCGGTACCGGCCGAGAAGTTCGCCGGAGTGACCGACGTCGAACTCGCCCGGCTGACCGAGCTGTCCTACCTGCCGCCGCCCGGTGACGCGAACTCCAGCTACTTCGAGGAGCTGGAATCACGACTGGACGCGGCCGGTATCAAGAAGCGAATCCGACTGAACAATACCGATTATTCCGGCGTCGCCGAATTGATTTCCAGTGGAATCGCCTTTTCGATAACGATGCTCGACCCGCAGAGTCCGATGCACCGTTATCGACTGGACAATATCGCGGTACTTCCCATCGGCGAGCTGAACCCGGAGCTGGCCACCGGCCTTGCCTGGCGCAAGGACAGAGCCACCGACGGCGGCGACCTCGCCGACCTTGTCGAACAGGCGGCCGAGGTGTTCGCAGAGCCACTTTCCGCCTGACTGTTTTCCTCTTGGGTGTTTCCAGATCACCGGAAATCAGCGGTAATCCACACCGGAATCGGTATGACCACTGCGGTCATACCGTTGTCCTTTACTTGATCGTTCCCATTTCCCGGACTCGTTACTAACGTCGTTGGTGTCGAGCTTGAGGGAAAGAGGAAGCGATGATGAGCAGCGACACAGTTGGCGAGGCCACCGGCCCGTTGGCCGGGGTGCGGGTGATCGACCTGTCCACGGTGGTGATGGGGCCCTACGCCGCGCAGATCATGGGCGATCTCGGCGCGGATGTGATCAAGATCGAGTCCCCCGCCGACACCGTTCGGGTCGGCCAGTACCGCAACACCCCCGGCATGACGCCGCTGAACCTGACCGTCAACCGCAACAAGCGCAGCGTCGCGCTCAACCTCAAGGACAAGGCACACCGCGAGCAGGCGCTGGCCCTGATCGACACCGCCGACGTGCTGATCACCAACATGCGGCCCGGCGCGCTGGCCCGGCTGGGCCTGAGCTACGCCGACATCGCGCAGCGCAACCCGAAGCTGGTCTACGCACATGCCCAGGGCTTCCGCGCTGATTCGCCGCAGGCCGGCAACGCCGCCTACGACGAGACCGTGCAGGCCGCGTCCGGCCTCGTCGACATCGCGAACCGGGCCCTCGGCAAGCCGGTCTACCTGCCGACGATCCTCGGTGACAAGGTCTCCTCGCTGACCATCGCCTACTCGGTGCTCGCGGCGCTGCTGCACCAGCGGGCCACCGGGCAGGGCCAGTACGTCGAGATCCCGATGACCGACACGCTGATCGCGTTCAACCTGGTCGAGCACCTCTCCGGGCACGTCTTCCAACCGCCGCAGGGCCACACCGGCTTCCCGCTGTCGATGTTGCGGGGGCACCGCGCCGTGCCGACCAAGGACGGCCTCGCCTGCGTGATCCCCTACAACCCGCAGAACTTCCGGGACTTCTTCGCCGCTGCGGGCCGGGCCGATCTCGTCGAGGACCCGAGGGTCAACGGTGCGGCGATCGCGACCGAGGACCAGGCGGCGCTCTCGCAGCTGATCGAGGAGTGCTCGCCCGCGCTGACCACCGAGGAGTGGTCGGAGGTGTGCGCCAAGCACAGCATCCCGATGGCCCCGGTGCTGGAACTCGACAAGGCCGGTGAGGACGCCTACATCGCCGACGGTCACCTGCTCGATGTGGTCGAGCACCCCTCGGAGGGCGCGATCCGCTCGATCGGCATCCCGGTCCGGTTCTCCGCGACCCCCGGTTCGATCCGCCGCCTCGCCCCGCTGCCCGGCGCGGACACCGAAGAGGTACTCGCCGAGCTGGCCGCCCGCTGACCTGTCATCACCGCACAACCCGCAAGAACCGCAAGAAAGCCGATCGTCATGCAACCCAACGAAGTTCTGCACCACGTCACCACCCCGCTGGTGAATCCCGCGTTCGCGCCGGTGATCCCCAGGTTCACCGACCGCGAGTATCTCAACATCGTCTACCGGACCGACGTCGACGCCCTGCGCGCGGTCGTCCCGGAACCGCTGGAGATCGACGAACCGCTGGTGCGGTTCGAGGTGATGCGGATGGGCGATGTGAGCGGCTACGGCCCCTACACCGAGTCCGGCCAGGCCATCCCGGTGCGCTTCAACGGCGAGCGCGGCGAGTACCTGCACGCGATGTACCTCGACAACTTCCCGGCCACCGCCTCCGGCCGCGAGGTCAGCGCCTATCCGAAGACCATTGGCGCGCCCAAGCTCTACGTCGACAACGGCGCCCTCGTCGGCACCCTCGACTACGGCACGCTGCCGGTGGCGCGGGCGACCATGGGCTACAAGCACAACGCGCTGGACCTCGTAGAGGCGAGGGCGCAGATCACCGTGCCGACCTTCATGCTGAAGATCACCCCCGGCTACGACGGCCTGCCGCGCATCGCCGAACTGGTCCGCACCGAGATCACCGATGTGATCGTCAAGCAGGCCTGGACCGGACCGGCGCGGCTGCAACTGTTCGAACACGTGCTCGCCCCGCTCGCCGACCTGCCGGTCCGCGAGATCGTCTCGGCCAGCCACCTCGTCACCGACCTCACCCTGGCCCCGGTCACGCCAGTACACGACTACCTGGAGGGAGTCCGGTCATGACTGAGTTCCGTACGGCGGCAGTGGTCGGTGCCGGCACCATCGGCCTGTCCTGGACCGCGTTGTTCGCCGGCCACGGCCTCGATGTCCGGTTGTACGACCCGCGCCCCGACCTCGCCGACGCGGTAGCCGAGGCGCTCGCCGAGTTCGGCCCGCACCTTACCGAGCAGGGCCTTGACACCACCGGTCTCGCCGGCAGGGTGCACGTCACCACCGACCTCGCCGAAGCCGTCGGCGACGTGGATCTGGTGCAGGAGAACGGCCCGGAGAACCTGGAGTTCAAAAAGGACCTGTTCGGCACGCTCGCCACGGCCGCCCCGGCGGGCGCGCTGCTGCTCAGCTCGTCCTCGGCCATCCCGTCCACCGCGTTCACCGGTGAACTCGCCGAGGCCGCCGCAAGCCGGGTGCTGATCGGCCACCCGTTCAACCCGCCGCACCTCGTTCCGCTGGTCGAGGTCGTACCCGGTGCGCACACCAGCGAGGAGTCCGTCACCGGCGCCGTCGAGTTCTACCGCTTCGTCGGCAGGGTCCCGGTGGTGGAACGCAAGGAGATCCCCGGCTTCGTCGGCAACCGGCTGCAGAACGCGCTGAACCGGGAGGCGATCTACCTCGTCGAGCAGGGTGTGGTCTCCCCCGCCGACCTGGACACCGTGATGACGAACTCGCTCGGCCTGCGCTGGGCGACGGTCGGGCCGTTCCTCGGCTCGCACCTCGGTGGTGGCAAGGGCGGTTACCGACACATGGCGCAGCACATCGGCGCCTCGATGAAGCAGATGTGGGCCGGCCTCGGCCAGCCCTCGATGGACGACGACGCGACCGAACGACTGGTCGAAGCAGTGGAAAACGCTTACGGCACGGACACGTACTCGGAACTCGCCGACGCGCGCGACCGCAGGCAGCTCGCTGTTCTGTCCGCTTTGGACAGTGTGTCGAGTGCGAAGACCGAGGAGGAGAAATGATGACCGCGCAACCGACCAACACCGAAGCCAACACCGAGGACACCATTGCGGCTGACTTCTACGACTACGAGAGCCTGCTGTCGGAGGAGGAGCACAAGCTGCTGATGCGGGCGCGCACCTTCATGCGCACCGAGGTCAAGCCACTGGTCAACGAGTACTGGGCGAAGGGCGAATTCCCGCACGAGCTGATCGGCAAGTTCCGCGAACTCGGTCTTGCCGGGGTCGCCTACGAAGGCTACGGCGACCCGCTGCCGGCCGCGAGCAACCTGCTGATCGGCATGCTGTCCATGGAGTACACCCGCACCGACCCCTCGGTGGCCACCTTCTTCGGCGTGCACAGCGGGCTGGCCATGTACAGCATCTACGCGGGCGGCGACCAGCAGCAGCGGGACCGCTGGCTGCCGGCGATGGCCACGATGGACTCCATCGGCGCGTTCGCGATGACCGAACCGCTCGGCGGTTCCGATGTGGCCGGTGGGATGCGCACCACCGCAAAGCGAGAAGGCGACAGCTGGATTCTCAACGGCGCCAAGAAATGGATCGGCAACGCGACCTTCGCCGACCTCGTCGTGGTGTGGGCGCGGGACGTCGATGACGACAACGTGAAGGGTTTCGTCGTCGAGAAGGGCACGCCGGGCTTCGCTCCGGTGAAGATCGAGAACAAGATCGCCTTCCGGATCGTGGAGAACGCCGAGATCACCCTGACCGACGTCCGGGTCCCGGAGGCCAACCGGTTGCAGCGGATCGACTCCTTCCGCGATGTCGCGGAGATCCTCCGCGCGACCCGTGGCGGCGTCGCCTGGCAGGGTCTCGGCGTGATGGTCGGCGCCTACGAGCTGGCGCTGGACTACGCCAAGCAGCGCACGCAGTTTTCTCGCCCCATCGCCCGGTTCCAGATGGTGCAGGACCTGCTGGTCAAGAGCCTCGGCAACATCACCGCCAGCTGGGGCATGCTCATCCAGCTCGCCAAACTCCAGGACGCCGGCATCTTCCGCGACGAGCACTCCGCGCTGGCCAAGGCGTTCGTCACCTCGCGGATGCGCGAGGTGGTCGCCTGGTGCCGGGAGATCTTCGGCGGCAACGGCATCCTGCTCGACTACGACATCGCCCGGTTCTTCGCCGACGCGGAAGCCATCTACTCCTTCGAGGGCACCCGCGAGATGAACACCCTGATCGTCGGCAAGTCCATCACCGGCGAAAGTGCCTTTGTCTGAACGAGTGCGAGCGATATCGACGCAAGGACCGGCGAGACCACAAGAGTCTCGCCGGTCCTTGTCCGTCCTTACCTGTCCTTACCGATCCCTGCCGGCCCTTACCCGTCCTTGCCGGATCAGGCGCCGAGGGCCTTGGTCAGGTTGCCGAAATCGTAGGAGCCGAGGCCGGTCACCTGGTCGTAACCGGTACCGGCCGTGAAGGCCCCGTTGCTGCCACTGGTCACGTCGTGGAAGGCCGAACCGTAGGAGGAACCTGCCGCGACCTGGTACAGCGCGGTGTTGGCCGGGCCGAGCGCCGGCTTGCCGGCGGACGCGGCCTGCTGGTCGTAGAGCGCGGCGAAGCTGGCCCACAGCGGCGCGGCGAGGCTGGTGCCGCCGACAACGCCCCACTGGCCGTCGGAGTAGCTGGCCACGCCGGTGTTCGGGTCGGCGTCGGCGGAGACGTCCGGCACGGTGCGCTTGCCGCCGACGCCGGTCTGGTAGCTGGGGTTGGGGAACACCGTCGAGGTGCCGCCACCGCTGCCGTTCCACGCGCTCTCGCCACCGTAGGAACCGTTGTTCACGGTCAGCGAGGTGCCACCGACACCGGTGATGTTCGGGTCGGACGCGGGGAAGTCGACGCCGGTGCTGCCGTCGCCGCAGTCGTCGGAACCGGAGTCACCGGAGGCGGCGAACCAGCCGATACCCTCGGCGGCGCCCTGCGCGAAGGCGTTGTCCGCGGACTGCATCACCGAGGGGTCGCGCTGCGATTCGCACAGGCCCCAGGACATCGACACGATCGAGGCCTTGTCGTCGGAGACGATCTGGTTGGCCTCGTCGACCTCCTCCTTCTGGAAGGAGGTGTTGTCGTTGCCCGGTTCCGGGGCTTCGTAGACGATCTGGTTGGCGGCGGGCGCCATCGCCTGGATGGTCTCGATGTCCAGGTCGACCTCGTCCTCGCCACCGGCCGGGCTGGCCTGGCCGCCGTCCACGCTGACCACGGTCGGGGCCGGGGAACTCAGCCCGTACTGCTGGTCGTAGGCGGTGATGTCGCCGGCCGGGAAGGCGTCGAACTCCCACAGCGCCACGGTCACTCCGGAGCCGTCCGCGCCGCTGGGCACGTCGTAGGCGCCGCGCAGGTCACTCGGCCCGTAGCCGCCCGCGGTGGCAGCGGGCTTGGCGGGCGCGGCCGCGGTGTGGTGTGGCAGGTAGTGGTCGTCGAGACCGGCGATGCCCTGCACGACGGTGGCCACCGAGGTCGGCAGGCTCGGCGCGGTCTTGTTGGCGTAGAAGGCGCGGTGCTGGCCCGCGTCGTAGTAGGAGCCGATGGTGGTGCCGAACGCGGTCCTGATCTGGGCGGCGCTACCGGTGGCGTCCACCTCCTGGCGGTTCGCGCTGACCTCGGTGACGTGCAGGCCGGCCGAGGCCAGCTGCTTGGTCACCGTCTCGACGCTGGCCTGGGTGGGTCCGTAGTCGGCGAGGAACTGGGCCGGGGTCAGGTAGTGCCCGTACTCGGCGGAGTGCGGGTTGCTGACCTCGGCGAGGAACTGCTTGAGGCCTGCGGGGTCGCGTAGCTTCAGGGAGACCGCGACGGAAAGCTGTTGGCCGTCCGGGACGTTGCCGCGGCTCTGCGCGGTGGCGAGGCCGGGTGCGATGTATGAACAACCGGGAACTGATTTTCACCGATTTTTCTCCTTTGACGACTCCTTGGCAGGAAGAATGCGCGCTGACCGTACCGGTCCGGGTCGACGTCGCCGACTACCGACGAAAGTCGTGACTGTTCCAATCCACAGTTGCGTGGTTCACAATTGACCGAGATATTAACAGGCAACGGTTCACTTCACGCTCATTTTACGTCAGTTCACGTTCATTTCACGGACGCACCAGAAGATCGGGCGCCCGCCGCGCACGGGCACCCGATCAGGTTCTGGTTTCAGCGAACTTCGGTCATTTGCCTCCGGCGAGCGCTCCGGTGAGGTCAGCGGTCTGGTCGGCGGCCGGCGCGACGATGTGCACCGGCGTGCCGTAGTCCGACAGTGTCACCGTGATCGTGGTGTGCACCGGCCCGACACTCGGCGAGTTCGCGCCACTGGTGGTGCCGCTGGCCGAGGTCGAACCGCCGAGCGGGTGGGCGATGGTCTCATCGACACTGATCTGGCGCACGCGGCCCTGCTGGTCGATCCACAGCTGTACCGGCATGGTGCTGGTGCCGAGTTTCTGTTCCAGTTGCTTGGTCGCGGCCGCCGCGTTGGGATCGGCCGAGGCGACCTTGCTCAGGTCGATGGTCGCGGTGTAGTGCGTCGTCGACACTCCATCCACGGTGGCCTGACCGGTCGACCGTACGTTGCCGTCGACGGAACGCAGGTAGGCGAGCACATCGGAGGGGTCACTCGGCGCACCGGACAACAACTGCCGCAGTCCGGAACCGCCCTGCTGTTGGGCGAACTGAGCGATATTCAGCGATATCCACGGCTTTCCCCCGGAAAGCTGCGTGGCACCCGCCGGTAGTCGCTGATAGAGCATTCCGTTCAGGTAGCGGGTCTCGGTATTGACATTCGACTGGCCGGCCACTGTCTCGGTGAGATCGGTTGCCTTGGTGGCGAAATCGATAGTGCCGGTCGCGGTAATCGGAATCGACTCTTGTTTACCGTTCACCGTGGTATTGATCTGCCCGACAAGTAATATCTTCGCCGAGCCGGCGTCGGTGGTCTTCACGTATGCCGCGGTGACCACTTGTGTCGACGAGGCGGCGCTGGTCCCACTGCTCTGGCTCGCCGAGCCGCTGGTCGAAGTGCCCTGGCCGCAGGCCACCAGTGCCGAACCCATGATGATCGCACCTGCCGCGCCCAGGACCACCTTGGAATGACGCATGTCTTTCCTCCTCGCATCGGCGTGGTCGCAATCGAGGAGTACCCATCGGGGTCACCGGTCAATCACTTGACGGTCGCACCCGGCACTACGCGAGGTCAGGACGGTGACAAGGTGAAGGCGATGGCGCGGTCAGGGCAAGAGCAGGTTGACGTCGCCGAACTCGTGCCACAGGTAGCCGGCCTCGATGGCCGCCGCGTAGCAGCGGGACAGCAGGTCGGCCGGGGCGATCGCGGCCAGCATGTCCAGGTGGGAGGCCTTCGGCTCGTGAAAGCCGGTGAGCAGACCGTCGACGACCCGAACCCCTCGATCGGGCGTGATGATCAGCTCGGTCCAGCCAGAGCGTGGCGCGAGCAGACCCTGTTCGTCGGTGGCGGATTCGACCGCGCGGACCGCGGTCGTGCCCACCGCGATCACTCGCCCGCCGGCCGCCTTCGCCTGGTTGAGCACGCGGGCGGTGACCGGTGGGACGGTGAAGAACTCCGGGTAGGGCCGCTCGTGCGCCTCCGGTGAGGCCACTCCGGTGTGCAGCAGCACCGGCACCAGCAGCACCCCGGAGGCCACCAGCCTGGTCACCAGCTCGGCGGTGAACGGCCGTGCCGCGCTCGGCATCTCCGCGCTACCGGGATGGTCGGCGAAGACCGTCTGGTAGTAGGACAGCGGCCACGGCCTGCGCACGTAGCCGTAGTGGATCGGTTTCCCCTGCGCGGCGAGCAGTTCAGCCACCGACCTCCGTTTGCCGGTGTCCACCTCGGCGATCCACAGCCGCTCCCGCGAATACCGTTCGCGCAACACCAGCGCCCCGCCGCCGACGAGGGCGAAATGCTCCCCCGGCCGGCCGCCGTCGAACGGCACGGTGGCCTTGTCCCGGTTGCGGCGCAGCTCGACCAACCACCGGCCGTCCGGTCGTTCGGTGGAGAGGTGCGCGGTCAGCGGGCTGCCGACCACTCCGACGGCGGCCGGCAGCGTGCCGGAGGTGTTCACCACGAGGACGTCGCCTGCCCGCAGCAGGGCGGGCAGATCGGTGAACCGGTGGTGGCTCACCGAACCCGATGCCGCCCTGCCGACCAGCAGCCGCACCCCGTCCCTGGCAAGACCGCGCGCCTCCGGCGGTTCGTGTGCCTCCAGGGTGTCCGGCAGGCTGAATTCGAGAACGCTCATCGAGGTCCTCCCTCCGATCCAGGCGCCGACTCGGCGTAGGCCCTGCCGCCGGCCGCGTCGAGGTCGGCGAGCCGGATCCGGCCGGATTCCGGTCGCGCTGCCAACAGCCGCAGGAAGGCCGGCAGCACCGTTTCCGGCAGCGGCCGGTCGCTGATGTCCTCGCCGGGAAACGCTTCCTGATGCATCCTGGTGCGCAGGTCGCCAGGATCGACCGCCCAGACCGGCAGGCCAGGCTGCTCGGCGGCCAGGATCCGGCTGATGGCCTCCACCGCTGCCTTGGCCGAGCCGTAACCGCCCCAGCCCTCGTAGGCCTCGATGGCGGCGTCCGAGGTGATGTTCACGACCGCGCCGCCGCGAGCCAGTAGGTCGGGCAGGGCGAGTTGGGTCAGCGCGAGCGGGGCGAGCACGTTCACCTCGTAGACCTCGCGCAGCACCGCGAGCGGATAGTCGGCCAGTACCGGCTGCGGACTCGGCCCGAGGATGCCGGCGTTGTTCACCAGCAGGTCCAGCCCGCCGAGGCCACGCGCGGCCTCGACAAGGGCGGTGCGGTGGCCGGCATCGGTCACGTCACCGGCAATCGCCAGCACCTCGCCCGGCATCGATTCCCGCGCCGTCGCAAGGGCATCCGGATCTCGGCCGTCGATGATCAGCTGCCAGCCTGCCGCCGCAAGTCCGGTGGCGAGCGCGTTGCCGAGTCCGCGTGACCCGCCGGTGATGATCGCGACAGCCATGCCGCACCTCCGCATACCTCGAAATCCGAACGAATGAACGGCATCGACGCTAGGGGCGCCGCGACCGGCTGCCATCAGGCATCCGACCGGCTGTGACTCGGTCTTTGGTCCTAGGTCGTCTGCCCGATGGCGAACGGCACGGAAGTGGGTACCGTGCGGGTATGGCAGCTGCCGACGGCGCCGGGCCCAGCCTGCCGGTGGCCGACACCCGACCAGCGGCGTCGCTGCGCGAGGTGAGTGCTGCGGTGCTCGCGGTGACCGCGCACCTGTCCGTGCGCGAGGTGCTACAGACCATCCTGACCACGGCGCGCACCCTGCTCGGCGCCCGCTATGCCGCGCTCGGCGTACCGGACGACGCCGGCTCGTTCGGCGAGTTCCTCGCGGACGGGATCAGCGACGAGCAGTGGCAGGAGATCGGCCCGGTCCCGCGCCAGCACGGCCTGCTCGGGGTCATGTTGCGCGATCCCAACCCGGTTCGGCTGACCGATATCCGCGACCATCCGCAGTTCGGCTGGTGGCCCGCGGCGCATCCGGTGCTCACCGACTTCCTCGGCATGCCGATCACCGACGGCGAGGAGATCCTCGGCGAGCTGTTCCTCGCCAACAAGTGCGAGCCGGGCGGCTTCACCCCCGCCGACGAGGAACTACTCGCGCTGCTGGCCGCGCATGCCGCCATCGCACTGGTGAACGCCCGACTCTACGAACGAAGCCGCGAACTGTCCATTGTGGAAGAACGGAACCGGATAGCGCGGGAGCTGCACGATTCGGTCGCGCAGAAGCTGTTCAGTCTCCGGTTGACCGCCGAGTCAGCGACCGCCCTGCTCGCCGACGACCCTCGGCGCGCCGGGGTCGAACTGGCCACGGTGCGCGAACTGGCCGGGCAGGTCGCGCAGGAGCTGCGCACCATCGTGGTCGGTCTTCGCCCGGTCGACCTCGTGGGCGACGGACTGCACATCGCCCTCGGCAAGCAGGCCGACCTGCTCGACCGGGTGCACGAGGCGCGGGTGCGTTTCGTCGGTGAGTCCGTCGGTCCGCTGAGTGCCGCGCGGCAGCAGGCGGTGTACCGGATCGCGCAGGAGGCCATGCACAACGCGCTGCGGCATGCCGGCGCCGAGTGCATCGAGATCCGGCTGCGCGCCGAGGACGGCCTCGTCACCCTGGAGATCGTCGACAACGGCCGGGGTTTCGACGCCTCACGCGACCAGCAGGCCGCGCACCGGCTCGGCCTCGGCTCCATGCGCGAACGCGCCCGCTCGGTCGGCGGCAGGCTCACCGTGACCTCGGCCGAGGGAGCCGGCACGACGGTGCGACTGGAGGTGCCGGCGGCATGACCGAACCGATCCGGGTACTGGTCGTCGACGACCATCCAGTCGTCCGGCAGGGCCTGCGTACCTTCCTCGACCTGCAACCCGACCTCGTCGTCGTCGGTGAGGCGCAGGACGGTGACGCCTGCGTGGAACTCGCCGAACGGCTCAGGCCCGACGTGATCCTGCTGGATCTGCGGATGCCCGGTTCGGACGGGATCGAGGCGTTGCGGGCGCTGCGGCGGCTGGACAATCCGGCCAGGGTGCTGGTGATCACCAGCTTCACCGAACCGGCCGCGGTGCTGCCGGCGGTACGGGCCGGTGCGCACGGCTTCGTCTACAAGGACGTCCACCCCGCCGGCCTCGCAGCGGCCATCCGCGCGGTGCACGCCGGGCATGTCCTGCTCAGCCCGGATGTGGCCGCGCTGCTCGCCGAGGGCGAAGGCGCCTCGGCCGGGGTCACGCTGACCGCGCGGGAGCGCGAGGTGCTCGGCGAACTGGCCAACGGCCGGTCCAACCGGGAGATCGCCCGGCTGTTCGCGGTCTCCGAGAAGACGGTGAAAACCCACGTCAGCGCGATCCTGGCCAAGCTCGGCGTGCAGGACCGCACCCAGGCCGCGTTGCGCGCGGTACGGACCGGTCTCGTCGACTCCTGACCGCGCACCGCGCCGGCTGCTAGTGGACCTTCGGTTGGAACCGCAGCGCCACCGTCATCGGCAGCAGGCCGCGCAGCACCGGTAGCCGCGCCATCGCCGGATACCCGACGCCCCAACCGAATCCCCGGCCACGCGGCACGTCCAGCACCCGCACCTCCCGGATGCCGGGGTGCCAGTCCGGATCGAACGCGGAGCCTGCGAACAGTTGGTTGCGCTCCTCGGCCGGCAGCAGCCTGCGGCGTTGTTCGACGATCTCCGGCAGGTCAACGGTCAGCCAGCGCACCGTGCCGTTGTCGACCCGCCAGAACTGCGTCTCAAGACCTTCCCCGAGCGCGACGACCGTCCCACCCGGCCGGTCGCGCAGGAAACGGCGCACCTCGGCGTCGAACTGCACGGCACGCAGCACATGGCTGAGGTCCGGTCTGCCGAACCGTTCGGCAAAGGGATAGTCGACCCCGGCCAACAACCTCGCGGCGAGCGGATCGCTGATCAGCGCGTCCGGCCTGCCCGCCTCGGTCCCCCGGTTGTAGAGCGTCATCAGCGCCGTTTCCGACACCCCGGCCAGATCCGCGGCGCTCGGCACATCCCGATCAGCCATTATCGACACCCCGTTTGCCGACGCCCTGTCTCGCGCCCCTGTCGCGCGCTCCCGGAGTGCGACCATACGCCCGGCCGACCGCCGTCGTCAGCCGATTCGCGTGCCCGCCCGGTTCAGGTCTGCGACCAACTCCAGTGCACGGCCGAGGGTGCTCAACCGTTCGGCGAGGTTCGCCCCGGCCGGGTAGAGCCGGACGGTGTCCACGCCGGCCTCCTGCCAGACCCGCAGCCGGCGGGCGACCATGTCCTCGGTGCCGATGAGCGTCGTGCCGAGCACCATCTCGTCGGTGACCAGACCGGCCGCGCCGTCGCGATCACCGGCCTGCCAACGTTCCCGCACCCGCGCGGCGACCTCGGCCCAGCCCTGCCGACTGTAGGCGCCGTTGTAGTAGTTGGTGCTGGCCGAACCCATGCCGCCGAGGCTGAAGGCCAGTTCCTTCTTCCGACCGGCGACCATCGCGCGCAGGGCGTCGGTGTCGGCGGCGAAGGCGACCTCGGCGCCCTGGCAGATGTCCAGGTCGGCGCGGGAGCGGCCGGCGGCGGCGAGGCCGGTGTCCAGGTGCGCGAAGTAGGCCTCGGCGGCGCCTTCCGGGACGAAGCTCGTGCCCAGCCAACCGTCCGCGAGTTCACCGGTCAGCCGCAGCATGCCCGGCGAGAGCGCGGCGAAGTAGATCGGGATGTCATATTCGGCGCGGATCGACAACCGCATAGGCACCGCGTCCCCACCGGGCAGCGGAATCCGGAACTCCGACCCGGCATGGCTCAGCTTCCCGCCGGCGACCAACGCACGGACGATCTGCGTCGTCTCCCGCATCCTGGCCAGCGGCCGATCGAACGCGACACCGTGCAGGCCCTCGATCACCTGCGGCCCCGACGCGCCGAGACCGAGCAGGAACCGGCCCCCGGAGATGTTCGACACGGTGATCGCGGTCTGCGCGATGGCCGTCGGGGTGCGGGTACCGAGTTGGATGATGCCGGACCCGAGCAGCAACCGTTCGGTCCGTGCCGCGAGATATCCCAGTGGCGATGGCGCGTCCAAGCCCCAGGCCTCGGCGACCCAGCAGATGTCGAGGCCCAGCCTTTCCGCCTCGACGACGAACTCGACCGTCTCCGGCCAGTTGTTCCCGGACGCCTCGATCGTCGTGGCGGTGCGCATCAGGACGCCGAGGTCGCGGTGCCGGTCGCCTCGCCGCTGTCGTTGGTCTCGGCCAGCTCCTTGATCTTGCCGACCGTGGCGACCATCGCGTTCTCGAACTCGCGCAGCCGGACGAAAACGATCTTCTGCTCCTTCTCCGGCATCCGGTCGATCGCCCGCGACAGCCCGGAGCGGGCCGGTCCCACCTGCATCCACTGGCTCAGCAACGTGCCGCCGTCGCGGGGTTGCAGGGTGAACCGCCAGATCGCGGTCGGGTTCGCCGGATCCTGCACCGCCCAGGCGAACACCTCCGGCGCGGCGCACTCGATGACCTCGGAGGTGGTCGACCATTCGCCGAGCGCCGCGTGTTTGTTGTGGCCGACGAACCGGGCGCCAAGCCCCGGACCGCTCGCGCCGTCGGTCCACGACACCGACTGCAACTCCTCGCTCAGCGTCGGCATCAGCTCGACGTCGGAGACCAACTCCCAGACCCGCTGCGGGGCCGCGTCGATCCAGGCCTGCGCCTGCACGGTCGGCCTGTCGGCGTACCGGGCACCGGTCCACTCCATCGCATTCCCTCAGTTAGACGATGCGAAAATAGCCTGGTACGGCGCTGAGCGCACCGGTCGTGGTGTCGAGCCGACTTCGCAGGACACCACGACCCGGCTCTCAGTTGACCGCGTCCTGCAGTTCCTGGAACTCCGCGTCGGTCAGGGTGACCTCGGCGGCGGCGATGTTCTCCTCGACGTGCGCGGCCGTCGACGTGCCGGGGATCGGCAGCATCACCGGGGACCGCCGCAGCAGCCAGGCCAGCGCGAGTTGGGACGGGGTGGCGCCGTGCTTGTCGGAGACGACCTGCAGCTGACCTCCTGCCTCGGCGAGCTTGCCGATGGCCAACGGGTTCCACGGGATGAACGCGATGCTGTTGGCCGCCGAGTAGTCCAGCACCGATTCGGCGAAGCGGTCGGCGAGGTTGTAGCGGTTCTGCACCGACGCGATCTCGGCGATGGCCCGCGCCTTCTCGATCTCCTCGACGGTGACCGCGGACAGGCCGATGTGCGCGATCTTGCCCTCGTCCCGCATGAGCTTGAGTTCACCGATCTGGTCGGCCAGCGGCACCTTCGGGTCGATCCGGTGCAACTGCAGCAGCGCGATCTGCTCCAGCCCGAGGTGACGCAGGCTCAGCTCGACCTGCTGACGCAGGTATTCCGGCCGGCCGACCGCGCGCCAGTCACCGGGGCCGGACCGGGTGAAGCCGGCCTTGGTGGCGATGACCAGGTCGTCCTGGTAGGGCCGGAGGGCCTTGTTGATCAGCAGTTCGGACACGAACGGGCCGTAGGCGTCTGCGGTGTCGATGAAGTTGACGCCCCGTTCGACGGCGCGACGCAGGGTGCGTACCGCCTCGTCCGGGTCCTTCGGATCGCCCCACACACCCGGCCCGGTGATGCGCATCGCACCGAAGCCCAGGCGGGTGACCGGCAGCGTGCCGGCGATCCGGAACTCGCCGGATGCCTTGGCCGGTTGGCTGGTGGTGGTCATGATCTCTACTCCTCGTGGTCCTACTCGTACCGTACTCAGTGAACTGAACGATCAGTTCACTACAACGGGCCGTCCGGCTCTGGCCGGTCGACCACTTCTTCCTTGAAGCCCGAAGCGCCGAGCGGTATTCCACCTGTTGACAGGTCCGGCGGGCTGTTGGCGGGTCCGGTCAGTCGGCTTTGGCCGTGTGCAGCCGAATCCCGGCCGAGGTGACCGGGCGCGCGCAGTGCCGGCAGACCTGGTCGACCTCCAGCAGTTCGCCGCAGTCGTGGTCAAACATCGCGGTCGGCGGATCCTGGGCCCAGACCGAGCCCCATTCCGACAGCGCGAGCAGCACGGGGCGCAGCTGCCGGCCGGCCTCGGTGAGGTAGTACTCGAAGCGCCGAGGACGGTCAGAGTACTGCCGGCGCTCGATCACCCCGGAAGCCTCCAGCTTGCGCAGCCGGTCGGTGAGGATGTCGCGCGGGGCGCCGGTGTAGCCGACGATCTGGTCGAACCGGCGAACGCCGTAGCTCAGTTCGCGGATGATCAGCAGTGACCATCGTTCGCCGACGATCTGCAGCGACGCGGCCACCGGGCAGGCGCGCGGACCGGGCGGCGCGGTCGCCATCAGCTCGGCGAGGCCGACACCGGTGGCCCCGCTCTCGACCCCGTCACCTGGCTCCTTCGGGATGCCCCACTGCTCCGTCACGCTCCCAGTTTAGCAAGTTGGAATATCCAACGCATCTTGTGCGTCCAGGTTCGGCGGTCAACCAAGCCGACCCGCCGAACGCTGTGAAGTCCGCACTGAAAGTGGGACGGCGCAACGTGAATCCGTGTGTCGAGTGGCGGGAAGCGGCGCGCTGGTCCACTGTAGCGGCGGACGGCGGGTCAGCGGGGGCCCGCGTCGGAACGGGAGGAACCGCGCCATGGCCGTCAAGATCACCCATCGTGCGATCGGCCAACAGCTCCGATTTCCCAATCAGGCCACCGCGAACACCTATCTCGAGGTGATCGGCAGCGACGTGGAAAACTGGATCGTCACCCCGATCACCGGGGAGCGGGCCGGTACCGTGATCCCCGAGCAGCGCGACGCGCCACCGGCCTGACCCGGTTCTCCCTTTGCCGGTCGGCTTTCGCTGATCCGCGAGGCCGACAAGCTGGCCGGTATTCCGGGGTGCCGTTGTACGGCCGACAGGACCTGAGCTACCTTCGAGCACTGCCTGGAGTTGGTAAACGCCTGCCGAACATCCTTTGTAGACTTCCCTGGCTCGCCGACGTCGATGGTTGTCCGAACTGGCTCACCGTCCGAGCAGTTGCGCGGCCCTGGCGCGCTTCGATTCCCGGATGTAGGCGTTCGATTTCGGCAAATAGCTGAAGACGGCCGCGATTACCGAGACCACCTCTCCGATATAGCTCAACAGGCTCGCGGTATCGGAGTTGGTCAACAGATTGATCAAATTGAGTACCGCGATCACGGTCAGCACGATACGTGCCCAGTTGCGTCCCGCGCGAAGCTTGACCGCGAACAGCGCGTACAACAAGGCGATGATCACCGCGAGGACGACGGCGAGAATGATGGCGGTCTGCGCTTGCGACTGCACGCTGACACCCTTGAGCGCCGCGTTCGTGTCGATCTTGTTCAGGGCGTCGATGATCTGTTGTTTCTGACCGAGCGTCAACAGTCCACCCACGACGACGACAACAGCGGAGAGCAACCAGCCCCAGAAGGAAACGGTGATCTCCGTCGGCGGCGTGAGGGGGCCGCCGGATTCGTCCGCGTGGATCGGAGGCGCGGCCGGATAGGCGGGCATCGGCTGCTGGGGCTGATCGCTGTCGGGCGTTCTGTCAGACATCGCGGGCTCCTCGGCTAACGTTTCATTGGGTCAGTGGCGCTTGCTGTTCGTTGGTGGCGCTTGCTGTCATCCGCTGGTTTGCGCAGCGAATCCCCCGTTTACTGATCAATCAAACAAACCGCAGGTCAGCCATGCAAACTGCTGGCCAGCGGAACCGCGGACGTGGTGTTTACGGTCCCGCCGCGACGGGTATCCAAGATGCAGCTCCACCTTTCCACCCTTTCCACCCATCGCACTCGATTCACCCGAAGAGATTTCACCCGATGAAAGGTGGCAAAAATGGCCGGGGTAGCCGACTACGGCGTACCGCGGGCGCGGTCGCAGACGAGTGGCCTGCCGCGTCGACGTGGTGCGGTCAACGGGCTGTTGCTGATTCTGCTCGGCGCCTGGGGTGGCCTTGTGCCGTTCTTCGGGCCGCAGATCGGCCTTTCCTACACAACTGACGCGGCGTGGACCTTCACCTGGGCCAAGGTCTGGCTTGAGGTGCTGCCCGCGATCGCGGTACTGATCGGCGCCTTCGGCCTGATCGGTACGGCGCAGCGCGCAGGCGGCGTGCTGTGGGGCTGGCTGGCCGCACTCGGCGGCGCCTGGTTCGTCGTCGGTGGAACCGTCAGCCAACTGTGGACACACGGCAAGGGTGAGTTCGGCGCGCCGGTCGCCGCCACCGTTGCCGGGCGGACGGTCGAGGAAATCATCTTCTTCTACGGCCTCGGCGCGGTCATCGTCTTCCTGGCCGGAGTCGCGATCGGCCGATTCACCGTGCCGGCCCGGCAGGATGCCGCGATGGCACCGGTGGCACCGGTCGCCGAGCCCGGCATGACCACCGAGCCCGGCATGACCACCGAGCCCGGCGTGACGACGCCGATGAGCCACGACTGGTCGGCCGCGCCGACGACGACGATGCGACCGGTCAGCGCAAAGCATTCCCTGCCAAAGGATTCGACCGAGGGCACGGTATCCGCCGACCGCCCGGTATCGACTGACGGTCCGGTATCGACGGCCCGCGGCACGGTAAGGAATCGGCCCGCACGAACGGAAACCACCTCGTCCGACAACCCCTGATTCCTCTCCTGATTCCCTCTCCTGATTCCGTCGCGTTGATCTGGCGGGTGGGCCCGGCTTCAGCCGCGCCCACCCGCCAGACTCTCGACCGACCGGTTCCGAGCCGCGTCCCGGCCCTCGCACACGTCGAACACCCGCCGGCCTGCCCAGCCGACAACGGTGGCAACGCCGACCGCGATGACCGCGATCCCGAAGCCCCAGGTACCGTGCCCGTCGACGGCCCGGCCAGCCACTGCGGAGGCGAGCGCGGAACCCACCGCGCTGGCCGAACTGAGCAGGGCGAACGCGCGGGTCAGCCCGGCCTTGTCGACGATCCGCTCGGTCAGCAAAGCGGACACGATCATGCTCGGCGCGAGGCCGAACCCCGGCAGGATCAGCGCGATCGCCAGCGAACCGGGGCCGCCGGCGAACAGCAGCGGCAGGCTGCCGACGGTGATCAGCAACAAGGTGACCACCAGCTGATTGGCCGGTGCGCCGCGCCAGTTCCGCGCCCCGTAAGCGAATCCGGCCAGCAGGCTGGTCACGCTCAGCAACCCGTACAACAACCCCGCCGAGCCACCGACGCCGTGCCGGGTCGCGAACGCGGTGACCGAGACCTGCAATGCCCCGAAGAACACCCCGATAGCCAGACTCACCAGTACCAGCACCGCGAACCCTGCCCCCTTGGGTCCAATGCCACGTAGCTTAAGTTGATCTTGTTGTGTGGGGTTGGATGGGGTGGAAGCGGATGGTGGCTGGGCCGGTGTGGTGGGTGCTGGCGGGTTCGTCGGGTTTCTTGACTCGGTAACTGTTGTGGCGGGCGCGTTTAAC
>DATATE010000186.1:0-20546 GCA_036268955.1 Pseudonocardiaceae bacterium
GATGGCGATGTCGACCAGCACCGAGCCGGGCTTCATCCGCGAGACCAGCTCGTTGGTGACCAGCTTGGGGGCCTTGGCGCCGGGGATCAGCACCGCGCCGATCACCAGGTCGGCGTCCAGTACGGCCTTCTCCAGCTCGAAGGCGTTGGAGGAGATCGCCTTGATCTTGTTGCCGAAGACCTTGTCGGCCTCGCGCAGCTTGTTGATGTCGCGGTCCAGCAGGGTCACGTCGTAGCCCATGCCGATCGCGATGGTGGCCGCGTGCCAGCCGGAGACGCCGCCGCCGATGACCACGCACTTGGCCGCGTGGGTGCCGGGCACGCCGCCGGGCAGGGTGCCGCGGCCGCCGGCCGGGCGCATCAGGTGGTACGAGCCGACCTGCGGGGCCAGCCGGCCCGCGACCTCGGACATCGGCGCGAGCAGCGGCAGCGCGCCGGAGGCGGTCTGCACGGTCTCGTAGGCGATCGCGGTGGTCCGCGAGGCCAGCAGCGCGGTGGTCAGCGGCTGGTCGGCGGCGAGGTGCAGGTAGGTGAACAGCACCTGGCCCCTGCGCAGTCGGGGGTACTCCTCGGCGATGGGCTCCTTGACCTTGAGCACCAGTTCGCCCTCGGACCACACGTCATCGGCGGTGGCCAGCACCTTGGCGCCGGCGGCGAGGTACTCCTCGTCCGGGATGGCCGAGCCGAGACCGGCCCCTGCCTCGACGTAGACCTCGTGACCACGCCTGGTCAGCTCGTGGGCGCCGGCCGGGGTCAGCGCGACTCGGAACTCGTTGTTCTTGATCTCACGGGGAACGGCGATCTTCACCGGGAAGTCCCTTCCGGTCTTTTCAGTGAGTGATGCTGCCACCAACGGTGCGGCCTCGCGGCGCTGATGTCATCGTCGCGAGGGCACTATCACTCGGTCGAGTGCTTGTTCTGCAAGCACAACTGGTCTTGTCGGGTTCAGAGCCAGCGCATGGCGACCAGCTGGACCAGCAGTGCAAGCCGAATGTCCGGATCATCCAGATCCGCGCCGGTCAGCTCGGTGATCCGCCGCATCCGGTACCGCAAGGTGTTGGGGTGAATGCGTAGGGCCCGACCTGCCGCTCTCGGATCGCCGGGGTTGCGCAGCCACTCGTACAGCGTGTCCAGATAGTCGGTGTTGTTCGCCTCGTCCTGTTCGCGCAGCACCGGCAGTGGCCCCGGCTCGGTCACCCCGGCCCCGGCCGCCGCGTTGGCAGCGCGGTGCAGCGCGATCACCGCCCAGGCCTGCTGGTAGTCCGCGACCCGCCCGGCGACAAGGCCCGCGCGCAGCAGGCCGAGGGTTTCCTGGGCCTGCGCGCGGGACTGCGGCAGTTCGGCGATCGGCATCGGCGCCCCCGCGGCGACCAACAGCTGCTCGGTGTCCATATCGGACAGTGCGCCGCGCAGTGCGGCCCAACCGCCCGCGCCCGGCTCGTCGGGCACCACCGCGTAGAGCAACCGGTTCAGCTCGGCGACCGCTGGCCGCCTGCCGACCCCGGCCGTCAGCCGCTCCCACAGCGCCAGCCGCAGTCCCTCGGCGCCGAGTTCGTCCTCGGTGACCTTGCTGTTCTGCGGCACCTTGCCGGCCGTGGCCTTGCCCACCGTGTCGATGGCCACCACGCGGTGCGGCACATCGGCGAGCCCGAGTTCGGCCGCGGCCACCCGGAAGCTGCCCCGCCCGGCCAGCAGGGCCCGTACCTGCTCGGTCGAATGCCGGCGCTGCGCGTCCACCGCGGCCCGCCGCCGCAACAGGTGCAGCGCGACGACCGAGCCGGCGTCCGCGAACGCCGCCGCCCGCGCCTCCGGCACCTTCTCGGCCACCACCGCCCACATCGACCCGAGCAGTTCGCCGCCCATCCTGATCGGCACGATCAGTCGGGGGAGCGTGCCATCCCGTTGTGCTGGAACGAAAATCGTCGTGCGCCCCCTGGACAGCTCGCGGAACACGCCGCGCGAGCGAAACCGGGCGAGCACGTCATCGGGAATGCGCCGCCCCATGATCGTCGAGATCCGGGCCGGATCGGTCAGGTCCTGCCGCGCCGAATAGGCCAGTACCCGCGAGTTGGCGTCCTCGATGGTCACCGGCGCGTCCACAACGGCGGCGACCGCGTCGGCAAGCTGGAAGAGATCACCGAGGCCGGCCGACCCGGCCTCCTCGCCCGCCTCCTCCGACTCGTCGCTCGCGGCGTCCACCACGGTGCGCAGCAACCAGACCAGCTGCGCCCACCCGGTACCCGACCGCACCTCCAACAGCGAGATCCCGGCCGCCTTCGCCGCCGCGACCACCGAACTCGCACTCGCGCTCGGCGGCTTGAGCAACAGCGCGGCGGCCTCCCGCTCGCCGCACTGCCGCACCAGCTCCACCGCATCCCGCGCCGACCCGACCGCGACCCCGAGCACCAGGTCCCCGGCCCCCAACTGGGTCCGCCGCCCGGCCTCCGCGATCACCACGTCACTGACCGGACCGGACTCCGACCCGAGCGATACGGCCCGCAGCAGCGTCGGCCCCACCCGGTCCAGCACACCCTGCACGCTCAGCATGCGCTCATCTTCACCCATCCCAGGACAACTTTCCTGATTCGGCCACTTTCCTGGTGAAGGAAAGTGGCCGAATCAGGAAGCAACCCGTGAGAGAAGGTTTCCTGGTCGAGGAAAGCCGGCTTGGGCGGCACGTTGCCTGGTTGCAAGGCCGGAACCATGGGCAACAGGGATGCCTGCCGGTCCAGCAGGTCAATAGCCGCTCCGCGCTGTCTCAGCAACTGCGCGGCGGCCTTGCGCGGCCGCAATACTGGCCAGTGCAACGGCTTTCCTGGCCATCACTTCGGCGGATGTGTCAAGACAGTGACGATCTCGGCGCCCATCCGCATCCGAGATTGCTCCCGTCCGCGTCCTGTCGTCGACAGATCCGGCGTGTTTCGGCGTGGCTCGTGGTATCCCTAGGCGACTGGAGTTGACGACCGGAGAGCTATCCGTAACGACCGGAGGTCGACATGTTCGGACGAAGCGCCCCTGTTCATCGCAAACGCCTTGCCGCCGCCGCGGTACTCGCGGTGGCCACGCTCACCGGTTTGGCGGTGCCGGCCAGCGCGAACACGGTGTCGGCCAGCGCGAACGCGGCGACGCCGAGCACCTCGGTCCCCGAGGTCGCCTACGGCGCTCCCGGTACGTTGTTGGCCGCGCAGGCGGTGACCGACCTCGATCCGTCGCTGGTCGCGTTGGGGGCGCATGAATGGCGGGTCTGGTACACCTCCCGCTCCGGCCTGAACAACCGGCCGGTCATCGTGTCCGGGATGGTGATCGCGCCGGCCGGGTCGGCGCCGGCCGGCGGGTGGCCGGTGATCGCCTGGGCGCACGGCACCACCGGGGTCGCCGATGACTGCGCACCGTCGGCTACCTCGGATCTTGCCGGGCAGTTGCCGATCGTGCTGCCGCTGTTGCAGCAGGGTTATCTGATCACCGCGACCGACTACGAGGGCCTCGGCACCCCCGGCCCGCATCCGTACCTGATACCGACGAGCGAGGGGCGCAGCGTCATCGACTCGGTGCGTGCCGCGCGCGATCTCGTGCCGCAGACCTCCAAGCGCTGGGCGGTGTTCGGCGCCTCACAGGGTGGTCAGGCCGCCTGGGCGACCGATGAGCTGGCCCGCACCTGGGGCGCGGGCCTTGACTTCCTCGGCGCGGCGGCGGCCGCACCCGCGGCGAACATCGCGCCGGTGACCGCTGACGTGCCCAACGGGCTGAGCGAGACGCAGAAGGAACTGTTCCCGCTGGTGCTCTACGCCTTGAAACTGCAGCACCCGCAACTGCGCTACTCCGACTATCTCAGCGGCGAGGCTCTTGCCGACACGCCGCTGATCCCGGTGACCTGCTCGGTCGAGTACGTCTTCGCGACGCTGCCGGCAGCGGATTTCACGCCACGCAGCGCGGCGGCCCTGCAGTTGATACACCGCTACCTTGAGGAGAACGCGCTGCCGCAGCGCAGGGAGAGCGCGCCGATGTTCGTCGCACAGGGCACCGCGGACAATGTCGTCGAACCGGCCTGGAACGATGCAGCGGTGGCCGCGGCCTGCCGGATCGGCGACGTCGTGCAGTACACCAAGTACGCGGGGGCGCCGCATCCGGCGCTGCCGGCGGCCGAGGTCGACATCGTCACCTGGCTGGACAGCAGGTTCGCCGGTCAGTCCGCGCCGGACAACTGCTCGAAGGGGTGACCGGGCTCCAGGATGGAGCGAACTCACATCAATCCCTCAGTGTTGTCTCAGGTTCAGGTGATGTGCTGTCCGTACGGGGTGCCCGGCTCCTGGAGCGGTTACGCTTAGATGCCTTGGCAGGGATCAGGATGCGCACGACGGCCACCAACCCCCCAGGTGGTTACGTCGCTCCGGGTACCCCGTCCAGCTTCCTGTCGGTCCGGCCGGTGAGCCTGCTGCGTACCAGGTCGCCGACCCCGGCCAGCAGTGCGACGCCGACCAGAATGGTCGCCCCCCACATCGCGGCCGCCGCCGAGGCGTGGAAGTCGCCCCTGGTACTGATCAGGTTGCCGAACAGCAGCGAACCGGCGACCGCGGTGCCGATCGCCGAGCCGATCCGCTGCCCGGTCTGTAGCACGGCGGCCGCGGTCCCGCCCTCGGCGGGCGGCACGTCGTTGAGGGCCAGCGTCTGGTTCGGCGAGATGACGATGCCGCTGCCCACCCCAGCCAGCAGCAGCGGAATGGACACCACGAGGCCGATGTGCGAACCGGTGTAGTCGGCGACGAGCAGCGCGGTGCCGGCGAGGCCGACGGCCACCGCGCCGAGGCCGAGCACGATCATCAGCCTGCCGAGCCGGAACACGTACCGGCCGCCGACGCCCGCGGACACCGCTGAACCGATCGCGAAGGACAGCATGGCGGCGCCCGCGTCCAGCGGGGAGTAGCCGAGGCCGCGTTGGTAGAACAGGGTCATCACGAAGAAGATGCCGGTGAAACCGGCGAAGTAGAGCAGGCCGAGCCCGGCGCCGATCGCATAGCCGTAGTTGCGCAACAGTTCGAGGTTCACCAGCGGATGGTGTCCGCGCCGCCCGAAACCTCGTTCCCAGACCACGAAGGCGACCAACAGCGCGGCGCCGACCGCGAGCAGCCACCAGTGCGCGGTGCTCACGCCCTGTTCGGCCTCGATCAACGGGAACATCACCGAGACGATGCCGAGGCCGAGCAGGATCGCGCCGACCGCGTCGAGGGTCTGGTGGTTCCCGGACGGCCTGTCCCTCGGCAGCAGGCGCCAACCGGCCGCGACCGCGGCGATACCGATCGGCAGGTTGACGTAGAACACCCAGCGCCAACCGTCCTGCACCCCGGCGACCTGGAGCAACAGCCCACCGGCCAAGGGGCCGATCGCGGTCGAGATGCCGATCACCGCGCCGTAGAAGCCGAAGGCCCTGCCGCGCTCCTTGCCACGGAACAGGAACTGGATCATGCCGACGACCTGCGGGTTCAGCAGTCCGCAGGCCATCCCTTGCAGCAGGCGCGCCGCGACGAGCAGGGTGGCGGTCGGCGCGACCCCGCACAGTGCGCTGGTCGCGGTGAACAGCGCGACGCCGATCAGGAACATGCGCTTGCGGCCGTGTTCGTCGCCCAGTCGCCCGGCCGGCACCAGGACGAGGCCGAAGGTCAGTGCGTAGCCGGAGACCACCCAGGACAGGTCCGAGGCGCTCGCGCCGAGGCCGTTCTGCATGGAGGGCAGCGCCACGTTCACGATGCTGACGTCCAGCAGCGTCATGAAGCCCGCGACCAGGCAGATGGCAAGACCGCGCCAACGCCGAGGGTCCGGCTGATAGCTCTCCGTCATGCCAACGACCCAGGACGGTGCCGACGCCGTGCCCGTCGCGCGCCTTGCGTCGGGGCCAGTTCGACCAGTTGAGTTCGCACCCCATCAAACTAAGCCACCGCGCCGCGATTGACGGAGTCGGTACGGAAGCCTGGGACCGGTTCGAGCCGAAAAAGCCGGGTTCCTGATCGATCGACCAGGAACCCGGCTTCGGTTTCGAGTACCAGCTACGTCGAGTACCAGCTACGTCGAGTACCAGCTACGTCGAGTACCAGCTACGTCGCGTGGCGGCTACTCAGCGGTGCTCAGTGCCAGCCGGTGTTCTCCACCGCGCCGGTCTTGGTGTTGAGGATCAGCGGGCGCAGGTTCGGGAACTGGCGGAAGTTGAACATGTTGTCCAGCGTCCCCGCGCTCGCGTCGTAGGAGCCGTTGCCCAACCGGCCAAGGCCCCAGTTGTTCTCGATGAACTGGGTGATCGAGGCCTGGTTGGTGTTGGTGTTGTCCACGTAGTTCTGCTTGCTCCACGGGGAGATCACCAGCAGCGGCAGGCGGGGGCCTTCACCGCAGCGGTCCTGTGCGCTGCCGAGCTTGGTCGGCACCGAGGTGCAGACGGTCGAGTCGTTGGAGGCGTCGTGCGAGCCGTTGATGATCGTCGAGGCCTGGTGGTCGTACCAGCCGTCGGAGTCGTCGTAGGCGATGACGATCGCGGTGCTCGACCATTCCGGCGACTTCTCGATCGAGTTGATCTCGGTGGTCAGGAAGGTCTGCTCGTCGAGCGGGTCGGAGTAGCCCGCGTGGCCGTCCTGGTACTCCGGCGCCTTGAGGAAGCTCACCGCGGGCAGGTTGTTGTACTTCAGCGCGGTGCCGAAGTCGCTGAGGTCGTAGTTGTGGTTGGCCTGGTCGGTCCGGCCGATCATGAACGGGCTGCTCGGCGGCAGGTGCTTGGGGTTGGACGTCGACTTGTAGAAGGCGAACGGGTTGTGGTGCGGGCTGTAGTCGACCTCGGACAGACCGCCGACGTTGGTGTGCGTGGCACCGCAGACCGCGTAACCGTTGGCGGTACCGGTCGGCTTGAAGCCACCCTGGAAGAAGCCCCAGGTCACGTTCTTCTCGTTGAGCAGGTCGCCGATGTTCTTGCCCTGCATGGCGATCAGGTCGGAGGAGGTGGTGTGGTTGGTGTCCGAGCAGTCGTCGTAGGCCGGGTCGGAGTCGCCGTAGTCGGTGCCGATACCGGCCGAGTTGGCGCTACCGATGACACCGGAGACCGGGGCCACCTTCTGGCCGGTCTTCGGGTCGACCGA
Source organism: Pseudonocardiaceae bacterium (assembly GCA_036268955.1). Classification (GTDB taxonomy): domain Bacteria; phylum Actinomycetota; class Actinomycetes; order Mycobacteriales; family Pseudonocardiaceae; genus CAJCJE01. The sequence goes on from DATATE010000186.1 coordinate 7,112, forward strand.
GTAGGCGCCGCTGGTGTTGCCGGAGATCAGGTTCAGCGCGCCAGGGGTCGACGGGCCGAACTGGCTGTCGTAGGAGTTGTCGTTGAGCGCGTAGTGCTGCGCGTAGTTCCACAACCCGGTGACCGTGTTGCCGTCGTAGTAGTCCATCACAAGGCCGGGCTCACCGAACAGGATCGGCTCACCGGTGCACACGTCGGTCTCGGTGTTCTGGACGAACTTGTCCATCTTGCCGCCGTCGAACGCCTTCTGCTCCGGGCTGTAGCTGTGGTTCTGGTCGCAGGTCAGCGCCTGGCTCGGGCTCAACCGCTTCGGGTTGTAGGAGTTCGGGTTGTCCGTGAGCAGTGCCGGGGTGAGGCCGTTGACCTTCGGCGTGTTCGGCAGCGCGTGGAACGGGGTGCCGTCGGTGTTGGTCGCGTTCGGGTAGGTGCCGAAGTAGTGGTCGAAGGAGATGTTCTCGTCGAACAGCACGACCACGTGCTTGATCGGGGTCGTCGTGTGACCGGTGCCCCAATGCGCGGCGTCCAACTGCTGATTGGGGCCTTGCGCGGTGGCCGAGCAACCGGCCAGCGCGAGCCCGGCCGCGGCCGCGGTCGAGACCGCCACCAGTGCGCCACGCGACCATCGCCCTCTCAGGCGTCCAGACCGTGCGAACACTTGTCCTCCTCATTGCGGGAACTACTACCTGTGGTGGGAAGCGGGGAGAAAGTAGGGGTACTAGGTCACCATCGATCGTCCGAAGTAGTCGGACGAGTCCTTGATGCCCGGCAGCGCGAAGAAGTAGCCACCGCCGAACGGGGATATGTAGTCGACGAGCGGTTCGTCGATCAGCCTGGTCTGCACGGCTTCGAACTGGCGCTGGATGTCCTGCTGGTAGCAGGTGAAGATCAGCCCCTGGTCGAGGTTTCCGTCGACGTCCATGCCGAGGTCGTAGTTGTAGGCCCGACGCAGGATGCGACTGCTGTCGGTCTGTGGGGTGCGCGGGTTGGCCAGCCGCATGTGCGCGGTCAGCGGAATCGCGCCACCGGTCGGATCGAGAGAGTAGTTCGGCACATCGAATTCGCTGTTGCCGTCAAGTGGCGCTCCGGTGTCCCTGCGCCGGCCGAACATGTTCTCCTGCTCCCGGATGGACACCCGGTCCCAGAACTCCACCAGCATCCGGATCAACCGGACGACAAGGTAGCTGCCGCCCGCCGTCCAGGCCGGTTCGGCGCCGTGGCCGTCGACCCAGACCAGGTGGTTCATGTCGGTCGCGCTGGCGGCGTCCGGATTGGACGTGCCGTCCTTGAACCCCATCAGGTTGCGCGGCGTGCCGACCGGGCGCGGTGGCGAGGTGAAGCCGTCCATCCGCCAGCGGACCTGCATGCCGCCCCTGGTGTTGCGGGTGATGTCGCGCAACGCGTGCAGCACGGTGTCGTTGTTGGGTGCGGCGATCTCCAGCAGCAGGTCGCCGTGACACCAGGCCGGGTGGAGGTTGTCGTTGGGGAAGGTGCGCATCGCGGTCAGCTTCGCCGGTTTGCGGCCGGCCAGCCCGTAGCGGTCGTCGAACAGGCTCGCGCCGACGCCCATGGTGACGGTGAGCCCGTCTGCGGGGACCTCGGGGCCGAGCACGCCGGAGTCCGACGGCGGCGCGGTGATGCCCAGCGGGGCCGGGTAGCCGCCGCTGGTCAGGAACGCGGTCCGCTCGGTGATGGTGCGCAGCAGGTCGGTCAGCTCGGTGCTGTCGGCGGCGAACACGTCGCAGGAGATGAAGGTGCTCTGCCGCTTGGTCGCGGTGAGGATCGCGGTCTGGTGCGTGCCGGTGATCGGTTGGGCCGGTGCGTTGCCGGTCAGCGCGGACAGTTCGGCGTTCGGGGTGTCCGAACCGGCCTTCGCCGGTGTTTCGGTCGCGCCGGCGACGCCGACCCCGGCGGCGGCGACCCCGACGAGTCCGGCGCCGATGGCCGCGCCGGTGAGGAAGGTGCGGCGACCGAGCGCGTTGGCCCGTCCTTCGTGCTGGGCATCATCGGCCGGCTGCTGTCCGGACTGCTGGTCGGTCACGAGACCCTCCGCGGTTCGGTGATCGCCGCGATCGGGGCCAGCTGCTCGATCAGCTCGGAAAGGGCCGCGTCCAGCCGCTCGCGGTCCGTTGTGGACAGCTGCTCGACCGGGGTCCAGCTGCCGTCGGCATGATGTTGTTCCTGGAGCAGGGTTTCCAGCCGGTTGGACCATTCGTCTACTTGCGACAGTGCGGGATACCGGCTGGCCAGCAGCGGGCGCAGTACCGAGAGCACCTCGCGGTCGCCAGGTTCGTGCCGCTGCCCTCGTCGGTCTCCCCGGTGAACTCGAACTGCAGGGTGTTCTCCATGATCTCGTGCGCGCGCAGGCCGAGATCCAGCGCCTGGGTCTCCATCTGCGGCAGATCGCTCCGCAGGCCGTGCACGAACGAGTCGAGCTGGTCGGTGGGGCCGGTCAGCTCGGCCGCGCTCTGGCCGTGCCACAGGCCGTACTCGACCCGGTGGAAGCCGGTGAAGTTCGGGTCGGCCACCCCGCCGGGCAGGCCGGCCTGGGTGCCGTTGATTTCGCCGTCGTAGTCGCCGAACGCGTCGTAGGCGGCGCCGAGCTGCTCGTAGGACAGGTGCGCCGGCAGCCAGGCGGTCCTGGCCGCGTCGAGGTTGCCGCCGTGCACCGCGGCGTCCAGCGCGTCGGTCTTGGTGACCAGGTCGGCCACCCCGGCCGTGACGTAGGACTGGTACTCCTTGAGCGGTTGCAGCAGGTCGTCGCTGGTCACCGGGACCACGGCCGGGTTGCTGGTGCCGGTACCGGTGACGTGCACCGTCGGGCCCATGATCGGGTCGACGTCCTCGATCAGGCAGCGCAGCGCGTAGTCGCCGGGGCCGAGCGAAACCCGCATGGTCTCGCTGGTGTTGATGCCGAGGCCCTCGATCTCGCTGAGGACCTTGCCCGTCCTGACCTCGACGAGGTCCGCCTCGGCGCTGGCGTCGCCGGTGTTGTCGACGACCAGGTTCTGCGCGCCCGCCTTCGGCGCGGTCCAACCGGTGCCGCAGGCGCTCTGCGAGACGATCAGCGTGTTCGGCGGCAGCGGCGAGGCGGTGGTGGTCGTCGGACTCGGCGTGCGGACCGTGGTGGCGTTGACAACGGCGACGACGACGATCAGCGCGACCACGACCGCACCGAGTGCGAGGGTGGATCCGTCCACTCTTCGGGGGGTGCGGCCGCCGTTGCCGTCATAGTTTTCAGCCATCGGGCACCGCGGTGCTCCAGTCCGGGGATCGGATCGTCGGTCAGGTGTGGTCAGCGTCGGGTACGACCGGGCGATCGTATGGAACGCACTGGTCAGGAATCGAGCGCGAGAGCCGCCTTCCCTGGGAGATTAACCCGCTCTTCACCCCAACTTTCCCGCATGCTTGCGCAGCGGTGGAACGGGGTCAATCCCCGCGCGCCAAGTAATCGGTCGCTCACAACCCGATCATGCGAGTTGTCCATGCCCTGATCGGGTGATTTGGGGTGCTTGATCGACGCGGGAGCCGACGGTCAGGGCTCGATGGCGTCGGCGACCCATTCGGGTACCGGCAGCGATCGTTCGACACATTCGGTAGCCAGCCGGATGGTCCAGCGCAGCGCCTGGATGAGCACGGTCGCGATGTCCTCGGGGGCCGCGTTGGTCAGCGCGATCTCCACCTGCTCGCGGGCGGCGTCCGAATCGCCGTGCACCTCGGCCAGCAGGGTGCGCACCGCGGTGCGCACGGGCGGGTCGGCCTTGTCGATCGGGACTTCCTTGCCTTCGGCGTCGAAGACCTGCATCCGGACCGGGGTGGCGCCGCCGAGGCTCAGCTCGGTGACCATGGTGCTGCACTCGGCGAACAGCAGCAGCACCAGTTCCCGCACGTCGGTGTGCTCGTCGGAGGATGCGGAGACGAAGTCGATCAGCTGCTGGACCGCCTCGTCGTCGTCCCCGCCGCGGGCAGCGGTCAGTGCCTGGCTGGCGGCGTCGATGATCCGACGCTGCCGGTCTGGGTTCTCCGCCGACTCCACGGGCCCATCTTCCACTAATCCAGGCCCCTGTCGCTGCGCCGCTCGGTTGGTATCGGCGCCTGTCCCGGTCATCGTGCGTGGTCGGCGGGGGTGCGGCTGTCAGCAAGGTTTTCCGTGCTCTAGGTCACCATTCGACAGTATCGCCACGGATGGGTTGTTGCCAGACGATTGCAGGTAGACAATCTGTACCGGCGATCGCCCGAAAGGGTGGCCGAAGAAGGTGGTAGCGGACCGGCTCGGAAAGGGAACCATGGCGACGGTCACTAGCGGCAAGCCGACTCGTCGGATCAGCACCGGCGAGTGGGCCAGCATCGGCGTGATGTCCGTCGTGGTCATCGGGCTGCACGTGTTCGGCTGGGGCACCCTGGTGCTGCTGGTCGCCCCGCACCGCTATCTGCTCGGCAGTACCGGCGTCTTCGGCGTCGGGATCGGCGCCACCGCCTACACCCTTGGCCTTCGGCATGCCTTCGACGCCGACCACATCGCCGCGATCGACAACACCACCCGGAAACTGATGGGCGAGGGCAAGCGGCCGGTCTCGGTCGGCTTCTGGTTCTCCCTCGGCCATTCCTCGATCGTCTTCGGACTGTGTTTCCTGCTCGGGATCGGCGTGCGTGCGCTGGCCGGCCCGGTCACCGACGACGGTTCCTCGCTGCACACCGTGACGACCATGATCGGCACCCTGGTCTCCGGGTGCTTCCTGCTGATCCTGGGAATTCTGAACCTGTTCGTGCTGCGGCACATCGTGCGGGTGTTCCGGCAGATGCGGCACGGGCAGTTCGACGAGACCGAGCTGGAGCGTCGGCTCAACGAGCGCGGTTTCATGAACCGGCTGCTCGGCGGGCTGACCAAGGCGGTGCGCAAGCCCTGGCAGATGTACCCGGTCGGCCTGCTGTTCGGGCTCGGCTTCGACACCGCGACCGAGGTCTCGCTGCTGGTGCTCGCCGGCGGCGTCGCCGCGTTCAACCTGCCCTGGTACGCGGTGCTGACCCTGCCGGTGCTCTTCGCCGCGGGCATGAGCCTTTTCGACTCGATCGACGGCTGCTTCATGAACTTCGCCTACGGCTGGGCGTTCGCGAAGCCGGTACGCAAGGTCTTCTACAACATGACCATCACCGGGCTGTCCGTGCTGGTCGCGCTCGTCGTCGGCCTCGTGGAACTGCTCGGCCTGCTCGGCCAGGAACTGGACTTCTCATCGGGGCCGCTGGTCTGGCTCGACAGCCTCAACCTCAACACCATCGGCTACGCGATCGTCGCGCTGTTCGTGCTCACCTGGTTGGTCGCGCTCGCGGTCTGGCGGTTCGGCCGCATCGAACAGCGCTGGAGCGGCGAGCTGGAACCGGTCGAGTAGCCGGCAGGCCGCGGTCGCGGTGTCTCAGCTGTCTTTGCGGGCCGGCAACGGCAGGCCGGCCTCGAGGTAGGCCAATGCCTCGTCGACGCGGCCGAACAGGCCCTCGTTGATCACGTTGCGGTCGTCGTCGTAGCGGATCACCGACATCATCACGCCGACCAGCGCACCGGCGAACGCGCGCACCTCGAACTCCTCGGGGTCCCGGCCGAGCCGCTCGGCGATCAGCTCGGCGATCAGCTCGATCGACCGGCGGTACTCCTGAAACCTGGCCGCGTGCAGCTCCGGCAGGCTCTCCAGCAGTTCGAAGCGCTGGGACTCCCTGGCCAGCATGTCCTCGTCCATCGTCGAGAACACCGCACGGACCGAGGCCCGCAGCGCGTCGGTCACGCTCAGCTCGGCCGGTTGGGTGCGGAAGGCCGCGATCAGCAGCGGGTCGTAGTCGTCGGTGACGACAAGGTCCTCTTTGGTCGGGAAGTAGCGGAAGAAGGTGCTCGGTGAGACCTCGGCCGCCTCGGCGATCTTCTCCACCGTGGTCTCGGCGTAGCCCAGCTCCCGGAACAGCCGCATGGCGTGCGCGCGGATACTGGAGCGGGTCTTGGCCTTCTTGCGCTCCCGCAACCCGATCGTCGGCCTGCCGATGGCCGGTTGTTCGGCGAGGACCGGTTGATGTCCCTCAGCCAACGACTTCACGCTCCGATCCGACTGTCGTACCCGTTGGTGCCCGCGGTCCCCCTATCGTCGCAGATCACGCGGGCAGCAGGGCGCAGGCGACGATCGCGCCGAGCAGCGCGAGTCCACCCGAGACCCACAACGTCAGGTCGAGGCCGTGCACGAAAGCGCCGCGCACCATGGCCAGCAGCGGCGCGGAGTGCAGTTCGCCGGCCACCGCGACCCCGGCCGTCACCCCGCCGCGCACGGCATCCGCCGCCGCACCCGGCAGGCCGCCGAGGTGAAGGCCGTTCTGGTAGCCGGAGCTGAGCACGGTGCCCAGGATCGCGACGCCGATGGCGCCACCGGTCTGCCGCAGCGCCGACATCACCGAGGAGCCGATCCCGCTGCGTTCGGCCGACAGCGGGCTCATCGCCGCGTTGATCGCGGTCGGCATGGCAAAGCCGAGGCCGAAGCCCAGCAGGCTGAACCAGATCGCGACGAACCCGTAGGCGCTGCCCAGCCCGGTCGTCGCGCCGAGCGCGAGCGCGCCCGCCATGATCGTGTACCCGATCGTGACGGTGATCTTCGCGCCCGCCCTTGCCGCGATGAGGGTCGCGACGCGCACCCCGACCAGCATGCCGCCGATCATCGGCAGCAGCCGAAGGCCGTTGCCGAGCGCGTCGGTGTGCTCGATGGCCTGGAAGTACTGCGGCATCGCGAACAGCAACCCGACCATGGCGAAGTTGACCATCGTCGCGAGCAGAGTGCCCCAGGTGAAACTGGGTGATGCGAACAGCGCGAGATCGACCAGCGGCTGCCCGCCCTCCTTCGCCCGCTGCCAGCCGACGAATCCCGCGAGCAGCGCGAGCCCGGCGACCAGCGGCCCCAGCGTGTCGGCCGACCCCCAACCTGCCGACCCCGCCTGGATCACCCCGTAGGTCACACCGAGCAGGCCGAGACTCGACGTGAGCACGCCGACCACATCCAGCCCGGCGCGCGCGGAACTCCGTGACTCGGGCAGCAGCAGGCCGACCGCGACCAGCGCGATGAGCACCATCGGCACGTTGATCAGGAACGCGGAGCCCCACCAGAAGTTGTCCAACAGCCAGCCGCCGACGATCGGCCCGAGCGGGATGCCGATCATGGTCGCGCTCGCCCAGACCGCGATCGCCTTCGGCCGCTCCTGCTCGGTGAACAGCACCGGCAGCACCGACATGGACAGCGGCATCAGGAACGCCGCGGCAAGGCCGAGCACGGCCCGCGCCGCGATCAGCACTTCGGCCGAGGGCGCGTAGGCGCAGCCGAGGGAGGCCAACCCGAACACGATCAGCGCGATGACCAGGAACCTCCGCCTGCCGTACCGGTCGCCGAGGGTGCCGGCCGGCAGTAGCGCGGCGGCCAGCACGAGCGTGTAACCGCTGGCGAACCACTGCAGTTGGCTGGTGGACGCGTGCAGGTCCGCCGACAGGGTCGGCAACGCGACATTGAGCACGGTCAGGTCCAGCCCGACCGCGAGCATGCTCAGCGCGAGCGCGCCGAGCGCCCACCACTTGCGGGCACCGTCAGTGATCATGACATCCACCACCTTTCGAGGGCTCCATTAAAGTGATAGTAGCTCTCATTATGTAGTTGATGTCAACATAATCCGAAGTGTGACTCGCGCGAGGGCTTGACCGCGCCGCTCTATTAGTGAACGCTAACCGTTAGTGGATGCTAACCAAGCGGGAGACAGCTGGAGCGCGCTGGCGGACGGCACCCGGCGGGCCATCGTCAGCCGTCTCGCCGAGGGCCCGCAGGCGGTGGGGCAGCTCGCCGAGCAACTGCCGGTGACCAGATCCGCGGTCTCCCAACACCTGAAGATCCTCAAGACCGCAGGCCTTGTCAGCGAGCACGCGGTCGGCACGCGGCGGATCTACCGGCTCAACCCGACGGCCGTTGCCGCATTGCGCGATCAGCTCGACACCTTCTGGCAACGCGCGCTGACCAGCTACGTGGACGTTGCCGAACAAACGGCTGCCGAACGAACGACGGAGGAAAGCCCATGACTCGAACAGATGCCACCGTGGTCAGCAAGCAGATCGTGGTCGACGCGGCGATCGCCCAGGCCTTCACGGCGTTCACCGAACGATTCGGCGATTTCAAGCCACCGGAACACAACCTGCTCGACGCGCCGATCGCCGAGACGGTGTTCGAGCCGCGCGTCGGAGGACACATCTACGACCGCGCGCTCGACGGCAGCGAATGCCGCTGGGCGCGCATCCTGGTCTACGAACCGCCGAACCGCGTGGTGTTCAGCTGGGACATCGGCCCACAATGGCAGATCGAGACCGATCCGGAACTAACCAGCGAGGTCGAGGTCCGGTTCGTCCCCGAGGGGCAGAACCGAACCAGGGTCGAACTGGAACACCGCAATCTCGACCGGCACGGTCCCGGTTGGCAGTCGGTCGGCGAGGGCGTCGACAACGACCAGGGTTGGCCGCTGTACCTGGCTCGCTTCGCGGCACTGTTCGAGCAGGAGGGCTGAGAGATGTCACCGATCATCGCCACGGTGGACGTGGACCGGCCGGCCGCCGAGGTCTACGCCTACGCCGTCGACCCGTCCCGGTTCACCGACTGGCAGGCGGGCATCGTCGAGGGTCATCTTGAGGGCGACGGCCCGCCTCGGGTGGGCGCCAAGTGCGTGACCACCCGCCGCATCGGTGGGGCGCAGCGGCAGGTGACCTCGGAACTGACCCACGTCGATCCACCGAGAGCGTGGGGAGTGCGCGGTATCGACGGCGCCATCCGCGCCACCGTCGATCTCACGGTGACACCACTGGCCGAGACCAGGTCCCGGCTGACCATCTCGGTCGACTTCGAGGGGCACGGCATCGGGAAGGTGCTGGTTGCGCTGTTGGTGAGCCGGCAAGCACGCAAGGAGATGCCGACCAACGTCGCGAACCTGAAACGACACCTCGAATCCCGCCAATCCCAAGACCCGGCCCAGGACGGCGGGTCACCCGGTTCAGCGGGCCGGTAAACCCGCTCAGGCGTCGAGGCGCAGCGTGTTCGGGGTCAGGATCGTGGCAAGCGCCATCCGGTAGAGGAGTTCGGCCATGGCGTCGCGGTCGAGTTCGGTGGCGACGCTGTGCGGGGTGGAGTTGAGCAGGCCGAACAGGGCGTGCGCTGCCGCGCGGGCGGCTGCTTCGGAGGTGGTGGGCACGGTGGCCCTGATGGCGCGCACCCAGACCTCGACGTAGCGCCGTTGCAGGGTGCGCACCTGATGGCGGTCCGGTTCGGTCAGGTTGGCGAGATCCCTGGCCTGCACGGTGATCAGCGCGGAATTGTCCAGCGCGAAGTCGACATGGAAGCGGACCAGCGCCGGCAGCGCCCGTTCGATCTGCCCGGCCTCGTCCACCTTCCGCTGACCGCCGGAGAGCAGGAACTCGCTGATCGAGCGCAGCATCTCGCCGAGCATCGAGTCCTTGCTACGGAAGTGCCGGTACAGCGCGGGCCCGGAGATGCCCACCGCGGCGCCGATGTCGTCGATGCCGACCCCGTGGAACCCGTGCCGGGCGAACAGTTCCGCCGCCGCGGCGAGGATCTGCTCGCGGCGGGTCGGGGCAGCCGAGGTCGGCGCATCGGTCTCGGTCGAGGCTGAGGACGCGGCGTCGGCAGCGCCCTGCGGGGCGCCGAGATCGGTGGACAACGGGACGATCACTTCCTTCCGGAGCTCAGGTTAGCGCATGTTAACCCCGCTGACGCGACGGCGATCACCGGCGAACGCTCAACAAGGCGAATCCCGTGGCCGATGCCTGGCCGACCGCCCACCGTTCGGGAACTCGCGGCAACAGTGGCGCCGGGCGCGGTTGGGGGCTTGGATGACGTGATCGACAAGCGGGCCGAGCGCGACGATCGGAGTCCCAGGTGAGCAGCACGCAGACCGACGCTCTTGGCGAGGGTGGGGTTGGCAGCTTCATCGTGCAGGAGCGCCAACTGCGCAAGGATCTCGGCTTTTGGGGCCTCACCGCGATCGGTTTCTCCAACATCGTCGGCTCCGGTTGGCTGTTCGCCGCCGCGCTCGCCGCGCAGATCGCCGGCCCCGCCTCGCTGCTGTCCTGGGTCGCGGCCGGTCTGCTCTGCGCGCTGGTCGCGCTGGTCATGGTCGAACTCGGCGCGTCCCGGCCGGAGGGCGGCGGCACGGTGCGGTGGCCCTCCTATGCCAGCGGTCGGTTCGTCGGCTCGATCATCGGCTGGTCGGTACTGCTGTCGGTCGGTGGCACGGCGGCCGAGATCACCGCGATCATGGAGTACGCCGGGCACTACCTGCCCTGGCTCTACCACGGCTCGACACTCACCGCGGCGGGCCTCGGCATCGCGGCCGCGTTCAGCATCCTGCTCACCGCGCTGAACTGGTTCGCGGTGCGGCTGTTCGCCCGGCTCAACAACCTGATCACCGTGTTGAAGATCCTGGTGCCGCTGATCACCGTGGTCGCGGTTTTCGCCTCCGGCTTCCACTCCGGTCGGCTCACCGACCACGGCGGCTTCGCGCCCTACGGCTACACGGCGGTGCTCACCGCGCTGGCCTCCGGCGGCATCATCTACTCGGTCAACGGGTTCCAGGCGCCGGTCGACTTCTCCGGTGAGGCGCGCAACCCACGGCGCAACGTGCCGGCCTCGGTGCTCACCGGTATCGGCCTCGCCGTGCTGATGTACATCCTGCTGCAACTGGCTTTCCTGTTCGGCGTACCGGAATCGCTGCTCGGCCATGGCTGGCATGGCGTCGATTTCTCCTCGCCGTTCGGTCAGCTCGCGTTGATCCTCAACCTGCAGTGGCTCTCCACCCTGCTCTACGCCGATGCCGTGCTCTCGCCGGGTGGTTCGGCCTATGTCGGTGTCGCGATCGACGCGCGGCACACCTACGCGTTGGCCAAGAACGGTCTGCTGCCCCGGTTCATCATGGCGGTGCACCGCAAGTCCGGCATTCCGCGCAGGGCGCTGGTGCTCAACTTCGCGGTGGTGATCATCTTCCTGCTGCCCTTCGGCGGCTGGCAGAACATCGTCTCGGCCATGGGCGACATGTATCTGTTGATCTATGCGGCTTCCGCGGTGGCGGCGGCGAGTTTCCGGGCCGGCGACCGGACCAGGCTGACCGGCTGGATACCGGGGATGAACTGGATCGCGCCGCTGAGCTTCGTGGTCGCCGGCGAGTTCATCTACTGGTCGGGCTGGCACTCGCTGCGCTGGGTGCTGCCGCTGGTGCTGGTCGGCATCCCGGTGTTCATCGTGCTGTGGCTGGGCGACCGGCGTGGTTCGCTGCTCGGTGAACTTCGCAAGGGCTCCTGGTTGGTGGCCTACCTGGTGGCGCTGCTCGTACTGTCCTGGGTCGGCAGCTTCAGCGGTGCCGGTTACCTGCCCCAGCCCTACGATTCGATCGTCGTCGCAGTTGTCTCGTTGGGGGTCTTTTTCTGGGCCGTCCGTTCTGGGCGGGCACACGTCCAATCGACACCATCGGGCGAACTGGGCCTCGACCAATCGGTTAACTCTTGACGTAATAGTTCTACATTTCGTCGGATCTTGGTATTCATGGACCGTCACCCTGCGGCCCATGGAGGTCCTCATGCGTCTGACCCATATTCTGGCTGGTGCGGCGGCGTGCGCCGTTGCCTTGTCAATGGCGGCAATTGTGCCGGCATCGGCATCGGCAGCGGCAACCACCGCGAATTACGCGGCACTGGGGGATTCGTACTCGTCCGGCGTCGGCACCGACGACTACTACAGCAACAGCGGCAGCTGCGACCGCAGCCCGGAGTCCTATGCGGCGCTGTGGGCAGCGGCGCACAGTGTGTCCAATTTCGACTTCGCGGCCTGCTCCGGCGCGAAGACGACCGATGTGCTCAGCGGTCAGCTCGGCGGGCTTTCCGCAAGCACGAACCTGATCACCATGAACATCGGCGGCAACGACGCCGGTTTCAGCAGCGTGATGACGACCTGCATCGAGGACACCGTCTTCGGTGACTCCGGTTGCCTGAACGCGGTCAGCACTGCCGAGACCTTCGTCCGCAACTCACTGCCCGGCCTGCTGGACACCTTGTACGCCAAGATCAAGAGCGATGCGCCGAACGCCAAGGTGATCATCGTCGGCTACCCCGACTTCTACCAGGTCCCCGGCACCTGCTCGGTCGGCCTCAGTGACACCGAGCGCACCGCGATCGACGGCGGCGCCGACCTGCTCGACAGCACGATCAATACCGAGGTCGGCAAGTACGGCTTCACCTTCGACGACGTGCGCAGCGCGTTCAGCGCACACGAGATCTGCTCGTCGAGCGCGTGGATCAACAGCGTCGACTGGACCAACATCACCGAGTCCTACCACCCAACGGCCAACGGCTATGCCGATGCCGACCTGCCCAGCCTGGACGCCATCACTGGCTGAGCCGGACAGCGGGAGTCCTTGACGACCGGGCCGGGCGAGCGATCGCCCGGCCCGGTTTCGCGCGCCGCCGCCCTGGGCGAGACCACTTCGGTGCGACGACCAGGGGGAGGACCATGGCGGTGTGACGGCTGCCGGCTCGCCTGGACGGCGAGGTTAGCGACCGCTAACATGGACCATGTTAACGACCGCTAACACGGTCGCCGAAAACTGGGTCCTGGCTGGTGAGCTGTGGTTGACGACGTAGCGCGACACCAGGCCGCGCCCGTACTCGGCAGCGGTGCTGACCCGAGTGGCGAGGCCTTTCAACGTAATACGAAGGCGCATGCCGCGCTGGTCGACGACCTGCACGCCCGGCTGGCCACCGCGCGACGCGGTGGGCCGGAGCGGGCCCGGCAGCGGCATGTCGAACGCGGCAAACTGCTGCCCCGCGACCGGGTCGACGCGCTGCTCGACCCCGGTTCGCCCTTCCTGGAGCTCTCCTCGCTGGCCGCCGAGGGCATGTACGACGGCGAGGCGCCCTCGGCCGGAGTGATCACCGGGGTCGGCCGGGTGGCCGGCCGGGAATGCGTCGTGGTCGCCAACGACGCCACCGTCAAGGGCGGCACCTACTACCCGATGACGGTCAAGAAGCACCTGCGCGCGCAAGAGGTCGCGCTGCACAACAGCCTCCCGTGCGTCTATCTCGTCGACTCGGGCGGCGCGTTCCTGCCGCACCAGGACGACGTGTTCCCGGACCGTGAGCACTTCGGCCGGATCTTCTTCAACCAGGCGACCATGTCCGCGCGCGGCATCGCGCAGATCGCCGCGGTGCTCGGCTCGTGCACCGCGGGCGGTGCGTACGTGCCGGCCATGAGCGACGAGGCGGTCATCGTGCGCGGCCAGGGCACGATCTTCCTGGGCGGACCGCCGCTGGTCAAAGCCGCCACCGGCGAGGTCGTCAGCGCCGAGGAGCTCGGCGGCGCCGACGTGCACGCGCGGTTGTCCGG
>DATATE010000187.1:0-3449 GCA_036268955.1 Pseudonocardiaceae bacterium
ACGGCAGACGACCGGAAGCCGGGATGCCACACGGACACATCCGGGTGGTGGTCCCATCCGTGGCAAAACCCTGATCAAGGTGGTCCCATGCTCATGGCAAACGAGCACTCAGGTGGTCCCATGCCCGTGGCAGGCGACAGAAGCGGTACTCGCCCGTGCGACGGATGATTCGATCGGCTTCGTCGATGCGTTGCCACGGCCAGCTGCTGTCGATGAGTTCCAACGTGCTGGGCGTGGGTTCTTGCTCGCTGTGAAGCAGGCTGCGGACCGTGATCGAACTCGAGGTCAGTTGCTACTCACCGGATCGACGAATTACCTCGCTGACCGAGGCTTCTCTGAGACGCTTGCTGGGCGTGCTGGGCGATTGCTGCTCTGGCCGCTGTCGATGGGTGAGCGGCTCGGCGTACGCGAGACCTTCGTGGACGATCTGTTCGAACCTGCAGCGTGGCCAGGAAAAACCCAAGGCCTTGTTCGTTCCGATTTGATCGGCATGCTTCTTGAAGGCGGATACCCGGAGATCGTCACTGAAGGACTTGCTGGCCGTCAACGTAGGAATTGGTTCGAGGCGTATGTGCACGATGTTGTATCAAGAGAGGCACTTCGCCCGATCGCCGAGGTCCGGTTGGAGACTGAGTTGCGAAAGCTGCTCAGGCTCATGGCTGCTCGTACAGGGCAGGAGTTGGTCGTCGCGGGGCTCGCGGGCGATGCTGAGATCGGCCGGGAGACGACCTCCAATTACGTCACTTTGCTGGAAGCCCTTCACTTGGTGACATTGCTGCCGGCTTGGTCGACCAGCATCACGACCCGGGCGAAGCGGCGGCCAAAGATAATGATTGTGGACACGGGCCTGGCTGCCGACCTGTGTGGGCTTGGCGAGCAGACGTTCGCGCCAACCGCCGATGGCACCGCGGCCGGTGCGTTGTTTGAGACCTTCGTAACCACCGAGGTGTTCAAGCAGGCAACGTGGGCCGAGCGCAGCGTGGACCTGTCGTACTTTCGGGATCGCGACGGAGCCGAGGTTGATCTCATAGTGGAGGACCGCCGATCCGGTCAACTGGCAGGGATTGAGATCAAACTGAGCAGCACTCCGACTGTGCGGCATGCCAGGCACCTGGCGATGTTGCGTGACAAGCTGGGCGATCGGTTTACGACGGGTCTGGTAATCCATGCCGGACCGCAGACGCTCCCGCTCGGGGATCGGCTCTGGGCCGTTCCGGTCTCAGCATTGTGGCGTACCGACCCCTGATCATGCGCGATCCGCGCCTGTCGCCATTGGGAGCGCGATGACCGGGCAAGTTGACTGGCCACTTGGACGCTGTTCGAATGGTCATTCAGACGGTCATCGCGTGGTCACTTAGACGCATAGCATGTGGTCATCTGGTCGCTCACCAGCCGCGTTCGCGCCACCACTCCAGATGGTGGGGGCGTTGTGCGCCGAGGGTGGAGTCGTCGCCGTGGCCGGGGTAGAACCAGGTGTCGTCGGGGAGGTAGCCGAAGACGCGGTCGGTGACGTCGTCGAGTAGCGAGGTGAAGTTCTCCGGGGTGGTCGTCCTGCCGACGCCGCCTGGGAACGGTAAATCACGTTGGCGGTGAACATGTCACGCGGTAGCACCGGGTAGCACCCGCACGGTAGGATTGACGCTATGTCGGCCCTACCTGAGATCACCCAGCGCGACCTACGCAATCGATCCAAGGAGATCATGGACGCGGTCGAGCACGGGCAGTCCTTCACTGTCACGCGAGATGGCCATCGGATCGGGGAGCTGATCCCGTTGCGGCGCAGGCGTCGCTTCGTCCCTCGGCAGGAGTTCGCGGCCATGTCCCGCAACGCGCCTGATATCGACATCGAGACCTTCCGTGCTGACCAGGACGCTGCAATTGATCATGAGGTGGTCGGCCCGTATGACCGGTGAGCGATACCCACAGGGACTGCTCGACACCAATATCGTGATCCTGCGCAAGTGGGTGGACCCGACTGAGTTGCCTGACGAGATGGCGATCAGCGCGATCACCCTCGCCGAACTGTCGGCCGGACCGCATGAAGTTCGTGGCAACGCCGAGCAGGGCGCATACGAGGAACACGCTGAACGTGCTCGGCGCCTGGAAATTCTGCAACGCGCCGAGAACGAGTTCGATCCCATCCCGTTCGATGCCGAAGCCGCTCGCATTTATGGGCGTGTCGCAGCTGCTGTCATCGGCGCGGGCCGGAAGCCTCGGGGCCGGGTTGTGGATCTGATGATCGCAGCCACCGCCATAGCAGAAGCCTTGCCGCTGTTCACGACCAACCCGAAGGACTTCGCCGGACTGGATTCGATGCTGACGATCGTGGCAGTCAACCGGCCATCTGTGCCGCACGAACGGTAGGCACAGGCTTCACCAGCCGCGTTCGCGCTACTCGGCGAGGTGGGGGTGTTGTGCGCCGAGGGTGGAGTCGTCGCCGTGGCCGGGGTAGAACCAGGTGTTGTCCGGCAGGTAGTTGAAGACGCGTTCGGTGACGTCGTCCAGTAGTGACGTGAAGTCCTCCGGTGATGCGGTCTTGCCGATGCCGCCGGGGAAGAGCGAATCATCCCAGCGGTGAACACGCTTGCGCAGTGTAGCTCGGCGTGTCTCATCGAGCTACAATTGAACCATGAAGGTGATCACTCAGCGTGAGTTCCGCAACAACTCCGCTGCTGTTATGGATGCGGTCGAAGCGGGGGAGACCTACCACGTCACCCGCAACGGAGTTGAGGTCGCGGAGGTGCGGCCGCTTTCCCGACGGCGACGGCTGACCGCTGAGGAGTTGGTCGAGCGGCATCGCAGGTTGCCTCGGGTCGACTATGCCCGCATGCGCCAGGAGGCCGATGAGTTCTTCGGTAGCGAGGACCGCGTCGGTGCGGACGATGTATGGGAGCGTGGCCGTGGCTGAGCGTCATCAGTCCGGCGTCTTGGACACCTGCGTCTATATCGACCTCGACATACTCGATCCCGCAGTGCTTCCCGTGGTTCCGGAGATAACCGCCATCACCATGGCCGAGTTGCACCAAGGACTGGCCATGGCCAAGAACGCCACAGCGCGAGCCGCACGAACCGAGAAACTGGGCGCGGCCATAGTGGATTTCGACCCGCTGCCGTTCGACGGTGACGCTGCTACCAGATATGGAAGTTTGGTCGCGCTCACCCTTGAAGCCAAACGTGACCCTCGCCCGCGCCGCATGGAATTGATGATCGCCGCCATCGCGTCCGCATGCGATCTGCCGTTCTACACGCGCAATGAGGAGGACTTCAAGGGCTTGGGTGACCTGGTCGAGGTAATCGAGGTCTGATCTACCAGCCGCGTTCGCGCCACTCCGGGAGGTGGGGGCGTTGTGCGCCGAGGGTGGAGTCGTCGCCGTGGCCGGGGTAGAACCAGGTGTTGTCCGGCAGGTAGTCGAAGACTCGGTCGGTGACGTCGTCCAGGAGTGATGTGA
>DATATE010000188.1:0-55862 GCA_036268955.1 Pseudonocardiaceae bacterium
TCCCTCCAAAGAGGCTCTTGACACCCCGCTCGGCCTGACGGGTCTCCCCGACAGACTGGGGCCTGCTACCGGGCGCTCCGGTGCCTACCCGGACGGGACTTTCACCCGCTGGCCTGGTCCAGCTTCCAGGACGCAACATCAAACCAGAATAGGTCAAGGCTGGGCGCGGTGCCGCTGGGGTGCCGCGCCCAGCCGTTTGCCAAGCGCGTGGACCAAGATTGTTACAGGCCAAGGGATGGGCGCGCCTTGTCCAGGCCGGTTACTTCGAGATTCCATTGTGGACGGTAGGCGGTGAAGCGGTCTTTGGGTAGGAGTAGCTCGGTCTGCTCGGCGAGAGTTCCGCGACGGGCTTCGGTTCTGCTGCCATTGGCCTGGTAGCCGAGTGACCGGCTGACACCCAGTGAGCGGGGATTGTCGGTGAAGGCCGCAGATGTGGCCGACCGGGCACCGAGGTGGTCGAAGGCGAACATCAGCACGGCCCCGCGGGCCTCCTTGCCGTAGCCGTTGCCCTGGTGGCGCAGGCCGATCCAGGAGCCGGTCCTGATCTGCCTCGTGATCGAGAAGTCCCCGGCGTGCACGGTCTGGTTGCCGATCACTCTGCCGTCGAGCCGGATCAGGAAGTTGATGTGCCAGTCGTCCGGACGATGGCTCGCGCGCGCCTGCCAGTGGTAGCGGACGAGGTTGCCGGCCAACTCTTCGGGTGGCGCATCGGTCCATGGGACGGTGAAGGGCATCTCCTCCGGCGCGTGGATGCCGAGTTCGGCCTCCTCGGCCAGTTCGAACAGGCCCTTGTCGTCGTCGGGGCGCAGGTCGAGCCGGGGCGAGCGCAGGGTCAGCTTGTGCAGGGGCCAGGGGTCGGCGTGCTCGATCATCAGCTGATGCTGCCGGGTGCGCGGCCGCTTCGCGAGCGGATTACCGTCGGGCCTATGTATGCGATCACCATCCGCGAACCAGGCGGCCCAGAGGTCATGGAATGGGCCGAGGTCGCCGATCCTCGACCGGCCGCAGGCGAGATTCTCATCGACGTGGCCGCCTCGGCGGTCAACCGGGCCGACCTGCTGCAGCGGCAGGGCTACTATCCACCGCCTCCGGGCGCTTCGGAAATCCTCGGGCTGGAGTGCTCAGGGGTCATCGCCGAACTCGGTGCGGGGGTGACCGGCTGGCAGGTCGGTGATCGGGTCTGCGCGCTGCTGGCCGGCGGCGGATATGCCGAGCGGGTGTGTGTGCCGGCCGAGCAGGTGTTGCCGGTGCCGGAGGGCGTCGAACTGGTCGCGGCCGCCGCGTTGCCCGAGGTGGCCTGCACGGTGTGGTCGAACGTGGTCATGTTGGCCGGGCTGAGCGAGAACGACGTCTTTCTCGTGCACGGTGGGGCCAGCGGGATCGGCACGCACGCGATCCAGGTCGCGAAGGCGCTGGGCGCGGCCAAGGTCGCGGTGACGGCGGGTTCGGCGAGGCGGTTGGCGCGGTGTCGGGAGCTGGGCGCGGATATCACCGTCAACTATCACGAGCAGGATTTCGTCGACGAGGTGCGCACCGCGACGGATGGGCATGGCGCCGACGTGGTGTTGGACAACATGGGTGCGAGCTATCTGCAGCGGAATGTGGACGTGCTGGCCGTCGGTGGCCGGTTGGCGATCATCGGGATGCAGGGTGGGGTGAAGGGCGAGCTGAATGTCGGCTCGTTGCTCGGTAAGCGGGCGAGCATTTCGGCGACCGGGTTGCGGGGGCGGCCGGTGACCGGGCCGGGGAGCAAGGACGACATCGTGTCCGAGGTGGCGTCGCTGCTGTGGCCGTTGGTGGAGTCCGGTGCGGTGAGTCCGATCGTGCACGAGGTGGTGCCGGTGGCGGAGGCGGGGCAGGCGCATCAGTTGCTGGAGCGGGGGGACGCGTTCGGCAAGGTTGTGTTGCGGGTCGGGAATCCGTAGGGCGCGGGAATCCGTGGGGCGCGGGTTGGGACCCGTGGAGCCGGGGGTTGGGAGCCCGTTGGGCGAGTGAGTCAGGGAGCCACTGGCTACTGAGCGGCGAGGGCGGTCGAGTCATCGAGCCACCGGGCTGTCCCGAGCCATAGAGCCATAGGCGTTGGGCCATGGGCGTTCGACCATGGGCGTTGGGCGCGAGATCCGTGGGCGCGTCAGGTGGTCGCAGGCCGTTGGTCCGGGCCGTATGCGGGGGCCGGTGGCGGTCGGTGTGGGTGGTCGGTGCCGGTATGTGTGGGGGGCGGTGCCGGTATGTGGGGCGGCTGCGGTCTGTGGGTGTGTGCGTCGGGCTGGGGGTGAGCGTTTGCCGTGGGCGGGCGCGGGACCTTGGGCGGCGCCGATCTGTGGGTGCGTACGGGTCTGTGGTGAGGCTGCGGTCTGTGGGTGTGCGCGCGTCGGACTGTTGGCGACCGTTTGCCGTGGGCGGGCACGGGGCGTGGGTGGTGCCGGTCCGCCGTTGGAGCCTTGGCGCGGGGTCAGGCTAGTTCGGTGAGGACGTGGACTAGGTGGTCCACTTCGGCGTTGTTCGTGTAGTGCGCAAGGCCTACTCGGACGGCGCCGCCTACCTCGCCGACGCCCAGGGCGGCGAAGACGCCGTTGTGGCCGTTGTCGGCGAAGGCGCAGACGCCGCGTTGACCGAGGTGGGCGACCACATCCGAGGCGGACCGGCCGGCGACCGCGAAGGCCAGTGCGGGGATTCGGCGGGCGGCTGTGCCGATGAGGTGCACGTGCGGCAGGGCGTAGAGCTGGTCGATGAGCCTGGCCAGCAGCGTGGCCTGGTGAGTCTTCATGGAGCCGAGGGAGTGCAGCAGGCGCCCTCGGCGCGGACCGGTCGCGGCGTCGTCGAGTTCGGCGAGGTAGTCGACGGAGGCGATGAGGCCGGCCAGCAGCGGGTACTGGTGCGGGCCGAGTTCCAGTCGTTCCGGGCCCTTGGCGTCGGGTTCGAGGGAGCAGGACGGTAACCGGCGCAGCAGGCTCGCATCGCGGAACACCAGGCCGGCGACGGGTGGGCCGCCCCAGGCGCTTGCCGAGACCGCGACGATGTCGGCGCCGAGGGTGTTGATGTCCAACGGGAGGAACGGGGCCGCCGCGGTGGCGTCGACGACCATCAGGGCGCCGACCTTGCCGGCGGCGGATGCGACGCGGCGCAGGTCCGGTTGGGTGCCGACGGATTCTGACGCCGCGGTGATCGCGATGACCTTGGTGTGGTTGGTGACCAGGTTGTCGTACTGCCACGCCGGCAGCTCGCAGGTCTCGATGTCGATCTCGGCCCACCGGACGATCCCGCCGGTGCGCTTGGCGACCACTCGCCAGGGCTCGATGTTCGCCGGATGGTCCAGCCGGGAGACGATGACCTGGTCGCTGACCAGCCAACTGGCGCTCAGCGCGTCGGCGAGGCGCTGGAGCAGGACCGCGGCGCTCGGGCCGAGTACGACGCCGGCCGGGTCGGCGCCGAGGAGGTCGGCGAGGGCGTGCCGGGCGGCGTCGACGATGGCGTCGGCACGTTGGGAGGCGGGGAACAGACCACCGGGTCCGGAGACCGGGGCGCGCAGCGCGGTCGACACCGCGGTGGTGACCTGTTCGGGGATCTGCATTCCGGTCGGGGCGTCGAGATGTGTCCAGCCGTCGCCCAGCGCGAGGAACAACCCTCGGATCCGAGCGACGTCCAACGCCATGACTGACACGGTACGGAGGAAGGCAAGCCTTGCGCTGGTGGGGTGGCCGGCGAGCAGGCCGACCGGCTGGTGCCGGGCGCGGCGTCGGTCACTACGCTTGCCGTTGTCGCATCCCAAGGAGTTGATGATGAGCCAGCCAGGCGAAGAGCGCGAGAACGACGGCCCGAGGCATGTTCTCGTGGTCGGACCGGACGGGACTCCGCTTGGCTCGGCGCCCATTCCGGACAGCGAGGGCAGCGCCACCGGCGACAACGTCACCGATCTCGTCGAGCAGCCGGCCAAGGTGATGCGGGTCGGCACGATGATCAAGCAGCTGCTCGAAGAGGTACGCGCGGCACCGTTGGACGACGCCAGTCGCAATCGTTTGCGAGAGATCCATCAGCGGTCCATCATCGAACTTGAGGACGGTTTGGCGCCCGAGTTGCGCGACGAACTCGAGCGGCTCTCGCTGCCGTTCACCGAGGACTCCACCCCGTCGGACGCCGAGCTGCGGATCGCGCAGGCGCAGCTGGTCGGCTGGCTGGAGGGGTTGTTCCACGGCATCCAGACCGCGTTGTTCGCGCAACAGATGGCGGCTCGGGTACAGCTGGAGCAGATGCGAAGGGGCGCGCTCCCGCCCGGCACCGGCGATCAGCAGGACGGGCCGCACCTGCGCACCGGGGGCCAGTACCTGTAGGTCACGAGGTCGACCCTCCCGGCCGCCGAGGAGGTCTGCCTCGGGTCGGCCAGGACGGATCAGCCGCGCACCTTCCGGGCGGCGGCGAGCAGTGTGCGCAGTGGGCGGCGGCCGGGGGCCTCGACGGGGCCGTAGATCGCGCTGGCGACCTTTTCCTTGTCCGCGACCGAACTGGTCAGCACCTCGGGTTCGAAACCGCCCTCGGTGGGCAGCTGCGGGATGGCGAGGCCGGTGGACAGACCCCAGTGCGAGCCGAGGTCGACCAGCGAGCGGTGCTTGGTGACGTAGTAGTCCGGGTTGATCGAGACGGCCGCGCCGTTGGCACCGATGGCGGCCGCGGCGAGGTGGATGTGGAAGCGGGTGGACAGCCAGGTCTGGCCCGGTGCGGCCGGCAGGCCGTGCTTCCACACGTCGAGGAACGGGAAGATGCGCGCGCCGGGCAGGTCGAGTTCGAGCAGCGCGTAGATCTCCCTGTCGACGCCGGGAATGCATTCCACGATGCCGAGATTGCCGGGGTCGACCTTCCATTCACGCAGGGTCTGCGAGACGAAGCCGGCCAGGGTACCGCGATCCATCGCGAGCAGATCCGACTGCACGCACATCATGAATTCCGGCAGCTGTTCCTCACCCTGGCGGTACATGTCCTCGCCGACGGCAAGGAACGCGTCGTCGACGGACTGGCGTGCGTGTTCGACGCCTGCCCTGACCAGCAGTTCCGCGCTCGCCTTGTCCCGCACGTCGACGATCTCGAACTGGCCGGCGAGCAGGCCCAGCAGCGGGACGACCTTCTCCGGGGTGGGGATCATGCCCTGGTCGGTGAGTACGGCGCGCGCGCCGCTGCGCCGGGCGGCCGCCGCGACGCCGGCCAGCAGGCCGATGTGGCGTGGCCAGTTGTCGTTGATGAACCCGCCGCCGATGACGTGCAGGATGTCGGCGGAGACCAGCCGCTCGATGCCGCCGATCAGGCGTGGCACCCGGTTCACGTCGTTGACCGAATGCCGTATCCAGGTGCTCAGCTCCCAGGGGTCCTCGACCGGCGACTCCCAGCACAGTCGCCACAGGGTGTCGACGAACTGGACGTTCGGGTGCAGATGACCCATCAGCAGCGAGCTGGGTCCCGGACTCGGACAGTCGACGAAGACCTTGGCGTTGGGCTGTTGGATCGCCAGCCTGCGCAGCCACATCGAGGTGATCAGCTCATCACCGTAGTTCGGGCCGCCGCAGGTACCAACGAGGTAGATGGTCGGTGGTTCGACGGGTGCGGTATCGGTGCGCGGGCTCCCCATGGGCGCGGAAGCTATCAGGCCGAACCGGTACGAATACGGTCAGCCGAGGGCCGGAGGCCGCCAAAACAACTCTCTTCGACCCGATCCCGATCGCCTTTCGACCGTTTTATGTTGATTACCGCCATTCTGGACCCTTTGGCGGGAACCAGAGTTCTTAGCAATCTTTTACCCGGATAGGGCAACCAACGGCCCAGTTCGGTGGCACAGGGTTGACAGGCTGCCACGCACAGCCAACACTCAGGCCGCCCTCCGATGATCACCTGGACCCCGCCCAGGCAACAGGGCACCGGAGTACCGCCGGTACCCTGAGCCTTGTGCAAGCAACCAGCACACTGGAGCGTCCAGTGTTAACTCCGCCAGCAAGTCCTTCCAGCCGAAGCTGGAATCGGGCCTTTCGCGATATTCGCGAAGGCTTCGGGATGCGGCAGCTCTGGGCGCATCTCGGCTGGCAGGACATCAAACAGCGCTATCGCCGATCGGTGATCGGTCCGCTGTGGATCACCATTTCGATGGGTGTGACCGCGGTCGGTCTCGGTGTGCTGTATGCCGTCCTGTTCAAGGAACCGATCACCACCTATCTGCCTTATGTGGTGGTCGGCTTCATTGTCTGGAACTTCATCAATGGTTGCCTTATCGAGGGCATGGACACGTTCATCTCGAACGAGGGCATGATCAAACAAATGCCCGCGCCGTTGAGCGTGTACGTGTTGCGAACCGTGTGGCGGCAGGTGCTGATGCTCGCCCACAACTTCGCGATCTACGTGATCATGCTGGTGATCTTCTTCGGGTCGCTGGACCATCCCTACTCGATGAACGGCGGCACGCCACATCCCGGCCTGAGCTTCACCGCGCTGCTGGCCATTCCGGCGGCCGCGCTGATCGCGATCAACGGCGTCTGGGTCTCGCTGCTGTTCGGCATCATCTCCACCCGCTTCCGGGACATCCCGCAGGTCATCAACAGCGTGATCCAGCTGCTGTTCTACATGACGCCGATCATCTGGTCGCCGGACACGTTCCTCAACGAACAGGGCCGTGGCTGGGCGAAGCTGGTCTTCGAACTCAACCCGCTCTACCACTTCGTGCAGATCATGCGCGGACCACTGATCGGGCAGCAGGTCAGCCCGGCGAGCTGGCTGGTGGTTCTCGGGATCACCGTCGTCGGGTGGGCGCTGGCCCTGGTGGCCATGCGCAACTACCGGGCCCGAGTCTCCTACTGGGTCTGAGGAGGGCCACGCATCATGGTGAGTGTTGACGTCTGGAACGCCTTCGTCGACTTCCCGATCTTCGACGCGAAGACGAGGTCGCTGAAGAAGCAGGTCCTTGGCAAGGTCGGCGGCAAGATCGCGACCGAGGCACGGGTGCCGATCATCGAGGCGCTGCACGACATCAGCGTGTCGCTGAAGGACGGCGACCGGGTCGGCCTCGTCGGACACAACGGGGCCGGCAAATCGACGCTGCTGCGGCTGCTGTCGGGCATCTACGAGCCGACCCGTGGTTCCTCGCGGGTGATCGGCAAGGTCGCGCCCGTCTTCGACCTCGGTGTCGGCATGGACCCGGAGATCTCCGGTCTTGAGAACATCATCATCCGCGGCCTTTTCCTCGGGATGACCCGCAAGCAGATGGAGGGCAGGGTCGATGACATCGCCGAGTTCACCGAACTCGGCGACTACCTGCAGATGCCGCTGCGCACCTACTCGACCGGTATGCGGGTGCGGTTGGCACTGGGCGTCGTCACCTCGATCGACCCGGAGATCCTGATCCTGGACGAGGGCATCGGCGCGGTCGACTCGGCCTTCCTCGACAAGGCCCGCTCCCGGCTGGTCGACCTGGTCCGCCGCTCCGGCATCCTGGTCTTCGCCTCGCACTCCGACGAGCTGCTGTTCGAACTGTGCAACTCGGCGATCTGGATGGACGAGGGCAAGATCCGCCAGCAGGGCAGCCTGCGCGATGTCCTCACCGGGTACAAGGGCAAGGACCCGTTCGAGGGCATGAGCCAGGAGATGATCGACCGGATCAACGGTGGGTCACCCGAACTCGCCAAGACCGGCGGGGAAGTATGACCCAGGAACCTCGCCGGCGCTCGACGCTCGCCGTCGGGCCGGGACGGCATCCACAAGGACAGCGTCCACAAGCACAGGGTCCACAAGGACAGCGATCAACGGAGACACGGGCATGACCGGAACCGACCTGGGCAAAGGCGCTGTGGTCACCGTCGTGGTCACTCGGCACCGGCGGGAGCTGCTCGCGGACTCGCTGAAGATGATCGCCGCCCAGACCCGGCCGCCCGAGCACCTCATCGTGGTGGACAACGGTCCCGACCAGCCGGCCGAGCAGGTCGTCGCGGACTGCCCGATCCCCACCACCTACCTGTGCTCCAAGCGCAACCTCGGCGGCGCCGGCGGGTTCGCGCTGGGCATGCTGCACGCGCTGGCCATGGGCGCCGAGTGGGTCTGGCTGGCCGACGACGACGGCCGTCCCGCCGACGAGACCGTGCTGGCCACCCTGCTCGACGAGGCACAGCGGCGCGGTCTCGCCGCGGTCTCCCCGGTGGTGGCGAACATGGACACCCCGGACACGCTGGCCTTCCCGCTGCGTCGCGGCCTCACCTGGAAGCGGCAGACCAGCGAGCTGGGCACCGACTTCCTGCCCGGTATCGCCTCGCTGTTCAACGGGGCGCTGTTCCGGGCGGCCACGCTGGATGTCATCGGAGTTCCGGACTACCGGCTGTTCTGGCGCGGGGACGAGGTCGAGGTGCACCGCAGGCTGGTCCGCTCCGGGCTGCGCTTCGGCACCTCGCTGCGCGCCACCTACCTGCACCCGGACGGGTCGGCGGAGTTCAAGCCGATGCTGGGCGGCCGGTTCCACGCCCAGGACCCTGGCGACGCCATCAAGCGGTACTACACCTACCGCAACCGCGGCTACCTGCTCGCCCAGCCGGGAATGCGCAAGATCGGCGCGTTGGAACTGGCCCGGTTCGGCCTGTACTTCCTGGGTGTTCGGCGCGATCCGAAGGCCTTCGTCGAGTGGCTTCGGCTGCTGCGGCTCGGCCGGCGGGAGCAGTTCTTCCGCAAGTAGCCCAGCCTTCGCAACAAGTAGAGCACTTCTGCTCAGCCGCGAGTAGGCACTGGCTCGTCAGGAGTCAGGATGCTTCGTCGGTGTCGACACCGACCGGGCCGAGCAGGCCGGCGATGAGCAGATCGGCGACGGCTCTGGGGTCGGGCAGCGTGGTGTCCGGGCTCAGCAGCAGGCTGATGGCCATCCGCAGCAGCCATTCGACCGCCTGGTCGATCGGCACCCGCAGCACGTCGTGGTGGGTACGGACGAACCGTTCGACCAGCGCCGGGAGCAGGACCTGGACCAGCGAGGGCTCACCGGGCCGGACCACGACCATATCGGTGAGCTGCTCCGGCTCCTTGGTGATCAGCCGCTGCAAAACGGCATGGTCGTGCAGGTAGTCCAGAGTGAAGGTGATGGCCTGCTCCAGCGCGTCCGACAGCGGCGCCTCCCAGGTGACGGCCACGTCGAGACGGTCGAGCAGTCGGGTGATCTCGGCCTCGGCCACAGCGCGGACCAAGCCGTTCTTGTCGCCGAACACCCGGTAGGCCGTCGCCCGTGACACTCCGGCCCGATCGGCGACATCGGTCAGCGAGGTTTTGCGCACGCCAAAGCTCAGAAAACACTCAAGTGCGGCGTCGACCAACCGTGGATCGGCGCCTGCGGAAACCGAACTCACCCGCCCATCGTCTCACCGCGACCAAACAACTTTCGCGTCGCACTGTGCCGATCAGCCCATCGCCACTTGATCGGACGTATCCGCCCCGCCGCCGATAGGGTGATCGAACTTGGCCCACGTATGCCGCTGATTGTGCCCCCGCTGTGGACAAGCTGTGGGTGGAAACGTTTGCGCTGCGGGTGAACCAGCTTGTGAAGCTGATCGATTTCCTGCTGTGCTGGCGGCCATGAGTGAAGCGAAACAAGCCCTCGTGCTGCACCTCGCCGGCGCCAACCAGCCGTTGCTGATCGCGGTGAGCGCGACCACCGCGCAGGAGCTGAGCGGCCGTCTTTCCGAGCTGATGCAGCAGGCCAGGGTGGAGGCCGTCGATGCGGCCAACGGTTCGACGGTCTCGGTGAACTTCGCCGCGGTGCAGGCCGCGCATGTGGACACCGTGCCCAGCAACGCCCAGCTCTACGGCAGCCCGCCCCGCCCGAGGTAGACCGAACCGTCGCCGCCGTCACGACCGGCCGGTCGGTCCTGGTGGCCGCTCCGTGCTGGTCGCCCGATCAGTCCTGGTCGTAGAGCCTGGCCCAGTTCTCGCGGCTGCCCAGCCGAGGGGCCTCGGTCCGGTACTGGCGTTGCAGTTCCGGGGCCAGCCGGATGAACTGGCGCAGCGAGCGGACGGCGTGCCTGGCCAACCGGATCGCCAGGTCGCGGTCGCGCTTGCGGATCCGGACCCCGCCCTGCGAGGCGTCGGTGACCACCGCGGTGTCGAACAGCGAGATGTGCCACCAGTAGGCGTCGTCGGCCGGCACCGTGCCCACCTGGTGAACCTTTTTGTCCAGCAGCTGGTAGGCCAACCGCTTGAGCAGTACGGCCGGCTTGTGCGAGGGCGTCGGGCCGGCCTGGATCATCGGCAGGTCACCGGGGGCGACCTCGGGCACCTCCGCGGTGTCGTGCATCACGGTTTCCGGATACCGGGCGCGCAGTTCACGGACCTCACGCACGGCCGCGACACCGCCGTCGGCCAGGATCGACGGGCCGAGCATGAAGTCGTCAAGGGCCTTGAGCAGCGTCGCGGTCAGCCCGTACTGCATGCTCAGCAGATAGCGGGTGATGTGGCTGACCAGCGATTTCGCCACGTGCTTGCCGTCGAACCGGCTGTGCAGGGCAGCGGTGATCAGCGCGTTGCGCAGGTTGAAGTACCGGTGCCACTCGTCCCAGTCCTTCCAGTCGAAGTCGGCGTGCCAGACGCCGGCACCGGGCAGGCTGACCGAGGCGAAGCCCCGGCCATGCGCGCGGTAGCCGTACTCGACGTCGTCCCACTGGAAGAACAACGGCAGCGGATAACCGATCGCCGCGACGATCTCGGCCGGGATCAGGCAGGACCACCAGCCGTTGTAGGCGGTGTCCACCCGCTGCTCCTGTAGGTTGCGGCGGCCCTGTTCGTCGACGGTGGTGAGGTCGGCGTTGGCCAGCGCGCCGGCAACCGGTTCACCGGCGGCCAGACCCTCCAGGTTGGCGCACTCCGCGGAGACGTGAATGGTGTTCGGGTGCAGCAGGTTCAGCATCTGCCCGCCGACGATGGTCGGCTCGATGGTGCGGTCGGCGAACGCGGTCAGCCGCACCACGATCTCGGGTTCGCAGAGCACGTCGTCGTCCATGAACAGCACATTGGCGTGCTCGCCGTGCCGCCCGAGGGTCTCGTAGAGACCGCGGGTGAAGCCGCCGGCCCCACCGAGGTTGGGCTGGCGCAGGTAGCGCAGCTTGCTGCCCAGTGCCGCGCCGACCTCGGCGAACCCGGGGTTGTCCTCGACCGGGTCACTGCCCTGGTCGGCGACGTAGACGGCGTCGAGGCGGGCGAGCGCGGCCGGGTCGCCGGCCAGCGCGGCGAGCGTGTTCAGGCAGTCCGGGACCCGGTTGTGCGTGCAGATCACCAGCGAGGTCGGCCGCGCCACCTTGGCAGGCGCGACCTGCCAGCGGACCCCGCGCAGGGTCAGCGGCGCCGTGGTCGTGGCGGCCTCCAGCCACAGCGCGCCGCCGTCGACGAACTTGTCGAACTTGCCGGTCAGCCGAATCTCCCGGTCCCGCGCATCGCGGACCTCGGCGGCGGCCACGACCCTGCCTTCGCCGCCCTGGTCGGAGGCGTGCAGCGCGATCCGGCCGGTGCCGGTCACCACGACGAGGAGTTCGACCTCGGTCGTCACCGTCCAGCGCTGCCAGTAGCTGGCCGGGAAGCGGCCGAAGTAGGTGTTGGTGGTGAGCGCGGTGCGCGGCGCGAGGACGATCCGCTCCCTGGAGCGCTGCGCGTAACCGGCGACGACATCCGCGTAGAGCTGCTCGGGTACCAGCGCGGACGGCGGCGTGAACAGGCCGCGCGCGGCCACCAGACCGGGCTGGCTGTCCTCGGGCACCGCCGACACCTCACCGTTCGAACTGTTGGAAGGGGCTCCGGCCGGCTCGACTCCGGTTGACTCGGCCGGGCTTGGCTCGCCTGGACTCGGCTCGGCCGAGGCTGGTTCGACCGGCGCGGTCGATGCCGCCGTTGCCAGCAGATCTCCGGAAACAGGGAGGTCGGTGACGCCGTCCAGCATGCGAATCAAGCCCCTTGAGACTAGGCAGCAGCCGGCGCCGGAGCGCGGAACACCACGGCCCGCAGCAGCACGAAGTTGATGACGGTCGCGACGGCCTGCGCGATCACCCAGGCGATCGGGACCCGCCAGTGGTCGCCGGCCAGCACCGCGAGTCCGGCCGCGTTGACGCCGACGTTGACGAAGAACGTGGTCGCGTAGAGGATCGCGAAACGGGTGGCCGGAGCCGCCCCGCCCTTGGAGTCGAAGGTCCAGCGCCGGTTGAGCAGGTAGGCGGTGATGGTGCCGAAGATGAAGCTGATCGCCTTGGCCAGGTCCGCCCAGAGGCCGAAGTGCAGCAGCAGGGTGTAGATGCCGAAGTCGACGCCTGCGGAGAGCACGCCGAACAGCACGAAGCGAACCGCCTGGTCGAGCAGGCCACGGCGGGCCGGGGCCGCCTCCGGCTGGGTATCTGCCACCGACGACACGGCATCAGGTCCTTCCGTTGCGGGCATGCTGCCCTTGCGGCTGATGGTCGGCACGTTGGCAGCTTAACCATCGGAAGCCATCCCGCTCGCGGTGGCCGACGCACACGGCGGCCGATCGGCTTCCCTTCAACCAATTTTTACTTGACAAGCCGTGGTCGGGTAGATGGTGCCGGCCGGGTGACCCGGCCCACCCGATACCCTCAATCGGGTGGGAAGCGAACCAGGCGAACTTCGAACACTGCACGGTTGGGCCCGCACCGCACCGTCGGTCGCGCGGGTGGTCACCCCGAGGACCGTCGAGGATGTGGTGCGCGCCGTCACGACCGCGGGCCCGCGGGGCATCCTCGCCAGGGGCCTCGGCCGCTCCTACGGCGACCCGGCGCAGAACGCGGGCGGCACGGTCATCGACATGACCGGCCTCGACCGCATCCACTCCATCGATCCGGACAGCGGCCTTGTCGACCTCGACGCGGGGGTCAGTCTCGACACGCTGATGAAGGCCGCGCTGCCCTTCGGGCTGTGGGTCCCGGTGCTGCCGGGCACCCGCCAGGTCACCATCGGCGGCGCGATCGCCAACGACATCCACGGCAAGAACCACCATCGCGCCGGCAGCTTCGGCAATCACGTGGTGTCCATGGACCTGGTCACCGCCAACGGCGAGGTGCACACTCTCACCCCGGACGGGCCGAGCGCGGACCTGTTCTGGGCGACGGTGGCCGGGATCGGGCTGACCGGCGTCGTGGTCCGCGCGACGATCGCGATGACCAAGACGGAGACCGCATACTTCTACGTCGACCTGGAACGCACCGCGAACCTCGACGAGACGCTCGAACTGGTCAGCAACGGCTCCGAGGACCGCTACACCTACTCCTCGGCCTGGTTCGACTCGATCTCCACCGACGCGAAGCTGGGCAGGGCGGCCTTCCAACGTGGCTCGCTGGCGACGCTGGACCAACTGCCGGCCAAGCTGCGCAGCGATCCGCTGAAGTTCGACGCGCCGCAACTGGCGACGCTGCCGGACCTTTTTCCCAACGGCCTCGCCAACAAGCTGAGCTTCAGCGTGATCGGTGAGCTGTACTACCGCAAGACGCCCAGGGAAAAGCGCGGCGTCGTGCAGAACCTGACCGCCTTCTATCACGTGCTCGACCTGCTCGGCGAGTGGAATCGGGCCTACGGTTCCAAGGGCTTCCTGCAGTACCAGTTCAGTACTCCGGTCGGCGCGAACACCGGCCTGCGCGAGATCCTGACCAAGGTCGCCCGCTCGGGGCACGTGTCGTTCCTGAACGTGTTCAAGCAGATGGGCGAGGGCAACCGGGCGCCGCTGTCCTACCCGCACCCCGGTTGGCTGGTCTGCCTGGACTTCCCGATCAAAGCGGGTCTCGGTCAGTTCTGCGCGGAACTGGACCGCCAGGTGATCGATCTGGGTGGTCGGCTGTACACGGCCAAGGATTCCCGCACCTCGCCGGAGGCGTTCGCCGCGATGTACCCACGGTTGGACGAGTGGCGCAAGATTCGTAATTCTGTTGATCCGGACGGTGTTTTCGTCTCGGACATGAGTCGGAGGCTGGCCCTGTGATCGACGCTGTTGGTAATCCGCAGTCAATTCTGCTGCTCGGCGGTACGTCCGACATCGGGCTCGCCGTCGCCGAGCGCTTCGCGGCGAACGCCTCGCTGCGGATCGTGCTCGCCGGCCGGCTGAGCGACCGACTGACCGAGGCGGCGGAACGGTTGCGGGACAAGGGTTGCGCGGTGAACGTGCTGGAGTTCGACGCCCGCAGGCCGCAGACGCACGCCGAGGTCGTCGACAAGGCCTTCGCCGACGGCGACATCGATGTGACCGTGGTGGCCTTCGGCATCCTCGGCGACCCTGAGCGGGCCTGGACCGACATCGAGGCCGCACGGGAGATGGCCGAGGTCAACTACGTCGCGCCGGTGACCGTCGGGGTCGCGCTGGCCAACCGGCTCAAGGCGCAGGGGCATGGTTCGCTGGTGGCACTGTCCTCAGTGGCCGGAGAGCGGGTACGCCGGTCGAACTTCGTCTACGGCTCCACAAAGGCCGGTCTCGACGGCTTCTACACCGGTCTCACCGAAGCGCTTCGGCCCAGCGGCGTACATGTCAGCGTGGTGCGGCCCGGTTTCGTACGCAGCAAGATGACCGAGGGCCTGAAGGCCGCGCCGTTGAGCCAGACCCCGCAGCAGGTCGCGGAGATCGTGGTGGACGCGGTGCGCAACAAGCGCGAACTGGTCTGGTCGCCCGGCCTGTGGCGGTTCGTCATGTCCGCGCTGCGGCACCTGCCGCGTCCGGTGTTCCGCCGGCTGCCGATCTAGCGGTACCGACACGACGACCTTCGAGTTGGCAGGCCAGCTCGAAGGTCGGTAGGTGCCATTCTGTTTGTAACGGATCAAGAGCCTGAAGCCGTTACAAACAGAACGTGCACATCACAAGTAGAAGGCGAAGGCCACGGTCAGCGCCCAGCACAGGCCGAGCAGTTGCAGGATGCGGTCGCGCAGCACGATCTCGTCCGGAGCGCCACCGTCGCCGGAGTCCACATCGCCCGCGTAGCGCAGCAGGGCGATGACGAACGGCACGATCGAGATCGTGGACCACGCCGAGTGCGCGGACTCGACGCGCAGATCGTCGAAGGCCCAGAGGCTGTAGGTGGTGATCACGATCGCCACCGAGGTCGCCCAGACGAACCGCAGGTAGCTCGCGGAGTACTTGCGCAGCGAGGCGCGAATCTCCGCGCCGGTCCGCTCGAACAGCCGGATCTCGGCGTAGCGCTTGCCGGACACCATGAACAGGGAGCCGAACGCGGTCACCAGCAGGAACCACTGCGAGGGCGGGGTGTGCGCGGCGACACCACCGGCGATGGCGCGCAGCAGGAAGCCGGACGCCACGATGCACAGGTCGATGACGCGCTCGTGCTTGAGCCCGAAGCAGTAGCCCAGCTGAACGACCTCGTAGACCCCGATGACGACGGCCAGTTGCCAGTTGTCGACGAAGCTCAGCGCGATGGCACCGACTAACAGCACCACCGACAGCGAGAGCGCGGCCGGCACCGGCACGATGCCGGCGGCGATCGGGCGGTTGCGCTTGGTCGGGTGGGCCCGGTCGGCCTCGACATCCTTGGCATCGTTGATCAGGTAGATCGCCGAAGCCGCGACGCAGAACGCGAGGAACGCGATGGCCGCGTCGCCGATGACCGGCAGGTGGGTGATGCGCCCTGCCGCGAACGGTGCCGCGAAGACCAGCACGTTCTTGGCCCACTGCTTGGGCCGGGCGGTACGTACCAGCCCGCGCGCGATGGTCGCGGGGGTACGTCGAGGCGCCGGTGAGACCTCCTCGGTCTCAGCGGCCTCGGCGACTATTTCGCCCATCGGGTTCCCTTCTTCGGGCGCAGCCAACGCAACAGGCCCGCGCCGATCAGGCCACCGAGTGCGGCCCCAGCGGCGACGTCGCTGGGGTAGTGCACGCCGAGCACCATCCGGGACAGCAGCATCGGCGGTACCACCGCCGCTGCCGCCGGCTGGCCGGTGAGACCGCCGTAGAGCACCGCGGCCGCGGTGGTGGAGGCCGCGTGCGAGGACGGGAAGCTCAGCTTGCTCGGGGTACCGACCAGCACCTGAACGTCCGGATGGTCCGGACGGGGGCGGCGGACGACGCGCTTGACCGCGATGGAGGCGGCATGTGCCGCGACGACGCCGCCCGCGGCGAGGAGCCATTCGCGGCGGCGGTCGCGGTCGATCGCGGCGCCGGCGAGGCCGAGCGCGAACCAGCCCGCGCTGTGCTCACCGAACAACGACAGTGCTCTGGCCCCGCCGAGGACTCCTCGACCGCCGAAGACCCGTTGTACGGTCCGTAGCGCGCTGACCTCGACGCCCGCCGGAGCGGGGCTCTCGCTGGTCGGGGCGTGCTCGATCAGTGTGCTGCTGCTCATCCGTCGAGCGATCCGTCCAGTGCGGCGCCGGTCGTCAGATGCGGCGCGATCTTGTTGTCGAAAGCGGACAGGGCCGAGCCGATGGCCATGTGCATGTCAAGGTACTTGTAGGTGCCCAGCCGGCCGCCGAAGAGCACATTGCGTTCGCCGGCCTCCCGCTTGGCCAGCTCCCGGTAACGCTCCAGCTTGGCCCGGTCCTCGGGGGTATTGATCGGGTAGTACGGTTCGTCGTTTTTTTCCGCAGCGCGAGAGTACTCCCGGACGATGACCGTGCGATCTTTCGGGTAGTCGCGTTCGGGGTGGAAGTGCCGGAACTCGTGGATGCGGGTGTAGGGCACGTCCGGGTCGTTGTAGTTCATCACCGAGGTGCCCTGGAAGTCGCCGATCGGCAGCACTTCCCGCTCGAAATCCAGGGTGCGCCAGCCGAGCCAGCCCTCCGCGTAGTCGAAGTAGCGGTCCACCGGTCCTGTGTAGACGATCGGGGTACCGGCCGGGATGTCGTTGCGGACATCGAAGAAGTCCGTGTTCAGCCGGATCTCGATGTTCGGATGGTCGGCCATCTTGCGCAGCCAGGCGGTGTAGCCCTCGACAGGGAGACCTTCGTAGCTGTCGTTGAAGTACCGGTTGTCGAAGGTGTAGCGGACCGGGAGCCTGCTGATCACCGCGGCGGGCAGTTCGGTGGGATCGGTCTGCCACTGCTTCGCGGTGTAGTGCTTGACGAACGCCTCGTAGAGCGGCCGCCCGATCAGCGAGATCGCCTTCTCCTCCAGGTTGCGCGCGTCGGCGGAGTCGATCTCGGCGGCCTGCTCGGCGACCCAGTCGCGGGCCTGCTCCGGGGTGAGGTAGCGGCCGAGGAACTGGCTGATCAGGCCGAGACCCATCGGGAACTGATAGGACTGCCCGCCGTGCATGGCGAACACCCGATGCTGGTAGCCGGTGAACTCGGTGAACGCCTTGACGTAGTCCCACACCCGCTTGTTGGAGGTGTGGAAAAGGTGCGCGCCGTAGCGGTGCACCTCGATGCCCGTCTCCGGTTCGGCCTCGGAGTAGGCGTTGCCGCCGAGGTGTTCCCGGCGCTCCAGCACGATGACCTTTTTGCCCAGTTGGCTGGCGGTGCGTTCGGCCACGGTCAGGCCGAAGAAACCTGATCCAACGACAACAAGGTCAAAGTCCGCGAAGTTCACGACAACTGAGCGTACCGATAGCCGCTGGCACCGGGCGGGCAGGGCCAAGCGCGGCGGCTCAGCCTGCGGAGACTACTGGCAGTACATCGGAGGCTACCGCTTCCAGCACCGACTCGCGGCCCGCGTAGACACCGTCGGCCCTCGGCCAGTGCGCGATCACATCGGTGAAGCCGAGCGCACCGGCCCTGCCGACCATCTCGGTGAAGCATTCGA
This sequence comes from Pseudonocardiaceae bacterium, assembly GCA_036268955.1. Taxonomy (GTDB): domain Bacteria; phylum Actinomycetota; class Actinomycetes; order Mycobacteriales; family Pseudonocardiaceae; genus CAJCJE01. The sequence goes on from DATATE010000188.1 coordinate 17,723, forward strand.
CGCTGGTCAGCGAGTACCGCGCGACATCGAGGCTGAGGTAGCGGGCGAGCGACGCCGGGGCGCGGCCGGCCTCCGCCAGCGCCTCGGTCATCCGGTCGGACAGTTCGGCGACCGAGCGCCACCACTGCTCGACGTCCTCGGTCGGTTTGCCGATGGTCACCCAGCCCTGGCCGTAGCGGGCGGCGAGGCCGATCGCGCGGGGACCGCTCGCGGCGACCAGGAACGGCACCCTCGGCCGCTGCACGCAGCCGGGGGCGCTGCGGGCGTCGACAGCGGTGTAGTACTCGCCCTGCCAGTCGGTACGGTTGTTGGTCAGGCCGGTGTGCAGCAGGTCGAGGAACTCGCCGAGCCGGTCGACCAAGGCCTTCCGCGACAGCGGCTGGCCACCGAGCACGGTGGAGTCGAAGCCGTAGCCGCCCGCCCCGATGCCCAGCAGGAAACGGCCGTCGGAGATGTCGTCGAGCGTGGTGACCTCGCGCAGGAACGAGGCGGGGTGCCGGAAGTTCGGCGAGGCGACGAAGGTGCCGAGCTTGATCCGCTCGGTGACCATCGCGGCCGCGGTCAGGGTCGGCATCGCACCGAACCACGGCCCGTCGGCGAGCGAACGCCAGCTCAGGTGGTCATAGGTCCAGGCGTGGTTGAAGCCGTAGCTCTCGGCGGCTCGCCACTTCGGCTCCGCCACCCACCACCGGTACTCCGGCAAGATCACGATCCCGATCCGCATGGTTGAACGGTAACTGTTGGCCCCGACCGTCTCGTATCACGCCGCCGGGACGGCAGGATGGAGGGGTGTGGACGCCCCGGCTGATCGCCTCTGACATCGACGGCACATTGTTGGACACCCAGGAGCGGGTCAGCCCGGCCACCTCGGCGGCGATCGCCAAGGTGCTCGCGGCCGAGGTGCCGTTCGTGCTGGTCACCGGCCGGCCACCGCGCTGGGTTCCGGAGATCGCGCGGGCGGCCGGGCTGTCCGGGTACGCGGTGTGCGCCAATGGCGCGGTGCTCTACGAGGTCGGCACCGACCAGGTCCTTGCCAGCCATCTGCTCGATCCGACCCTGCTCGGCGACCTGGTGCACGCGCTGTCGGCAGCGCTGCCGGACTGCGCGTTCGCGGCGGAGCGGATCGGCGACTCGGCCAACGCGCTGGACGGCGGGGAGTTCGTCACGGAACGTAGCTACCGACATCCCTGGCCCGGTGACCGGTCACAGCCGACGCCACGAGCCGAGGTGACCGGTCATCCGGCGGTGAAGCTGCTGGTGCGACACCAGGGTGTGAACAGTGACGAACTGGCCTCGGCCGCGACCGCCCTGCTCGGCGATTCGGTCGAGGTGACCTTCTCCAGCAGTTCCGGGATGATCGAGCTGTCGGCGGCCGGTATCACCAAGGGCTCCGGCCTCGCCGAGATCGCCGACCTGCTGGAGGTCGCGGCGCAGGACGTCGTCGCGTTCGGCGATATGCCCAACGACGTGCCGATGTTGCGCTGGGCCGGGCTCGGTGTCGCGATGGGCAACGCACACCCGGCGACTCGGGCGGCGGCCGACGAGGTGACCGTGCCCAACACCGAGGACGGCGTCGCGGTCGTGCTCCGGCGGTGGTTCTGACATGCGGCGCGCGATGGTGGTCGGCGGCGGCATCGTCGGTCTCGCGGTGGCAAGGGAACTGGCCGGGCGGGGTCTCGCGGTGACGGTGTGTGAGAAGGAGGGGCGCTGGGGCGCCCACCAGAGCGGCCACAACAGCAATGTGGTGCACGCCGGCCTCTACTACCGGCCCGGCTCGCTGAAGGCGCGGGTGTCCACCGCCGGCAACGCCTCGATGGTCGCCTTCGCCCGCGAACACGGCGTCGACGTCGAGGTCTGCGGGAAGCTGGTGGTGGCCTGCTCGACGGCTGAGCTGCCACGACTGGCCGCGCTGGCCGACCGCGCGGCGGCCAACGGCGTCGCGGCCCGACGGATCGGCGCCGAGGAGGCGGCGGAGTACGAACCGGAGGTGCGCTGTGTCGCGGCGCTGCGGGTGGACAGCACGGCGATCATCGACTTCCCCTCGGTGTGCGCGGCCCTTGTCGCGCTGCTGACGGCGGCGCAGGTGCGGTTGTGCCTGAACACGCCGGTACTGGGCATTCGACCGGCGGCCGGTGGTGGCGTCGAGGTGGCGACACCGAAGGAGGTGCTGCGGGCGGACCTGCTGGTCAACTGCGCGGGCCTGCACGCCGATCGGATCGCCCGGTTGGCCGGTTGCGACACCCCGGTGCGCATCGTGCCCTTCCGAGGTGAGTACTACGAGCTGCGCCCGGCCGCCCGGCCACTGGTGCGCGGCCTGATCTACCCGGTTCCCGACCCCTCCCTGCCCTTCCTCGGGGTGCACCTGACCCGAGGCATCGACGGCGGGGTGCACGCGGGCCCGAACGCGGTGCTCGCGCTGAGCAGGGAGGGCTATCGCTGGCGCGATGTGTCCGTCGCGGACACCGCGGAGATCCTCGGCTTCCCCGGCAGCTGGCGGTTGGCGCGCCGGTTCGGCCGTACCGGTATCGCCGAGGTGGCGCGGTCGCTGTCGCGGCACCGGTTCGCGGCCAGCCTCGCCCGGCTGGTTCCGGCGATCACCCCGGCCGACATCGTCCGGGCCGGTGCCGGGGTGCGGGCGCAGGCGATGCGGCCGGACGGCTCGCTCGTCGAGGACTTCCTTGTGGAGACCGCGCCCGGCCAGATCCACCTGCTCAACGCGCCGTCCCCGGCCGCGACCAGCGCGCTGGAGATCGCAGGACACCTCGCCGACCTCGCCGAAAAGGACTTCGCCGCACGGGACTGAACCCGCGAGGCGCCACTGCCGATCCGGCCGCGACCGCTCCTTCGACAGCTTCGGCCGCGACCGAGCCCGCCCGATGTCACACATCGGGCGGGCTCGGTGGCGTCGGAAGGGGTCAGCTGTTGAACAGGCGCTGCCAGTTCTCCCGCGAGGTCAGGTCCGGCAGGGCCGTACGCCACTGCTCACGTACGACGCGACCCTCCCTGGCCAGCCGCAGCATCAACCGGGCACCGTCGGCGGACAGGCGGGTGAGCACCTGGCGGTCGTAGCGGCGGACCCGGAAGGAGTCCTGCGCGGAGTCGGTCACCATGGCCGAGGAGAACCGGGACACCGTCCACCACTTGGCGTCCTTGGCCAGGATGGCGGCCGAACCGGCGGTGCGGCCGGTCATCTGGTAGAGCACGCGCTTGGCGAACACCGCCGCCGGCATGCTCGGGTCGCCGGGATCGGCGACGATCGGCATGGTCGACGCATCGTTGATGCCCAGGTCGGCGGGCTGGATGCGGTGGGTGTCGGGGTACTCGTTGCGCAGCGCGCGGGTCGCCGCCGAGGCCTCGATCCCGCCGTCGCGCAGCACGTCAGGGCCGGTGAGGAAGTCGGTGACCGCCTTGAGCAGGGTCGCCGCCATGCCGTACTGCATGGAGACCAGGTAGGTCGCCAGCTGCTTGCCGAGCACCTTGCTGATGTTGCGGGGGTCGAAATCACTGTGCAGGGCCGCGGTGATCAGCGAGTTGCGCAGGCTGAAGTACCGGGCCCAGTCGTCCCAGTCCTTCCAGGCGAAGTCGGCGTGCCAGACCGCGGCACCGGGCAGGGTGACGGTGGCGAAACCGTGGCGGCCGGCCCTGGTGCCGTACTCGATGTCGTCCCACTGGAAGAACATCGGCAGCGGGAGGCCGATCCGCTCGGTGACCTCGGCCGGGATCAGGCAGCTCCACCAGGCGTTGTAGCCGGCGGTGACCCGGCGGTGCGGGAGCTTCTCGGTGAGGTCGATGTTGTGCAGCGCGCCGGCGACCGGAACGCCCGGCCGCAGCGTGGCGAGGTCGGTGGTTTCCGCGTCGATGTGCAGGCGGTTGGGGTGGTAGAGGTAGAGCATCTGACCGCCGACGATGGTCGGGTCGGTCGCCTGGTTGGCGAACGCGGTCATCCGCAGCACGGTTTCCGGTTCCAGCAGCACGTCGTCGTCCATGAACAGCACGTTGTTGTTCTTGTGCTGCCCGGTGACCTCGAACATGCCCCTGGTGAACCCGCCGGCACCACCGAGGTTGGCCTGGCGCAGGTAGCGGAACTTGCCGCCGTAGAGGTTGACGACCTTGTCGAAGTCCTCGCGGCTGGCCACCGTGTCGGTGCCCTGGTCGACCACGTAGACCTCGTCGAGGGTCTCCAGCACCTCGGTGTCCTCGCCGAGGGCGCGCATGGTGTTCAGGCAGTCGTCGGCGCGGTTGTAGGTGCAGATGACCACCGAGGTCAGCCGCTGGCGTCGGGGCTCCTGCGCGACCCACCGGCAGTCCTCGATGACGAGTTCCTCGGCGGCGGTGACCGCCTCGACCCAGACGAAACCGCCGTCCATGAAGCGGTCGACGACCGCCTCCAGCCGGACCTCCTGCTCGGTCTGCGCGTTGACCTCGACGGTCGCCTGGATGCGCGGTTCACCCTCGCCGTCGGAGGCGTGCACCTCGAGACGGCCGGCACCACGGACCCGGAACACGACCTCGATCTTGCGGATCGGCGTCCAGCGTTGCAGGTAGCTGACCGGCAGCCGGCCGAAGTAGGTGTTGGTGGTCATCCGAGCATCCGGCTCGATGATCGCCCGACGCCGCTCGCAACGCACAGCGCCCCATTCGGCCTTGGCGTACAGCTCGTTGGGCGCCTGCGGGCTCGGCGACGCGAACATCAGCCGCTGGACCACCCGCCAGATGCTGGATTCGGAGCTGCTGGCGATGGGTGCTGCGGCGTCGGAGCCCTGCTCGGTCGGCATTCGGTACTGCTCCTTAGTTTCCGTCGCTGGCCGGTCCGGCATGAGTCAGGACCGGGTTCATCATATCGTCGGGCTTGTCAGGCCCGGATTCGTCGATGGTCGGCCGACCCGTTTTGCGCCGGTTGCGGCGATTGCCGCGCCACCAGAACACCGAGCCGATCAGCGCGATCAGGGTGACCAGCGCGAGCACGTACTCGCCGAGCCGGATACCGGCGTCATGGAAGGTCAGCCGCAGGGTGTGCGTGCCGGCCGGGACGTTCACCGTGATCAGGCCGATGCTGTTCTCGTGCAGCGGCACGGAGGCGCCGTCGATGGTGGCCTGGTAGCCGGGCCAGTCGAGCTGGGCCAGCATCAGTTGACCGCCCTGTTCGGGGGCGGTGAAGTTGATCTGCTGGTCCTGCTGGTCGGACCGCAGCGCCGCCGAGGTGACCCGCAGGCCGGGGCTGGCCCCGGAGACCCGGCCCGGATAGGGCAACGGCGCGGTGCGCACCCAGAGGGTCCGCGTGTTGTCCTTGGCCTCGACCTGCCAGCCTGCCGGCGGCGTTGCGTTCGCCTGCTGGGGGAACAGGCTGCGTTCGATGACCAGCGACTGGACCCGCAGCGAGTCGATCAGCGAGACGCTGCTACCGGGGATCGGCTTCCACAGCTTCGCCCAGACACCGGTGCAGACGTCACCGCGGTAGTCCATGCACAGGGCCGAGGTGAACCGGTCGAAACCGGTGCCGGTGTAGCGGATCAGCGACTCGTTGTTCTCCAGCAGCGACTCGTTGCCGAAGACGATCTCCCCGTTGGCCATGTCGGCGGTGCTCGCGTTGGTGACGTTCGCCAGCTGCAGCACGGTGCCGCGCAGGTTCGTCGTACCGGCCTGCATGGCCGCGACGTTGTCGGGCGACTGGACGGAATCACCGGGCAGCGGCACCGGCAGGCGGGCGCCCTGGTAGCTGAACACCGCGATGGTGCCGAGCAGCAGTACCGCGCCGAGGGCCTGCGCGCCGCGGGTGCGGTAGACGTAGAGCGCGGCGAACATCAGCACCGCGACGATGATCGTGGCGAGCGCGTGGATCGTGTAGAACTGCGGTTTGAGCACGTAGGACAGGTAGGCGCCGCCGAGGATCAGTCCGGCGGTGAGGTAGGCCCGCTTCTTGACCTTGTCCTTGGCAAGCCCCTTGGACAGCGCGACGGCGAACATGACCGCGACGCCCGCGTAGAAGTAGTCGATCAGCCGGATCGGCCAGCGGAACAGCCACAGGTTCGAGGGGCCGACGGTCAGCGCGAGGAAGATGCCGGTGAACACGCACAGGCTGACCAGCGACTTCACGCTCGTGCGCAGCGTCCGCCAACGCAGCCAGGGCAGCAGCGGCACGAGGAACCAGATGAAGTAGGTCGACGGCACGGTTTCGATGACCGCGCCGTTCCAGTTCACGATCGGCGGCAGATAGGTCGGCGCGCTGGAGGCCACGAGGTCGGACAGGTGCGGCACCATGAACATGTCGTTGGAGATCGCCGCGAGGCTCGCCCTCGTGCTCACCGGCAGCGCCTCGACCAGCGGGTAGAAGGTCAGGATGGCCGCGGCGCCCGCGCAGGCACCCATGCCGAGCAGGTACCACAGCGCGCGGTGGTTCTTGGCGGCGAGCACCTCGACGCCCAGTGCGATGAGCACGATGATCATGCCGAGCGCGGCGTAGGGGTTGCCGCTGGTGATGGCGAGCACGCCGAAGACGAACGGGACGAGCGGGATCAGCCTGCCCCGGATCATCCGGTGCGCGCCCCACCAGAACATCAGCACCCAGATCAACGCGGTCAGCTCGGCCGGCCAGCCGGAGGCGCCGTAGTACACGGCGAAACCGCAGGCCGGCATCGCGAAACCGACGACAACCGAGGGCACCCGGTGCGCGCCGTACTCGCGGGCAACGAGGTAGATCGCCATCGCGATCAGCGACAACGACTCGATCTGGACGAAGGCCGCCGCGGAAGCCATGTTGTTGTACATCGAGACGATCAGGTCGTTGACGATCCCGATCGGGTTCCACAGCGCGAACTCGGAGTCGGCGGCGATGTTTCCGCCGTACCAGCCGCTGGGCTCCATGGAGGGCCAGTGGCCGGAGCGCAGCAGCAGGCCAAGGTGCCGCCACAGCGGTACGAACGACTGCGGATTGTCACCGACGTAGTAGAACAGCGGGTGCATCCAGAACGGGATGGTGAACACCAGTGCGCTGCCGACGCCGAGACACAGCACCACCAGCCACTCGGGGAACCTGTGCAGAAAGCCCGCCCGTGCTGGTTGGTGGGCAACCGCGGAGTTCGCCTGTATCACCGCAAACCTCTCCTGTGAGTGCATAGTGACCGCCGATGGCGCGTTATGGCGACGCCGAGGCCTTCTCGCCACGATTCCTCAAAGGTGCGCACCGTCGAGGCCCGGACGCACGGGGAAGAATCGGGTCGGAGTGTAGTCGAGGGCGCCCACCCGCCCTCCGAGCGGGCAGGATGCGAATCAGGCCCGAGTGTTTCCCGCCGGCCTCGGCTCGGCCTCGGCAGGCTCGGCCGCATGCTGGGTGGGACCGACCTCGGACTCCTCGACGGCGATGCCGGCCACCAGCTGGTCGACCTCGATCGCGTCCGGTTCGTGCCCCTCGGCCGAGTCCTTCTTGGCGTGCCGCTCGCGCTCGACCAGCAGGAACTGTGCGACGACGTAGGTGATCGGGATGGCGACCACCGCCGCGACCAGCGGCGCGACGATCTGGTTGAAGTGCAGCACGCCGACCAGCAGCAGCAGGCCGACCGAGGTGATGACGTAGTTCGCCGCATTGGACAACGGGAAGAGCAGGAACTTCTTCCAGGTCGGCCGGATACGGAAAGTGAAGTAGCAATTCAGGAAGTACGAACCGATCATCGCGAGGACGAACGCGATGGTGTGTGCGACGAGATAAGGCAAAAACCGGTGGAACAACAGGTAAAGCACGTAATACGTACCGGTGTTCGCGACACCGACGATGGCGAAGCGAATGATCCGGCCGAGGTTGAACCGGCCGATGTGGAACCGATCGAAGTCGAGCTTCATCTGGCCGCCTTCACGTCGCCACGCCGGTCATCGCTCGCTTGGCCATACCGGTCCTCCGTCACCTCAGCAGGCCGGGCATCGCTCACTTGGCCGCGCCGGTCGTCGCGCCGTTGGCGAGTCCGCCGCTGCCGGGGATGTGCCCGTTGCTGGTGTGCAGGGCGAGGTCCTCGGCCCGCTCCGGCCCCAGCGGCACGGCCACCGGTACCTCGGCCTGGCTGGCTTCCTTGATCAGGAAGTGCGGCCTGCGCTTGGTCTCGTAGTAGATCCGGCCGAGGTACTCGCCGATGACGCCGAGAATCAGCAGTTGCAGGCCACCGAAACCCACGATGCCACACATCAGGGTGACATAGCCGGGCACCGAGTTCCCGTTGATCAGCGCGGCGACCAACACCCAGATCGCATAGACGAACGCGAACACCGTGCACAGCGCGCCGAGGTAGATCGCCAACCGCAGTGGCCGGTTGTTGAAGGACACGACGCCGTCGATGCCGTAGTCGATGAGCTTGCGGGCCGACCACTTGCTCGTACCGTCCTGCCGGACGACGTTGCCGTAGTCGACGGTCGCGGTGTCAAAGCCGATCCAGGAGAAAAGGCCCTTGGAGAACCGGTTGTACTCACCGAGTGACAGCAGGGCCTGCACGGCTTTGCGGGTGAGGACCCGGAAGTCACCGACGCCGTTCTCCAGCTTGACGTCCACCAGCTTGTTGATCATCTTGTAGTACGCCGTGGAGATGAGGCTGCGCAGCGCGCCGTCGCCATCCCTGGTGCGCCGGGCGACCACCTGGTCGTAGCCTTCGTCGAGCTTGTCCACCATCTGCGCGAGCATCTCCGGCGGGTGCTGCAGGTCCGCGTCGATGATCGCGACGATGTCGCCCTCGGCCTGGCTCAGGCCGGCGAGCATGGCGGATTCCTTGCCGAAGTTCCTGCTCAGCGCGAGGTAGCGGAAGCGCGGATCGGTCGAGGCGATCTCCCGCATCGCGGCCAGCGTGCGGTCGGAGCTTCCGTCGTCGACGAGCAGTACCTCGAAGTCGTCGGTCACTGCCGGCAGCGTCTCGCACAGTCGTTGGTGCAGTCGCCCCAAGCCGTCCTGTTCGTTGTAGCAAGGGACTACGAGCGAGAGACGCATGGCTCTCCTTTTCGCAAAACACCCGTCACGGTTGGCCCGTCATCTGGTTCGTCACATCTGGTTGGTCGCCGCTGGTTCGTCGCCGCTGATCTCAAGACCGATCTCACGCCTGATCTCACGCTGAGTCACACAGCTCGCATACCCCGAGGCAGTGCCGGACACTGCGCCAGGCCCGCGGGCGGCGACTTTACCACTGGGTAAATTGTCCCAAAGTGGCACAGCTCACTTGCCAGCAGCCCAGGTAGACCTCGCCCCGACCTTGTCAACGGGTTTGTCTCGCGGCCTCGCCGTGCCGACTCCCCGCAGGTCAGCCGGCCTTACGCGGTTCGAGGACCTCGCGACCGCCGAGGTAGGGGCGCAGGGCCACCGGTACCCGCACCGAGCCGTCCGGGAGCTGGTGGTTCTCCATGATCGCCACCAGCCACCGGGTGGTGGCCAGCGTGCCGTTGAGGGTGGCGGCGATCCGGGGCTTTCCCTGCTCGTCGCGGTAGCGGATGTTCAGCCGACGGGCCTGGAAGGTGGTGCAGTTGGAGGTCGAGGTCAGCTCGCGGTAGGCCTGCTGGCTGGGTACCCAGGCCTCGCAGTCGAACTTGCGGGCCGCGCTCGCGCCGAGGTCACCGGCCGCGGTGTCGATGACCCGGTAGGGCACCTCGATCTTGCCGAGCATGTCCTTCTCCCAGGCGAGCAGCCGCTGGTGTTCCTCTGGCGCGTCCTCCGGCCGGCAGTAGGAGAACATCTCGATCTTGTCGAACTGGTGCACCCGGATGATGCCCCTGGTGTCCTTACCGTAGGAACCCGCTTCCCTGCGGTAACACGAGGACCAGCCCGCATAGCGGCGCGGTCCGTCGGTGAGGTCCAGGATCTCGTCGCTGTGATAGCCGGCGAGCGCGACCTCCGAGGTGCCGACGAGGTACTGCTCGTCCTCACGCAGCCGATACACCTCTGGCGCGTGTGCGCCAAGGAACCCGGTGCCGTCCATGATCTCCGGCCGGACCAGCGACGGGGTGATCATCGCGGTGAAACCGGCTTCGATCGCCTGCTGCATGGCCATGTTCAACAGCGCGAGCTGCAACTGGGCGCCGACACCGGTCAGGAAGTAGAACCGGGCGCCGGAAACCTTGGCGCCACGCTCCATGTCGATCGCGCCGAGCAGTTCGCCGATGTCGAGGTGATCACGTACCGTGAAGTCGAATTCCCGTGGTGTGCCAACGTGTTCGAGTACGACGTAGTCGTCCTCGCCGCCCGGTGGCACACCCTCGGAAACGAGGTTGGGCACCCGCTTGTGCGCGGCCAGCAGCTCGGCGTCGGCCTCGGTCTGCGCGGCCTCGGCGGCCTTGACCTCGGCGGCCAGCTCCTTCGCCTTGACCAGCAGCGCGGCGCGTTCCTCTCCGGAGGCCCTGCCGACCTGCTTGCTGAAGGTCTTCTGCTCCGCCCGCAGCTCATCGGCGCGCGACACCGCGCCGCGACGGCGCTCGTCGGCGGAGAGCAGCGCGTCGACCAGGGTTTCGTCCGCTCCACGGAGGCGCTGCGAAGCACGCACCGCCGCTGGCTGTTCGCGCAGTGTCTTCAGCTCGATCACGGCTGGTCAGCCTAGTCCGGGTCGAAACTCGGTCATACCGATATCCGACACCAATAATGGGTACTACCCATGATATTCTCCGTGTAACAAGTCGGCGTGCATCGACGCGGATCAGGTGCCGACGCGGATCCGGCGGTCCGGCGGGAGACGGCCTCGATCCACGGGTCTCAGCCCACGATGCGATGCGGGACGAACGCGGCACCGTCATCGGTGACGAGGCCCGCGGTTTCCCGGATGCCGAGGCCAGCAGCCTCGTCGTCGACCACCCACGCGCCGAGCGCGGGCCGGTAGCCGTCGAAGGCCGGCAGCGGGTCGAAAAGCTGGTAGACGTAGCCCTCTTTGCCATAGACGCCACCGGTTTGGGTCTCGTAGCCGGGCGCGACGATCTGCACGTTCGCGCCCTCCCGGCCCAGTTTCGGCTTGCGCACGTACTCGGTGAGCATCCCCGGCTGGTCGAGATAGGCCGGCAGCAGGTTCGGATGGCCGGGGTGCATCTCCCAGAGGATGGCCAGCAAAGCCTTGTTGGACAACAGCATCTTCCACAGCGGCTCGACCCACAGCGTCGCCGGCAGGCCGTTGACCACCTGCTTGCCGAAGTCCTCCTCGACGATCCATTCCCAGGGGTAGAGCTTCACAACGGTGTTCATCGGCGCTTCCTCAAGATCGACGAAGCGGTTGAGCAGGTGGTCCCAGCCGATCTGTTCGATGGCCAGCCCTACGGTGTCCAGCCCGCCCTCGGCGGCGGTCTGCTGTAGGTAGGCCACGGTGACGTGGTCCTCGCCGGTGGTGTCGGCCTGGGAGAAGGTGAAGTGCACCTGGTTGCCGGGCAGCTTGTTGCCGATTTCCCGCCAGCGGGCGACGAGCTTCTCGTGGATGGAGTTCCACTGGTCGTCGTCGGGGAACACGGTGGTCTTCCAGAACCACTGGACCACCGAGGCCTCCAGCAGCGAGGTCGGCGTGTCCGCGTTGTACTCCAACAGCTTCGCCGGGCCTGATCCGTCGTAGCGCAGGTCGAACCGCCCGTAGACGTGCGGATCGCGACGCTGCCAGGACTGCGCGATGGCCGGCCAGATCCATTCCGCGATACCGAAGTCGCGGTAGCGCTCCGTCATGATCACGTTGTCGACCGCGTCGAGGCACATCGAGTGGATCAGCTCGACATCCGCTTCGAGAGACAGGATCTCGTCCATCTCGAAGACGTAGTGCACCGACTCGTCCCAGTACGGCCGCGCGTTCCCGGCCGCGTCCCGCCCTGGAATGTCGTACACCAGGCCCTGTTCGTGGATGATCTCCTGCCAGCCGGGCCGTGGCGCCGACCGTTCCCTGCGCACTCAGCTGCCTCCGCTTCGGCCGCCGCTGCCGCCCTCTTCGCCGCCACCGCCGCTGCTGCCACCGCTACCGCTCTTGCTGGACACGCCGAGGCCGCCGCGCGAGACGCTGCTGCCGGAGTTCGTCTTGATCGTGCCGCTGCTGGGCTGGGTGTAGGAGCCGCCGCTGACCCGCTGGCCGACGTTGCCGGAGCCGCCGTAGTAGTAGTGGTACTGGCTGTAGCCGCCGCCGGAGATCGGCAGGAAGATGATGCCGTTGCTGATGTACCCGTTGTGGCTGGTGACGTAGTCGGAGTCGCAGTACTGGTCCTGCACGACGGTGCCGTTGGCGCCGCCATTGGCCGCGGTGCACCGCGCTGTCACGTCGTTGGAGGAGTTGAGCAGGTACAACCCGCCGATGACCGCGACGATGCCGACGGTCACCCCGGCGCCGATCATCACCCTGCGGCGATGTCTCGACCGGTCCGCGGCGAGTTCGACTTCGAGTTCGCGCTCCTCCTCGGCCTCCCGCGCCTGCTGCCGGGCACGCTGCTCGGCAAGGGTCGGCGGCCGGGGCTTGGTGGTCTCGTCCTGAAAGCGCATCCGCCCGGTCGGCGCCTCGGACCGGTGGGACTCGGAACTGTGGGACTCGGAACTGTGGGCTTGAGCACTACCGGCGCCGATGCCGTGAGCCTGGGTGGCCTCCTCGGCGCCGATAGTGCCGCCGGTGCCCAGGGGCCCGGTGCCCAGGGTCTCGGTGGCCTGGTCGTGGCCGGCCTCCGTCTGGCCATGGGCCGGTGCAGCGGGGTCAGCGGCCTGGTGGCCCTCGCTCGCGGTGTCGTCATCCACTCCGAACACACTCAGGTCCGGAGTGGGCAGTCGATATGGCTGTTGTTCGTCGTCAGTCATCGGGTTCTCCCAGCACGCACCTGCCCAGCTTCGCATATCGCCGTCGGCGAGGTCGTGCTTCGCGACATCCCGCCACCTGTGCGAGTCGCCGGGCGGCCAACAGGCATGATGGAGCCGATGGCAGGTGGCGCGCAGGGATTCAGTCCAACAAGCCCAGGGGGCAGCACTCGGCTGTACATGGCCGGGGCGTTCGTCGGTGCCCTCATTCTGCTCGGCTGCAGCGTGATCGCGGGCTGGCCGATCAACCCCAGCACCTTCGACTCGACCGATCCGGCGACCATCGCCGCGAACGCCGCCGTCGGCACCTGCCTGACCTGGACCCGCCCGGACGCCAGCGACCTGCGCGAGGTCGACTGCGGGCAACCGCACCTGTTCGAGGTCACCGGTACCGCCGACATCTCCGGTTCGTACCCGAGCGGCGCGGCATTCCCCGACCAGGTCACCTGGCAGCGGGTCACCCAGAGCAGCTGCACCGCCAGCGCCACCGCCTATCTCGGCAAGCTCGACCCCTACGGCCTGTACATGGTCGGCGCGCTGAAACCGACCAGCAGCCAGTGGAACGACCAGGACCGCTCACTGCGCTGCGGCCTGCAGGGGTCGACGCCGTTCGGGCAGCCGTTGGGCACCACCGGTTCGGCCAAGGGCCAGGACCAGTCGGCGGTGTATCCGGTGGGCACCTGCCTGGCGTTGAACGGCAAGGCGCCCGGTGGCCCGGTCTCGTGCAACAGCCAGCATTCCTACGAGATCGTCGGCATCGTCGACCTGCACGGCAAGTTCCCGAACGGCTACCCGACCAACGACCAACAGCAGTCGGCGCTCGGCAGCCTCTGTGAACCGGTCGCGAACGCCTATACCGGCGGACTGAATCTCGGTCAGTACCAGCTGACCATCACCTGGAACTCGATCAAGCAGGAGAGCTGGTCGGCTGGTTCGTACCGGACCAACTGCGAGATCGGCAAACCGCTCAGCGACGGCAGCGGCCTCGGCCCGATCGTCAACTCGGTGAAGGGCGTCGGCGGCGGCTCCTCCGGTTCCTCCGGCTCGGGTTCGTCCGGCGGCTCAGGGAACTCCGGCGGCTGAACGATGCCCGTGGAGATGGATCGGGCGCGATTCGAAGAACTCGTCGCCGACGCACTGGATCTGATCCCGCGCCGGTTCACCCAGGCCATGAGCAATGTCGTCGTACTGGTCGAGGACATGCACCAGGACAATCCGCACCTGCTCGGCCTGTATCACGGCATCGCGCTGACCAGGCGCACGTCGAGCTACTCGATGGCGCTGCCGGACCAGATCTTCATCTACCGGCTGCCGATCCTGTCGATCTGCCGGACCGAGGAGGAGGTCGTCCGGCAGGTCGCGGTGACCGTTGTGCACGAGGTCGGCCACCACTTCGGCATCGACGACGCCACCCTGCACGAACTCGGCTGGGGCTGAGCCTCCCCCGCCCTCAGCCCTGCCGAGGACCGCCGGACAGGACGGGGAGCACGAGGTGGGACGGGTGGTCGGCGTCGTGCAGGATCTCGTAGTGGTTACGCACGGTCGTCACCGCGTCCGCGATCGGTTCCTCGGTACCGTGGTTGCGGGCGAAGCGCGGGAACGCGCCGCCGGCCACCTGCACCCGTAGCCGGTGGCCACGGCGGAACCGGTAGCCGGTCGGGTACATCCTGATCCGCGCCGCGACCGAGGAGTCCTCGGCCGGTTCGAGGTCACCGGCCCGCATCCGGACCAGCCCGTCGCAGACATTGCGCGACACCCCGCGCCGGTCGACGTCGCAGAGCCGGACGAACAGGTCCCCGTGACCGAGTTCGGTGCGCAGGTAGACCGTTGCTTCCAGCTCACCGACGAGGTCGAGATCCGACTCAAGCAGCCCGCTGGTGAAGATCAGCACATCGGAACGGGCCTCGATGGCGCGGTTGTCGTGCTGTTTGGTCTTGCCGGACAGCAGCGGCCCACCGATCGACGGCGTCGGATCGGCGGGGTCGTAGTCGAAACCGTCCGACTGGCCCGCGCTCGCCTGGCCGGCCGGTTGGGTCCAGTCGAGGCGCCGGCCGCCATGCAGGTGGATGCGGGTCCTGGTGGCCTCGGCCGGTGGCCAGGAAGCGAAGTCCAGCCAGCGGTCGGCCTGCTGGAGGTAGAGCCGGACCGGCGACCGGTTCAGCTCGCTGGTGTTCCCGCCGAGGTGCGCGGTCAGCCAGGACGCGCTGTCGGTGAACATCAGCTTGAGGTTGGCCGGATCGGCGTGTGCCCACGGCCCGATGGTGATCCGGGTCGTGCGGCCGGCCGTCCGCAGCGTCGCGAAGTCGTCGAGCTGGGCGGGCAGGAACAGGTCGTACCAACCGGTGACCATGGAGGTCGGCGTGGTCAGCTCGGGCACCAGCGGCCTGTGGTCGATCGGCTTCCAGAAGTCGTCGCCGGGCTCGGCGTGCTCGGTGACCTCCTGCCAGAACCGGACCGGCTTGTCGATCGCGGCCGAATCGGCACCGCGCAGCGGCAGCGTTGCCATGGCGCGCTCGGTGCGGGCCTCCTGCTGGCGCCGGTTGCGCAGCCGGGAGAGGACGGGGTTCTCCTGGGTGCCGATCTGAGCCGACCAGGACAGCAGGCTGTAGAGCGAGAGGCTGCCGTCCGGGTAGAAGGTCCTCGGGAAGTCGGAGGTGGTCACCGAAAGACACATCGCTTCCAGTGGCTGGTCGAGGTAGGGGCCGAGCGCCCATTGGGTGTAGCCGAGGTAGCTGGGTCCCGCCGTGGCCAGCCGGCCGTCGCACCAGGGCTGCTCGCGCAGCCAGGCCGCGGTGGCCAGGCCGTCCTCGCGTTCCTGATGCATCGGCCAGAACTCGCCGCCGGAACCGAAGGTGCCGCGCACGCTCTGCACGACGACCTGTAGGCCCCGACGCGCCAGCACCGAGCCGAGCGCGCGGCCGAGCAGCGTCCGATGGCCGTAGGGGGTGCGGACGAGGACCACCGGCAGCGGTGTCGTGCCGGAGTGACCCGGCCGGTACCAGTCGGCGAGCGTGGTCACCCCGTCCTGGAGCGGAATGCGCAGATCGCGATGACGCTGGAAGTCCGGTTCCGGTGACGGGGGCAGGCCGAGGACCCGATCGAATGCCCAGCCGAGAAAACTACCCATCAGGCTCTCCCGTCACCTCGTGGCGCTCCCGTCGCGGCGCCCTCGTCGCGGCGGCCCCGTCGTGTGCGCTCTCGTCGCGGCGGCCGTCGTATGCGCTCTCGCGTTGCGGTGCTCTCACATCGCAGTCACATCGCGCTGCTCTGGCGACACGCCTTTCCCGCGTGTCGTCGGCCGCACGTGTCGTTGGCCGCTTCGTCGCTTCGTCGCTCGTCGCTTCTTCGGGCGCTTCGTCGCTTGGATCGCGCCGGTCGTTCACGTACTTCGTTGAGTCCGCAGTTACCTGTCAGTACGAACCTAACAGCGTCCAGGTTCCCGCCGCCGGACTGCCAACCCGACGAGGTACACCCGCACCCGGCTCGAAGCACGCCAACACCCGGCCCGAACCGAGTTGTCCACAACCTCCCACCGGATTGATCATTTCTGTCAGCCCCATCCGGTAACGTGAATTTCGGGGGTCCCCCACCGGCCGGAAAGACAATTTCCGCTGGTGGGGCGGCATTTTGCGGGTTTTGGGGGCTCGGGGTCGGGTTGGCGAGGCCGAACTGTGCGGCAACCCCCGGTCGGAGGTTGTGCACAGGTTTGGGATATTCGGTTGACCGGAGCGTCAGGACAGGCCGCGCAGCTTCAGGTAGTGCTGCAGCTCCTCGTAGCCCGTCTCGGCCCCGGCCGGCTTGGGACCGTTGCGCGCCAGGGTCAGCCAGGCCCCGACCGACGGGCGCACCGCGGCCAGCGCGGCCTCGAAGTCCCGCAGGTCGATCATTCTGGTCTTGCCGGTGCGCGCCGAATCACGCAGCGCGCGTTCCGCGGCGTTCTCGCACAGCAGGGCGAGGTCGGCGCTGGAGTAGTCCTTGGTGCGCTTGGCCAGCTCACCGGCGAGCACCCCGCTGACCGGGCGGTCGCGCAGGTGTTGGCGCAGCACCGCCTCACGTGCGGTGATGTCCGGCGGCAGCACGAGCAGCGTTCGGTCGAAGCGGCCCGCGGCGAACATGGTCGGCAGGACTTCCCAGGGCGCCTCGGCGGCGGCGAGCACCGAAAGGCCGTCGTTGTTCTGCTGGGTGCCGTCCATCTCGCCGAGCAGCTGGTTGAGCACGGCCCGCGCGCTGCCGGTGCCACGGGATCGGCTGCGCTTGCGGTCGAGTGCGTCCAGCTCGTCGATGAACAGCACACACGGCGCCGCCCTGCGCGCGGCGGCGAAGACCAGGTGCAGGTTGCGTTCGGCGCTGCCCGGCCAGCGGGTGAGCAGCTCACTGAGCGAGATGGCCAGGAAGCTGGCGCCGATCTCACCGGCGATCGCCCTGGCCAGCAGCGTTTTGCCGCAGCCTGGCGGGCCGTAGAGCAGCAGGCCGCTGCGCAGGCCGGGGCCGTACTTCCTGCGCAGGTCCGGATTGCGCAACGGTGCGAGGAAGGTGTTGTCCAACCTGCGTTTGACCTCGGCCATGCCCGCGATGTCGGCGAGCCGGACGGTCGCCGGTTCGACCTCGTAGGGCGGCTTGGCGACCAGTGGCTTGGTACCTGGGTCGATCAGCCAGGACTGGGTCATGTCGGCGAACTGGCTTTCCGCCGCTTCCCAGTTGAACTTGAAGTTGAACGTGTACCGATCGGTCGGTTCGTCCCGGTGCACGCCCTGTCTCGACACGGCCGGTACCGGCGGGCCGGCTTGGCTGGCCATGGCGCGGCCCATCAGGGCCCGAGCTTCGATGGAGTTGGGTTCTCGCTGCAAGGCGGCGGCCACATGGGTGACCGCCTCCTCGACCTTGCCGACGTCCAACAGCAGCTCAGCCAGATGTAAGCGCAATGGCACGTCATCCGGGCCGGCCTGCACAGCCGCCCGGAGGCTACGAATCAGCCGAGTGTCGCGCACGAGAAGTACATTACGTCGCCGGGGCGGGTTGGCGGAGAGCAGATGCGCGCATGCTGGATCACAACTCGGCGGCCGTTTCGGGACGAGTTGATCACTCTGGCTTGCGGGTGCCGGGCGGTCATGCCAGGTCCAGCCCGGTCCATTCGACGCAGCGCCAGCCGGCCTGCGGTCCTGGCTCGTCGACCAGTACCACTCGTCCGGTGTTCGGCAGCAGGGCGTACTCCGTCACCGCGAGTTTCACGTTGGTCGCCAGCATCGGCGCGACCAGCCGGATGACACCGCCATGGCTGACCAGCACCACGACACCGTGCTGGTGGGCGGCGCGGATGTCGGCGACGACCCGCTCGAACCGGTCGCGGACCTGCCGGCCGGTCTCACCGCCGGGCAGCGGCACGTCGAGGTCGCCCTCGGACCAGGCGGAGAAGGCGGTGAAGAACTGGCCCACCGATCCGTGATCGGTGCGGCCCTCAAGGTCACCGACGAAGACCTCCTGGGCGCCGGGCACCACCTGAACGGGCAGGTCATGTTTGGCGGCGACGGGCGCGGCGGTCTGCTGGGCGCGGATCGCGGTACTGGCGTACACGCCGACGACCGGTTCTCCGGCCAGCGATTCGGCCAGCTCGACGGCCTGCTGCTGACCGACCAGGTTCAGCGGCGGACCGGGCGGCCGGGAGTCCAACACCATCCGGACATTCGACTCGGTCTGGCCGTGTCGAACCAGGAACAACCGCACATCACTCACACCGGCCACCTTTCCGCTGCCTTCCCCCGCCCGCGCCACCGACCGTTTCATCCGCGTAGGTCTTCGCACCACTGTTGCGTCCCGAGACCTCGGTCACCCGAACCATCCGGCGCGCGGCGGGGCGGGCGGTCAGCCGGCGCGGCCGGCGCGGACCGCGCGCAGCCAGTCCGATGCCAGGTCGAAGGTCTCGTCCTCGGTACCGGGCTGTACCAGCGAGGGCAGCCCGTCGGCCTTGGGATACGAGCCGAGGAAGCGGACCGACCGGCAGCGGCGACGCAACGCGGCCAGTGCGTCGCCGACCCTGGCCTCGGCGACGTGTCCGTCGAAGTCGAGGAAGAACCGGTACTCGCCGAGCCTGCCCTTGGTTGGCCTTGACTCGATCCTGGTCAGGTTGATGCCACGGTTGGCCAGTTCGATCAGCAGTTCGGCGAGCACGCCGGTGCGGTCGTCGGTGAAGGCGATCACGCTGGTGCGGTCGGCGCCGGTCGGGGCGGGCAGCGGGCCGGGTTGGCGCAGCAGCAGGAAGCGGGTCTTGGCGTCGGCGACATCGGCGACCCCGGTGGCCAGTTCCTCGAGCGGATAGTGCGTCACGGCGACGGGAGCGGTCACCGCCGCGTCGAACTCACCGTTGAGCACGGCGACCGCCGAGGCCGACGTCGAGTTGGTGAACCGGTGCTCCGCATCGGGAAGGTGCTCGGCCAACCAGCCTCTGACCTGCGCGAGCGCGATCGGGATGCTCGCGACGGTGGCCACGTCGGGCGCTGCGGTGCCGGGCCGGACCAGGATCGAGAAGGCCACCTGCAGCACGGTTTCGGCGACCGCGACCAGCGGCTCCCCCTCGGCGAGGGCGTCCATGGTGATGGTCACCGCGCCTTCGACCGAGTTCTCCACCGGCACGCACGCGGCGTCCGCCTCGCCCTTGCGCACCGCGGTGAGCGCGGCCGGCACGGTTTCCATCGGGACCAGCTCGTCGGTGGACGGGTCGATCAGCCGGAGGGCGGCCTGTTCGGTGAACGTTCCCTGCGGCCCGAAATAAGCGATACGCGACACATGCCAACCCTAGCCGCGTAGCGAGGTAGGCCAACCGCAGGCAGCACCGGCCACCATTCGGTCCTCGACCGGCCCTCAATCACCCGTTCGGCCGGTATGCCACCCGCTTACCCGAGCCGCCCCGCGATGACATGCTGGACGGGTGAGTTCGGCTCTCGACCCCGCCCAGACCCCGCGGTCGGCTCGACCGCGGTTGGTGCTGTGCGCGCGGGAGGCCGCGCTCTTCGAGGTCTGGCAGACCGTCGCCGATGGCCGTGACCAGGTCGATGTGCATCACGGGTCGGTGCTGGACGTGGTCGCGGACGCGGTGGTCAGCCCGGCGAACTCCTACGGTCTGATGCGCGGCGGCATCGACGCGCTGTACTCGACGGTGTGGCCGGACATCGAGCAGCGGGTGCGCGGCGCGGTGCTCGGTCTGCACGGCGGGGAACTGCCGGTCGGTGAGGCGGTGCTGGTGCCGACCGGGGCGCGGGTGCCGCGCTGGCTGATCAGCGCGCCGACCATGCGGGAGGCCGGCGAGCTGCTGCCGGCCGACACGGTGCATCCCTATCTGGCCGCGCGGGCGGTGTTCCGGCTCTGGCGCGACAGCCTGCTGGAGGAAGGCATCCGGGTCAACGACGCGGTGCGGGTGATCGCCATGCCCGGCCTCGGCACCGGGGTCGGCGGGGTGCCACCGGAGGTGTGCGGCCACCAGGTCGCGGCCGCCTGGGACGAGGTCTTCGCCAACGCGGGCCACTGCGCGACCGCCTGAACCTCCCGGATCTCCTGAACCTCCTCAACTTCACCGAACCTCCCGACCGAGAACGGCACCCGAAAACGGGATGCGGAGCCGCCGAGGACTGCTTTACCCTGCCGGGCCAATGACACTCAGCAGCGGTACCGGCCGGATCGTCGCCGGCGAACTGGCCCTGGAACCCCTCGACCAGGCGACCGCCCAGCGGATCGCCGGCGGTGGCGACCCTGGTTTCCCGGTCGGCGCGGGCTGGCCGCACGCGGACACCATGGACGGCCTGTCGATGGTCACGACCGGCCAGGCGTTGTTCTGGCTGGTGACCGTCGACGGAGTCGTCATCGGCGACGCCGGCACGCACGGTGGAGTCGACGAGGCGGGCCGGATCGAGATCGGCTACGGCCTCGCGGCGCCCTTCCGTGGCCGCGGTCATGGCCGGGCGCTGGTCCGCGCGCTGACCGAGTCGCTGCTCGGCAGGCCGGAGGTGCGCGCGGTGATCGCGGAGACGGAGCCGGCCAACCTGCCCTCCCGCCGCGCCCTTGAGTCGGCGGGTTTCGAACTGGTGTCGGCCGACGCCCAGGGCGCGCACTACCGCCGAGCGGCCGCCTGAACCGGGGGCATCACAGCAACGAGGGCAGGCATCAGCAACGAGGGTGATCGGCCGCTCGTATGGTGGGCCGATGCCGCTATTCGCCTTCGAGGGCAGCAGCCCGACAGTTCATCCCACCGCCTGGATCGCCCCGACCGCGACGTTGGTCGGCGACGTCACCGTCGAGGCGAATGCCTCGGTCTGGTATGGCGTCGTGCTGCGCGCCGACTTCGGCCCGGTGATCATCAGGGAGGGCGCGAACATCCAGGACAACTCAGTGCTGCACGGCGGTCCGGAGGGCACCGAGGTCGGACCGGGCGCGACCGTCGGGCACCTGTGTGTCGTGCACGGCGCCACCATCGGTGCGCAGGCGCTGATCGGCAACGGGGCGACCATCCAGGACGGCGTCAGCGTCGGCCCGCGCACGCTCGTCGCGGCGGGCGCGACCGTCGCGCCGAACACTCGGATCGACGGCGAGCTGGTGGTACTCGGTCAGCCCGCCCGTGAGCAGCGGCCGCTGTCCACCGGTGCACGCGGATGGGTGGACACGAACCCGGCCGCCTACCAGGAGTTGGCCCGCCGGCACCAAGCGAGCGTGGTTCCGGTGGAGGTATCCCACGGTCAGGTGTGACCTAGAACACTCTGTGTATCCACTGGGTGTGGACAACTCTGTGCACAACCTGTGGGCAGGAGATCATCTGCTGTGCACGCCCCCGCGTTGAGCCAGGTTGATCTCGGCATGGAATGTGGATCGCGGTCGCCTCCCGCATGGGGATCATTGCGGCAGCCGTAACAGATGATCTTCACTCCATCGGTGATCGGACCGACGGGGTCGAGCAGGTCGGTAGCGGGAACTCGGCACGGCGATGGTCGTACGGTGGGTTCGTGGCGATCCGGGTACTGCTCGTCGACGATCACGAGGTCGTCCGCAGGGGCGTTCGTGACCTGCTCGACGGCGAACGCGATATCGATGTGGTCGCCGAGGCCGGCTCGGTCGCCGAGGCGCTCGCGGTCGCTTCGCGGTTGAAGCCGGACGTCGCGGTGGTGGACATTCGGCTGCCCGACGGCGACGGAGTCGGGCTGTGTCGCGCGCTGCGGGCCGGCGAGGACGGGCCGCGCTGCCTGGTGTTGACCGCGTTCGACGACGAGCGGGTGATCCTGGACGCGATCGATGCCGGCGTGTCCGGTTATCTGCTCAAGCAGGTGCGCGGCCAGGATCTGGTCACCGCGGTACGTGAGGTCGCCGCGGGCCGTTCGCTGCTCGATCCGGTCACCACGGCGCGAGTGCTGGACCGGATGCGCGCGCCGGAGGCCGCCGACGAGTTGGCCGCGCTGACCGACCGGG
Organism: Pseudonocardiaceae bacterium; assembly: GCA_036268955.1. Lineage (GTDB taxonomy): Bacteria > Actinomycetota > Actinomycetes > Mycobacteriales > Pseudonocardiaceae > CAJCJE01. The sequence continues at coordinate 39,918 of DATATE010000188.1, forward strand.
AACGGCGGGTGCTGGAACTGCTCGGCGAGGGGCTGACCAACCGGCAGATCGCCGAACGGCTGTTCCTCGCGGAGAAGACCGTGAAGAACTACGTCACCTTGGTACTGGCCAAACTCGGCATGCAGCGCCGAACCCAGGCCGTCGCCTGGGTCGCCCGCCGAACCAAATAACTCACCCGAAAGTGCGACCACGCCGAGGTTCCGATGCGTACGCGCAACCGGATCAGCACCTGCCGGAAGAGACGACACGCCGAACCGAAAACACCAAACCCCGGTATTCCTGGTGGGGGTCCCCCGAATTCAACGTTACTCCGGTTGGGAATTGGCGTCGCGGGAATTATCGCGCGGCATCGCGGAGAATTTAGCGCGCGTCCCGCAGAATTTGGCGGGCGGAGCCGGGGAAATTAGCGGGCGGCATCGCGGAAATTTGGTGGGCGGCGTCGCGGAAGCTGTCGCGGGGATCAAGGGCGCCAGGGTCAGGGATTATCGGGAAATCAGGGCGCCAGGTTCGGGGATTGTCGCGGGATCAGGGCGCCAGGGTCAGAGATTATCGCGCGGACTGGGGGGGCGCGCCAGGTTACCGTGGTGCCGGTGTTCGGCGAGGAGTTCACAATGCACTCGCCGCCGACGGCCGTCGCCCGGTCGGCCAGATTTCGTAGGCCCCGCTTGGTGACCCCGCGCGGAATACCGCTCCCATCATCCGAAATGGACATTGTGAGGCCGTGCTCGTCGACGCACGCCCTGACCAGCACCGCACTCGCCCCGGCATGCCGGACGACATTGGCCAGCGCCTCCCGCAACGCCGCCCGCGCGTGATCGGCGACCGCGACCGGGACGGCGCTCGGATCGCCGGAAAGGTCGAGGGTGGGCGGAAATCCCAACAGTTCCGCGGCGATATCGACCTCCGCGCGGACCGAACCGAAGAATTCCGCGGTGGCGTGCGGTGGGGTCGGATCGGCATTGCGCAGCGCGCCGACCGTCGCCCTGACCTCGGCGATGGTCTCGTCGATCTGGTCGACCGCGTCCGCGAGGCGACCGGCGTCCTTGCGCGCCAGCCGCCGGGACATCCTGCGGCCGAGCAGGTCCAGTTGCATGCCGGCGGCGAACAACCGCTGGATGATCACATCGTGCAGGTCGCGGGCGATGCGTTCGCGTTCCTCGTAGACGGCGACGCGTTGGCGCGCGGTGGATCCCTCGGCGAGCATCACCACCAGACCGGCCTGGGTGGCGAACGCGGTGAGCACCTCGACGGTGACCGGGGTGAACGGCGCGGCGCCGCGCCGCCGGTAGACGGTGAGCGCGCCGAGTCGGCGTTCCAGGGTGCCGAACGGGGCCGCGGCGAACGGGCCGTAGCCGCGCAGCGCCTTCGGGACGAACGGGGCGGTGCGCGGATCGGTGGTGAAATCGTCGACGACGACCGGGACCCCGCCGCGGGCGACCCTGGCCGCCGAGGACCGGGCGGAGAGGACGAGGCCGAGCGGATGATCCTGCTCCTGAGCGCCGAGTTCGCCGTGCGCCGCCTCGACGGTGACCGAGTCGTCGGGGCCGCGCGCCATCACCAGGCCGAGGTCGGCCTCGGCCAGTTCGGCGGCGCGGCGAACCACGAGGCGCAGCACGGCGTCCGGGTCCTCCGCCGACAACGCCGCGGTGGCGATCTCGGTGGAGGCCTGGAGGGTTCTTGTTGCCAGGTTGAGGTCCATGAGCAGTGTCAAGACTACTTCTCCGCAACCGTTCAACGGTGGCCGGCGAGCGCGGGCGCCACACTCCCGCGTGACCGGCTGACAACGACCTGACCTGCACGGAGTACCAGCACGATGTCCGCGTCGGCGGCCTGCGCCGGATTGTGCGTGACATGCAGCACGGTGCGGCCGGGCAGCTCGGTCGCGATGGTGTCCAGTACGACGGCGGCGCTGGCCGCGTCGAGGTGTGCGGTGGGTTCGTCGAGCAGGACGAGGCCGCCGAGGGCGCCGTCCTGGCCGCTGGCGTGGGCGTGCAGGAGGGCTCTGGCCAGCGCGAGACGGGTGCCTTCGCCGCCGGATACCGTGCTGCCGAGGGCGCCGAGCGGTACGTCGAGCCGGTCGGCCCAGTTCGCCAGCGCGGCCTTGTCGAGCGCGGCGCGCAGGGCGGTGTCCTCGACGTTCGGGTCGGCGATGCGGAGGTTCTCGCGGACCGTTGTGGAGACCAACTGTGGCTCCTGCGGACACCAGCTCACCCGCGCCGGCAGGCTGATCGTGCCGCGCTCCGGCGACAGGAAACCCAGGAGCAGGGCCAGCAGCGTCGACTTTCCGGCCCCGGACGGGCCGAGCACTGCGACCCTGGCGCCGGCCGGGATGTGCAGGTTGACCTCGCGCAGGGCCGGGGTGGCCGCGCCGGGCCAGCGGGCGGTCACGTCGACGAGATCGATCGAGCCGGCCGAACCGGTTGTGCTGACGGTCGCCGCGGCGCCCTCGGTGGCCGGTGGCCGCGCGTCGAGTACTTCGGCGATGCGGGCGTTGGCCTCGCGGAGGGTGTCGAACCGTTGGGCGGCCGGGGCGAGGCCCTCCATGGTTTCGGCGAGCGCGAGGGGCACCAGGGCGAGGACCGGTGCCAGTACCGGGGCGAGGTGGCCCGCTGTGACGGCCGAGCCGGCGAGCCAGACGCCGACGAGGGAGGCGAGGCCGAGCGCGGCGAGGGTGATCGCGGTCGCCGCACCGGCACCGAAGGCCTGTCGGCGAGCCCGCGCGGCGAGTCGGGCGTCGGCCTCGGCGAGTTCGCGGCGGCGGAGGCGCTCGGCGCCGTTGGCGATGAGTTCGCCCGCGCCTTCGATGAGTCCGAGTACGGCGGTGGCCAGTTCGCGGCGGCCTCGGGCCAGCGCGGTGCTGGCGCGGCGGGCGAGGGCGACCGCCGCGATGGAGCCGCCCACGCCGGCCAGCAGCAGGGCGAGGGCAAGGGCGACGGCGGCGCCGGGCAGGATCAGGGCGAAGGTGACGATCGCGGCGGCGCCGACGATGGCGGCGACCAGCGGAGGTTGCAGGACACGCGGGACGAGGTCGCGGACGAGGTCGGTGTCGTCGACGAGGCGGGCGAGACCGTCGGTACGACGCAGCCGCGCGGTCCTGGCCGGGCCGAGCCGCACCAGCGCCTGCCAGAGCGCCACCCGCAGCTCCCCCGCCGTGCGGAACGCGGCATCGTGGGAGACCATCCGCTCCGCGTAGCGCAGCACGCCCTTGGCGAGGCCGAAGGCGCGGACCGCGACGATCGCGACGGTCAGGGTGAGGATCGGCGGATGCTGGGCCGCGGTCGCGATCAGCCAGGCCGCCGTGCCGGTGAGCGCGACGCCGGAACCGAGGGCGAGCGCGCCGAGGAGAGCGCCGGCCACCACCCGCCTGGTCAGCAGCGCGCGCAGCGTCGCCCGCAGGGCCGGGGGCTGTCGTGGGCTTTCCTCGCCCTGTTCGGGTTCGCGAACCCGCACCCCTTGTTGTTGGGGTGCTTCGGCGCCGACCTGCTCCGCGTGGGTCGCGAGGAGGACGGCGGCACCGGCGTCGACGGCCTGCTCGATGGCCGCGTTGACAACGGCGGCGGTGGCCGAGTCGAGGTGCGCGGTGGGTTCGTCGGCGAGCAGCAGCCAGGCGCCGCGCCGAATCCGCAGCAGGGCGCGGGCCACCGCGACCCGCTGCCGCTCCCCGGTGGACAGCTCGTCGACCCCTCGGTGCAGCAGATGCCAGGCGGATACCGAGGCCGCGACCTCCAGCAGGTCGTCGTCGGTGGCCGGGCCGAACTCGGCGACCGCGAGGCGCAGTTCCTCGGTGACGGTCGGCGCGGTGAACGTTGGCCGCTGCGGAATCCAGGCGACCTGCCGCCGCCAGGCCACGATGTCCATAGTGGACAGTTTGGCGCCGTCGACGAGAACGGCGCCGCCCTCGGGTTCGGCGAAGCCGAGCAGCACCGCAAGGGTGCTGGACTTTCCGCTGCCGCTCGGCGAGTTCAGCCGGGCGATGCGGCCGGTGGCCACCGTGCAGGACAGGTCGTCCGGCGCGTAGCGACCGCGCCGGGCGACTCGCAGGTTGAGCACGTCGAGCCGATGCCCGACAGGTACGTCGAGCTGATGCCGAGGAGGATCGGGCTGCACCCCTTTCGGAACCCGACCCCCTTCGGCACCAACGTTTTCCGGTTTCCCCGCCGCCGCGTCCAGCACCTCGGTCACCCGGCGCACCGCTTCGAGGCCGTCCTCGCTGGCGTGGTGGGCCGCGCCGGCGGCACGCAGCGGCAGGTAGCACTCCGGCGCGAGGATGAGCACCAGCAGACCGACGGCGAGACCGAGCGAACCGTCGACGAGCCGCACGCCGATGTCGACCGCGACCAACGCGACCGACAGCGTCGCGATGACTTCCAGCGCCAGCGCGGACAGGAACGCGACGCGCAAGGTGGCCAGGGTCTTCCCGCGATGCGCCGCCGAGACCCGCCGGACGGCCGTTGCCTGCGCGGCCGCGCGGCCGAACGCGGTCAGTACCGGGAGGGCGTGCAGGAGTTCCAGCAGGTGGCCGGCGAGGCGGGCGGTGGCATCGGCGGCGGCCGACGCACGGACCTCGGTGTACCTGCCGATCAGGATGGCGAAGACCGGGATCAGCGGGACGGTGACGACGATCAGCAGCGCGCTACGCCAGTCCCGCAGCAGAATCCACCCGCCGACCAGCAGCGGCGCCACCGCGGCGGTGATCAGGGCTGGCAGGTAGCGGGTGAAGTAGTCGTCGAGCGCGTCCAAACCTTTGGTGGCCAACGAGGTCAGCGCGCCGGGGCCGTATTCGGCCAGCCATTCCGGGCCGAGCCGCAGGCTCGCGTCGATCAGCCCGGCACGCAGTTCCTCCTTGGCGCCCGCCGCGGCCCGCGCGGCAACGGTCTGGTTCGCCAAGGCGAGCAGCGCACGGGCCAGCACGGCGGCGGCCAACACGGTCAGTTCGGCACCGTCCGGCGCGCGGTGCGCGATGACGATGCCGGCGAGCATGGTGGCCAGCGCGCTCGCGCAGACCACGGTGGCGATCGCGCCGCCGGCGGCCAGCGCCGCGCAGGCGGCCAACGCTCGGCGCGTCGCGGCCGACAAGCGGGGCAACGCGCCGAGCGGACCTCGCCCGGACCTGACTCGGGCGGGAGTAGGCCGGTCCGGGGAGTTCTCGGGGCCGGCCGCGCCGGCCGGGCGGCCGTCGAGGTCGGTGTGGGAATCGGTGCGGGAAACAGTCACCGGGCCGATCACGGGGCTGGTCACGGGGCGTGCACCTTCGGGATGTGCCGGGTGCCGAGCCTGCGGCGGAACACCCAGTACGTCCAGCCCTGGTAGATCAGCACGACCGGGGCGCCGAACGCGGCCAGCCAGGTCATCACGGTCAGCGCGTAACCGCTGGAGGCGGCCCCGTGCACGGTCAGCGAGTTCGCCGCGTCCATTGTGGAGGGTAGGACGTTCGGGTACATGCTGCCGAAGAAGGTGACCATGGCGGCCAGGATGAAGCCGCCGAGCGCGGCGAAGGCCTGACCGTCCCGGCCTGCCCGCAACCGCAGCGGCGCGGCGATCGCGGCGAGCACCGCGAGGACGAAGGGAATCCAGACCCAGCTTCCCTCGGCGTGCCGGGCGAGGATGACCAGCAGGCCCAGCAGCGGCAGCAGGGCGAGCGGGGTGGCGCGCAGGGCGAAGCGGCGGGCCGAGGTTCGTACGTCGCCCTCGGTTTTCAGGACCAGGAACACCGCGCCGTGCACGAGCGCGAAGCCGGCGATGGCGACGGCGCCGAGCAGGGTGTCCGGCCGCAGCGTGACCAGTGGTGAGCCGATCCGGTTGCCCTGCGCGTCCAGCGGGAGGCCGAGCGCGGTGATCGCGAGGATCAGGCCGATGCCGAGGGTGATCAGCAGCGAGCCGACGACGATCACCACGTCCCAGCCGCGTCGCCAGCGTGGCGCGTCGATCTTGCCCCGGTACTCCAGTGCGACGCCTCGGCCGATCAGCGCGACCAGCACCACCAGCATCGGCAGGTACGCACCGGAGAACAGGTCGGCGTACCAGTCGGGGAACGCGGCGAAGGTGGCACCCGCCGCGACGATCAACCAGACCTCGTTGCCGTCCCAGACCGGGCCGATGGTGTTGAGCAGCACCCGCCGCTGGGTGTCGTCGCGGCCGAGGATCGGCAGCAGCATGCCGACGCCGAGGTCGAAGCCGTCCAGGAACAGGTAGCCCAGCCAGAAGAAGGCGATCACACAGAACCAGAAGACCGGCAGGGACACGGTGCGCTCCTTCCTGAGACGAGCTGGCTAGTAGGCGAAGGCGAGGACGTCGTCGGCGGGTTGGTCGCCGTCACCGCCCGATCCGAGGTCTTCGGACGCGGGCGGGAGCACACCGGGGAGGCCGGCGCGGACGTAGCGGACCATCACGACCGTCTCGATCACGGCGAGGCAGGCGTACACGGCGGTCAGGGTGATCACCGAGGTCAGTGCCTCGCCGACGGTGATGCCGGCGGAGACGGCCTGCGCGGTGTACATCCAGACGCCGTCCAGGTCGGTCGGGTTCGGCGCCACCACCCAGGGCTGGCGGCCCATCTCGGTGAAGATCCAGCCCGCGCAGTTGGCCAGGAACGGGGTGGCGATGCCGAGCAGGGCCAGCCAGTAGAACCAGCGCCCCTTGGGGAAACGGCCGCGCCGGGTCAGCCAGAGCGCGCCGGCCGCGGCGAGGGCGGCGAGCACCCCGAAACCGATCATCAGCCGGAAACCCCAGTAGGTGACCGGGAGGTCGGGCACGTAGTCGATCGGCTTGCCGGCCAGCGCGCCGAGCGAGGGGTCGTTCGGGTAGTTCGTGCCGTACTTCGCCTGGTACTGCGGGATGAGTTCCCGCACGCCCTGCACCTTGCTGGTGAAATCGCCGGTGGCCAGGAAGGACAGCAGGTAGGGCAGGTCGATGCTCTTGACGCTCTCGCAGTCGGGTTTCGCCACGTCTCCGACGGCGAAGACGGAGAAGCTCGCGGGTTGTTCGGTGTGGCACAGGGCTTCCGCAGCGGCCATCTTCATCGGCTGCTGCTGGAACATCAGCTTGCCCTGCTGGTCACCGGAGATGGCGACGGCGGCGAAGGCGACGATGCCGATCCAGGCGCCGAGCTTCAGCGAGGCCCGCCACACCGCTCGGTCGGCCGTCACCGCCTCGGTCTGCGTGGTCTCCGTCTTGTGCGCCCGGTGCGACTTCGCGAGGTGCCAGACGGCGATGCCGACCAGGAACGTGGCGGCGACGGCGAAACAGCCGGCGACCGTGTGCGGCAGCGCGGCCATCAGGGTCGGATTGGTCAGCACCGCGGCGATCGAGTCCAGTTGCGGTCGGCCGTCGACCATCCGGACGCCGACCGGGTGCTGCATCCAGGAGTTGGCGGCCAGGATGAAGTAGGTGGATGCGATGGTGGCCAGCGAGAAGGCCCACGCGCTGGCCAGGTGCAGCTTTTTCGGCAGCCGGTCCCAGCCGAAGATCCACAGGCCGAGGAAGGTGGACTCGATGAAGAACGCGACGATGCCCTCCATGGCGAGCGGCGCACCGAAGACGTCGCCGACGAACCGGGAGTAGGAACTCCAGTTCATCCCGAACTGGAATTCCTGGACCAGACCGGTGACCACGCCCATCGCGAAGTTGATCAGCAGCAGCTTGCCCCAGAACTTCGTCATCGCGTAGTACTTGTGCTTGCCCGTGCGCACCCACGCGGTCTGCATCCCGGCGACCAGCACCGACAGTCCGATGGTCAGCGGGACCATCAGAAAGTGGTAGACGGTGGTGATGCCGAACTGCCACCGCGCGATCGCGAGCACGTCCACGAGGTCGAGTCTCGACCGGTGGATCGGGACCTACCAGCGGCTACGGTCCCGACCTGACAGGACCAAGGTCCCGATCATGAACGAAGTCCTCAGCGCAGGGCCTCGGTGAGGTCGGCGGCGGCGCGCACGACCCTGGGGCCGATCTCGGCGTCGGAGAGCTTCTCCAGCGCCACGACGCCGACGCTGGCGCGTAGTTCGGGAACGCCGCGCACCGGGGCGGCGATGCCGAACGCGCCGGACTGGAGTTCACCGGCCGAGGCGACCCAGCGGGGCCCGTTGGCGGGCAGCAGGATCGCGCGGCCCGCGGCGCCGCGGGCCAGTGGATGCCGGCTGCCGACCCGGTAGGCGACGTGATACGCCGTCCAGGACGGTTCGACGACCGCGATGGCCTGTGCCTCGTCACCTTCGGCGACGGTCAGGTGCGCGGTGGCGCCGACCTCCTCGGCGAGGCTGTGCAGCATCGGGGCGGCGACCATCCGCAACTGCGGAACGACGCGGGCGGCCAGTCGCAGCATGCCGAGGCCCAGCCGGACACGGGAACCCTCGCGACGGACAAGGCCGCGTTCCTGCAACGGCACGAGCAGCCGGTAGACCGCGGCCCGGCTGGCGCCGACGGCGGCGGCAAGGTCGCTGATGGTCGGGGCCTCGGACTCGGAGTCGGCAACGGCCTGCAGTACCGCGAGGCCGCGTTCCAGGGTGAGCGAACTCTCCCGACTGGTGTGCGTCGGGGTACGGGTCGCGCCGGGGCGGGCGAGCGGGCCGAGGCGGGAGGCGCCGGCCGAGCGGGGGGTCACCATGCCGTCCGCCTTCCCGGCGACACCACGACAGGCGGCGACCCCGCGTGCAGCGACGGCCTCCGCCAGGAGGTCGAGCCGCGCCGCAGCCGCCGCATCGTGCGGTTATCCTCGGCCCGGCGCGTCAGCGGGCACCACCATGCCGGCGACCTCGGCGATGCCGACCGTCGAGCCGCCCGGCCCCGGTGCGCTGCCGGTGATCACAATGGTGTCCCCGTCCTGCAGGAAGGTCCGCTTCGTCCCGTCGTCAAGGGTGATCGGCTCGGCGCCGCCCCAACTGAGTTCCAGGAAGCTACCCCGTTGTCCCACCTCGGGGCCAGAGACCGTGCCGGAGGCGAACAGGTCGCCGGGGCGGACGGTGGCGCCGTTGACGGTGATGTGCGCGAGCTGCTGCGCGCACGACCAGCTCGTGGTGGCGAACGGCGGCCGGGAGACGAGGGTGTCGTTCCAGTGCACGCCCAGCTGTAGGTCAAGGCCCCACGGCTCGTCCTCGACGAGGTAGGACTGCAGCTGGTTGGGCGACTCCGGCAGCGCCACCCTGGCCGCCTCCAGCGCGGCCAGCGGAGTGATCCAGGCGCTGATCGAGGTCGCGAAGGACTTGCCGAGGAACGGGCCGAGCGGCTGGTACTCCCAGGCCTGGATGTCACGGGCGGACCAGTCGTTGACCAGGACGACACCGAAGACGTGCTCGGTGACCGAACTGGTCGGCACCCGCGCCGCGACCGGGCCGCCGCAGACGAAGCCGACCTCGGCCTCGATGTCCAACCGCACGCTCGGGCCGAACTCGACCCCGTCGGGGCCCTTGCGCTGCCCGTAGGGGCGGACCACGTCGGTGCCGGACACGACGATGGTGCCGGCCCGGCCGTGGTAGCCGACCGGGAGGTGGGTCCAGTTCGGCAGTAGGGCCGCGCCGTCCGGCCGGAAGATCTTGCCGACGTTGGTCGCGTGGTGTCTGGAGGAGTAGAAGTCGACGTAGTCGGCGACGGTGAACGGCAGCTGGGTGGCCAGCCGGTCCAGCGGGATCTGCTCGACCCCTCGGGGTCGGGTGTTGGCGGTGACCACCTCGGTCAGCCGGTCCCGCAGTTCGGCCCAGGTGGCCCGCGAGGAGGCCAGCAGCGGGTCGAGGCTGGTCGCGACGGACAGGCTCGCCAGCCGAGGCCCCAGCACGGCGGACAGGCCGCGCAGCGGCAGCGCGTGGTCGCCGACCCGGACCGCGATCATCGGGCCGTCACCGGCGTCGATGAGCCCGTAGGGCAGCGTCTGCGGCCCGAACGGCTTGTCCGCCGCGAACTCCGCGTCCTCGATCCAGGTCACAGCAGTCCCAGCCCTTCAAGGTCGGACACCGGGTCGGCCAACGAGCAGGAGCCGTAGGAGGCGAAGACCGCGCGGACCGCGTGCGCGGCCTCGTCCGGCAGCGCGGCGGCCTCGGCGGCCAGCGCCTGGGAGTCCTCGCTCTTGAGCGCGTCGCGGACGTCCCCGCCGTGCAGGGCGCGGGCGGTGGCCACCAGCAGGTTGAGGAACCCGTGGTGGGTGAACCCGGTCTCCGGGTCGGTGTGGCGCATCGCGTTGTGCAGGCCCGCCGTCGCCTTGAACGAGCCGCTGGCCGAGGTGACCACTGACAAGAAGTCGGCGACCGCGTCGATGCTCGGGAAGGCCTCGTGGGACAGGCCGCCGCAGCGCAGTTTGGGCCAGTAGCCCGCCTCGGCGACCCGACGCACCCCGTCCAGCCATTCGGAGCCGCCTCGGCGCGGCTCGACGACCCGGACGGCGTCCTCCGGCACGAACTCCGCGACCCGCTCCAGCCACACCGCGTCGACGTCGGAGGGCGCCGGCATCTCCACCATGCGCAGGGCCAGCAGTTCGGTGCGCGACTCGACGATGGACACCGCCTTGGGGACCCCGCCGAGGCCGGTGTCGACCACCAGCGACAGGGCGATCGGCTTGGTCGGCTTGACCTTGATCAGCTCGGTGATCAGCTCTGGCAGCCGGGAGGCCGGACAGAGGAAAAGACCGAGGACCCCGGCCCGGTCACCGACCCTGGAGGTGAGGTGTCCGGCCACGGCGTCCGGCATGTTCGCGTTGCCCGGTGGAAACAGGGCGGCATCGTCCACTAGCCGCGCCAACAGGGGCGGAACACCAAACGGACCTGGCGAACGAAGCTCGGCTGCGCTTGACACGGGTGACACGCTAACGGTGTCAGCCTGACGAACAAAGTCGTCCGTTTATCGAACACTGGTGGAGCGATGCCTTACTACCGCAGAGTCGGCGAAATACCCCGAAAGCGGCACACCCAGTTCCGCGCTCCGGATGGCCGGCTCTACGCGGAAGAGCTGATGGGAGTGGAAGGGTTTGCCGCGGATTCGGCCCTGCTCTACCACCGGCACCTGCCGACCGCGATCGTCAACGCGGAGGCCGTCGACGACGCCGTCGTCGGTGGGCGGGCGACGGTGGCCAACCATCCGCTCAAGCCGAGACATCTGCGCACTCAGGAGCTGAAGTGGGCGGCCGGTACGGACGCGGTGACCGGGCGGCGACTGCTGCTGGGCAACTCGGACGTGCGGATCTGCTTCGCGGTCGCGGACGCGCCGAGCCCGCTGTACCGCAACGCGGCCGGCGACGAGCTGCTCTACGTGCAGGGCGGCGCAGCCACGATCGAGACGGTCTACGGGGCCCTTTCGGTCGGTGACGGCGATTACGTGGTGATCCCCGCCTCATGCACCTACCGGGTACTGCCGGAGGGCGAGCAGCCGCTGCGGCTGTACGTGATCGAGGCGAACGGGCACATCGGCCCGCCGAAGCGCTATCTGGCCGCCAAGGGCCAGTTCCTTGAGCACTCGCCGTACTGCGAGCGAGACCAGCGCGGGCCGACCGAGCCGCTGCTGGTCGAGGGCACCGAGGTGGAGGTGCTGGTCTCGCACCGGGCCGGGCTGACCCGCTACACCTACGCCAACCATCCGTTCGACGTCGTCGGCTGGGACGGCTGCCTGTACCCGTGGGTGTTCAACATCCGCGACTTCGAGCCGATCACCGGCCGGGTGCACCAGCCGCCGCCGGTGCACCAGACGTTCGAGGGCCCGAACTTCGTGGTCTGCTCGTTCTGCCCGCGCAAGGTCGACTACCACCCGCTGGCCGTCCCGGTGCCCTACCACCACGCCAACGTCGACTCCGACGAGCTGATGTTCTACGTCGGCGGCGACTACGAGGCGCGCAAGGGATCGGGGATCGGCATCGGTTCGCTGTCGCTGCACCCGTCGGGGTTCACCCACGGCCCGCAGCCCGGCGCGGCCGAGGGCTCGATCGGCGCCGAGCACTTCGACGAGACCGCCGTCATGATCGACACCTTCCGGCCGCTGGAACTCGGCGAGGCGGCCACCTCCTGCGAGGACCCGCGCTACGCCTGGAGCTGGGCGCGTCGAGGGCCGGACTGGGACTGACCGCTACAGCCATTGGTTGCTAAAGGCTTAAACGAAAGGCTGCCGGAGGCGCGATCGGTACATACTTCGTTCGGTGGACTATCCCCGACCGACCTTTCAAGTTAGGCTTGCCTAACTTAGGAGGTGCACGCGTGAGCCAGACCGTCCGACGACCACCGGTGCCCCAACCCGCCGAAAGGGCGCGCACGATCGCGTCCCGTGGCGGCAGGGCCGTGCTGCTGCGCTCGGAAAAAGGCTCGGAAAAGGGGAAGGGCGCCGGCCTCGCCGGGTCGAAAGCCGATCGGATCGAACCGCATCTGCACCACCTGCACGAGGACGGTTCGGTCACCGTCCTGCTGGCCGACGACCATCCGTTCGTGGCGGCCGTCGCCGATACGCCGACCGGTCGGCTGCCGGCCATGGTGGAGATCGCCGACCGGGCCGCGGTCGCGCTGCGCGAACCGGTCCGCGCGCTGCTGTGGGTCACCGGCCTGTTGGTCGTGCTGATCGGACCGGCAGCACGGGAACAGGCGCTGCGGGTGGCCGAGGCACGCCCGGACAGCAGGCTGCTCGACGTCGGCCACGGCATGACCGTGCTGCGGCTGACCCCGGCCTCTCTCGTACTGGCCGACAGCGAGGGCACCTGTTCGCTTGCTCCCGCCGAGTTCGCCGCCGCGACGCCCGATCCGTTCTGCGAGTACGAGGACCACTGGCTGCGGCACCTGGAGTCCGCGCACCGCGATGTCGTCGGCATGCTCACCCGGCTGTTGCCGGAAACCCTGCGCGGCGGGCACGTCCGGCCGCTGGGCCTGGACCGCTTCGGGCTGCGGCTGCGGGTCGAGGCCGCGGGCGCCGATCACGATGTGCGGTTGGCGTTCTCCCAACCGGTCGAGACCCCGACCCAGCTCGCGGTCGAACTGCGCAGGATGGTCGGCTGCCCGTTCCTCGCGCAGGCCCGCAAATCCGGCTGAGTTCCCAGGGCCGGCCGGCTCAGCCCTCGGCCAGTTCGGGCGGGAAACCACCGCTGGCGACCGGGCCCCAGCGGGTCGGGGTGATCCGCAGCAGGCACTTGCCCTGCCGCCGCATGGCTTCCCGGTACTCGTCCCAGTCCGAGTGCTCCCCCGCGATCACCCGGAAGTACTCGACCAGCGGTTCCATGGCCTCGGGCAGGTCGAGCACCTCGGCGGTGCCGTCGACCTGCACGTACGGATCGTTCCAGTCCTCGGAGAGCACACAGAGCGAGACCCGCGGGTTGCGGCGCGCGTTGCGGATCTTGGCGCGCCGCGGGTAGGTCGCGATCACGATCCGGCCCTCGGCGTCGACACCACAGGACACCGGCGAGAGCTGCGGTGAGCCGTCGGCGCGGTAGGTCATCACGATGGCGCGGTGGCGCGGGCGGAGGAACTCGACGAGGCGCGCCGAGTCGACCACATCGGCGGTAGCGATTTTTCCAGGCACAGGTGCACGTTAGACCTTGTGAATGTCGCGCACGGTAACGTGCGGGCGTGCCGAACCGCGTACGGGCCTGGGTGGTGCCAGCGCCGCCGAGCAGCGTTGTCGGCGCCATCGATCACCAGGAACCCCAGCAGCGCAGGATCGCCGGGATCGAGCTGTTCGTGGTGTTCGCGGCCTCGCTGGGCTGGTCGGGGCTGCGCAGCCTGATCTCGCTGCTGGACTCGCTGGCCAGTCCGGTCGCGCTGAACAAGCAGCAGGCGCTGCTCAACGCGCCACTGGCCAAGGTCGGCCTGCTCGATCTGTTCGCGCAGCTCGCGGACGCCCTGCAACTACTGGCCTGGGGATCGCTCGGCGCGTACCTGGTGTATCGCAGCGGGGTGAAGCTGGCCGGGATCGGGCTGGACCGGACCAGGATCGGCGGCGATCTGGCGCGCGGGGTCGGGCTGGCCGCGCTGATCGGCATTCCCGGCCTCGGGTTCTACCTGCTGGCGCGGACGATCGGGATCAACCTGACGGTGGTGCCGGCCAGCCTCTCCGACACCTGGTGGCGGATTCCGGTGCTGGTGATCTCGGCGGCGGCCAATGCCTGGGCCGAGGAGGCGTTGGTGGTCGGCTACCTGCTGACCAGGTTGCGGCAGCTGGGCCGGGGCGAGAACTCGGCGCTGGTGATCTCGGCGGTGCTGCGTGGTTCCTATCACCTCTACCAGGGTTTCGGCGGTTTCCTCGGGAATGTCGTGCTCGGACTGGTGTTCGGCCGGGTCTGGCAGAAGACCAACCGGCTGTGGCCGATGGTTCTCGCGCACACCCTGCTGGACGTGGTCTCCTTCGTCGGCTACGCGCTGCTGGCCAGCAGGCTGGCCTTCCTGCGCTGAACCGGAAAACCGGGGCCGGACACAAGGATCGAACGATTTTTGTCGTCGTGGTTTAACGGAGTGGTCTTTTTTCACGGTTCGAACCACGATTCGAACCGAAATGGCGGCTTGACGCGCATCAAGCGTGTTCGCAGGCGTTAGCCTTCTCGACGTGACCGCGTCGACTACGCCGCAGCTGCACCGGACCCCACGGGTGGACAGCGAGGTGGGACCGCTGCGCACCGTGCTGCTGCACCGGCCCGGTCCCGAGCTCAAGCGGCTGACCCCGCGCAACAACGACCAGCTGCTGTTCGACGGCATCCCGTGGGTGGACAGGGCACAGGCCGAGCACGACGCGTTCGCCGAGGTGCTGCGCGGGCGCGGGGTCGAGGTGCTGCTGCTGATCGACCTGCTCGTCGAGGCGCTCGCGGACGCTCGGGCGCGCGCGGCCGGGGTGCACGCGGTGGTGGACGAGCGGCGCCTCGGCGTCGATCTCGCCGAGGCGCTGCGCGAGCATCTGCGGGGCATGCCACCTGCCGCGCTCGCGACCGTGTTGACCGCGGGGATGACCTTCGAGGAGCTGCCCGGCTCGAACGGTTCCTCGCTGGTGCGCAGGATGCACCATCCGCACGACTTCGCCGTCGACCCGCTGCCGAACCTGTTGTTCACCAGGGACTCCTCGGTGTGGATCGGGGATCGGGTGGCCATCGCCTCGCTGGTGATGCCGGCCCGGCGCCGCGAGTCCGCGCTCACCGACCTGATCTACGCCTACCATCCGCGTTTCGCGCACACCGCCCGCGCCTACGGTGCGCATTCCGCGCCGGTGGAGGGCGGCGACGTGCTGGTGTTGGCGCCCGGCGTGCTCGCGGTCGGGGTCGGCGAGCGCACCTCGCCGGCCGGCGCCGAGTCGCTGGCCCGGTCGGCCTTCACCGACGGGCTCGCGCATACCGTCCTGGCGCTGCCGATCGCCCAGGAGCGCGCCACCATGCACTTGGACACCGTGTGCACGATGGTCGATTCCGACGCGGTGGTGATGTACCCGGCGATAAGGGACACGCTGTCGGCGTACTCGATGCGACCGGACGGATCCGGTGGGCTGATCGTGGCCGGGCCCCAGCCGTTCCTCGCCGGGGCGGCGGAGGCGATGGGGATCGCGAAGCTGCGGGTGATCGACACCGGGCTGGACCCGGTCACCGCCGAGCGCGAGCAGTGGGACGACGGCAACAACACCCTCGCGCTGGCGCCCGGTGTCGTGGTGGCCTACGAGCGCAATGTGGAGACCAACGAGCGGCTGGAGGCGGCCGGGATCGAGGTGCTGCGCATCTCCGGTTCCGAGCTGGGTTCCGGGCGGGGTGGCCCGCGCTGCATGTCCTGCCCGATCGACCGCGCGGAGCTGTAGCCACGCGGGCGTCGGCATCGCGGCGGGTAACGAGATTGTAGACACAACAAAGAATTCGCCCGCTGCGCGAAGAACCTCGATCACCTGCTCATTGAAGTGATCTCATCAACTTTCAGTCGATCCGGCCGTGTTCGAAATGGGTGAGTACGAGTGCGGCTTTGACGATGGTGCCGATCTTGCGGGGACTGGTGGTGATGTGGCGGAGTGCGCGCCAGCGGCCAACGAGTA
>DATATE010000189.1:0-1600 GCA_036268955.1 Pseudonocardiaceae bacterium
ACGTTCACCGCGATCACGCGGATGTTCGCCGCCCGTAGCGCGGCAATGGTCTGGGCCAGGGTGTGGCCGTTGCTCGGGTCGTGCGACGGCGCATCGCCGAACCAGGCGACGATTTTCGTGTCACCGGGTCGGAAGGTCACCCAGGGCCTCGGCAAAGTCGGCTAGTGGCTGGTCAGGCCGAGTGAGAGGCAGGCACGGCCGTCAGTGATCATCTGGGTGTCGAGTCCTAATGATCACGTGAGAGAACCGTGCCTGCTGTCGCATCATCCCCGATCCCCGCCGCCCTGGACCAACTGACCCCCGACGTGCCGGACAGCCCGGCGACCGCCCTGCGCAAGGTCGCTGGTCTGCGCGAACACCTCGCGGCCGTGCCCGATCCACTCCACCGACGCGGGACACGGCACCCGATCATGACGATCCTGCTGGTCACCGCAGCCGCTGTGCTGACCGGAGCGCGCTCGTTCACCGCGATCGGCGAATGGGCCGCTGACCTCCCACAACACCTCCTGGCCACCCTCGGAGCACGCCTGGACCGGCGACGCGGTCTCTACCAGGCCCCCACCGAAGCCACCCTGCGACGCGTGCTGGGACTGGTCGATGGTGACGCGCTGGATGGCGCGATCGGTGCCTGGCTGGCCGGCCAGGACGAGGGCGTGCCGACGATCGCGCTGGACGGCAAGACACTGCGGGGTACCTGTGATGACACCGGGCAGGGTGGCGTGCACCTGCTGGCGGCGATGACCCACGACAGCGGCATCGTGGTGGCCCAACGAGAAGTCGAGGGAAAGACCAACGAGATCACCTGTTTCCAGCCTCTACTGTCCACCATGGACATGGCCGGGGTCGTGGTGACGGCTGACGCACTGCACACTCAGCGTGCCCACGCCCGCCACCTCGTGGAGGAACTCGGCGCGGACTACGTGCTCACGGTGAAGGAGAATCAACCCGCCTTGTTCGCCCAGCTTGACGCCCTGCCCTGGACCGAAATCCCGGTGCACACCACGGAAAACAAGGGACATGGCCGTGTCGAGCGGCGCACGATCCGGGTGCAACCCGCGCCGGAGGACATTGCTTTTCCTTACACGGCACAGGTATTCCTGATCGAACGCTACGTCACCGACACCGCCGGCGGGAAGAACAGCGCTGTCGCTGCCCTGGGCGTCACCAGCCTCACCGCTACCCGAGCCGATGCCGCGGAAATCGCTTCCCACGTGCGGAAACACTGGCGGATCGAGAACAAACTCCACTACGTCCGAGACGTCACCTACGGCGAGGACGCCTCCCGGGTGCGCACCCGAAACGCACCGCGCGTCATGGCCAGCTTCCGGAATCTGGCGGTCAGCATCCTACGGCTGGCCGGGAACACCAACATCGCCGCCGCGCTTCGCGCGACCGCACGCGAGGCCACCCGGCCACTCACACTCCTGGGAATCTACCCCTGACCAGCACCAACGACTTTGCCGGGACCGTGGGGACACGGGTATCTACTTCGGCGTCGACGGGAAGCTCGGCTACTCGATGTGCATGCTCCGCACCAAGCAGCGCAACGGCAATTACCGTGACCCGATACTTCTGGAGGTCTGGAGGTCCAGCGGAGTCG
>DATATE010000190.1:0-10700 GCA_036268955.1 Pseudonocardiaceae bacterium
GTGGGCGTTGGTTCCGCTGATGCCGAAGGAGGACACGCCTGCTCGGTGGGGGTGGTTGGTGTGTGGCCAGGTGGTGGGTTGGGTGAGGAGTTGGACGGTGCCTGTTGACCAGTCCACGTGTGAGGACGGGGTGTCGATGTGTAGGGTTCTGGGGACCGTGCCGTGTCGCATGGCTTGCACTATCTTGATTACTCCGGCGACCCCGGCGGCGGCTTGGGTGTGACCGATGTTCGACTTGATCGACCCCAGCAGCAACGGTCGTTCCCGATCCTGACCGTAGGTCGCGAGCAGGGCTTGCGCCTCGATCGGATCACCCAACCTCGTCCCGGTACCGTGCCCCTCCACAACGTCCACATCGGATGGTTGAAGGCCTGCGACAGCCAGCGCCCGGCCGATGACCTCTCGCTGGGCCACGCCGTTGGGCGCGGTGAGCCCGTTGCTCGCGCCGTCGGAGTTGACCGCCGAACCCCGCAGCACGGCCAGCACCTCATGGCCGTGCCGCCGCGCGTCGGAGAGCCGTTCCAGCACGAGGACACCGACACCCTCGGCCCAACCGGTGCCGTCGGCGCCGTCGGCGAAGGACTTGCAGCGGCCGTCACCGGACAGCCCGCCCTGCCGGGCGAACTCCACGAATATTCCTGGCCGCGACATCACCGTCACCCCGCCCGCCAGTGCCAGCGAGCACTCCCCCGATCGCAACGCCTCAGCGGCAAGGTGCACGGCGACCAGCGAGGAGGAACACGCGGTGTCCACCGTGAGCGCGGGCCCACGCAGGCCGAGGGTGTAGGCGACGCGGCCGGACAACACGCTGGCGGAGGTGCCGGTCAGCGCATACCCCTCGGCGTCGCCGGCTGTCTCGTGCAGCCGAGCGCCGTAGTCCTGCGCCATGGCGCCGACGAAGACCCCGGTACCGCTGCCGCGCAGGGACAGCGGAGCGATCCCGGTGCGCTCCAGCGCCTCCCAGACCACCTCAAGGGTCAGCCGCTGTTGCGGGTCCATCGCCAGCGCCTCGCGCGGCGAGATCCCGAACAACGCGGCGTCGAACTCGGCCGCCTCGGGCAGAAATCCGCCAAGCCGACCGGAAGCGAGGACCTGCGCGGGCCACCCGCGATCGGTGGGCATCTCGCCGACCGCGTCCACCTCGGCAGCGACCAGCTCCCACAGTTTCTCCGGGGTGTCCGCGCCGCCCGGATAGCGACAACCCATGCCGACGATCACCACCGGGTCGTCTGCCCTGCCGCGCATCGACTCGGCAGGTGGCGTCTCAACGGGTACCTGGGCGCCGAGGTGCTCGATCAGGGCGATGGGCGTCGGATGATCGAAAAGGGCGCTGCTGGTCAGCCCGAAGCCTGCCGCCGCGTTGAGCCGGTCGACCAGTTCGACCAGCATGGCCGAGTCGAAACCGAGTTCCTTGAACGAGACGGTGAGGTCAACGCGCTGCGCCTGTTCGACACCGAGGACCAGTACGCATTCCGCACGCACCAAGGAGAGCGGATCGGCTGCCGATCCCGAGACAGGGGCCGGTTCGGCAGGAACACGCAGCTCTACCGCCCGCGCGGTGACGCCGTCCAACCAGTAGCGCTCGCGCTGGAAGGCATAGGTCGGCAGGTCCACCCGGACCGCACCGGGGAAGACCGGCGTCCAGTCCAACTCGATGCCACGAACCTGGGCCTCGGCCAGCGCCGTCACCATCCGCCGCGGTCCTGGCTCGCCACGCCGCAGCGTGCCGATGACGACGGCGTCCCGGCGCGCGGCCAGCGCCGTATCACGCATGCTGCCGACCAGCACCGGATGCGGGCTGATCTCGATGAACGTCGAATGTCCCTCGGCAAGAAGCGCCTCGACGGTGTCCTGGAACCGGACCGTGCCGCGCAGATTCCGGTACCAGTACTCGGCATCGAGCAGCCTGGTGTCAAGGCGACCGCCGGTCACCGTCGAGTGGAACGCGACCTCGCCCACACGTGGCCGGATCGGCTCGAACGCCTCGATCAGCCGATCTTTGATCGATTCAACAGCGGAGCTGTGTGAAGGATAGTCGACGCCGATACGACGCACCGGAGTCTGCTCGGACCAGGTGCCGACCAGCTCGTCCAGTGCGTCGGGAGGGCCTGCGACGATCGTCGAGGACGGACCGTTGACCGCTGCGACCGACAGCAGGCCCGCCCACGGGGCGAGCAGTTCGTGCACGCGGTCGACCGGCAGCGCCAGTGAGACCATGCCGCCGACGCCGGCCAGTTCCTCGGCGACCAGCGCGGCGCGCAGGGCGACGATCCGCGCTCCATCCTCAATAGACAGTCCATTCGCGACACAGGCGGCGGCGATCTCGCCCTGCGAGTGCCCGACGACCGCGGCCGGGTGTACCCCGTAGGAGCGCCAGAGCGCGGCCAAGGACACCATGATCGACCACAACACCGGTTGCAGCACGTCAGGACGGTCGAAGGCGGGCGCCTCCGGTTCGCCCCGTATCACCGCGATCAGCGACCAGTCGACGACGTAGGGCGTGAGGGCCGCCGCGCACCTGGCCATCGAGCCTGCGAAGATCGGCGAGGAGTCGAGTAGGTCCACGGCCATACCGGCCCACTGCGGCCCCTGGCCGGGGAAGACGAATACCGGCCCTGCCTCGGCGGCGGGCCCGGCTACGCCGCGGACGATTCCCGGTGCGGCCTCGTCGCGGGCCAGCGTCCGCAGACCGGCCAGCAGTTCCGCGCGGCCACGGCCCACCACCACCGCGCGGTGGGCATGCGCCTGGCGGGTCGTGGCAAGTGAGTGGCCGATGTCCCGCGTTGTCGTGTCGGCGCGGTGTTCGACCTGGTCGGCCAGTCGGCGTGCCTGCGCTCGCAGCGCGGTCGCGGACCGTGCGCTCAGTACCCAGGGCAGGACCGTGTCCGAGTCAGCGGGCCGGGTTGCCGGCGCCTCGGCCGGGCCGGCGGTGAGCAGGACGTGACAGTTCGTTCCGCCTACGCCGAAGGAGGACACCCCGGCCCATACTCGGCTCGCGGGCCACGGCATCGGCTCGCGTAGCACCCGCAGGTTCAAGGCGTCGAAGTCGATGTCGGGGTTGGGCCGCTCGTAGTTCAGGCTGGGCGGCAGTTCGCGGTGGTGCACCGCCAACACGGTCTTGAGCAGGCCCGTGATGCCCGCGGCGCCTTCCAGATGGCCGATATTGGTCTTGACCGAGCCCACCAGCAGCGGGCCGCCTGCCCGGTGCGCACCGTAGGCCGCACCCAGCGCGGCGGCCTCCACCGGGTCCCCGACTGGGGTTCCGGTGCCGTGCAACTCGACATATCCGACCGCTTCCGGCGATACTCCGGCCCGGCGGCAGGCCGCGCGGATCACCGCCTCCTGGGCCTCGGCGCTGGGCACGGTCAGACCGTCGCCGAACCCGTCGTTGTTGACCGCGCTCCCCGCGATCACCCCGTACACCCGGTCGCCGTCGGCAACGGCGCGCCCCAGGGGCTTGAGCACCAGTGCCACGCCGCCCTCGCCACGGACGAAGCCGTTGGCCCGCGCGTCGAAGGTGAAACACCGACCGTCGACCGAGAGCGCACCGAACCGGGCGGCGGCGGTCGTGCTGTCCGACACCAGGTTGAGCTGGACCCCGCCGACCAACGCCAACTCGGACTCGCCATCGCGCAGGCTGGCGCAGGCCAGGCGCACAGCCACCAGGGAGGAGGACTGGCCGGTGTCGACCACCATGCTCGGCCCGCGCGCGCCAAGCAGATAGGACACCCGGTTGGCGACCACGCCTCGGTTGAGACCGGTCAGCGTGTGGTGATCGATCCCGGCGGCGCCGAACCGGCCGGCGAGCGTCGCGTAGTCGTCGGCCGTGACGCCGAAGAACACCCCGGTACGGGTGCCTCGCAGCGCGGCGGGAACCGTACCCGCGTCCTCAAGAGACTCCCAGGCCAGCTCCAGCGCCAGCCGTTGCTGCGGGTCCATCGCGCGCGCCTCACGGGCGGAGATCCCGAAGAACTCGGCATCGAACCCGTCGACCTGGTCGAGGTAGCCGGCGCGGGAGAATTCGCGCAGGTCCTCGCCGAGGTGATGGCGTCGGTTCTCGGGTGGCTCCCCGACCGCGTCGACACCGGCCAGCACCGCGGCCCAGAACTGATCCGGCCCTGCCGCGCCCGGCAGCCGGCACGATACGCCGATGATCGCAACGGCCCCGTCCGCACTATCACCAAGCGCGTGGTCCAAACCAGTTCACCGTCCAGTATGTGAGTCTCCGAAATCGACGACCCGGTCCACGTCGACCACAAGGTATGTCGCGGAACGTTGCCATGACGCCAGCCGGAAGAAAACCCAAAAAGGAGATCGCACGCCGAAAACTAAAGATTTCACCAATACCTCATGAGAGAACTCACAGGCTTTGAACATGCCGGTCGCCCGACCCTGACCTCAGCGAACACCAGCCTCAATGAGAACGTTCGCAAGCAGCCAACTGGTTATCGCCCCAGAAAATGGAGCGACTCGACAGCGAGAAGGCCATTAACAGTCGGCCCGAATTGATCAACTTTATTACGTGAATAAAGTGAAAAATTCACTCCGACTCGCGCTTTCGACCCGACTTCGGCCGCTTCCTTGGCCGGCATGGGCCATGTTGACCATCACCACCAGGCGGTCCGACGACCGGCGAGTTGATCATGTCGCCGTGGGCGAGTGTTGACGCAACGCGATTCCCGAAATAACCTGATTCTCAGGCCGCAGACTGAAACGTTCCAATGCTTGAGTTCGGCGGTACCCGAACCGTGGCCCACGGCGCCGGCACCAGTTTCATCGACAAGCCGACCACCGGCGGCACCTCTTGCGACAACGCGGTGTTCACCGATCCCGATGCCGGCGTCGTCAAGGCCTGCTGCCTGCCCCCGTCCGGCGGATGACCCGAATTCCCGTGCGCCGGTGACCGCGATCGATAGAATCGCCGATCATGGGCACCTCCAGTGGCTCCGCCGACCGCCTCACCGCGTTCGGCACCGAACTCATCGAGATCCACCAGTGGCTTCGAGAGGAATTGGCACAGCTCCGGGACGATGTCGGCGGCTACCTCGACGGCCGGCGCGACCGACCGCGCGAGTTGAAGGCGCACTGTCTGTCGTTCTGCGCCGCGCTGACCAAGCACCACACCGGTGAGGACGCCGGGGCGTTTCCGTTGCTGGCACGGGACTATCCCAACCTTCGGCCGATCATCGTGAAGCTGCTGGAGGACCACCAACTGGTGCGGTCGATCCTGGACAACGTGGAGAAGCTGGTCGCCGGCATGTCCGAGAAGCCCGACGAAGCCGAGGCGAAGCGGGTTCGCGGCGAACTGGACGGCCTCACCGCCATCCTCGAATCGCACTTCACCTTCGAGGAAGGGCGCATCGTCACCGCCCTCAACGAACTGACCAGAGACGCCGGCACCGACGAGAGCCTGTTCGGTATCTCGGTACCCAGCGACGACTGAACACCAGGTCACCGCGCCGGTCAGCTACCGAGAACGCCCTGGCGCCGTGTCATGGTTGCGTCGCGGCCGCGCTCGAACGCCGTGTCCTCCTGGCCACCGCGACCGCTGCCGACAGGACGATGCTGGCCACCGCCAGCGCCACGAA
Source organism: Pseudonocardiaceae bacterium (assembly GCA_036268955.1). Lineage (GTDB taxonomy): Bacteria > Actinomycetota > Actinomycetes > Mycobacteriales > Pseudonocardiaceae > CAJCJE01. Next base: position 5,589 of record DATATE010000190.1, read on the forward strand.
ATACCACATCGTGATCCGAAACCCGGCCAGTATGTCCGTGCCGTGCTGGCCGAACTGGAACACAGCCCCCGCCACGACAACGCCGACCGAGTTCGCGATCTGCTGCGCGGTGGCCAGCAGACCCGAGGCCAGCCCCGACAATTCCGGTCGGACATCGGAGAGCACATAGCGGATCAACGTCGGCGCGACCAGCCCGGCGCCGAGACCGTTGACCACCAGCAACAGGGTCACCAGCGCCGAACCCGGCCGAAGCTCGGTGACCGACACCGCACGCAGCCCCAGATAGCTCGCCGCCATCAGCAATGGGCCGAGGATGGTGAACACCGTGGCCGACCGGGTGCCCACCCGGCCGGCCAGCATCGAGGTGAGCAGGAAGGCGATCCCCAGCCCGGCATACAACTCGGCCGAGGCCAGCGGCCCGAGACCCGCGGCGCGCTGCGCGGTCTGCGAGAGGATCACGTAGAACGGCACCTGGGTACCGAAGAACATCAGGCACAGTACGAGGCCGATGCCGAAGGCCGGTTGTCGCACCAGCCCGAAATCCAGCAGCGGCGCGCCGCGCGAACGGGCCACTCGACGCTCCCACCACAGGAACGCCGCGCCCAACGCCACCACGGCGACGACGGCGAGCGTGCTGTCCAGCTTCCCCAGGCCGCCAGTGTCCAACGACCACGGCAGCACGAGCGCGGTGAGGGTTGCCGCGAGCAGCACGGCACCGGGAAGGTCCAGCTTGCTCCCGGCGGCGCGCTGGGCCGGCAGCACCCGACGGGCCACCAGCATGACGACAAGGCAGACCGGGACGTTCACCAGGAACGCCGACCGCCAGCCCACGCCGGCCAGGTTCAGCTGGGTCAGCAGACCGCCGCCGAGCTGCCCCACCGTCGAGCCAAGACCGAGCACCGCACCGAACGCGCCAACCGCCCTACCACGCAGCGCGGGCGGCACGATGCGCCGGATACCCGCCAGCACCTGCGGGAACAACAACGCCGATCCGATGCCCTGCACGGCGCGGGCAACGATCAACACGCCCATCGTCGGCGCCAGTCCACATGCGACGGACGCGAGTCCGAACACCGTCACGCCGACGAGGAAGACACGACGGAACCCGTGACCGTCACCGAGCCTGCCACCCATGACCAGCAGGCTCGCATAGGTCAACCCGTAACAGGCCACCACGAGATAGGCCTGCGAACTGCTGGCGTGCAGGTTGGTCTGCAGCACCGGCAGCACCACGTTGACGACCGAGATGTCGAAGATCGCCAGGAACTCGCCGGCCAACAGCACGACAACCGCGAACAGCACCGGCACGGACGGCACCGGTGGCGTCGTGCCGACCGAACCGGGCCGGCCGCCACTGCTGATCGTGTTCCCCTCGCTCACCAAGTCGATCCTGGCCGCGTCGACCGTGGCGATCCTGATCGCAGGCGCAGGAGTTGGTACTCCACGACCGTGTCCCGCTCCTGGACCGGGTTCGTGCCGAGCACGTCCACCTCGACGTCGACATCGGCCGCGAGCGACCGAAGCCGGGACAGGTCGCCCCTGCTGCTGAAACCGAGCAGGGCGACACCGCCCTCGCGCACCCGATCCGGAGCCTGGGCCAGATAACCGCAATGCGCCCGGTAGCCGGGGTCGACGTACGCGAGGTCGTGCATGTTCAGATCGTCCATCGCCGTCGGTGCGAGCACGAAGTTGGAATGCCAGAACACCAGATCGAAGGTGTCCTCCGGGTGCAGCGGCTCGAAAAGGTCACCGGACACGCAATGCACCCGGTCCGCCACGCCGTGCCGCTGGGCATTGAGTTCGGCGTTGCGCGCGGCTGCCGGATTGACGTCGGTGGCCACCACCCGCGCGCACCCGGCGAGTGCCGCGCTGACCGCGATGACCCCGGCCCCACAGCCCATTTCCAGCACCGAACCGCCGACCGGGAAGTCCAACAGCTCAAGTAATGCCTGGGTGGACGGGGAGAAGACCGGCGGGAACACACTCGCCAGCAGATCCCACTCGCGCCCGGCCAGATGAAACACCGGTGGCCGGTCGTCACGCGTCCTGTTCAGCCGGCTGCGCCGCAACGAGCCGAGGTAGTCGTCACGCGGACCAGGCTCCTGGTCGGAGTAGCTCGGCGCCCGCTCCGTCATGCCACGCTGACCCGCTGTTCGGCGAGCAACGGCAGCCCTTCCTTGCCGAACAACTCCACCGATCGCCGGGCCAGCTCCGGCGCCAGAGAGGAGAAGTTCACCTGGAGACTGGCCACCTCGAACCCACCACATCGTTCGTGGAAGTTACGCAGCGACTCCACGACGTCCTCCGGGGTACCGACGAGCGCGGCGCCCCGGCCGAGCACGCTGGTGAAATCGTCCTCGGCCAGCTTGGCGATCATCTCCTGATAGCCCGGATAGTCCGCGCTCGACGCGCCGCTCGTCCAGTCCGAGGCCGCCGCGACCAGGCTCGCCAGGTAGTCGTTGATCGGCCCCTCCGCCGCCGCCTTCGCCGTGTCCGCGTCCGGCGCGCAGTGCATGTGGAAGGCAAGCATGACCCGTCCCCGGCCCGGATGCCCGGCCGCCTGCCAGGACTCACGGTAGATCTCCAGGTTGTGCCGCATGGCCTCGGCCGCCAGTGGGTTGGCCATGATGCCGCAACCCATCTCACCCGCGCGCCGGAAGCTCTGCTCGTTGGACAGCGCGGCGATCCACAGCGGCGGGTGCGGCCGCTGCGTCGGACGCGGCAGCGACGTCGTCGCCGGGAAGGAGTGGAACCTGCCGTGCTGTTCGACCTGCTCATCGGCGAGCAGCCTCGACACGGTGTCCACACCCTCTTCGAACCTGGCCCGGCTGGTGTCCATGTCCACGCCGAAGCGACGGAACTCGTGCGGCAGGAACGCGCGCGCGAACCCCACCTCCAGCCGTCCGCCGGAGATCCCGTCCAACATCCCGATCTCACCGGCGAGCTTCAGCGGATGGTTGAAGGCGGGTAGGACCGCGCCGGTGACCAGCCTCAGCCGACGGCTGCGCGCCGCGGCCGCGGACAGGAACACGATCGGGTTGGGCGAGTAGCCACCATAGCGATGGAAGTAGTGCTCGACGATGCGGACGTGGTGGTAGCCCAGTTCATCCGCCAGCTCCACCAGGTCGAGACACTCCGCGAAGTAACGGTCGGCCGGCTTCTCCCGGTGGTCGACATCAGGGAAGAAATTGATTCCGACCTCGATCATCGCGACCGCCCTCCCAGTGAATACCGGCTCGGAGAATACCCACGGCGTTCCGGCCCGATTCGCCCGGAACGATCCCCCAAGATTGACATCATCGAATCCCTGATCCTCGCCGGCCGATATCGGTAACGATTTCCTCGAACGGATTGGGCTGCGGTCACATCGAGCATTTCACCCGGTTCCCTGCGGCTCATGGCGATGTCGACAGCAGGTCAAGACCCTGTCAGGTCTCGACGCGACCGGTCAAGCGGTTCCCAGGCCATCGGGCAAAGTTCACAGTCGACTGGGCACATCTGCGTATATCGACGTATTTTTCCCGAGTCGCGATTGACAGCCGGCGATGTTGTCAACAAGACTGACGACCGGCTCTGTACAGTCGCCTTTGGCAATCCTGTTGGCCAGCACCGGCGAGGCAACGCAATGGTGGATTCGGGACGACACGTCGTTTTGTTCACCAGCGGCGCCGATTCATGACGAGCCTCCATCAGCGAACTTGGAGGTAGTGGATGCGCGTGTTGCGCAGCCGGGTAGTCATCATCGGGGCCGGGCCGGCCGGGCTGGTGCTGGCGCACCGGTTGGGGCTGGACGGGATCGACTCGATCGTGCTGGAGCGACACAGCCGCGAGTACGTCGAGCGCAGGGTCCGCGCCGGCCTGCTCGAACAGGGCACCGCGGAGTTGCTCCGCCAATCCGGCGTCGGTGAGCGGCTGGATCGAGAAGGCACCGTGCACGATGCCTTCGAACTCTGTTTCAACGGCGAACGGCACCGGATCTCCACCGTGCAGCTGACGGGCCACGGCGTCTGCATGTACAGCCAGCAGGAAGTCGTCAAGGATCTGATCCGCGCCCGGATGTCCGCAGGGGCGCCCCCGTACTTCGGCGTCGATGACGTCACCATCACCGCGATCACCGGCGACGCGGCAACCGTGCACTGCACGCTCGACGGTCAGCCGGTCGAGATCAGGGCCGACTTCGTCGCGGGCTGTGACGGCTTCCACGGCGTATCGAGGCCGGCGATACCCGGTAGCGTGCTCGCGCCCTACCAGCACACCTTCCCGTTCGGCTGGCTCGGCATCCTCGCCGAAACCCCACCGGTCAGCGAGGAACTCGTCTACAACGTGCATGACCGGGGATTCACCCTGCACAGCATGCGCTCACCACAGCTGAGCCGGCAGTACCTCCAGGTCTCGCCCGACGACGACCTCGGGATGTGGCCGGACGAGCGGATCTGGGCGGAACTGCACACCAGGCTCGGCGCTGACGACCATCGGCTCGTCGAGGGCGCCATTCTGGAAAAGGGCATCACCTCCATGCGGGCCTTCATCGCCGAACCGATGCAGCACGGCAGGCTGTTCCTGGCCGGGGACGCGGCGCACGTCGTCCCACCCACCGCGGCGAAGGGCCTCAACCTGGCCATCGAGGACGCCAGGGTGCTCGCCGAGGCGCTCGGCTGCTGGTACGGGTCGGGAAACCGGGAACCGCTCGACCACTATTCGCGCGACTGCCTTGCCGGCGTGTGGCAGGCGCAGGAGTTCTCCGCGTGGATGACTCAACTGCTGCACAAGTACCCCGGCGACACCGGGTTCGAGATGCGGCTTCGCCAGGCGCGCCTCCGCCACCTCGTCACCTCCCCCACCGCGGCCCGGAGTTTCGCCGAGAGCTACGTGGGCCTGTCCCGCGCCAGCACCTACGCAACGCGGTGAGCTGAGCTGGATAGAAGCGGCACGCTGCTCGAAAGCCAGTAGCGGACGACCTGACTGGACATAAAAAAGGGCCAGGGGCCTTGGGAGACGAATTACTCGTCTCGACCAAGGCCCCTGGCCTTCTTCACATTAAGTCCGGCGGTGTCCTACTCTCCCACACCCTCACGAGTGCAGTACCATCGGCGCTGGGAGGCTTAGCTTCCG